>JBGALO010000015.1:0-89829 GCA_044223825.1 Cyclobacteriaceae bacterium | reverse complement strand
GTTTTTGAAGCCTTGAAAGCGTGGGGTTTCAAGTACGAGTTGACGCCGACTGAGGCATAGCATGCGACATTTCAATTTCTATTGATAGAGCTTTACTTCTTCAGCCATTTTTCTCCATCAAACTCCCACGTATCATTTGTATCGTTTGGCCAGTTCAGGCGCCCGCCAAACATCACTACACGATCACGCGATTCATCATAAGCCATATAACCCATCATCCGCGCCGGCGGACCATCGTCAGCCAACTTCTTCCATTCGCGTCCGTCCCAACCCCAGGTGTCGGCCTTGATCTCCTGACCGGAAATTCCTCCAAACAAAATGAACATACCTCTTTTGGAATCATAACAATACCCTGGTGAAAGTCGCGGCCCGGGAGTTGTCGGGCCCTGATTAATGGTTTGCCAAGTATGCCCGTCGAATTCCCAAAGTCCATCATCAAGCATTTTTCCGTTGCCATCCATCCCTCCATAAAGCAGCGTCTTGTTTCGAGTTTTGTCGAATACCATTGCGAATCCCTGCCGGCCGGGAGGGTTCAGCGTTTTGATTTTATTCCAACTCGCACCATCCCATTCCCATGTTGTGTTGTTGACTCGTCGTTGGCCCGGTGATCCACCGAATGCAATCAGTTTGTCACGATTGCTTTCGTAAACGAATCCGCCTTCAGCTGCTTTCATTTCTGGCAGATCTGACAAAATTTTCCAGGTGCTTCCATCCAGCACGCGCAGTTGCCCGCTGGACTGATTGTCGGGCGTAAAGCCACCCATCGAATAGACCTTCATTCGTTTTGAATCATAGGCAAGACGGATCCCGCTGCGTTGATCACTTGTGCGATTCAAAAGTGTCCATCCTCTCTCGCCGTAACGCCACAAATCATCAAAAAAGACGAAGGAATTATCTTTCTGAGGTGTACTTCCTCCCGCCATTATGATTGATTTTGTCGAGGGATCGTACACCATTTCGTGATGAGCCCGACGATCAGGTGTTGTCGAATTTTGCGAAAACGCTATGAAGCTGGAGAAAGCGTAGAGCAGGATACAACCTACTCGTGTCAGTTGCCAGGATATGTTGATTGCCATGTTGTTTTTCATTTTTGAGTTGAATGGAATTCGTTGGCAATCTGACTCAGTTTTACCGGAAAGGCTTCCGGTCCGATAACTCAGGGATCGAAAATCGGACGCGTTGCGAAGTCCGGAAACATCTTTTTGATAGTTTTGACTCTTTCGGACACAACGCTGTGTGCAAAACATCCGTCTTCAGACGAATTGCGTTCAGATACATCTGTAACAAGTGAAGGAAACCTTAAAATGAACAATTCATGACTCTCAATACACTCAGATCAATTTTTTTGTTGAGCATAATGGCTTTGTCGCAAACGATCAATGCGCAAACCGTAACGCAAATTACAGGAGAAACCATCGTCATCGACTCCAAAATATTGAATGAACAATGCAAAGCGTTCGTGTATTTGCCGGAAAACTACAAAACGGCAACGGCAGAAAAATTTCCCGTTGTGTATGTGCTGGATGGAGAGTACTATTTTTCTTTTACGACAGAAGCCGCGGCTTTACTCGCGCAGAACAGGCTGGCTCCGAATGCCATCGTAATCGGCGTCACGACAAACAACCGCCAGCGTGATTTTTCTCCCGCGGTCGACGCGGATGCCGGACAGCAACAGGACATTGGTACCGCTGGTGGTGCGGACAACTTTCTCCGGTATTTAAAAGATGAACTCATTCCTGCTGTCAATCAAAAGTACCGCACGTTGCCATTCAGGGTGATCGTCGGACATTCGACCGGCGGATTGTTGGCGTACTACTCGTTGTACAAGACTCCTGATCTTTTTCAGGCATTTATTTCCATTGATGGAAGCACCTGGTGGAACAAAGGGAAAGTGGGAAAAGAGCTGATCGATTATTTACGCCGCCATCCGGACTATAAAGGAATAGTCATGGAATGCAGAAAAGACATCAAGATACCTGTTCGATTCCCCGCCAATACCGAACTGTTAAACTATCTGGATACGCAAAGGCCGAAAGGTTTGGTTTACACCTATCTCGAGCTGCCCAATGAAACTCATGGAACGATTGTGTTTCCGGGAACTTACTATGGATTGAAGTCTGTCTTTGCGAATTACAAGCCATGATAGTAGGGTCAACTACTACTCGCTAAATTCCGCAGAGAGCTGTTTTGATAGGGAAGATGGGGAAGGGGTCTTACTGCGCTTCAAAGCCATTCTGGAAATCAGAAACAGATCCCACATCAAGCGAAATGTCACTGGGATTTCCGATAACTGATATTCGGAAGACTTCCTAAATTGGTATCACATAGAGAAGAGTAGCACTAATCTCTAAAATGCAGTCATCAGATCAAATTGAAGCTTTAGGGAAATTATTTGAGCGACGCCAATATCGTTTGGTAATCGATGGCTTTAATAAGGCCAATGATTTGCATTTTTCGCAAATTGAGAACGAATATCACGCAGAGATTTGTGCTTTGCTCGCATTTTCATTTTTCAACACGGACCAATTTACTGAAGCGATTAAGTATTCTTTGATGCTGAAGTGTCATTTGGAGAAGCAAAAGCAAATTGTCGAAGCGGAGGACCTTTATAAGTCCATAATTGAAACACTGGTTAAGTGTTACGTTCGTCTGGGTGATTTTGCTCGGGCGTATTCAGTATTTAAGGCGTCGCAATTGATGGTCCGGAATTTTGAGATAGAGTTTTTAACTTATATTGAAAACATTAAAGATGAACTCTCTGATAGATGGTCAAAAATGTTTCGATATTTCGTATTTGGCCTGTCGATTTTACTTGTGGGTTCACAGTCTTTGTTCAAAGTATTCAATCGGCCATTCTATTTGACGAGTGTTTTTGTCCTCTTGGTGTGCGCGTATCTTATAATCTTCGCCCCAAAGTCGCTAGCCAAACTGATGAGAACATTACTGTAGCATTCCAGTTTTAACTCCCCATCTCCTCAACAATCTCTACCAACCTGTTTGTAAACCCACTTACATCATCAAACCACGCGCTCACTTTTACATGCGATCCAAGGCAGCCCGTGAGTGTCTTATCTACCACGCAGGAATGTGAATTGCCGACGATGTCTCTCGACACAATTGGATCATTGTTTACTGATAAAATACCTGCAAGCTTTTCTTTTGATAAACGATCAAATACTTCGTTGACATTCTCTTTTGAAGCATCACGTTTTAAAACAAAATGAAGATCAGCCAACGCTCCGCATTCGATCGGTACACGTATCGATGTGGTCGCGATTTTGTTTTTTAATGAAGGGAACAGTCGCTCCAGCGTTTGTGCCAGATCAATTTCCGCCGGTATGATGGAAAGTGTTGCTGCGCGACCGCGTCTGAATTCTTTGTGAGGTCCATCAACAAGCGATTGCCTGGAAGTAAATGAATGAACGACGTTAATGTGAAGCGATTCGATGCCAAACGCTTCCGACATGGCGTCGATAATAAGCGACGTGCAGTTGGTCATACATCCACCAGGCGATAAGATCTGGTCCGTGGACTTAATCAGTTCATCATTCAGTCCACGAATGACAAGCGGAATATCCGTCGACCCGGTGGTAGACAACAATACGCGTTTGGCTCCGGCACGCAAATGTTTTGACGCTGCATCGCGTGTGACAAATTTGCCCGAACACTCCACCACAAGATCAATATCGAGCGCCTTCCATGGCAGATTTTCTGGCTCCGGCACCTGCAGGAGTTTAACTGGAGTTTGTCCAAACTTTACGACGTCGGCTCCGGCCGGAATGATATCATTGGAAATGCCATAGACGGAATCATACTTTAATAAATACGCAAGATTGTCGGGAGGCATGGTGTCGTTGATCGCAACCAAATTGTGTCCTCTTTCCAGCAGGAGTTTGGCTAAAAGCCTGCCGATTCTGCCTGCGCCGTTGATGGCAATTTTCATGAGTGGGTTTTGACTGTAAACTTATCATGACACGGTTAAAGTTCAAACCGTAGCCTTTTTACGTTCAGAAAAGAATCGGGTTTTCCAGCCTGACCAACTGATTGGGGTCGATTACAAGTGAAATCGTAAGCGAGCCGGCATTGAAATAAATTTTCTCCTCACTGAGAAGATCTTTATCCATCACAAGTTGAAGGGAAAATATTTTGCCAAAAGGTGGAAGCTCGCCATATCCGCAACCTGTTACTTCAGCGAGCTGTTCTTTTGTGCCGAGGCGAACTTCATTGGCATGGATCAAACGACGAATGAGATCGAGATCTGCTTTTTTTTGTGCCTGTAGCGTGACAATAACGAATCCCTTGGAACCTGTTTTTTTATAACGAACAAAAAGTGCTTTTGCCTGCTGCTCCAGTCGTGTGCCCATTATTTTTTGATAATTCTCTGCACTGTCCGCCGCCGGATGTTCAATTTTTTCGAACGCCACACCATTGGTTGTCAGGTACGTAATGATTTCCCCGGTTACGTTTTTCATGTCTCTTTAAGCCAAATGAGTGGCAATTCTACTAAGATAGTCGCACCATTGAAATTGAAATGATTTGATTGCAGTTGGGAGGAAGGGGGATTTTTGAAAAGTAATCCGGTTTTCCAGCAAGCCACGTACGAATCTGTTTCCTAATTTCACGCCTCATGACGCCGAAGGAAGACATTGAATTTCAGTTTACGCCGATGATGAACGTTGCTCTGCAGTTCATCAACAGCACAGGGCGCCATATTTTTCTGACAGGAAAGGCGGGCACAGGAAAAACGACTTTTTTGAAAAACCTCCTGATGCGCACGCACAAGCAAGCTGCGATCGTCGCGCCGACCGGGATCGCAGCATTGAATGCGGGCGGCTCAACGATCCATTCCCAGTTTCTCTTTCCGTTTGGGATGTTTATTCCCGACAAGTCTTACGCGGAAACTCCTACCGAAGGTGCGAATTGGTACACCGAGAACGTGCTCGCGCGTCGACATCCCTTAAATAATGTTCGCCGCCAGGTGTTGCGGGCAATTGACTTGCTGATCATTGATGAGGTAAGCATGCTGAGGGCCGATCTGTTGGATGCCATTGACTATCGCCTGCGCTCCGCACGCGGCAACTTCAGGCAAGGTTTCGGTGGCGTGCAACTGTTGCTGATTGGTGACCTGTATCAATTGCCGCCAGTTGTGAAGAGGGAAGAGGAGGCAAGGTTGAATCAATATTACAGGAGCGCGTGGTTTTTTGAGTCTCATGCATTACAACGCGATGGTTTTGTGTACATCGAACTGGATAAAATCTTCAGACAGGCGGATCAGCAATTCATTGATGTTCTGAATAAGCTCAGAATCAACACGGCGACTTCGGATGACTTGATGTTGTTGAACAAATACTACCGTTCGAGTGACGAGATTGGCGCAATGCGTGATGTTATTACGCTCACCACACACAACAACAAAGCGGACGAAATGAATGCGAGAGCCCTTCGCGAGCTCCCAGGGCAGTCCCACTTCTTTTCAGCCAAAGTTGAGAATGACTTTCCGGAGAGCATGTTCCCTGTACTTCCGCGCATTGAATTGAAGGAAGGTGCTCAAATCATGTTCACCAGGAATGATGCAGAAGGGAATGCCTATTATAACGGAAAGCTGGCGACGGTAACATCGATTTCAGGAACTGACATCACAGTGCAAATGGCGGGCTCAGGTATTCACTACACATTAAAAAAATCTGTCTGGGAGAATAAGAAATACACTGTTCATCACGAGACTAAAGAGTTGGAAGATGAGATTGTAGGGACATTCGAGCAATATCCTATCAAACTTGCATGGGCGATCACGGTGCACAAAAGCCAGGGACTAACGTTCGACAAAGCAATCATTGATGTGGGTCAGGCATTTGCCGACGGTCAGGTTTATGTCGCTTTATCAAGGTTACGATCGATCGAAGGGCTTATCCTCCGTACAAAGGTTGAGCCGGGGATCGTGAGTACGGACAAGCAGATTGTTTCATTTGACCAGCAGCACAACCGTCCCGACACCCTTGGTGAAGAAATGAAATCGAGGCAGCGGGATTATCTCAACGTGCAGCTTGCGCGGACTTTTGATTTTGATCTATTATTGAAAGAACTCGCCCATATGCTGAAGGGTGAGGACACCACCGCGCAGTTTGATGAAAAGTCAATGAAACCGGTACTCACTCAGCTGAAAGGTTCGCTGACCGCTGAATCGGACAACCTTTGGCGTTTTAGGGTTCAATTGGCCTCGTTGCTCGAATCGGGAAAGAACGAGGATTTGCTCGAGCGGATCCGAAAAGGAAGTGACTACTATAAAAAGTTGTTGTGGGATCAGGCAAAATTGCTGGCGCAGCACATTGAGGACATGAGAGGAGAGAAGCGCGTGAAGGGCTATCTCAGCGATCTTGGTGACCTTGATCAACTCATTTCCAAGAAGCTCGAAGAAGTTGATAAGATATTCCATCTCGCGGAAGGAATCCTGGACGGACGTGAGCACTTTGATTTTCAGGGAATCAAGGCGGCCCGCAACGATGCGAGATCGGCCATGCTTCAATCCATCGTCCGGTCGGAAAAACCGGTTTCAAAAAAGGGAAAAAAGAAAAAGAAAGATCCTGATGGACGAAGTAGTTATGATATTTCTGTTTCAATGGCTCAGGAGGGTTTGAGCATTGAGGATATTGCGACGCAAAGAGAGTTGGTGAAAAGCACGATCGAGGGTCACCTGGCCAGAGGCGTAGAGGACCGACGTATTGACATTCTGAAGTTTATGTCCCAACCTGATGTTGACACCATCAGTTCCGCGTTGCGAGAAATGCCGTCGGATTTCATTTCATCTGAGCTTTATACAAAACTTAAAGGAGCCTATAGCTACGGCCAGCTTCGGGCAGTCATGAGTCACACTGGTATTAAGTCGACCCGAAAGAAGGATATGATCGACGGCGAGTGATGATTTATGTTCAGCGTCAATTCTGAAAAGTATACTTTGCCTTGTTAAATGATCCTTAGTGCTCGTTTCGCCTGGGCGAGATGCCTTGCGTTGTGGGCGATCACAAACTGAAGCACGTCTCCCAATTTTAACCTGATGACCTTTGTTAATGAAATCGGGATTCGATGATTGAGGTCCGACTTTTTTGCCCGATCAAGGTAGTTCAACATTGTCTCCTGCTGGTGAATGAATTCAGCGACTACCGCATGAGCATCAAGCTGCGGCGCTGGAATGTATTCTTTAAAGGCCTTGATTTTCCTGGATCCGGTTGCAGGGTCCATCATTTTAATAAAATAGGATCCAAGCCAGCCACTCGAGTATGAATTGCCATTCTGTTTTCTGGCAACATAGGTTAAAGACTTTTCAATTTGTGGAAGGTAATAGTCCCCGTATCGATTCAAATGTTCGAAACATTGCGCAGCACTCCATCCGCCGCTGAAGGGCGGACGCAACAACTCTTCCGTGGGCAGGTTTTGGAAAATGCGTATGGCTTCCTGCAAATGAGAATCTACCTTGTCATGCAGGTTAGTCAACAACAGAGTTTTATCGATATCGCTCATATCATTGGGCTTTGTTCTCTTTCGAAAACTGGCTTGCGAACAACAGCGTGAGTGCAAGAATAAAAAATATTGATTCGATAATCATCCATTGCATACCGAACGAACCCAGAGGTCCTTCCGCGAAGATCGTGATGACCCGCGAGAAAGCATACGAACCCCACAATAAGGTGAGGAGAGAAAGGCCCATTCTTATATTTGTTGCCAGCAAGTAGGCGAGACTAATTGCGAGGGCCAAACCGACTCCACCATATACCCCGCGGATCGAGCTGAACGCATCTGTATTATCAAGTTTTACATGAACCAGGTCCATGACCTTTTGTGGATCGACGAATGCCATTATGCTTACGTACACAAATGTGATTGCCGATGTGACGATAAATACGCGTGAAGCGAGGCGTATGATTTTTTCTGTTTTCATCTTGGTTGGTTTTATTGATGCAAAACAGCACAGGATACTCCTTTGAAACATTGGTAAAAACCAACATTTTCAGATCTTCACACTATTAATCAGTTTGCTGAAGTTCGTGGCATCGATTCCGAGATAATTGGCGAGGTATTTATGAGGCACGAGCTGAAGAATATGGGGACTTCTTTGAAGGAGTTTCCTGAATTTCTCTTCGGAGGTGAACGATTGAAGCTCGACAAGGCGTTCCAATACACCCGAAAATGCAATCACCAATCCCCGGTTGATCATCGATTCAATTGAAGTACTCTTCACCATCAGCGCGCGGATGTCGCTGAATTTTGCACGAAGAAAGGTTGAAGCCGTGAGTGTCTCGTAGTAGTATTTGGAGGGCGTCTGCAGCATCATTGAATCAATGACGCCTCCGAACGATGGCGCGTAGGTGAACACGATGGTTGCTTCATGCTGCGCTTCATCAAAATAGTATACACGCTGAACGCCCTCACAGACGAAGTAGAGATATTTCTCGACATCGCCGGGCACGGTCAGCGACTCTTTTCGCCGTGCTGTCAACGGTGTGAACAGACTCGAAAGCGAAAGCCATTCATCATCAGGGATGGGACAAATCGAATCGACAAGATTCTTGAGTGATGTATGGTGAGCGGTCATCCCGGAAGTAAGGCATTTTCCGGGTTACTGTAAAGTGGATATTACCTGGGCTCACGCACCTGTCACCTCAGGCGGAATTTACGTTGGAACGACCCAACGAATTTTTCAACATGTTTCCCTGCCACATAAACGACAGCCACTCCCACGACGCCCATCAGTGCAACTGCTTTGATCGTGAGCACAAGCGCATACTCGAATCCCCGGTGAAAGGGGGTCTGTAGGATGATGTTCTTGATTATATTCAACATTGCCTGCTCCTTTGCTTTTCTTCAGCTTACTTCTATGTATGTTTTCACTTTTTTAAAAATGTCCGTGTGTCATAAAGTTATGCTTTTATGTTTCGACATTTCATGAAGTTTGACAGACGTCTGCTGGACATTTTTCGTGGTCAATTGAACCTTATGAGCGAGTGTTGGGCGCTTTCTACACCCACATTAAGTTTTCTAAAAAGGCGGCGCGCTGGGGTTATACAGTGTGGACGGTGGATTAACCAGTGCCGTCGGGTATCTGATCCTGAGATTAGTCTGGATCCTGAAGCCCACATGGCTTACATTTTCTACCACCCTTGGATAATAGAAAATTCGTGCTTCAATCGTGTTGAAGATGAGGTTTTCGTTTCGTGTTCTGATTCCTGCGGAAAGCCCTGAAAAGAAATTCTTACGTTGGAATATCTGGTTGGTCTGTGACAACATCGCTACGTCAACTCTTGCAATAGGCGCAAGCTTAAATCCAAGTATCCTCCAGGGTGTATAAAGTACCGCCTCTTCACTCAATGTAATGCGGTGTGTCCCGACAAGGCTGTCCGGGTTGAACCCAAGAATTCCATTGACATCACGAATGTCAACGCCGCGTTTTATTGTTTGGTCATAAATCCTTGCGTAGCCGACGTTGGTTTGTAACCTCGCGCGCTTTGTCCCCGTCCGGTGAAGTTTACTGAAGTGTTGAAAATTCCCGATAAAGATTCCGTCTTCAGCAGACGATTTTTTTGGATTATAGTAGCCGCCAAATCCAAGGTAGTATGTAACGATCGCGCCGTTGGCGGTGATCTGACTATAGTACACTTCCGTTCCACCATAAGTACGTTGATTTCCAAGTTCTTTTTCAACACCACCTGTAAATGAGACGCGATAACCATAAGGAATATCTTCAGTTCGTCCGAACCCTACTACATACTGCGTCTTATAGAAATCCTGCCTGAAGAAAGATACCTGCCCGAGGATGCCCTGCCGGGAACGTAATGCATAGCGATCGATTTCGCGTATGAAACCTGTTGGTACTTCGGAAAAATTTTGTTGATATGATCGGAGCGCGACAAACCGCCGGTTCCGGTTTTCCTTCAGATTGTCAGGCATGGTATTGAAGCCAAAGGAATATCCAGCCCAGTAATCCTGGATTGTATATCGATAATTTTCGTAAAGACTGTCAGGTCGTCGGTATACATTGGTGGAGAAATTATTGCTGACTTCAATACCCCCTGCCCATCGCGTGAAAGGATGAAACAAGGGCCTGCTCAGGCGTAGGAAGACTGCGGATTCATTTTCTGTTCCCAAGCTGGTACCGCCGTTTATCTGTGAGTAACCGACAGTTCCATTTACAAAGGTTCCAAGCGCATTGATCTTTTGATAAATGATCTCGGACCCAAACTTTGGTGAGCGGTCGATATCGTACTGACCGCCAACCTGAATGCTCTGTCCCATGCCGAGAAGGTTTGCCTCCTGAACACTGAAACGGTATTTCGTGGCGGCGTCAGGTGTAAACGACGCACCAAGGCTAAAGACGTCGCGGGTAATGACAAGCAAATCAACCTGGTTGGAATTTTTTACTGGCTTTACAAGAATCCTTGCATCCTTAACAAAATTCAGATTGCGGAGGATACGTTCGTTATCCGCTACACGGTACGGATTTAACGGTTGACCTTCTTTGATGAACAGGTTGTCACGCACAACGAACTCGCGCGTGTCAACGTGCACACTGTTCGCCGTTTTGGAAAGAAAAGTCTGAATATTTCGGGATGTATCCTGAACCGTGCTATTGAAGCCGATTCGCCGGACAATGATCTTTCGAATAATTTTTCCAGCGTATGGGAGGTAAGGCTTTTCACTCTTCTCTTGAATAGTGGCTTGGTTCGCCCCCGGGTCTTTGGTGATGATTCCCATTATTTTCTGCACGGCCTTGCTGTCTTTAAGACCATGGCGCGTGGTGTCTTCTTTTTCCTGTGCGGTAACTTCAGAGAAGATAACCGAGAGCAAAAGAATAACTAATTGCGCTTTCGATGGTAATGGCCTTAATAATGTGGAATTCGCCCCCTTTTTTTTCACCTATTCACAGATCAACGGGATCAAGATATTATTTATTGGGCTAAATATCCACGTTGATTTCGGTGGCGTGATGGTAATGGAGGTGAACTTCGATAACACGTCTTCCGGATACATTCGAAAACGATTGACCTCACGGTGCTACGAGATCGCGCGCACGTCGGCTTTAAAAAATGGCGTGCCAACAGGCCTGACAGAATTTTATCTTGTTGAAAGTTGTTATGTGTCTGTCTAGTTTGGTATTCGAAAAGGCATGAAAATTTGAAATTTTTGCAAAAAAATGGACTATAAGGATTACTATAAGATCTTAGGAATAGACAAGAAAGCTTCTCAGGATGAGGTTAAGAAGGCCTTCCGAAAGCTCGCGGTGAAATATCACCCCGACAAGAATCCTGGCGACAAGAAAGCCGAGGAAAAATTTAAACAGATCAACGAGGCCAACGAGGTCCTGGGGGATCCGGTGAAACGGAAAAAATACGATGAGCTCGGCGAAAACTGGCGCCAATACGAAAATGCAGGGGCTTCGCAGGGTGGTGGCCGCAGACAGACCTACACCTACGGGAGCGACGGTGGAGATTTTTTTGGCGGAGGCAAAGGCTCTGATTTCTCTGATTTTTTTGAACAGTTTTTTGGTGGCGGATCGACAAGCAGGACAAGAAACGCTAAAGGCCGGGACATTCAGGCAGATATGGACATCACCCTCGAAGAAGCTTTCCAGGGCGCTACCCGCATCATCGAACTTGAAAATGAAAAGTTGAGAATAACGACAAAGCCTGGTGCATACGACGGGCAGCTTTTGCGGATCAAAGGCAAAGGGGCAGCAGGGCAATCTAACCGTGGAGATCTCTTTGTACGGATTCATGTAAAGCCACATCCACGCTTTATACAACATGGAGACGATCTCGCAACTACGCACAATATTGATTTATACACCGCCGTGCTGGGGGGAGAAACAATTATTAATACACTCACCGGTCAGGTCAAGGTAAAAATTGCCGCCGGTACGCAGGGTGGGAAGTCAATCAGGTTGAAAGGAAAGGGTATGCCGGTACATGACCAACCCGGGATGGCCGGAGATTTGATTATTCAACTTAATGTCGTGCTTCCCGAAAAGCTGTCTGATAAGCAGCGTGAATTATTTGAGCAATTGCGTTCAATGAAATAATGATATGGAAACGTTCCAAGAACTGATACAGTCTACAACTCCACTCTTAGTGGATTTTCACGCCGAGTGGTGCGGGCCGTGCAAGATGATGGCTCCGGTAATCAAAGAGGTTGCCCATGAACTTGATGGAAAAGCACGAATTATTAAGATTGATATCGATAAGAACCCATCGACGGCAGCCAAATACGAAGTACGCGCCGTTCCTACGCTTGCCATTTTCAAAAATGGAAAACTTGTTTGGCGACACGCAGGTATGATCGATCGGCACAGCCTTGTGAAGCAAATTTTGACTTTTACCTGACCATTAAAGGGGAGACTTTGAATTCTTTGACCCTTCCTTATGAATTGCCGGCACGTCAAAAATAGTTTGTTTCCGGCGGTGCCGGCATTCAGCATTAACTTCGATCTAAATTCATTCTATGAAAAACATTCTCATTACCGGCGCTGCAGGAAACCTGGGTCAGGCCACTGTTCAAAAGTTTTTATCTGAAAGCCACCGCGTAATCGCCGCCGTGACACCCGGAAAAGAAAACCGCTTTGAGGTTCAGGGCAATTTGGTTACGGTTGAAGCTGATCTCACGGATGAAATATCGGTCAATGCAATGGTTAATAATGCGATATCCCGATATGGGTCGATCGACGCGGCGCTGTTACTGGTTGGTGGTTGGGCAGGCGGAACGATTTTCAATACGGATGGAAAGGCGCTTAAAAAAATGTATTCCCTGAATTTTGAAACAGCGTATTATGTTGCGCGCCCTGTGTTTCAGCAAATGATGCGTCAACCCGCGGGAGGTAGAATTGTTTTTATTGGTGCAAGGCCGGCACTGCAGGCAAAGGATGGCCGGACTTCGTTGGGTTATGGGTTGTCCAAGTCGCTGGTGTTCAAGCTTGCGGAATATCTCAACGAAGAAGGTGCGTCTAAGAATGTTGTTTCTTCCGTTGTTGTTCCGAGTACGATAGACACGCCGCCGAACCGCGCCGCAATGCCAAATGCGGATTTCAATTCATGGGTGAAGCCGGAAGCAATTGCTGATGTAATGTCATTCCTGGTATCGGATCACGCCTCCGCTCTTCGGGATCCGCTCATCAAAGTTTACGGGAACTCGTAAGCCGCCGCGTGATATAGTTTCACGCCGTACCAAATCAATTATTTTTTCCAGCGCGCGAGTTCAGCCTCAGCGGCTATGAACCCGAACGATGCAAAGTGCTTTCCGCTGACCACTTTCTCAAAAATCTCTTTCGCTTTGGTCGAATCACCATTATAGTAATACCAGTTGCCAACACCATATCCCTGTGTGGCAAGGCTTAAGTCTTTATCTTCTTCATTGTCGCCAACCTCTAACAATGACTCCGGGGCAAGCTTGCCCTGGTACATTTGGCAGCGCTTATAGTAAGAGTCATTCTCAATTATTTTCATATTGTCGGTGACTTTGTTCAAAACGGCTTTTGCATCATCCTGGCGGCCCATTCTTCTGTCGGTCATATAGAGCCAATCGACGGTCGCCACAAGCAAGTCATCATTGTCGCACGTGGTCATGCACAGGTCGTAAATCTGGCGCGCCTCCTCAAACTCACCCTTGAGATAATGTGCAAGTGCCAGGTGATACAAAACATTGAATTGTGTCGACGACAACGGAATATTGACCTTGTTTGGTGCACCGTCCGGCTCGATTTCGAGCGGAGATTCCGGCATCATTTCTTTTGCCTTTTTTAGATCAGCGATGGCATTATCAAAAAGACGCATCGAAATGTAACGATGACCACGATGCCGATAAAGCTTGACCGACGTAGGATATTTTTCAATTCCTTTGCTGAGGACGTCAATTGCCTCCTGAAATCTTGAAAGATATCCCAGTCGACGGCCATACCAGATAAAGTTCTCTTCGCTTGGATCGTTCTCCCAGTTCGTTTTTGCGACGGTAAGGTTGCTGTCCAGTTTCGCTTGTGCTTTCGCTGACCGTTCTGGTTCAAAATATTCTTTTCCCAGCAACGAGACGACGACAGGCTTTTTTTCAGTAGACGGCTCTTGTTTCGATGTTGAACATGCAACTGCGGCGATGGCAACAATAAAAAGGATGAAAGATCTCATTATTCTATTCCGGGTTGTTTTATGGTAAATCCTGCTTTTGCTTTTTCTTCGTCAACAATCTTTTTGACGTCGGCCAGTAATTTTTTGGCATCGTAGATGATACCGTCTTTTATGGTGTACTTGATCCCGCCGACCCGCTTCACTGTGTTGTCATCCATGAGCTTGATCGCGCCCGTTCCATATAACACCTGAAGGTTTTCGAGCGGATTTTGATCCACGATGGCAAAATCAGCGAGCTTGCCAATCTCCACAGAGCCGATATCCTTATCCATTCCCAGCAGTTGAGCGCCGTTTAACGTTGCAGACCGGATCACTTCCAGTGGATGAAAACCGGCCTCACGGAGCAACTCCAGTTCCCGGATGTATCCAAACCCATAGAGCTGAAAAATGAAACCACTGTCTGACCCTGCTGTTACCCTGCCGCCACGATTCTTATACTCATTGACGAATGTCATCCACAGCCGGTAGTTTTCTCTCCACGCAACTTCTTGTTCAGTGCCCCATGAAAACCAGAAAGATCCATGCGCCGACAAATTGGGCTGATAGAACGCCCACAGCTTAGGCAATGTATAGGACTCATGCCATTCTTGTCTGCGGGCCTTGTGAAGATCGCGGGTCGCTTCATAGATGTTGAATGTCGGGTCCAGTGTGAACTTGAGCTTAAGCAGCGTGTCCATCACGGCGTTCCACTTTGGTGAATACGGTGCGGCTGCCTGTTTCCAGAGCCGACCCGCCTCTTCGAAGCGATGTTGCTCGTTCGTATAATTATAATCAAGGGGGTAATTCTGTATTGTCGATCCATCCAACATTGCTTCGGGCAAACCATACCAATGTTCCATTGACGTCAGACCTGCACCCGCGGACTGCACAACGTTCCAACGCGCGACTCCAAGTTGGGCATGATGACACGCTGATCGCAAGCCGAGTCGCTTGTTCTCGCGTATCGCGGCATCCATTATCTCCGGTGCCGCACCAAAGAATTTTATTCCGTCCGCACCCTTGTTTTTATTTTCATTCACCCAAGCTCTTGCTTGTTCGGCAGTGCGGATCGGTGTTTGACTCCCCTGACCAAATGCAGTGTATGCTTTGATACGGGGTGCGGTGATAAGATTTTGCGCGCTCTTGTTCTTTTGGTCAAGTACCCAATCCAAACCATTACCCGACCCAGGGTCGCGGATGGTTGTAATTCCATGAGCCATCCAAAGTTTAAAGATGTATTCGGCCACCGGTGCCTGGCCGCCGCCGATATGTCCGTGCACGTCAATGAAGCCGGGCATCACATACATTCCGGAACAATTAATCTCTTTTCCCCCTGGCTCCAGTTTCGTGCGCGTGGATTCGCTCGACATGCCGGGAGTAGGAAGGCCAAGACTCACAATGTTGGTGATCCTGTTTTGCTTGATGATAATATCTACGGGACCAACGGGCGGTGCGCCGGTACCATCAATGAGCATCGCCCCTCGTAAAATAAGTTGCGTGAATGGTCCATCTCCTTCTTTTATTTCCGGCGCCTTTTTCATTACCTCCTGGGCAAACACACGGAACGATAACAGCAACAATAAGACAATTATCTTCTTCATAGACGGAACGGTTTGAATGGTAAGCTAACGAAAATTAGCTATGAGGAAAACCGAAAAAGGGTCTGCTGCGCAGTAAGACTGTTGGATGGTGTCGCTTTCAACGCGATCCTCCCAACTTGCAAAACTTACTTCTTCGCCCAATAATCCACTACCGTGGCTTTATCGAGGATCGGCTTTAATATTTCAACAAACTCTTTGTGTGCAGGATGCACCAGGTAATCGTCGCGGTCTTTGTCGCTCTTGAAAGTCACGAAGAAACAATGAGTAAGGCCCTGGTTGAGATTTTCCGGACTCACATTGGTTCCCCATTCAAAATCTTTGATGAGCTTTATCTTTCCTGATAATGCCCTGAATGCATCCTCAACCTTTTTTATATCATCGGCTTTTGCGCCATCCTTGAATTTGAACAATACAACATGTCGCAAGGTCCCGGAATTATTTTGTGCATGGAGTGACGACATGGATACGGCGAGGAGGCAGATAACGATAATATTTTTCATGGCCGAAGTTAGTAAAATAACTGGCTAATGGATTTGGTGGTATCGGGTGTTGATGGTTTGAGCAGCATGAACTGACTCATTTGTGTCGGATTCAGTGTATTTTTCATTCCATTCATAAAAGTCTTTTGGAGCTCACCAAATTTGCTGCGATAGCCATCCGGATCGGTTTGCATTGAGTCTATGAACGTTGCCTTTTTCGTAAGGAATTGACCTACAAGGATTGTGACCCTTGCGCTCTGATCGTTGGTGAGTTGAAGGGCCGGTGTCAGATTGTCCATGATATTGCGGCCGATGACACTTGGCTCAAATCCGACCACCGGCGCGGGTTTGTTGACATTGATTTGGGCCTCAATCTGAAGCGAAAGGGTGACAAGGATGAGGAGGAGAATATTTCTTTTCATCGCAATGAGTTTTAAAATTCCGACTTGCTAACTTATGCCGGTCATTAATATTCCGGCTATGTCGAGAGAATCCTTTATCACATCCATCAATGCCTCCTATACGAGTCCGGGCGCTGCAATCTATTTGGGCGCTGGTGTGCTGGAGGGAGAAATAATTTCAGACGCTAAAATAAATGTGCCACTCAGGATGATGAACCGCCACGGCCTCGTCACCGGAGCCACCGGATCTGGAAAAACACGAACTCTTCAACTCATGGCCGAGCAACTGTCGGCAGCCGGCGTTTCGGTATTCATGCCTGACATGAAAGGTGACATCTCCGGTATGGCAAAGGAAGGTGTCGTCAACGATAAAATCAAGGAACGCATCAATTCACTTGGAATACAATATTCTCCGTCTGGATTCCCCGTTGAACTGTATTCTTTAAGTGGAAAACTCGGCGCGCAGATGCGGGCGACGATCACCGAATTTGGCCCGGTGCTCCTTTCAAAAGTGCTTGAGCTGAATGAAGTGCAAAGCAGCGTGTTGATGATCCTGTTTAAGTACGCAGATGATAAGCAACTGCCGATGGTCGATCTCAAAGACTTGAAGAAGGTGTTGAGCTATTTGTCGGAAGGTGAGGGCGCGAAGGAAATAAAGGAAAACTACGGCAAGATATCGTCGGCCACTGCAGGGACGATACTTAGAAAAATTGCAGCGCTCGAGCAGCAGGGCGTCGATAAGATCTTCGGTGAAAAATCTTTTGATATCGATGATCTGATGGAAAAGATCGATGGACGCGGTGTGATCAGTTTGCTGAGTGTCGCCGATGTACAGCAACAACCTGCTATTTTCTCTACGTTCATGCTGGCATTGCTTGCTGAACTGTATCAGTCCCTGCCGGAAGCAGGTGACCTCGACAAACCGAAGCTTGTGTTCTTTCTCGATGAAGCCCATCTGTTGTTTAAAGATGCCCCGAAGGCGTTCATGGACCAGATCGAACAGGTGATCCGACTGGTTCGCTCGAAAGGGGTTGGTGTATTTTTCTGCACACAGCTCACACAGGATGTGCCACCTTCAGTTCTTTCACAACTGGGAAATCGTGTACATCATGTCATTCGTGCGTTCACACCGAATGATGTGAAGGATTTGAAGGAGACGGTCAAAACTTTTCCTCATTCGAATTTTTATGACATTGAAAAGCAATTCACGTTGCTTGGAATAGGACAGGCGTTTATAACGGTGCTGAATGAAAAAGGCATTCCAACCGAAACCGTTGTTGCACACCTTGCACCACCGGCATCTTTTATGGGTCCGTTGACACCCGAGGAATATCAGGCTCACCTCGATGGATCCGACATGTTCAGGAAGTATAAAGATGCTATAGATCCAAAGAGCGCTTTTGAGATCCTGAATGAGAAAGTTCAGGCCGCACAGCAATCACAAGCTGCTTCAAGCGCACCTAAACCCGCAGCGCGTTCGGCGCGACCCGAAAAAAGCACATTTGAACAAGTGATGACTTCGCCTGTGGCAAAACAAGTGGGCAAGGAATTAGTCCGCGGTGTATTCGGGATGCTGTTTGGATCAACGCCGAGGAGGTCAAGACGGAGCGGATGGTAGGTTGCCGCTCTTAAACCTTAAACCTTGAACTTTGAAACCTGAACTCTGAACTTTTTCACGCCTTCGCCATCAAGTATTTCTTCGGCGTGACACCGAACTTCTTCCTGAACGCAGTTATAAAATGACTCGGGTTCGTGTACCCAATCTGGTAGGCGACTTCGGCGACTTGATATTTTTTTGTATCCAGCAGTACACGCGCATGGTCAAGTTTGTGATCAAGCAGATAACCGAAGACAGTATTGCCATAAATCTCTTTGAAACCCGCCTTCAGCTGATATTCATTCAGCCCTGCGATTCTCGCAAGGTCTTTGAGGGTAGGAGGCGATTCGACGTGCTTAAGAAGATGTTCTTTTGCGTTCTTAATCTTGCGTACAGTATCCTGATCATTGAGAAATGGGCAGCTTTCAGTGTTGGGTTTCTTTTCTGAGAAATACAAAGCCAATAGCTCCAGCACTTTGCCCTGGTAGAAAAGTCTATTCGAACTTTCACTCAGCTGCACATTGAAAAGCTGGTTGAGCTCAACGAGAAGGTGAGGAGGGATTTCACGCTCGTCGTAGAATTTTTGATTGATGTTTTCAGGTTTCAGGAAGGGTATTGGCTCATGCACAAAAAGGTCGTGCAGGCTTTTCAGTGAAATGGTAAGGAACACCATTCGCGAACCAGGCGCCAGCTTCAGGTTGAAAGGCAGGTCCTTATCGGGATTGAAAAAGAAATAATTGCGGTGCCGCTGTATCTCGCGGCTATAATGAGGGCCGAATTCAAAAACTGCACTTCCTTCCAGGCAAAAGAAGAAATGAATAATCGATTTGCTGATGATGCTAGGCGCTTCTACCGCCAGATCTTCCCGATTTTCAGCAATTAGAAGTGATAGATCATTATGCTCGAACAAGGTCTTTTTTAGACTTTCGTGGGTATTTTTCGAAACCTGATCCAGACTTATTGAATGCTCCATTCAGTAAAAATATCGCCAAAAATATAAATGGAACATGATTTTAATCATGTTTCCGGCAAAAATACCCTTATCGTGCATTAAAGGAGCTGGCTGTTATTAATTGTTCTTCTACGGGTATTTTTTGGATTGATTCATTTTAACCTTTGCGCCGTGTTAAAAAACGGCCTTATAGTTATTCCAATCGTGTTGTTCAGCTTCTCGCTGAATGCGCAGGACTCCCTTCAGTCAAAGCAATTGGACGAACTCGTGGTGACGGCCACCCGGAACGAGCGAACGATGGGCTCACTGCCGATGCCAGTCACGCTGGTCCCTCAAACGCAAATAAGGACTATGGGCTCGATGCGTCTGAATGATGTTCTCACCGAGCAGACGGGATTGACGATCGTACCGCAGGTGAATGGCGCAGGCAACGGATTACAACTTCAGGGCTTCAATCCCGACTATACACTGATCTTGATCGACGGTGAGCCGCTTGTAGGACGGTTCACAGGGTCGCTCGAGTTGACCCGCATCGCGGTGGGAAATATCAAGCAGATCGAAATCGTAAAGGGCCCGTCGTCAAGTCTCTACGGCTCTGACGCGTTGGCAGGGGTGGTGAATATCATCACAAATCGACCACAGGGAACTCAGGGAAGTTTGTATGCCCGCTATGGTACCAATAATACGTTGGATCTCACTGGAGACTACTCATACAAAGGGTCGAAGCTTGGTGTATATGTGTTTGGAAATCGTTATAGCACCGATGGATACAATCTTTCCACCAACGATTTGGGAAGGACAGTTTCTCCCTTCCAAAACTATACCGGCACATTTAAGTTGACCTATAAATTTGGGTCACGGACTGACCTGACGTTGTCGGGACGTTTCTTTGATGAACAGCAGCAGTTCAGTTACAACGTTTCCACGATTGGAGGAGACGCAACTTTTTTGACGTCGGGGAACGGAAACGTGAAAGAATGGAATCTTAATCCGGTGCTCGTTCATCGCTTCTCGACTCGGCTCAAAACGACGGCAAGACTTTATAGTACACACTACCAGACTGCGACCAGGATGAATGATGTGGCAGCTGACACACTTTATTATAAAGACGACTTCAAGCAAACGTTTACGCGACCCGAGGTGAATGCGGAATATTATTTTAATGACAAGAACATTCTTACGCTTGGAGCCGGTGAAATATTTGAAACGGTCCAAACTTCCAGATATGGTGATGAGGCTGAGCGGAAGCAGCAGACACGATATTTCTTTTTCCAGGATGAAATAAACCTGACCAGGAAGCTCAATGTTATCGCCGGTGGCCGATTCGACAACAACTCTGTGTATGGATCACAATTCAGCCCGAAGTTGTCCACGCGCTATGAAATCAATGACAAATTTTCAATCAAGGGCTCATTCGGGATGGGGTTCAAGGCGCCTGATTTCCGGCAACTGTATTACAATTTTACCAATACTGCAGGCGGCGGCTACAGCGTGTTGGGCACGGAGATTGTCGGAGAGCGACTTGCACAGATGGACGCGCAAGGTTTGATAAAGAGCTATTTGTATGATCCGGCGCTCATCGGAAACCTCAAAGCTGAAAGCTCAAAAGCCGTCAATATCGGCGGCCGTGGCACTTTTGGAAAACTCACCGCAGATCTCAATTTCTTTTACAACTCGGTTGACAACCTGATTGAAACTCAAACCGTGGCCATCACCACAGCCAACCAGTCGATCTTCAGTTACCGCAACATCAGCCGGACATATACGCAGGGTCTTGAATCAAATTTCACTTATCCCCTGGGCAAAAAGTTGAGTTTTTCAATGGGTTATCAACTGCTGTATGCAAAAGACAAGGATGTCGAACAGCAGGTGAAAGATGGGAATGTTTATTATCGCGACCCGGTGACGTTGGAGACGAAGCGATTGAAGTCGAATGAATATTTCGGTTTGTACAATCGCTCCAGGCACATGGGCAACGCAAAGCTTTTCTACAACGACGCTGCGAAAGGAATCGATGCAAGTGTGCGCGTCATCTATCGTGGCAAATTTGGAATCGGCGACATACGGGGCAGTGATATTCCCAGCTCTGATCGCAACGGAAATTCAATATTGGATGTCTACGACCAGTTTGTCAGCGGATATGCGCTCGTCAATATATCTGCAGCGAAGACAATCAAACAAGGCCTCAGATTCCAGGTTGGAATCGACAACCTTTTCAATTATACCGATCCACTCTACATACCGAATGTCCCTGGCCGGCTGCTGTATGCAAGCGTCCGATATACTTTTTCTAAAACCAATTAAGTCAAAACCTATAAAAATTATCTCGATAACGTAATATGAAAACGATCAAATCATCTCTACCGATTCTTATGGTCACAGCACTTGCCGTGGCATTCACGTCCTGCAAGAAAGATGATCCGACACCGGTTACATTGTCTGCAGCAACAGCCACCAACATCGCCGCGGATCCTCCATCCGGTGGATATAATCCCACGAATGGACAGCCGATTGGCGTGACAAAAAAATTCACGCTGTTCAATTTTGCGTCAGGTAAAGTTGTGGCTAACACCGATAGCGCATCGACCAAGTGGGACATTGGTTTTAACTCGACAAACATTATTGTAAATGGTGGTACGAGTGGTCCCGGTCAGGCGGCAGGACAGGTCGTTTCGGGCATCTTCACGGATATCACGGTTGCGCCGTCAACTGGCTTTGTTCAGGATAATAAGAACGCGTCTCCGACTGCCGTGTACGCGATTCCCCGTGGCTCGGGCAATGGTTGGTACACGTACAACCAAAGCACAAATATTGTGACACCCACCGCTGGCAAAGTGCTGGTGTTTAAGACGGCTGATGGCAAGTATGCAAAAGTAGAGATCCTCAACTATTATAAGGATTCCCCCAATCCACCGACAGCAACATCCATCGATCGTTATTACACCTTCCGGTATGTCTACCAGGGTGACGGAAGTACAAAACTCAATTAGTGCTCAATTTGGGTTCAGAGTTTAGGGTTCAGAGTTCAGCGTTGCCCAAAGAAGGTGGCTATAACCTCTCAATGCAACTCTCGACACTAAACCCTGAACCCTGAACTCTAAACTCTAAACTGTATTTTGTGCATCAAATTCGATTTCTAAGAATTACTGGAATTACCGAAGGAGTTTCTTTCCTCGTCCTGTTGTTTATCGCCATGCCTCTAAAATATTATGCTGGCTTTCCTCTTGCCGTCAAAATAGTAGGCTGGGCGCATGGAGTATTGTTCATCGCATACATCGTCGCCGTTTTTTCTGCCATCAAACCAATGAAATGGAAGCTGTGGGATTTGTTCCTCGCGCTTGGCGCATCACTGCTCCCTTTTGGAACATTTTTCCTTGATAAGTCCTGGCGCGCCCGCCAAAGTGCAGTCGCGACCGAAAATCTGCCCGCTTAATCCTGGCTTTTAGCACGATTTTCTCCTTACCGCTACCCTCCGCGGTGCCACTCTGTATTTGTTTCGTTGTTATTTGGAATAATTCTAAATAGTGCATTTATTTGAACATATTTAGAATTAATCTAAACAAACCCCCAAATCAAATACATGGAAACGGCAACAGACATCGACAGAGTATCCCGCCTTCGGGCGTCCTGGGAGCAGTTAAGAAGAAATAAGCCCACATTGCGAATTCGTGATTGTGCAGAAGAACTTGGAGTAAGCGAAGCCGAATTACTGGCGACTACCGTCGGCGAATATTCGACGCGCCTAGCGGGCGACTGGACCAAATTGTTGACCCGACTTCCGGAGCTTGGTAGGGTCATGTCGCTGACGCGAAATGATAGCTGCGTTCTGGAACATAAGGGCTCATTTGAAAAAATTGATCTAATCCAGGCAGGGCCCCACACAATTGCCACGGTGGTCGGCTCCATTGAGTCAAGAGTATTTTTTGCCGCTTGGAAATATGGATTTGCAGTACGTCAACAAACACCTCGCGGCATGCAGCAAAGTCTGCAAATATTTGATGAGGCCGGACAGGCCGTTACGAAAATCTACCTCACGGCGCCGGACAGTAACCAGCAAGCATTTGACAGAATCGTGGAAGATTTTAAGTCGACGGATCAATCAAAGAATTTCGAATCCCGGAAGATGCACCTCGTGCCAACGAAACCACTCGATGAAGTGAATAAAGAAGCGCTTCTTTCAGATTGGGAGAAGATGAGGGATACACATGATTTCCACGGCCTGTTAAGAAAACACCAGGTCGGTCGCCTGGATGCAGTGCTGTTGTCTCAGGGAAAGTTCAGTGATAAACTTCAGAAGTCTGTCATTCACACAATGCTGGAGAAAGCTGCAAAAGGGCATTTACCAATCATGGTCTTCGTGGGAAATCATGGCAATCTTCAAATCCATCATGGAGAAATCCAAACAGTTCGTGTCATGGATAACTGGCTCAACATCCTCGATCCTGATTTCAACATGCATTTGCGCGAAGATCACGTCGATAGCGTGTGGGTTGTAAGAAAGCCAACAATCGATGGTATCGTCACAGGCATCGAAGTGTTCGATAAGAACAAAGAGATGATTGTTCAGTTCTTTGGATTGAGAAAACCAGGCATCCCTGAATTGCAACAATGGAGGGATTTAGTGGAAGAATTAGCGAAGGCATAGGAATTCCTTCCTTGTCTTCTCCTGAATAATATCATTCGTCAAAATCAAGGTGTTTCCTCCCGCAGATGTCGTACTCAAAGCGATCAAGAAAGATCTGCATGAAGTTTGTAATCTGCTGGAGGAAAATATATTCTATCACTAAGCATTTCTATATTAGTCCTTAGAATAACCTCACTCATCCGCACCACGAATGGAGCTAAAAAACCGATATCTATCACTCGACGTATTTCGTGGTATCGACGTAGCGCTTATGATCATTGTGAATACGGCGGGCGATTCTTCAACCACGTTCAGTCCATTGCATCACGCGAAATGGCATGGGTTTACGATTACTGACCTCGTATTTCCCACTTTTCTTTTCGTCGTAGGTCTTTCTATGAGTTTCTCCCTTAAGAACTACGAGGCAATAGGGTCTGGTGCGGTACTGTGGAAAATATTCAAACGGACTGCTATCATCTTCTTGCTTGGATACCTTATGTATTGGTTTCCTTTCGTCACACAAGATGATGCAGGCGAGATGCTCATCAGGCCGTTGAGTAACACGCGGATATTCGGCGTGCTTCAACGCATTGCCTTGTGTTATGGACTGGCAGCCATCGTTATCCATTTCCTGAAGATCAGGGGAGCTTTAATTTTCAGCGTCGCAGCTTTGTTAGGTTATTGGTTGTTGCTAGCTGCTTTTGGCGACCTGACGCTTACCGGTAATGCGGTGCTCAAACTCGACCAGTGGCTGATCGGTGAGAGCCACATGTATCACGGCGAAGGAATGGCATTCGATCCGGAAGGTTTGCTAAGCACACTGCCTGCGATTGTCAATGTCATTATTGGTTATATCGCCGGAATTTATTTCAGGGAGGAAGGCCCTTCGTATGAGACGATCGCTAAGTTTTTAATGATTGGCGCCGTCATGGTATTTTTTTCGCTCGCATGGGATCTTGTTTTGCCAATCAATAAAAAACTCTGGACAAGCTCATTTGTTCTTCACACCTGTGGAATAGATCTGATGTTCCTTGGCGTGCTCATTTACGTGATCGACATACGTGAGAAAAAAGGCTGGACTTATTTTTTCGAGGTTTTTGGACGCAACACCCTTGCCCTTTATCTGGTGTCGGAGCTTTTTGCCATTCTCATGTATGAGTTCAGTGCCGGAGACATCAGTGTGTACCGCTGGACGTTTTTGAACTTATTCTATCCCTGGGCTGGTGGTTACGTTGGCTCATTAATATTTGCTGTCACCTTCATGCTGATCTGCTGGGCAGTTGGCTATTGGATGGACAAACGTCGGATCTACGTAAAATTGTAAGCATATCAGTCAATACCATACTCAAAAACCGATCACGTCGCATTAGTACGCTGGCGCTATCCCTAAGGCTTAGCAGTACGCGATCGTCGGGGCAAACTCTCAACTCCGAACTCCGAACTCTGAACTCCGAACCATTTTACTCATGGTAATTCTTCTCTCCCGCAAGTACCTTCAGGTCGAGAATATTTTCAGGTACCGGTAGCGGACATGAATAGCCGTCGACGTATGCGCAGTAGGGGTTGTAAGCCCTGTTGAAATCAAGAACTAAAGTTCCCGCGCCAGGTTGCTTTTTTACCTCCAGGTACCGGCCGGCGCCATAGGTGTCAACGGCGCTCGTTTTGTCGGCGAACGCGACAAATAACTTTCCACGTTCTGGTCCCATCTCCATTACTTCCAGCAGCAGCAATCGGCATTTGACGCCCTCCAATTCAAAATGCGCCCAGGCGTATTGCAAGTAGCTTTTGGTTTCATTGGTGCTGGTCGAAACGGTGATGACTTTCTTTTCTTTGATCGGCTCAAGCCTTGCGGTAACTCTGTAGCCGGTAGTAATGGGAAAATATTTGAGTCCGGTAAATGTGTCGCGATACTCGCCGAATGGAGAGTCTTCAGAATCCTTCATGAATGCATCCTTCTCTTTCCGCTCAGCTTTTATCTCATCGATATAAGCAACGTCAGACACTTCTGTGGAAAAAAAGGAGTAGATCAGAATGGCCGCAACAACCAGGACAATCAACGCAACGATAACCTTCGTAAACTTCATCTTTAGTCTTCTAAATCAAGGCATCAAAGCATGCCCTGATCTGCAAAACTAAAATATTTCCGCCCGCAAAAAATGATGTGATCCAGCAATTGTATCTCTAGAAATTTTCCCGCGGATTGAAGTTTTTTGGTAAGCTCAATATCGCTTTGACTCGCAGTCATGTTGCCAGAGGGATGGTTATGGGCGACAATCACGCCGCTGGCCAATTCCTCAAGGGCCATCTTGAAAATTATTTTGGGATCAGCAACAGTGCCGCTTACACCTCCTTCGCTGATGCGCTTTTTCCGAATTACACGGTGTGCTCTGTTCAGCAGGAGCACCCAGAATTCCTCATGGGTAAGGTCCGTCAGTTCAGCTTCGAGTTGATCGAATGCATCCTTCGACGAGCTGATCTTTGCTTTCTCAACGATGTCGAGTTCTTTCCTCCTTCGGCCCAACTCCAGCGCCGCCGTGATTGTCAATGCCCGGACTTCCCCGATCCCTCGCACGCGCATCAAATCCTTGATTGAAAGACGCGATAGTTCCGCAAGGCTATTGTCGACGTGCAGCATCAACTTTTTTGACACTTCCACTGCATTCATGTTGGCCGTACCCGAGCCGATGAGAATGGCGATAAGCTCGGCATCGGATAATGATGCGCTGCCTTTCTGGACAAGTTTTTCACGAGGCCGGTCATCCAGCGACCAGTCTTTTATTGAAAGAGGTTTTGTTTCTTCGATTTGCATGCACGCAAGGTAAGTGCACGCGGTGTGCTATCGTTATTGAGGCCTTGACGGAAAACGGGATGATTTCTCATTCGCACTAACCTCGGCGTGTTCACGAGACTTCAGGAAGCGTTTTGGAATACCCGTGGGCAACCTTTACATTCTAAATTCGGTGTTTTACTCCCGATCCCGATAGCTATCGGGATCGGGAATTGATTTAAAATGCCCGGCACCGATTCATCACCAAACTCCAAAAAAAAACCCTCCTCACCGCATAACGATAGAGGAGGGAAAAATAAATTCTATGAAAAGATGCTTACGCCAGCGCGTTGACCTTCTTGGTCAGTTTCGACTTCTGGTTAGCAGCTTTTTTCCAATGGATAATGTTCTTTTTCGCGAGCTTGTCGCGGGTGGTCTTGCTCTGGTAGCGATTACGCACGCGCTTTGCCTCGTTAGCCCGGATTCTCTTCTCTGCTGATTTATGGTTTGCCATGGTTCTTTTTCAAAAGGATTGCAAAGGTAAACTTAACGGATGAAAATGCAAAGAATTGGCTCATTTCCCAGGTTTCATAGAGGCCTCGAACAGGAGCAGCACATTAGGGTCCAGACCCATATTTTCGGGCTTTTCGAGGCTGGAAAGCATGAATTCTTGCTTCCGGAGCGAAATCCGAAGTTTTTGAACGGCAGCGGTCCCCAGCTTTATTTCGAGGGGAAAGTCAAACAAATTTTCCTGCTTTTGCTCCACAATCAATTTTACCTGCCTGGACGCAGGATTGTAGACCCAGCTGACCTCCAGTCGGGGGTGGCCAGCGTGGTAAATCCATTGATCGAAAAATCGCTTTAAGTCCTTGCCGGAGGTCGTCTCCATGATGACCCTGAAGTCGTCGGTCAGGGCATTTCCGAGCTGATATCGCCGGTAATATTCCCTTATGCCTTCCCAAAACTTTTGATCACCAACCTCCTGACGCAGCATGTGAAGCACCCATGAGCCTTTTTGATATGAATTTGTATTAAGCACTTTATTAATATCGGTGAAAGCAGTGTTCACAACAGGAGACGGATTTTTTGTGAAGTAGGCAAATACTTGCGCACGATCAGCTTTCATCTCTTCTGCCAATCGCTGAGCACCATATTTTTTTTCCGACCAGGCATGGGCCAGGTAGGTGGCAAATCCTTCACTAAGCCAGACATGAAACCAGTCAGCTTCGGATGCAGAATCGCCAAACCACTGATGCGCGATTTCATGCGCAACGAGCCCCTCAATGTTTCCCTTCCCGGTGACCGAATTTTCATAGTAGAAGATGTTGCCCGCATTCTCCATTCCGCCATAGCGGGTAGTTGATTGTACGTTAGCAAGCTTCTCAAAGGGGTAATGGCCAACCAATGAACTGAAATATGCGAGTGGCCCCGCGGCGATGGAATAATCGGAAAAGCCTTCTTCCCGATTTTGTGGATAGACCCATGATTCGACAGGAACACTTTCAATTTTTCCTTCATACCGTACAGCAAACCGCGCAACGCCAATAACCATGACTTTTGTGGGGACGATTACGGATGTCTTCCAATGTGTGAGTTTTTGATTTTTCTCAATCGCACTCTCTTCGATCTTTTCACCAGTTGCCACCACGGAATAGTGTTCCGGCGCGGTGACAATGAACTCACAGGTTGCCTTATCATACGGATGATCAATGGTCGGCAGCCAATGGTGTGCGCGGTTTGGCCAGTTGTCGCCGAAGAATGTGCGGTCGCCAAACTTGTTCTTACTGATAATTAGTCCGTCCTGCGGAACGCCGGTGTATTGAATTAAGAATGTCTTTGTTTGGCCCGCCGATGCGTTGAACATTATTTTCAGCCTGTCCTTGTCATGCGTGAAATTCAATGGCTGCCGATCGACAGTAATAGAAAGCACTTTCATCCCCTGGCCTGCGGCGTTTGCAGAAACAAGGTCCAACTCGAAAGAACTCAATCCCTTTTTGAAATTTATGTCGATGGCTGCGATGCCCTTCAAGACATTAGTTGTGTCGTTCAGGAAAATTTTGAATGAATAGTGTCTGACGTCGATATCCTCATTTCTGGGATAGGGATCAATCGCGTGTACGGTTTTCAGGACAAACAGTAAAAGTACTGCGGGTAGATATTTCATAGATCTAAATTCGCTTGACGAAAGATAGCCCCGTGAAGTCAACACTGAAAGGATTATTACTAGGTGCTTGTATAGTGGTGATTTCCGGTTGGGGATTTTACGGCCATCAAAAGATCAATCGCCTGGCGGTTTTCACGTTGCCGCCGGAGATGTCAGGATTTTATAAGAAAAACATCACCTACCTGACGGAAGCGGCCACGCATCCGGACAACCGACGCTACATAGTTCCAGATGAGGCTCCACGACACTTTATTGATATGGATGCGTATGGCGACAGTGCAAGAATTGCCCTGCCGAAATATTGGAAGCAGGCGGCGGAAAAATTTGGTGAGGATTCACTGAAGAAACACGGCATAGTTCCCTGGCACATCGTCAGGGTGTACAATCAACTGAAGGACGCTTTCTTGATTAATGACCCGAATGCGATACTTCGGTATTCCGCCGAATTGGGACACTATGTGGCGGATTCGAATGTTCCCCTTCACGCTACACGCAACTATAACGGACAACTTACAGGACAAAATGGAATACATGCGCTGTGGGAATCGCGGCTGCCGGAACTGTTTTTCGATCAATATGATTTCTTTGTGGGTAAAGCAGAATACATTGCTGACCCGCAGGCTGCAGCCTGGAACACAGTATACGAATCTTCTGCGTTGGTGGACTCGGTTCTTTCTGAGGAGCGCTCGGTCAGTGATGTGTCACCGGTAAAATTCAACTATGAGACAAAAGGAAAGCAGACCATAAAAGTTTATTCAATATCGTTTTCAAAATCCTACCATCTGCGTTTGAGGGGAATGGTGGAGAGGCGCCTTAGGTCAAGTATAAAAATGGTTGGAGACTTATGGTTCACAGCCTGGGTCGAGGCGGGCCAACCGGACTTGAAAAATCTCACGTCCTATTCGCCTTCAGAAGAGGAACTTGCAATGCGCCGAAATGAGCTCAAGAAATCAAAACAGGAGAGATTCAAAGTTCGGGAACACGAGTATGACAGCGTCGTGGTTAGAATTGACGATTTGCATTGAAATGACACCGTCGGTCTGATCTTTTCACTGGCGACATTTCCCGAAAAAATTTTCAACTTCATTGTCCGGATCAGGCATTTCTGGTCGTCATACCCAAAATGTCTCAAAAACCTTAAAAAACTAATGTTATGGAAAGATTTATGTACTTGTTCCGTGGCGGTCTGCAATCAGAATCACCTGAAGAAATGCAAAAACACATGCAAAAATGGTTTGCCTGGATTGAAGAGTTGAAAAAGAAAGGGAAATACCTCTCTGGTGAGCCGCTGAACCCGGGTGGTAAAACTGTTTCCGGACCGAAGAAGTCCGTCACCGACGGGCCATTTACAGAAGGAAAAGAAGTGATTGGCGGGTTTTTCATTGTAAATGCAAAATCCTACGATGATGCAGTCGAAATGGCTAAAGATTGTCCGGATTTCAACTACGGTGGCACTGTTGAGGTTCGTGAGGTAATGAAAATGTAAGTTCAAATTGCAATCAAAGCACGTTTGGAAATATCTTATAGTGTCCTTCGTGCTTTGCTTGTAGTTATTTGTCCTGATTTGTGAATTGATAATAACCTAATAACTAAACTATTTACTATGAAAAAGATTGTCTTTCTTTTTGCCCTCGCTGCCGTTTCATTTATGCCGGCCGATACGCAGCTAACGGCCGACGAACGAAAAATGGCGGTTGAAAAATTGACGCAGACACAAGACCACATGCTGAAGGTCATAAAAGGTCTTTCTGCTGCGCAACTGAATTATAAGGCAGATGCCAATTCGTGGTCGGTAGCGGAATGTGCGGAACACATCGCGATTTCTGAATCACTCATCTGGGGAATGGTCGAGGGTGCGTTAAAGCAACCTGCTGACGCTTCCAAGCGCACTGAAGTGAAAATGAAAGATGATCAATTGTTTAACATGATATCCGATCGCAGTAATAAAGTGAAGACGCAGGAACCCTTCGAACCTAAAAACAAGTTTTCATCTGTTGATGGATCTGTTAAAGAGTTCAAGGAGAAAAGGGCGGCACACATCAATTATGTCAAAACAACAAAAGACGATTTGCGCGATCGTTATGCTCAGTTAAAATTCGGAACTATCGACGCATATCAAGCCATTTTATTCATGGCGGGTCACACGGAGCGTCATGTCAAGCAGATGGAGGAAGTGGTTGCTGGTGCTGGGTTTCCCAAGAAATAACAATGCGGAAAGCAATCTTAGTTGCAATTCTTACAGCGACGCTGGGCTCCTGCGGTAAGCAGGACTCCGGCGACGCTAACCGCGCAGTAGCCAATAAGATGTTTGATGCTTTCAACAAACATGATTGGAAGGCGATGGCAAATTGCTACGCGGATACAGCTTCGTTTTTGGACCCTTCGTTTGGAACCGATTACGTCTCAAAGACCCGCGCAGAGACGATTGCAAAGTATGATGAGGTGACAAGAATATTTCCAGATCTCCACGACGAAGTAATCGGGATGTACACTTCTGGGGACAAAGTCATCGCTGAATTTATTGCCACCGGATCAATGTCAGACAGTGTGAAATTCAGGATACCGATTGCAATTGTACTGACAATCAAAGATGGGTTGATTGTCAGGGATGCCACCTATTACGATCCCCCGGCTCAGGGAAATTGAAAAATAATCACACCTAAGAATCTTTGGCAGCGCACTTGTTGTCGGTGACGAGGGCTTCACAACAACGATTTTAAAATCGTCACCCATTCTTCTTCCAGGCCGATCGACGGCGACTTTGTTCCCGCGCGTCTGTACCAATAGTCTGCATTTGACAGATCGCCTTCTTTGCGATGCAGGTATCCGTGTATCCGTGCCGCATCGGCGGTGTTCACCGTCTGGCAAATCTCGTGGGCCTTTTCCCAATTGCCTTTGGCATCATACCACAATGATTGAAGAAGAGGTGTGAGGCCTGTGGGGCATGTCGTTGCGTTTAAGCTATTGCGGAATTCGTCGGATGTCATTATTGAGTGGAAGTCACTGCTAGTTTGATGCGCCCTTAATATCCGATTGCTGATTTTCAATATAGGCCTTCAAATCGGCTAGCCCCTGAATGTATTGATCGTTCAGCATAGTACCCATGAACATCCACATCGCTTTCCCTTTAACACCTTTGTTTTCGCCGTCGTATGTCCATGTCAATGTGGTGCCACCGCCCTGGGGCGTGAGTATGAATTCAGAATATGCTTTATCATCGATGCCTTCAAATACCAATACGGATTTTACTTTTTGATCAGGAATGGATTCTTCAATCCACTGAGAACCTTTTCCAGTCCTTTCGCCATCCCAACTCATCTTTGCACCAACTCCCTCATCGGGTCCTTCAAATGTGTACTTTGCCTGAGGATCCATTTTCGACCAAGGGGCCCATGCGCTGAAATTCCGATAAGTATTGAGTGTTTTGTAAACGGTTGGCAAAGGTGCATTTATTACCGTGGATTGCTCGACATGTCCTTTGGAAGGCTGAATGGCAACACCAACAATGAAGACTGCAACGATGATCAATAAGATGATTCCAATGATCCTGATTGCTTTCACAAATGCTTGATTTAGGGTTGTAGCGCGAAGTTATGAGAATTCTCACCGGCGGTATTTGAATTTCAATGAAAAAATCCAAAATTTAGAATAACCAAACCAACGAATCTTATGGGCTTATTCAATGATCCAAATCGTATTCCGGAGAACTATGGCCTGAAAATTACGGGTGGGCTGATCGCCTATTTTCTTTTGATGCAGGTAATTGACAAGCACCACCACGTTGAACTGCGATTGCTAAACCTGGTCATCATTTCCATCGGGATTTACTACGCGCTGAAAAAATTTAAGAATACCCATGAAGAGCACATGAACTACTTCAGAGGTTTGATCACCGGGGTTGCCACAGGATCGATCGCATCGATACTCTTCGCGGCCTTCCTTTTCATTTATATGAAACTCAATGATTCATTAATGCAATCAATCATTGACAATGAGCCGATGGGGCATTACCTCAATGCGTACATTGCGTCGTTTATCGTCGCGCTCGAAGGAGTGTTTTCAGGTTTACTGGTTACGTTTGTGTTGCTCAATTATGTCGGCACAGACGAAGTGAATGACCCTGCAGGAGAGAGTAAGTAATTTATTTGAAAAATACTGAGGCGGACTTTCCAATGGGAAGTCCGCTTTTTTATTTGACCTCGAGCTCGACAATGGTATCTACATCATTCCATTTCGATTTTGGAACCTGCAGACTAAGTCCGAACGTTCCATCCTGAAATTTTACCGGAGTTTTATCGGCAAAGAGTTTGGCGCTGATAACTTTCTTTCCAGGCGAAGGCAAAGTCAATGTTTCATCCTGCCAGTTCAGAATGTGTACATAAATCTTGTTTCCTTTTTGCGTGGTGACTCCCCACTCGCGGGCGCTTAAGGGTCCACCCTTCGTACCATAGACTGTCTCTCCGTTTGCCTTCATCCATTCTCCCATTTGTTTGAGCAACTCTACATGCTCAGGCTGGATCTTTCCATTTGGCATCGGCCCGACATTCAACAAGAAGTTTGCTCCATAACCGGCGGACTTGACAAGATATTGAATCAGTGATTTCCCGCTTTTGTTTTTTGAGTCGCGAATGTTAAAACCCCAGCTGTCATTGATTGTCTCACAGGTTTCCTTTGGAAGATCTCCGACTTTTTGCTCTTCCGAAAATCCGGTAGTGTTGTGGCCCGGGAGATCTTTCTCAAACATTTGAAAGTCTTCGCCTGCATAGGGTGGACGGTGGTGATTGCTTCCTACAAGTGCCGCGGGCTGCAATTGATGAATCAGGCTGTATGTCTTCCCAAGACGCCATTCCGCATCCTTTTTGTCCCACATTCCGTCAAACCAAATGCCGCCGACTTCGCCGTAATTGGTGAGCAGTTCCGAAAGCTGGGCATCCATGTAGTCGAGGTATTTGTTCATATCTCCGCTTTCTTCACGGCCGGTATATCCAACGCCGGTGCGCCCCCGTGGAAAATAGTCGGGATGATGCCAGTCGAGTTGTGAGTGATAAAAAAACAATTTGATTCCCTGCTTGTGACATTCATCCGCAAGCATTTTGAGGATGTCTTTGCCATAAGGAGTTTTCTTCACGATGTTATAGTCCGATACTTTGGAATCGAACATGGCAAATCCATCATGGTGTTTGCTGGTAATGGTAATGTATTTCATCCCTGCATCTTTCGCCATCTGAACCCATTCTGCCGGATTGAATTGGGTTGGGTTGAAGAAAGCCGGCAGCTTTTCATACGCCTTGATGGGGATTTGTTCATTGTTCATTACCCATTCACCGTCGCCAAGAACACTGTATACACCCCAATGGATGAATAAACCAAATCTTGCATTTTCGAACCACTCCCGGGCTTTCAGATTTTCCGGCGTCGGTTGATAGTTTGATTGTGCTTGTGATCCCAACGCGGACAGCAGGAGGAAGCAGATAAGTAATTTTTTCATGATCATGACGATTTGGGTGATTGATTGCCGGTTATGAAAATATATAAATCTCTTAACTTTCGGAACAGGCCAATCATGAAACAAATCCTTGCCTGAATTTTTTTAATAGAAAGTAGAATATACTATGAGGTACACCCCCATCGACAACAAGCTATTTATTACCAACAGAAAACGTGTCATTCAGGAAATGAAACCAGCGTCGCTGGCAGTATTCAACTCCAACGACATCATGCCAACTTCGGCGGATGGCACGATGCCATTCAGACAAAACAGCGACATTTTCTATCTGACCGGCGTCGATCAGGAGGAAACTATTCTTGTGCTGTGTCCTTCGTTTCCTGACAAAAAGTACCGTGAGATACTTTTTGTGCGGGAGCCGAACGAGCACCTTGAGAAATGGGAAGGACACAAGCTGAATAAAGCCGAGGCCACTGCTGTTTCTGGTGTAGAAACCGTTTTGTGGCTTTCCGATTTTCATAAGTGGTTTCACCACATGATGGCAATGGGCGGAGTTGATCGGGTATACCTGAATTCAAATGAGCACTACCGCTCTGATGTTGTGGTAGAGACACGTGACGCACGGTTTGTTAAATGGTGTCAGTCGACCTATCCACTGCATCAATATGATCGCATTGCGCCGATCATGGCAAAATTGAGACCGATCAAGCAGCCACAGGAGCTGGCATTGATGCAAACTGCCGCCGACATAACCGAGAAGGGATTTCGACGCGTGTTGAACTTTGTCAAGCCTGGAGTAATGGAATATGAGGTGGAAGCCGAATACATTCACGAGTTCATAAGAAATGGCTCACGCGGTCATGCGTACACGCCCATCGTGGCGTCAGGTAGTCATAGTATTGTTCTGCATTACATAGAGAACAGCCGCCCTTGTAAAGCAGGAGATATGTTATTGCTGGATGTTGGTGCCGAGTATGCGAATTACAATGCCGACCTTACCCGCACAATTCCTGTGAGTGGCAGATTTACAAAGCGTCAGAAGGATGTTTACAATGCCGTGCTGCGCATTCAACGCGAAGCGATTGGAATGATGAGCGAGGGTATGGTGTATTTCGATTTTCATAAAGAAGTGGAGAAAATCGTAGAGCGTGAATTGATTGGACTGAAGCTTATCAGCAAAAGCGACATCAAAAATCAACAGCCGGGCCAGGAAAAATTCAGGAAGTATTTCTATCACGGCACGGGCCATATGCTTGGCCTCGATGTTCATGATGTTGGTAACATGCATGGAAAGATGGCGGTCGGTTCCGTTTGGACCGTAGAGCCTGGAATCTATATTAAGGAAGAAGGCTTTGGCGTCAGATTGGAGAACAATGTTGTCATAAAGAAGAAAGGCGTAGATGACCTTATGAAGAATATTCCCATTGAAGCTGATGAGATCGAGGAGCTAATGAACAAAAGGAAATAGCATGAGAAAGTGTGCGGTGACCGCGTTTCTGTTCTTGATCCTGTCGATCGTACAGGCACATGAATTCTGGCTCCTTCCTAAAAAGTTCTTCTACACAGTGGGCGAGGAGATGACAGTTGATTTTATGGTGGGTGAGAATTTTGAAGGTGAGTATTGGGACTTGAATAGGCATAAAATTGAGAAGTTGGAGATCAGTTCGACTGCATTGGTGAAGGATCTGCTGAAGGATGTGAAACCCGCGGCCGGAAAGAATCTTAAATACAAATTCGATCGAGAAGGCACGCACCTGCTCGGACTGCAAAGCAACGCAGCCTTCATTGAGCTGGATGGAGAAAAATTCAATGCCTATCTGAAGGAGGACGGTATTGATAATATTCTTGACGCTCGCACGAAATCAAATGACCTGAGTAAACCGGCAAAAGAATATTATACTCGATTTGCAAAATTATTTGTGCAATCAGGTAAAAAGCTAGACGAGACCCATCGGAAGAGAATGCAATTCAGGTATGAGATCGTTCCAACTACAAACCCATACGCCTTGAAGTCCGGTGATTACCTGGAGTGTCGTGTCTTATGGGAAAACCGACCGGCACCTCACTCCCTTGTTAAGGTGTGGAGTCACATTGGCAATCGCACGTTCCTGCAGGATATTTACACGGAAGATGATGGAACCATTAAGTTTCCTATCAGCAATAAGGGTCCCTGGATGGTGAGTGCGGTGAAGATGATCCCTTCGGAAATCCAGGGAGCCGACTACCAGAGCTTTTGGACAAGTATGGTATTTTCCGTGGAGCAATAAAAGCCTGGGCGAGTTACATTTGGAATAAAGAATGAAGTGTTTTTAAGATCCGTTAATGGAAAATTTTATTTCTTCTGAAAAAGCTCCGGAGCCGGTAGGCCCTTATCCGCACGCAAAAAGAGTTGGTGAGTTGCTGTTTTTGTCTGGCGTCGGCCCACGTAAGCGTGGCTCGAAAGAAATCCCCGGGGTCACATTGGGCCCGGACGGAAAGGTTATTTCCTATGACATCGAAGAACAATGTCATTCCGTTTTTCAAAACGTGAAATTTATCCTGGAAGCATCGGGTTCAAAGTGGGAGAACCTTGTCGACATTACTGTCTTCCTCACCAATATGAATGACTTTCCGACTTACAACAGGATCTATAAAACATATTTCTCCGATCCTGCGACCCAACCTTGTCGTACAACTGTTGCCGTGATTGCCCTGCCGACGCCGATTGCTATCGAGCTGAAGTGTATTGCGACCGTGTGAGTAGGGACCCCAGAATCCAGAATCCAGTACCCTAAACAGCAAAGCTCTCGCCGCAACCGCATGTGCGCGAAGCGTTAGGATTCACAAACTGAAACCCTTTGCCATTGAGACCATCGGAGAAATCAAGTGTGGTGCCGAGTAAATAGAGAAGGCTTTTCTTATCAACGAGTATTTTTATGCCTTTATCTTCAAAGACCTGATCGACGGGTTTAATCTGATCATCAAAATTCAGGTCATACATCAAACCAGAGCATCCGCCTCCTTTAACAGACACGCGGATGTTGTTATTTGGCTCGCGTCCTTCTTCCTTGCGAAGCTGAATAATTCTCTCTTTGGCCTTTTCAGTAACGTTAATCATGGTTTTTCCGGCAATTAGCTGATCGGATTCAATACAACACTAAAAACGGTAATTGTGTTCCTGTCACGACCGTAATATAATTTCTCAAGGGCGTCCAGAATATTGCTGGCCCGGAAATAGGACGTATGCAGTTCATGCTCCGTTTTAGCGACCCATTGGATAGTGTAGGAATTCTCCTTTTCCTTATAGTTCTGAACGTAGTCGAGCATTTTTCGCAACGCGTCCACTTTGTCGGCGCCTTGCTCGGTGTGAAACAAAAACGATTGGCTGTGACGTGGATTGATTGTGATAAGATCAAGCTTCGTACGACCCTCTACCGATCCGTATTCAAAAATAAGATCAGAGGGCCGCACGCCCAGATAGTCTTTAATCTGTTGCTGGATTCGTGCCACTTCCACGTGGGCATCACTCGCTGTCTCTGTCACCTTTGGCATCTCCTGAACTCAATTAGGGTGTAAAAATAGGTAAAAATCACAACGTAAATAATGGAGGCACAATGTGCGAACGATCCATTTGCACAGGGGTTTTTATCGACGTGCCCTGGAAAATTACGAATCAGTGTCCGCCGATGGAATCGCCGCCTGAATGAATCATTCGCGCAGGCTTGGCAAAATTGTTTTTCATTTTTATTGATAAAACACTGTATTTGCGTCAACGGTTTAACACAGATCTTATGGAAAAACTTGAGCATATCGGAATCGCTGTCAAAAATCTCACTAAGTCGAATGAGCTTTTTGCAAAACTTTTGGGCAAAGAGCCCTACAAAACTGAGGATGTGCCGGCTGAGGGCGTGCGCACATCTTTCTTCGACGTCGGTGGTGTCAAGATTGAATTGCTTGAAGCAACGCGCGCCGACTCTCCGATAGCAAAGTTCATAGAAAACCGCGGCGAGGGTTTGCATCATCTTGCATTTGCCGTTGAGCCGATCGAAACCAAAATGACGGAACTTTCTGAAAAGGGATTTCACTTGCTGTCAGACAAACCGAAACCGGGTGCCGACAACAAAAAAATAGTTTTCATTCATCCGAAGGCGACCAACAACGTCCTGATAGAGCTCTGCGAAGATCGCAATGCCGACTAAAATTTCGGTGCGTGCTTTGGATGAAGCCCGTACTGCGTTTTGTTATAGTAGCGCCATTTTTCTTTTCCGATAGCTGTTTCAGAGTATGGCTTGGGACCGCATGCTGACAGGATCAACAATGCAACTACTGCAATGATCACGCTGCATTTCATAATGGTTGGGTTACGACCATAAATACCGGACTTGCCAGGCAACGCAATGAATGTGGCGTTATCCCTTTACTTTTGCCGGACAGAATGCCGTAACCAGCGGCGAACCGACATTACCTCATGGACCAGAAAAGAACGGAAATAACCCAAATAGGCGAATTTGGCTTGATTGGCCGGATCAACAGCAGTATTTCTTTATCTCAACCATCTACGCTCAAGGGCATCGGTGATGACGCGGCCGTAATCGACGACGGAGAGAATGTAATCTTGCTTTCCACGGACATGCTGGTCGAGGGACCTCATTTCGATCTTGCCTATGTACCCCTGCAACATCTCGGATATAAGGCGGTAGCGGTCAACTTTTCTGACATCGCTGCTATGAATGGAAAGCCTGAACAAATTGTCGTCAGCCTTGCTATCAGCAACCGGTTTTCAGTCGAAGCCATAGATGAATTGTATAAAGGAATTCGTGCTGCATGTTCGAACTACAAAGTTGACTTGGTTGGCGGCGATACTACCGCATCGCCTTCCGGACTGGTCATCAACATCAGTGTATTGGGACGGACAAAAAAAGGCAACGAGGTGTATAGGAGTGGAGCTAAAGACACAGACATTATTTGCGTGACAGGAGATTTGGGGGGAGCCTATATCGGTTTACAGATATTGGAAAGAGAGAAAGCCGTCTTCCTTTCTAACCCTGAAATGCAACCAGATCTCGATGCACACCAATATGCTGTGGGCCGTCAGTTAAAACCCGAAGCGAGGATGGATATTATATATGAGCTTGCGGACTTGGGCATCAAGCCAACCGCGATGATCGACGTGTCTGATGGATTGGCTTCCGAACTTTTTCATATTTCAAAAAGCTCTGGAGTTGGCGTCCGGATTTTTGAAGACAAAATTCCCATCGACGAAAATGCTTTTAATACCGCGGTGGAATTCAAGCTGGACCCTTATACCTGTGCGTTGAATGGTGGTGAGGACTATGAGCTACTTTTTACTATAAGGCAGTCGGATTTTGAAAAGATCAAGAATCATCCTGATATACATTTCATAGGGTACGTACACCCGGATCCGAGACAAAACGTGTTAATCACCAAGAATAATAATGTGGTGCCATTGAAGGCCCAGGGCTGGGAACACTTTTAAACTTTTAGATGAAATGTGAAACTCAAAACTCTAAATGTAAAAGTGTCGCTGCAATGCGGGGGCCATACGTTCCTTAAGCTCCTTTTAGATTTCATATTTAGTGTCTTACATTTTGCTGTTTGAACTGGCAAGTCTGGGAAATGGGTCAAATGTTACATGTAGAACTCTAAATCTCGAATCTAAAAGTGTCGGAGCTGGAGCACGCTGCGGTCTCCTTCGATTACTTTTTTGCATTCTGCTGTTTATACTTTCCCCAAAGAACTAGTCTTCCGGATACGGAATAAATACAAACCTTGTAAAGTCCTTATCGATGACAAACAGGCAGCAAAATTCATCGGGATCTTTATAAGCACTCTTAAATGCTTCTTCTTTGTCCTTTGCGACTAGTTCACGCTGTATAAATTCGTCCAAAAATGATGCGTAGTAGTTCCAGTCGAGCCCGAGATCGGATTTGTTGAGCAGTATTTGACCAATCGGTTGATCCTCCTGAGAGGTGGGGAAAATGGGGAAGTCAAATCCCCCTTTTCGGATCTGATAGGAAGCTTCCTTGAGCGTGTCCGATACTTTCACGAAATCTTTGGAGATCGTACCAAGATATTTACCGTTGAGTTCTGGATCGTTTACCATAAATATTCGACCGCTAAAATAAATCTTTTGTTGAAGGATCAATCATGATAAATGCCTTACCTGCCTTCTATTCTATGTGGATGGCGGTTGGTATTCATAACCCCGTTCAGTTTTTAACAACCAAACGCGACGAATCGCGTAACACCTGCATACTAAACGAACAACTATGAAACGTTCAGATTTTATCCAAAAAACGCTCGTCGGGGGAAGTGCATTGCTTTTACCCTCATTCGTATTGAAAGCGCAGCAGGCTGCGGAAAGACCTCCACAGATTGCGGTAGATATTGTAAAAGAATTTGTGGGCGTGTCACACGGGAAATTCGACCGTTGTAAAGAAATGCTGGAGAACAACAAGCAGCTTCTGCACGTCTCATACGACTGGGGTGGCGGCGACTATGAGTCGGCCATTGAAGCGGCTGGTCATGTTGGGAATGTAGAAATTGCTAATTATTTGTTGAGCAAAGGAGCGCGCTACAACGTGTTCCTCGCAAGCATGCTTGGTCACATTGATACCGTAAAAAACATTCTGACTTTCAATCCCGGTCTGTTAAATTCAAAAGGTCCTCATGGTTTCACCATGTTGCATCATGCAAGAAAGGGGGGTGAGCCTGCAAAACCCGTAGAAAATTATTTGATGTCATTGGGTGCCACGGAAACCAAAATCGATTTTTATAAAAGTTAAGTAGGTGATTTTTCCGCGGCATTGGATTTCAGAAAATCTTTTGAGAAGCTGACCAGTTCAGGAAAGAAAAGATCGAAGTCATTCTGAAATGCCTGATGATTTTCCCTCAAGTCATTAATCGCCTGATCCATTCTCGAGTTGAAGGTTGCGCGTCGTGCCATGCCGGCCAGCGAACGCCGTATTCCTTCCAGTTGTGCATAGCCCACGAGCCAGTTGCTGCCCACCATATAGGGCAGCATGTGCTTCACGCGTTCGGGAAGGATTGACTCGCGTTCATCCAGGTACCGGTATGCCTTTTGGGCATACTGCTCAAGTGGCTCTGTCGAATATGTGCCCCAGTTCAGCGCCAGAAAATGATCATAAAAGATATCCACGATCACGGCTGAATAGTGTCCATACTTCGGGCGAAGTCTTACTTTGCTTTCCCTGACCATTGGGTGATGGTCGGTAAATTCGTCGATGGCGCGATGCAACTCGATGCCGATGGCGACCCTTTGACCGAATTGCTCTGAAAGATTGCGTCCGCGAACAAAATCACCAATGAAATTGCCGGTCATCACGTCAGCGTCATCGCCGGAAAGGTACAAGTGAGCCAGAAAATTCATCATGTAAGTTAAATCAACAACTTTGATTTTTAAGCCGGTTTATTTTCCTGACTTTTGAGTAAACCCTTGTTTCCCCATGCCTTCCATTGACCAACTCAAGCTCCTTGTGAACCTCGCCTCTATAGATGGCGAAATAGCAGAAAGGGAAAAAAATTATATCATTAACATCGGACAAGCCAATCATTTTTTGGTGGCTGAAATACTTCCGTTGCTGAGTGAAAAACATTCTACGGTGGGACTTGCCGGGTTAAGTGAGGATGAAAAATTTGAGTATATGTTTCACCTTGTTCAGTTGATGAAGATTGACGAAAAAATTTATAAGGATGAGATAAAGTACTGTGCGAAGGTTGCTTCCGGATTGGGTTATCGGCCTGACCTTGTGCTCGAACTCCTGATGAGCGTGAAAAATGTGAATATGGAAAAGGGCGAATTGGATGATCTGAAAAAGCTTACCGCCACTTATCTCCGGAAAAGTTGACCGTTTGCGGGTTTTCCGCTATCATGGGGACAAATCCCTAACCCATGAAAAACCTGATTTTAGTATTTTTCTTCTGCACCGCTGCATCGTTCAGCTTTGCTCAAAAAACACTCATTCATTGTGGCAGCCTGATCGATGGAAAGAACAAAGAGATTCTTTCCCAGGTAACCATCGTTGTGGAGGCGAATAAGATCGTTTCCGTCGACAAAGGCTTTACTAAAGCTGGCAAGGACGACAAGATCGTTGACCTCAGTAAAAAGACGGTCATGCCTGGCTTGATCGACATGCACGTGCACATGGAGAGCGAAACAAGCAAGGATGCCCTCGTTAAGCGCTTCACTCAGAACGAAGCGGACGTTGCCTTCCAATCAACAGTGTACGCTAAGAAGACGCTGATGGCCGGCTTCACAACAGTACGCGACTGTGGTGGGTCGGGAGTAAATATTTCACTTCGAAATGCAATCAACTCCGGGATTATTGTGGGTCCCAGAATTTTTGCAGCTGGCAAAGGTGTAGCAACAACCGGCGGACATGGCGATCCTACAAATGGAAACCGCAAAGACCTGATGGGCGATCCGGGTCCCAAAGAAGGTGTTATTAACAGTCCCGATGACGCGTACCATGCGGTCCGCCAGCGGTACAAAGACGGCGCTGATTTTATCAAGATCACGGCAACGGGCGGTGTACTCAGTGTTGCTAAAGATGGTTCAGGTCCACAATTCACCCAGGAAGAAGTCAACGCAATTGTGAAAGCAGCCAAGGATTATGGATTTCATACTGCAGCGCATGCTCATGGTGCCGAGGGAATGAAGCGCGCCGTACTAGCAGGTATTACGACGATTGAGCATGGTACCCTCATGAATGACGAAGTAATGGACGCGATGATAAAAATGGGAACCTATCATGTACCTACGATCATCGCAGGAAGATCAGCAGCGGACTATGCCAAGATCCCTGGCTATTATCATCCGCTTGTAGTGCCAAAGGCGATTGCAATAGGATCAAAGATCCAGGAGAACTTCGGTAAGAGTTATAAAAGAGGTGTGAAGATTGCGTTTGGAACAGACGCTGGTGTGTTCCCGCACGGCGAGAATGCGCGCGAATTTGGTTACATGGTTGAGGGTGGTATGCCAGCCATCGAAGCGCTCCTCGCTGCCATGCAGGTAAACGCAAATATTCTCGGCGTGGGAGATAAGATTGGCTCCATTGAAGCCGGGAAGATCGCCGACATCGTTGCGGTAAACGAAAATCCTACGACCAACATCAAAACCATGGAGAAGGTCACCTTCGTCATGAAAGAGGGGGTCGTCTATAAAAACGAATAATACATGAGGGCTCTTCGATACATTGTAACGATCACATTGGTGGTCGTTACAAATCATGTGTTCGCGCAGCGTACTTTGATTCATTGTGGTACGCTGATAGATGGCAAAAACGACGCCGTTTCTCAAGTGACCATCGTCCTTGAAGGAAATGTTATCTCGGCAATCAATAAGGGATTCACTCAAGCGAAGTCCGGCGAGAAGGTTATTGACCTAAGCAAAAAAACCGTAATGCCTGGCTGGATCGATCTTCATGTTCACCTTGAAAGTGAAACAAGTAAGGATGCTGCTGTTCGCCGCTATACAATGAACGAGGCAGACGTCGCTTTTATGTCTACCATCTATGCGAAGAAAACGCTGATGGCAGGGTTTACATCGGTGCGTGACCTCGGAGGGTCAGGTGTTAACATCTCATTACGGAACGCGATCAATCAGGGACTTGTCGTAGGGCCGCGCGTCTTTACTGCGGGCAGAACGATTGCAACCACCGGCGGACATGGTGACCCGACGAATGCTGCACGTAAAGGATTGCTCCCCGAACCAGGACCAGTCGAAGGGGTTATCAATAGCCCTGAAGATGCGCGGCATGCTGTGCGTCAGCGCTACAAGGATGGATCCGATCTTATCAAAATTACGGCGACAGGAGGGGTATTGAGTATTGCCCGTGACGCTTCCGGACCTCAATTCAACGATGAAGAGCTAAAGGCAATCGTTGAGACTGCCAAAGATTATGGAATGCATGTCGCCGTGCACGCGATTGGTGTCGAAGGTGCGAAGCGCGCTGTAAGGGCAGGGGTAACTACTATTGAGCACGGCTCACTGATGAATGATGAGCTTGCTGATCTGATGAAGCAGCATGGCACGTACCACATTGCTACCATAACGGCCGGCGAATCAATTTCAGAACTAGCCAAGATCCCTGGCTATTATCATCCCCTTGTTACGCCAAAGGCGTTGAACATCGGGCCACAGGATAAGGCGGCATTTGCCCTTGCTTATAAGAAAGGAGTTAAAATGGCATTTGGCACGGATGCCGGTGTATTTCCGCACGGTGAAAATGCAAGGGAATTTGCATACATGGTCGAAGCCGGTATGTCTCCAATGGAAACGATCAAGACGGCGACGATGACGAGTGCCACGATTCTTGGAATGGCGGACAAGATCGGCTCTATCGAGAAAGGAAAACTCGCGGATATCGTGGCGGTGGATGAAGATCCTTTGACGAATATCAAGACGATGGTGAAATGCACTTTTGTAATGAAGGATGGAGTCGTTTATAAAAGTGAGTAAGGCCTAGTTCAGGGTTTAGCGTTCAAAGTTACGTTGAACGCTAAACTCTCAGCCCCGAAACGGGGAAACCCGACTACGCGAAGGGCTTCGTCGGGCAAACTTTGAACCTTGAACTCTATTTGTTTATCACCCCAATACTTTCCAGCGCACCAAGGTATTCCTCAATTATATCCAGGGGGACGGGTCCAAACTCCGCTGAAACCGCGTTTCGAATGTCGGATACTGTACGAGTTCCATCTACAAAATTCAATGTCTCGTAGGCATAATCGTGGCCCCATAGACCTTCATAGTCAAGCAGTCTGATCGAAGAGGCTTTTTCGCCGTAGTGATCAAAGAGATAGTCATAACTGAAAACAGACAGTGGCCCCTTTACCGCAGGGTTGCGCTTGTACACTATTGATGTTGTCTTAACTTTTGTTTCTGGCGCTTTTGATTTACCCGCAGTCGACTCAAGATTTCCATAGAACACATCTGCTTCCTTTGCAATTGCAGCCGCAACCGGTGCAAAACTTTTCAACGAGTTAAATACGCCTCGTTCATATCTGAAGTGATTGACTATCAGATTTTCTACTTCTTCTTTTGGAATTTGATTGGTGCGACGGATCATCTCTGATGTCCTGGCGAGTGATTGCTGTCTGATCATCGTCCAGAGAGTGGCTACATCTTTGGATTGAATGTTCGCAAGAAAATATCCGCTGGCGCCGCCGATGAATGCAGCGCGCTTAAGTTTGGTCGGATCAATGTTGGCGGGCAAATCATAATTGGTGTGGATATACCGGTCGGGCCAATCATGCATGTAGATGCAGGGAATCTTGAACGATCCTTCATTATATACATCATGATCACTTCCCATATGGAACTGCCCCAGCACCGCTTGCTGTGCCTCCTTTCCACCTTCATTTGAAACAAACTTGTAGCGATGAGGATAGCCACTCGCATAGTTGTCACTTTGCTCATTTACATAAGCGCCAAAGGCCTGGCCGACATCGGCGACGAAATTTGGAAGACTCTTCGGTGCACCGGCGACGTGAAAAATCGACTTTGTCACCTGACCGCCACCCACCATATCCATGTGAACAACTGCCTTTATCTTTTTCGCGTAATCAGGTCGCTGACTTAGAATCGCGCTGGTTCCTTCTATTTCAGGCGACCAGATAAATCTCATGGTACGTTGAGGTCTTGCGATCCGCCCTTCGGCGATAAGTTTGCTCATTGTCCTGGCGATCTCAAGTATCGTCATGCTTCCACTGGCGTTGTCATTTGCTCCGGGGCGTTGGTGGTCGAGGTGACAGGTGAATGCAATCTCTTCTGATTGAAGTGCTGGATCAGCTCCTTTTATCACGGCAGTCGCAAAGCTGTATGAACCAGGATGCTGCCCTGCCTTGACTTTTGCATGGAGCATAACCTTTTCTCCCCGACCGAGGCGCGTCTGGAACTCGCGCGCCTGCTTCAGTGAAATCATAAAACAAAAAGACTTCACGGGAGCGAAGCTTTCAAAGTGGCCCCATCGGATGAGATTCTGATCTTCCTTCCACCATGCGGTAAGTTGATTCTGTGTATAGCTGATGATTCCCACTGCACCTTTTCCGACGGCCAGTTTTACTACACTCGACGGTGAAGAAGATGTGAGCACGATTTTGCCTTTCACATCTTTTCCTTCGTAATCCTTTTCAGCGGTACCAGCTGCGATGTCAATCAATTCAGCAGTTGCTTCACCACTCTCACTGTCTTCGGCCAGTGTGATGGGCATAGACTCCCAGTCCGCGATCCTTACTTTTGGCTTCCATCCCGCGCCATCTTTTTCAAGCTCCCACAATTCAGCGAATTCGGCTTCCCAAACCATTCGGGACTTTTGTGTGCCATACATGGACTTTCCGTCGGCGGGAAGTTGAAATACTTCAATGTCTTCAAGACCGTATTCTTTCAATCGCGATTCGATATAGTCAATGGCTTTTTTGAAATCGGCGGACCCACGCATCCGATGAAGCCGGGTGATGTATTCGAGGTTTCTTTTCGCAGACTCGCCGGAGATTTCACCGTCAAGTGCACTGACAATGCGGTCATCGAGCAGCGGAGGTTGTCCGATGGCGAAATAGAAACACACGCTAAGAAAAAAGGTAATAAGAATGCGGAGCGACCTGGCCATGGGTTGTAGAGGATTTGTTGTCAAAGAAATATAGTCATCTTGCCAAATTATTTCTCGCGCTTTTACACCTCCCATGAAATTTGGGTGATAAAAGAGTGTAATTCAATGCCACTCATACATCAGGAGCCCTGATCTGCCAAAATTGTGAAACCCAGGGGCCATGTTTTGAGTTGAATCCTTCTTAATCTAAACTATGGCGCCATGCTCAAGAACTTTTTCAAGACTGCTGCACGCAACATTATCAAGTATAAGGCCTATTCCGTCATCAATTTTATTGGATTGACATCGGGGCTGGCGCTATCGTTGTTGATTATTACCTATGTCCGGAGCGAGCTGAGCTTCGATTCATTTCAGCAGAAAATTGACCGATTGTATAGGATTAAGTATGTGGCGCCAAACGGGCTGCAGCTTGCCTCAAGTCCACCGCCCATGGCGCCGGTGATGCCGGAGTTTTTTCCTGAAGTCGAAATGACGGCAAGGCTCTATGGAAGAAATGTCAGTATTTCCCGCGGCGAAGGCGTTGATGAAGCATCGTTCGAACAGACGGGTGTGTTTTTCGCAGATTCTTCAATTATGAAGATGTTCACTTTCGATTTCATTTCCGGAAATCCTGACCGCGCGCTTCTCGATCCATTCACAGTCGTGATCACGGATGAGATGGCTAAAAAATATTTTGGTGATGAGGAGGCGCTTGGCGAATCGCTCCTGTTCGGTGGCAAACATTCATTTAAGGTCGCTGCCGTGGTCAAGCGTTTCCCCGAAAACTCGCACATTCGATTTGATATGCTCGTGCCGTATGACAATATGTACGACATGGAGAACGATGAGGCTGCCGCACGAATGCGCACCAATCTCGAAACCAATTTCGTCATCAGCCATTCCTACACCTATGTATTGCTGAAGCCGGGCGCGTCGCCTGAGAACGTCGACAAAAACATGGGCGAATTTCTGAAAAAGTATTGCCCGCCCAACCGTCAGGTTGGTCAGGTCTTTACACTCTTCCCTGTCAAAGACATTCATCTCAAGTCTACGATGTTGGCCGAGCCCACAGGAACCAATTCAATGACTAATATTTTTATTTTCATTGCCATTGGGGTACTGACTTTGCTCATCGCATCTATCAATTACATCAATTTGTCTACTGCGCAGTCGTTTACACGAATCAAGGAGATTGGCATCAGGAAAATTCTTGGCTCAGCAAAAAGCCAACTTGTTACCCAGTTCCTTGCCGAGAGCTTCCTGTTCTGTCTCGTGGCCGCGCTACTTTCCTACGCGGTTTTTTATTTCACATTACCTTTGTTGAATCAATACACAAACAAGGAACTTGAGTTTACCACGGTGGTTGACCTTTCACTGATATCACTTTCCGTTGGATTACTTGTATTGATTACCGCCATGGCTGGTGGATACCCTTCGTATTTCGTCGCTTCATTCGATTCTGTAACATCTATTAAAGGACTGGGAGGCGCGAGTCTCGAGGGAGGCCAATTTCTTAGAAAGTCGCTGGTTGTATTTCAACTCATGATTGCCTGTATGTTGTTGTCAGGCTCCATGATGCTGGTGAAGCAATTAAAATTTCTGTCGGAACAACCGCTTGGATTTCAGAAAGAGCACATCATTACTGTTCCTCTCAACAGCGCCAATATGAATGAGATATTTTCCCGCGCGGACAGCACACGCCGCACACGCATCCAGACGTTTCGGGATCGGGTGGAGAATCTCGCAGCGGTGGAGAAAACTGCGGCTTCGGGAGGCACTCCGGGGGTTGGCATGATCTATCGCGGAACAATCCCTGAAGGATTTACGCAGCAAGACAACCTCTTCATCGCTGACATGGGTGTCGATTATGATTTTATCAACGTCTTCGGGATGGAGATCGTGGCAGGGCGCGCATTCAGCAAAGAATATGGTACTGATGAGCAGCAGGCGTTCATTGTTAACGAGACTGCAGTCACAGAATTCAAATGGAAAACCCCTGAGGAGGCGTTGGGGAAGACCATCAACCGGGAAGGAAAAATTGGAAAAGTCGTTGGCGTAATCAAGGACTTCAACATTACATCACTGACGACGCCCATTTCTTCCGTGATCATGGAGGTCGAACCAAATCAGTGGAACACGCTTAATATCCGTTTCAAGAACGATAATGTGACAGCCACGATTGAGGATATCAAAAAGGAATGGAATCTTTTGTTTCCGGAGAAGTCATTCCAATTCAGTTTTCTTGACCAACAGCTTGATTCGCAGTACGCGAACTTCCAGAATTTTGGCAAGATCATCGAGAGCTTCACTTTTATTGCCATCCTCATTTCGTGCCTTGGCGTTTATGGGCTCGTACTGTTCGTCGTGCAACGAAAAGTCAAAGAAATTGGCGTGAGAAAAGTCCTTGGTGCCACGGTCGGCAACATCCTCGGTTTAATCTATGTAGACTTTGTCTGGTTGCTCGTATTGGGATTCCTGATTGCCGTGCCTGCTTCATATTATTTTATAAGCCAGTGGTTGACAAATTTCACGTACCATACATCGATTGATGTCCTCACCTATGTCATAAGCTTTTTGATCGTGCTGATCATCGTGTCGCTGACAATCAGTTATCATGCATTAAAAGCGTCCGTGGCCAATCCGGTTAAATCATTGAGAAGCGAATAGGTCCACTGACCTGTTGGATTCGAAGTACGTTGGATTTAAATTGCCTATTGGTAGAAGATAATTGCGAGAGTAGACTTCTTTGGTCAAACCTGGATACAATGACACAACGGAAGAATTTCAATACCACGAAACTTCTTCGGACCAATCTCGCATTTCCTCATGCTGTCATCGCTGACAATTTGATTTACCTCTCAGGTACCGCCGGATTTGACCCTTCGACCGGAAAGGTTGTTTCAGATAAATTTGAGGAACAGGCTGTCCAGGCATTTAAGAACGTGAGAACTATTCTTGAAGAAGCTGGCAGTGGTTTAAATAAGGTTGTGAAGACGACAATCTTCATGGTTGCCGGTTGTGATCCCGATTTCAAGGTGATCAACAAAGTGTACACCGACTTCTTTCCTGAAAATCCACCCGCGCGAAGTGCACCGCAGGTGATGCCATTTCCTGCGGGTATTCTGATTTCAGTGGAGTGCATTGCGCACCTGTAGCAATTATTGCCGCGGATGTTCAGCGGGCGCAACTATTGAAAAATGACTCATGATCAGAATATGAAAACACACTTTATTTTTTTAATACTGGTTATTGGAATAGTGCCATCGATCGCCTTTTCTTCACCTATGAGCAGCAAGAAACAAAACTCAGGCATTGACCTGAATGCCACGGACAGTCTAAAGAACGCCATGCAGGGAGTGTGGTGGCTGATTTCGCGGGAAGACTGGACGAAGGAGGGTCAAAAAAAAATCGATCCTGTTTTGGGCGCCGACCCTATCGGAATTCTTGCCTATGCTAAAGATCATTTTGCTGCCCAATTCATGAAACGTGATCGAACAGCGGAGACCGCGAAGCAGGTCTTTCAGGCAGGTCGGAATAATACGAGTGCAGTAGGAGGATATGATGCTTACTTTGGGACATATGAAATCGACTCAAAGACGGGAAAGGTCGCTCACACCTTGGTTGGTTCAATCACGCCGGCGAATGTTGGGATGAAAGTATATCGCGATCTAAAGGTCGAAGGCGATACGCTGACGATCAAACTTGAGACGACAACGCCTGAAGGGGTGCCTGTAACCCGGACGTTGGTGTGGAAAAGGATCAGTTGAACCTTCCTGTTTGATTTATGAACAACGACGAGCTTCAACAATTTCAGCGCCGGATTGACAAGCTTTTGGACGGGCAGAAGCCCACCTTCGGAAAGATGAACGTCAATCAAATGGTCTGCCATTGTGCCGACCAACTCCGAATGGCAATGGGCACAAGGCATTCTACTGAATATGGTAAGGTAGAGCCGAAGGAAATTATGACGCTGGTAAAGCTCGGGAAGACAGTTCCTACACCGAAAGGCTTTGGTCAAGTGGAGGGCGAGGGAACCACTTCAACAACACTTGAGAAGGACAAGGAAATATTAAAGGAACTTCTTGAGAAATTTACACAACTCGAGAATGGGTTTAGCTATCCGCCTCATCCATATTTTGGACAATTGACAAAAGACCAATGGGTAGGTCTGGTGAGATATCACCTCAATCATCATTTGGGACAGTTTAAAGTGTAAGATGTTCGCCTACACGTGCAAGCCGAATCCTTGGACTAATTTTCTCGTCGCGCGACGGATTTATTTCAACGCCTCATCGACGATTTTTTGGTAGATGGCAAGCCTCGTATTGATATAAGTACTGATGTCTCGCAAGTCAGTCTCTAACTTTTCGAGGTTTGTTGGGCCACTTTGATCGTACTGGGATTGACTGACGATCTCGGGCTTTTGAAAATAGGGGTAAACGTCGCGATAAACATTGTTGAGTATTTCAGCAAATGCCACCGATGTAAGCTTGTTCAACAGTTTCTGGTATTGCTGCAGGTATTTTTTATAGAGGAATTCATCCTGCGCGATCGCGACATCAAGGGCATCTTCTGAAGAGTAGATTAATTTATCGCGCAAGACGGTGTTTCGCTTTTCAAATCCTTCGTGCGGTTGAGGGTGGAATAGATCATCAAAATCCCATGGTATGATTTCGAACCGATTCGTACTAGTATTCCACATCAGATAAAGTTCATCTGAATAGTCCCCATTCTGAAAAAGATGATTGAAGGCAAGCCAGGTAAAATAGCCTTCCAGGTCGATCGTACTTTCCAGTTGATGGCAAAGTTCTTCTCCGTGATATTTTTTTAAAACATCGGTGTAAATCAATTGAAAAGTTTTCTTTCGCGACGCTGCCTCTTTCGAAGAGATTCTTTTGTGGTTCCAGCCGTCGATCATGTGATTATAACCCCTCCGGATGACGACGTCTGCGCCACATCTCTCCAGCGCAAATTGTTCTGGTGGATCGAAGATCATGTAAAGTCCCTCGGATACATCATTGATCGTCAGGTTCGCGTAACAATTGTGAGGGATCTGTATATCCATTCTGCCAAGGACTGCATAAGACATGCTATTCCTGATGTAATTCTTATCCATGTTCATGCTGATCGCATAAAACCTCCTGAGTGAAAAGGTGTCTTTGTTAATGTTAAAATGCGCCTTGTTTTTCAGCTTAATATTGAGACTCTTTCTTCTGAGGTAAGAAGAACTCGTTCCCCTTACCCGGATTTCTTTCACGACAAGGGTGTCCCTATTCACGACAATGAACGGCGTGTTCAGAGCAAGTTTTTCTCCTTTGGCTTCGTGTAACTGTATGACTTTCTGCGCCGGCAGCGAAAACGAGAGCGTATTCATTGCACTGTTTCCGACAGGCTTTTCCAGGTGCAGACTTTCAATTCCCTGGCCGGAGGTGTGAGTCACTACAAGAAATGTCGACAGGAAGAAAATCAGTGTTCTCATCGCATAATTTGTCGTTCGCGTTTGCTGCGCCAACAATTCTGAATTTATGAATTGTTAATTTAGCGAATCTCTTCAAAGAATTGTTGGAGACCGAAATGTATGTACACCAAATGCTGGCTGATCATTCGCGACGACGCAAAAAAGACCTTTGAGATCTGCGGGCTCGAATCCAACACGAATCACTTCACCAATGCCGTGCATGGCATGCAAAAAGCAAAAATGAGCGTTAGCTGCCTTACGCCTCCAGTGACAAACAAAACTTCAAGCAAGGATACCGTCAAAGTCACTGGCTACACCAGGGAAGATAATTTGTACGAACGACTTCAAAGGCAATACAATGAAATCGTTCGAAAGGAATTCGGCCAGTGGGACGACTAGCGATACCAGCGCATCACCCTTTTTTCGTCTTCCTGTATTTTTCCCCGGACTCCTTCGCGAGTTCTACTGCTTTCTCCAACGCATTGTCAGCGGTAGTCTTTATTTCCGGCACTACTCCGACGCCTTCCCAATTAGTCTTCGTGATTGGGTTGATAGCTTTTCCTGTTGGGATAAATGCCGCAAGCTTGTCGTTGATAACGAAAATCCCGCCTGGATTCGCACCGCCGCCCGTGGTTTCACCAACGAGTGTCGCTCTCTTCTGCGTTTGCATGTTGTAGCTGAACTCTTCTGCTCCCGAAAATGTGTACGCACTTGTGAGAACAAAAAGGGGAACATCTGGCATCTTCGTTCCATTCACATCCACCGTCCAGAATTCACGGGTGGTATTTGCTGGTCTGAAATACAGGCTGTTGAAGTGTACTTTCTTGTCGAAGAAATAGCTGCACAGGTATTGAACCATCTGAGGATTGCCACCACCATTTTTTCTCAGGTCGATTATGATTGCATCGGTGTCCGCGAGTTTTTTCATGTGCTCATCGGCAGCTGCACTTCCAGAGGCCAGATCGACAAAAAGGCGCATGTCTATGTAGCCGATATTGCCGTCAAGGATTTTTGACTCTTTAAAACCTCCCACGCCTTCCGGTTTCGGAAGATTTGGCCGACCGCCTGCACCATTGGGGAACACGCGCATATGTTTGTCATGATTGACCGATTGTACGCTGGACGTGAGAATTTTTGAAAATGATCGGATGGAAGTGATAGAGTCGAAGCGACCTGCCTTGAGTTCATTTTGAATGTGATCTGCCGTTGCTTGTCCAACTTCCGCGAAGACGTAATTGTCGACAATCAGAGTAGATAGTTTCTCTATCGACTCCATTTTGAATTCCCGTGTAAGGGGATTGTCCTGTGCAATGCCCGAAATTGCGTTGAGCAACAGGATACAGAGTATTGTTGTTGATGTTCTCATTTCTTTAAAATAGTTTAATTAAAGGTATTCGCTGCATCGCGAAGCCTGCGTTAAAATAATGCTAGCGAAGGTTAAACATGGTTAAACAAAAACCATCATCAACTTACGTCAAAATGTAATCCCTGTATAGTCGAATATAGTTTTGGATTTGCGGTCACCTCACTGCTTTCGGTTGATGTGAAAACCTGGTACATGGTTGTTGTCTTTGAGGAATTGTTCCTTTGCCTATCTTGCTCGACTTAATCAGATAGCACACTCCACAGTTATTCGTATGGCAATAGAAAAGAAAGAATTTGGAAGAATCCCCGTCGCAGAAATTGAACCAGAACTGATTCGGGTTTTAATCGCACACGGTTTTAAGCCCGACCGCGCCAAAACTTGCGCTTCCGTATTCATCGGGAATAGTCTGGATGGAGTGTATTCACACGGCATCAACAGGTTTGCGAGATTTATCGGATACGTGCGTGATGGAGGCATCAAGCCGGATGCCATCCCGGTTCTGAAAAACAAAATGGGCGGCTTGGAACAGTGGGATGGAAAATCGGGACCAGGCCCATTAAATGCCATCAAATGCACGGACCGTGCAATGTCTTTGGCCGCTGAGAATGGAATAGGGTGCGTAGCGATAGGAAGGAGTAACCATTGGTTGCGTGGCGGTACTTACGGCTGGCGGGCAGCAAAAAGAGGTTTTGTATTAATTGCCTGGAGCAACACGATTGCGAATATGCCGGCATGGGGCGCAGTCGATGCAAGGCTTGGCAACAATCCACTTGTAATCGCTATTCCATATGGGGATGAAGCAATTGTTGTGGATTTTGCCATGACACAATACTCCTACGGGGCAGTTGAGGTTGCGATCCTGAAGGGTGAAAAATTGGGAATGCCGGGAGGATATGATACGGAAGGATATCTCACTAACGATCCGGTCGAAATAAAGAAATCGTGGCGGGCATTGCCCATCGGTTATTGGAAAGGCTCAGGGTTGTCGTTGTTGCTCGATCTTTTAGCGACCACACTTTCTGCAGGTCTTTCAGTTCATGAAATCACAGCGCAGAAAAGTGAAGTGAACGCAAGTCAGGTATTTATTGCGATTGATTTGGCGAAGCTTGGCAATAATCACAGCATACAACAGGCCATAGAAAGAATTATTGTTGATTTCAAACGATCAGTCCCGGAATCAGAAAAAAAACAAATTCGATATCCCGGAGAAAATGTATTAACGATACGAAATGAAAATACCGCAAATGGGATTCCAGTGAGCAAGGAAGTCTGGGAGGAAATAAAGAAATTGTAACGTCAAATCGATAACGCTTCAAAAGTTTAGAAACGCTAAAACAAAAATTATGAAAAAGATATTCACAATGATGTTTGTTCTTGTGGCAGCAGTGTGTTTCGCACAAACAACAGACCTCCGTTCGGTACTCCTTGAGCAATTAAAGACGACACACAACAAGAAAGATTGGTTTGTACCAGTAAGTGTCGCGGTTGAGGGGCTCACGCCGGAACAAGCGATGTGGAAGGATAAGAGTGGAAATCACTCAGTGGGTCAGTTGGCATACCATCTTTGGTTTTGGAACCAGCGCCAATTGGCAAACTTTAAAGGAGAAAAAGAAGCCGCGTTCAGCGGAAACAATGAAGAGACATTTAATTCGTTCGACAAAAACAGCTGGGCTCAAACCGTATCTAAACTTAACAACGTGATGTCGGAGATTGAGAAACTTGTTCAGACAGCGGACGAGGCAAAGCTCAAGGCCTGGGCGCCGACGATTGCCAATATCAGTACGCACAATGCCTACCACACAGGACAGATTATTTTTGTCCGCAAGCTGCAGGGTGCTTGGGACCCGGAGAAAGGTGTAAAGTAGAAGAGTAGGCAGTCCCGATAGCTATCGGGATTCCTACCCGCACACCTCTTCAAAGATCCTCGCGAAATTTCCTCCGAGGATCTTTTCTATTTCAGCATCAGGACGACCGCGCTTTGACAAAGCAAAAGCGATCCGTTCCATCCTATTGATGGAATATAGCTCCGGCACCATCACATGCTTTGGATATTCTGCGAGGCCCGGCCGTCCTTTTGTTCGCTCATAATATTCCCGGAATCCGGCGAGATATTTGTCAAGGTCCTTTGGATCGAGATTCTTGTCGCTGCCAAAACCTACGTGATCGATCCCAGCAACTTTAACGGCATGATCGATGTGGTCGATCATGTCGTCGATTGTTGGCACCTGCCTGGTAGTAAGCCACACAGACATGTTGAATATGCCAACGTAACCGCCCTTATCGGCAAGGGCCTTAAGTGTTTTGTCCGTCTTGTTGCGAGGCGTATTGAAGAGGGAACGGCAACCGGTGTGAGTGATGGCGCAGGGCCTCGTGGAGAGTTTGATTGATTCCATTGTTGTTGCTTCACCACAATGGGAGAGATCGATCATCATTCTGTGCCGGTTCATTTCGCCGACGATCGCCCTGCCAAGCAAGCTTAATCCAGCGTTGGTCGGTTCCATGTAGGAATCACCCAGCCCGTTGCGGTCGCTGTGTGTGATTTGCAGTACGCGAAGCCCCTGGTTATACAATGTCTCCAGGGCCTTAATATTAGTTTCCGACGAAGAAAAAGCAGGCACACCCAATATTGATGCATCTTGTGACGCGAGGATTATTCCAAATCTTGATTCTGTTTTCGCTTTACGTATGTCTTCGCCCTTCAAAACCTGTAGGAGCTTTGCGTCGGTCGCAAAATAATTCTTCCACCGCTCCATGGCCACCGCTGCGGAAGCCGCGTCACGAGGATAGCCCTGAATGTCGAGGACTGCAGCAGTAAAACCAGCGGCAACACCTGCGGCGGCATCGACGGGCCCTTCTTCCGGCATAAGGGTGTCGATTACAATCGCTTTTTTATAAACTGCGGATGGATCCGATTCAAAGGAGAAGCCGTTTGCAAACGGGATGACACTCGTGGCTGCGGCAGTTGACAGACCGTATTTAATGAACTCGCGCCGATTGAATGAGTGGGCGGATTTTGCGTGAAGATTCATACTCGGATTTATTTCAGTTCATATTTATCAGAGAACTTTCTATAAAGCTGTTTGTGCAGGTTGTCCAGGTTGATGGTTTTTCCCATGATGAATGCTTCCTCGACATTGCACGTCAATGGGTCGAGTGCGTCACCTTTTGAAATAAAAATCGTCGCGTCTTTCCCGGGTTCGATCGTGCCGACAGATTTATCAATACCAAGGATTTTTGCTGTATTCGATGTAATCGCCGCTAAACCTTCTTCTTTGCTGATACCATAGGAAACGGCAACGCCAGCTTCGAAGGGAAGGTTTCTGAGTTGCAGGTAGCCCCAGTCACGTACGAATTCAAGGCTAAGGGCATAGAGTACACCTGCTTTTTGGAGACATGACGCCTGCTTCGCAGGCATGTACACATCATCGTCGTCATGATCTGGCAGTGAATGTGCCTGGTTGATGATAACGGAGACAGAGTTTTCTTTCAGAAACCCCGCAACAGCGCACGCATCAGTGCCGCCCACGATCACCGGTGTGATACCGAATGACTTAAAGAACTGCACGGACGCAATAATATCAGTGGAGGAGTTTGCGCGGACAAAAGCTTTCTTTTTGCCGGTAAACAATCCCCTCAGCGCCTCAAACCGCGCGTTGACTACGTCTGCTTTGCCCAACTCTGCGTAAGCTTTGGCCTCTGCCATATATTTATGGAAATCTGCAATCACTTTTTCATGACTTGATTTGGTTTGCTCAGCGCCGTCGTTTGCAGCCGGCCAGTTGAAATGCAAGGCATCGTCTGTTTTGTATGCGGCGTCTTCCCAATTCCATGCATCAAGTTGTACAATGGACGATTGACCGGAAATGGTGCCACCCGTAGGAGCAACTTGCGCCATCAGGATACCATTTGCCCGGACCACTGGAATAGCTTTTGAATCAGTGTTGTAGGCGATAATCGTGCGTACATGAGGATTCCATTCGCCAAGCTCACGATAGTCCACCGTTGATTTTACCATCGCGATCTCGGCAAGCCCGAGGTTGGTGATAGGCGCGATGATTCCAGGATAGACATGTTTGCCGGTGGCATCGATGATCGTGACATTGCCAGCCGGAACATTTTTACCGGCCGCAACGGACGTAATTTTCCCGTTCGCGAATACAACCGTTCCACCTTCTATGACCTGTCCATCACCTACGTGTATGGTTCCCCCCGAGATTGCAATTGTTTTTGACTGTGGTTTTGCCGGTACGACGTTCGGTTGAGCGAACAATGGTGTACTGATCACCAACAACAAGAGTCCTGTTAAATATTGTTTCATGTCTTTCATGTTTTTCAATTGCCAAAATTTTCACATTTATCTTCCTGCTGCTGAGGTGCCACGGCGCGTTGTGTTTTTGCGCCGGAATTTTTTGCCTCCATCATTTTTCGTACAAGACGGGCGCGTTCTTTAGCAATTTCTTGCTGCCAACGCGCATCGCGGGCGGCGTCCCAATACGGAATGCCATCGACATATGTTTTTTCTGAACGCGCATAAATCGAAAGAGGATGAGCAGTCCAAAGAACAAGGTCCGCATCTTTACCTACCTTAATGCTTCCCACGCGGTTGTCGATGTGCAGGATCTTTGCTGGATTCGCTGTGACGAACTTAAGCGCTTCTTCTTCACGTACACCGCCATACATCACGGCTTTACCGGCCTCCTGATTGAGGTGACGGGCGCCTTCGGCGTCATCAGAATTAAAGGCTGTTAAGACGCCAACGGCATTCATGATCTTTCCATTATAAGGAATGGCTTCGGCCACCTCGTGCTTGTATCCCCACCAGTCCGAGAATGTGCCCGCTGCAATATTCCTTGCCTTCATTTTATCCGCGACTTTGTATCCTTCGATAATATGTGTGAAGGTGTTGATCCTGAATCCAAGCGAATCGGATAAGTGCATCAGCATATTGATCTCTGACTGAACGTAGGAATGACAGGTGATAAATCGCTTGTTGTCGAGAATCTCTGCCAACGCCTCCATCTCAAGATCTTTTCTCGGAGGGACGAGTCCGGTTTTGACTTTCGCATTATTATAAGAGGCCCACGCAGCCTTGTAAGCTTTCGCCCTTGTGAACGCATCAAGGAAGACTTGTTCCGTTCCCATCCTTGTTTGCGGAAAGCGATTGGGAACAGGCGGGCCCCAATTTGACTGCTTTACGTTTTCACCCAATGCGAACTTGATAAAACCATCGGCTCCTTCGAACTTCATTTCTTCGGGCGATCGCCCCCAGCGCAGCTTTATGATTTGCGTTTGCCCTCCAATCGAATTCGCTGATCCATGAAGTATATGGGAACTGGTGACACCACCTGCCAGTTGTCGATAGACAGAAATATCCGTTGGATCAATCACGTCGGAAATTCTAACCTCCGAAGTAACAGATTGCGTACCCTCGTTTCCGTTGCCTGAAATTGTAATGTGAGAATGTTCGTCGATCACGCCGGCCGTGATGTGTTTGTTCGTTGCATCGATAACCGTTGCATTGCCGGCGGGGAGATTCTTACCTATCGCTTTGATCTTTCCGCCTTCTATGAGTATGTCGGAGTTCAGCAGCTTACCCTCCTGCTCGTTTGTCCACACGGTTGCGTTCCTGAATAATGTCGGCTCGGCTTTTGGCATCTGTTCGAATCCAAATCCACCGAAGGGATAGTTGATTTTTGCAAGCGGAGCTGCCACTGCATTATTTTCTGTCTTTGGTCGTTCCTTGCCAGGTTCTTTAAATACCGCAGACCAGGTTCCTTTTGATCCATCCGGGAATTCTGCCTCACCTTTGAACGCTAGGGGTGACGCTGACGTCAAGTGGCCTTTCAAAATAATCGCCCCATCTGGCTCTTTTCTAAGGTTGAAACTGAGCGTGATTTGGTCTCCGGTTCTTGCAACGCTCGCTTTTACTTTAGCACTGTCCGGTGCGCTTCGGTTTACTGTCGCATTCAAACCCGAAAGATTCAGATTGAGGTTTGTAAGTCCGTCGATTTTCAGCTCATACGTTCCGCTGATGTCAGTCGTGTTGAATTGATTCGCAATGAACCGCGTACCCTGTACCCAATTCTCATGAATGATGTTGTCCTTTTTGAAAAGATTGCCGGAGCAGATGATAAAATTGGCGAGCTTACCTTTTGCCAACGTTCCCACCTTTTCGTCGATCAAAAGAAGTTGCGCCGGGATTTCTGTCAACGACTTCAGTGCCTGCTTTTCGCTGAGTCCAAAATCCATTGCTTTCCTAAGGTTGGTCCAGAATTCTTTTCCGTCGAGGCCGAAGGATGTGATCGCAAATTTTATTTCTGATTTCTCCAGTGCCGCAGGATTTCCGGGAGCAAGTTCCCAATGCTTCATTTGAGCAAGTGAAACCTTGTTTGCATCGTCAGGGTCGTCCACATCAAAGGGATTCGGAAAATTAAGCGGAACGATAAGCGCTCCATTGGTTGCTTTTATCAGGTCGAGGCGCTGGTATTCGTCACCGCCGGATTTGAACATATAATGCTTGCCTGCTTCATCACCGATTTTGTCGGCGCGAAGAATATCCTGCCAGTTATCGGCGTCAAAAATTTGCGGAAGATTTTGCTGGCGATTGAACTCAGCCAATGAAATATTATACTCTTCCTTTTGATTGCCATACCATTTTGCATCAAGGTAGGTTTGTCGCAGCAATGCGATAGCACCCATAAGTGATTCTGGATAGCTCGTGGTGGACGTGCCTTTTGAAAAAGAATACAAGGCGGCAGCGTCGTCCTTAAGGATGAGCTCATTTTCTTTGCCTGTGCCCAGCGTGGCAACGGTGCTTGTCCCGCGCGCAATGCCATCACGGGATACGCTATGCACAGTACCGAAGCCGGACTTTCTGAGTTCTTCAGCTTGCTTTGTGTCGACAGTAAAGACGCTCTTCACTGAAGACTCGGGATGGATCGCTTCATTCCAACTGAATGCGCCATGCTTGGACGATAGCACGCCGTTTCCCTCGCGCGATCTTGCCGGCTGGCCCGAAGGAATTCCATACGAGCTGAAAGCGTCGACGAGGGAAGGATAAATAAATTTTCCTTTAAGGTCGATGATTACATAACCCTTGGGAATTTGCAGACCTGTTGCAATTGCTTCAATGGTGCGCCCCTTGATGAGCAACGTACCGTTTGTGATCGTTTGGTCTCCGCTCACAACAATCGTGGCGTTGGTGAACGCAAAAAGTCCGGGGCGCTTATCTAGGGAACCATTGACGGGATATGTTTCTTGGGCGCATACTGCAAGCGCAAAAGATGTGAACAGTATAATGAGAACTCGTTTCATGATGTGCATAGTGGTCAGGGTCAAAAAATAAATCTAAAGAATTTCAACTTCAGGATTGTTATGATAGAGACCTCGTGTGTTAAGCGGTATGAATCCGCTGGCCAGACTTTTAGGTGTAAGGTGTGGATCGTTTCGGCAGTGGCACAGTTGGATTTTCAATTGGCTAAACGCACGAGACACGGGGCCCACAGCGATCGTTTGCGCCCGACAATTTTGGAAATTCCGGACGAGATAATTTCCGGAAAGGAGTCCCCTGAACCGCGATTTTTATTTCCCATGGCCCCATTTTATAGCTACCTTTGTCCCCTTAAAATCAGGTTTTAATGACGGGACAGGAGAACATCCGCAACTTTTGCATTATAGCGCATATTGATCACGGAAAAAGCACGTTGGCGGACCGGCTTTTGGAATTTACAGGGACGCTGACGAGCAGGCAAATGCAGGCCCAGGTGCTGGATAATATGGACCTGGAGCGGGAGAAAGGGATTACCATCAAGGCTCATGCAATTCAGATGGAGTACAAGCTTGATGGGCAGACATATATCTTGAACCTGATCGATACGCCCGGCCACGTCGATTTTTCATACGAGGTTTCCAGATCCATTGCTGCCTGTGAAGGCGCGCTGCTTATCGTGGATGCCGCTCAGGGTATCCAGGCGCAGACGATTTCCAATTTGTATCTGGCCCTCGACCACAATCTTGAAATCATTCCTGTTCTTAATAAGATCGATTTGCCAGCGGCAATGCCCGAAGAAGTTACAGACCAGATCGTTGACCTCATTGGTTGCGAGAGAAGTGCTGTCATCAAGGCGAGCGCTAAGGAGGGTGTTGGAATCGAAGACATCCTGAAAGCGGTAGTTGCCCGTGTTCCTGCCCCGAAGGGTGACCCGAATGCACCCTTGCAGGCGATGATCTTCGATTCGGTATTCAATTCATTTCGCGGTATCGAAGTTTATTTCCGTGTGTTTAATGGAACTATCAGGACAAATGATAAGATCAAATTTGTAAACGCCAACAAAGAATATGGTGCCGATGAGATCGGCGTTTTAAAGCTTGAGAAGTTTCCGCGGAAGGAAATCAGTGCAGGTAATGTCGGGTACCTGATCTCAGGAATCAAAGTTGCGAAGGAAGTCAAAGTAGGGGATACGATCACGCTGGTGGACAATCCCGGCGAATCCATCAAAGGTTTCGAAGATGTAAAGCCCATGGTCTTTGCAGGTATTTATCCTGTGGACACAAGTGAATTCGAAGAGTTGCGGGCTTCGATGGAGAAGCTCCAATTGAATGATGCCTCACTGGTGTGGGAACCGGAAACCTCTGCAGCGCTCGGATTTGGATTCCGCTGCGGTTTCCTCGGAATGCTTCACATGGAAATCATCCAGGAGCGTCTCGAACGCGAATTCAACATGACGGTTATCACAACAGTGCCGTCTGTTAAGTTCAAAGCATTGCTTACGAATGGTAAAGTGATTGAGATCAACGCACCATCCGAAATGCCCGATCCTACCCACATGGATTTTATAGAAGAGCCATATATCACCGCTCAGATTATTTCGAAATCTGACTTTATTGGTCCTATCATCGGACTTTGCATGGATAAGCGGGGTATTATCAAGAACCAGGTATACCTCACCGCAGATCGCGTCGAGCTTAGCTTCGAAATGCCGCTCGCAGAGATCGTGTTTGATTTCTTCGATAAACTGAAGACCATTTCAAAAGGTTATGCTTCTCTTGATTATCACCTCATCGGTTTCCGTGAAGCAGACATGGTGAAGCTGGATGTGCAATTGAATGGTGATAAAGTGGATGCGTTATCAGCGATCGTCCATCGTGACAAGGCCTATGAGTGGGGTAAGAAACTCTGCGAAAAGCTGAAAGAACTTATCCCGCGTCACATGTTTGAGGTCGCGATTCAGGCGACGATCGGGCAGAAGATCATTGCACGCGAGACCGTGAGCGCGATGAGGAAGAACGTATTGGCCAAGTGTTACGGAGGGGATATCTCCCGTAAGCGCAAACTTTTGGAGAAGCAAAAGAAAGGAAAGAAGAGAATGAGGCAGGTTGGAAATGTGGAGATACCGCAGGAGGCGTTTATGGCAGTTTTGAAATTGAATCAGTAAGAGACACACAAAATCATCAGGAAAACAGAGCTGTAGGTATTGAAATAATATGGGGTTAGTGATGGAGATTTAGTAGATAAATCACGAACTCATGGAAAGTGAAAATGATCCACTTATGGAAGGCATTTTGATCCAATTAGAGGCAATCGAAAGACGGAGCCGAAAATTCGCCGAAGAATTTGCCCGTCAAATGGCAAAAGCAGATGCCAGACATGAATTTATGATTCGGCGATTGGTGAAGGCCGAGGCGCGAATGGAGGCCTTCGACAAAAAACTCGGGCTATCTATTGTAAAACTGGACCAGTCAGTTAAAGATCAGCAAGCGGCGAATCGCAGGCAGTCTAAGATAAACGAAAATTTCCTGAGACAGATTAGAAAAAACGGCCACAAGTAATTACCGAATGACTGAAACAAAATCCTATACCCTTATTGACGGTCGGAAGATCTCGAGTGAGATCAAGGAAGAGATTTCTCAAAAAGTTGCCGAAAGAAAACAGGCGAACAAAAAAATCCCACACCTGGCGTTCATCCTCGTTGGAGATGATGGCGCCAGCCAAACCTATATCGACAACAAGGTAAAAGCGTGCAAGAGTGTGGGATTCCATTACACAATGATGCGTTTTGCCGATACGATTTCTGAAGAAAAACTGAGCAAACACATCACACATGTAAACAACGATGATGATGTTGACGGATTCATCGTTCAACTTCCTTTGCCACCGCATATATCGGTTGAACGAATCACCGACAAGATCCGTCCCGATAAAGACGTGGATGGTTTTACGAACAGAAACTTTGGAAGTATCATTTCGAAAGTACCACTGCTCATGCCTGCTACTCCCTTCGGTGTTATGGAACTCCTCCGACGCTACGACATTCAAACGGAAGGGAGAAATTGCGTTGTTGTAGGTGCAAGCCGGATTGCAGGAGCGCCCCTCAGCATGATGCTTGTGGAACAAGGTCATGCAACCGTTACGATCTGCCATAAGTACACCAAAGACCTGAAGCACTACACGTTGAATGCTGACATCCTGCTGACCGCTGTGGGAAAACCCGGCTTGATCACGGGCGACATGGTAAAAGAAGGTGCAGTTGTTATCGACATCGGCACAACAAAAGTTGATGATCCATCAAAGCCGAACGGATTCAGCATTAAGGGCGATGTGGACTTTAAAAACGTAGCACCAAAAACGTCATTCATAACTCCGGTTCCTGGTGGCGTTGGACCCATGACGATCGCGTCTTTATTACTTAACACGTTGCGCGCTACCGAGCTAAGGCATCCCTAGCGTTCATCCGTGTAAATCAATGTCATCCCTGCCTTCGCCGACCGCGTGTCGCAAAAACTTTAGCGGTGGCGCAAGCGGCTACTAGAAGGCAGGTGTGGCTCGAAAACATAAATAAAAAGAGATGTCAATACAATCGCTTCCTGTGATGGAAGACTTTTACACGATACAAGGTGAAGGATCATACCAGGGTTATGCCGCGTATTTCATTCGCCTCGGCGGTTGTGATGTCGGTTGTGTTTGGTGTGATGTTAAGGAGTCGTGGCCGATCGACGCTCATCCAAGATTCGAAGTGGAAGAAATCGCAACAAAGGTCTTTAATTCCAAAGCGCCCATCGCGGTTATTACCGGTGGAGAGCCTGCCATGCATGACCTTTCTTTATTGACAAATGCCCTGAACACCCATGGCGTCCGAACACATATTGAGACCTCGGGTGCTTACCCTCTCACGGGCACCTGGGATTGGGTGTGCCTTTCGCCCAAGAAATTTAAAGCACCTGTTACTTCGGTATATCGCGCTGCGCACGAACTGAAGATTATCGTTTTTAACAAAAGTGATTTTGCCTGGGCTGAACAGGAGGCCGCAAAAGTGTCTGCTGATTGCAAATTATTTTTGCAACCCGAATGGTCGCGCGAAAAAGAGATGCTTCCACTCATCATTGACTACGTCAAATCGCATCCGCAGTGGAGGATTTCCCTGCAAGTCCATAAGTACATGAATATTCCCTGATTGTTTGGGCAAGTCGCTTCATCAATGACTCCTTCGTTCATTAATAGTCTAAATGACTGGGCAAGATCGCAAGTACCCTTCATCTTTGTGATCGACTTCGAGGAAGAAATGCCGCTCGCATTTCCTGTCGATGAAGTTGATAAGGGGAAAATTCTTTTTGATTTCAACGGATTCAAAAACTCACACGAGCAACTTGATCTCAAGCCGGAACTTGAAATATTTCAGGCTCCTTTTGACGCATACAGCGTGGCGTTCAAAAAAGTGCTGACCCATCTGGAAAGGGGTGATTCATTTTTAACCAATCTCACGGTCAGAACAAAAATCGAATCAAACGTAACCCTACGTGATATTTACCATTGTTCACGCGCCAAATACAAGATGTCCTTTGACGACCGTTTCGTATTTTTTTCGCCGGAAACATTCATTAAAATCATTGACGGAAAGATTTACGCTTATCCGATGAAAGGAACTATCGATGCGTCTGTTCCTGACGCTGCGAACAAGATCCTGAACAATCAAAAGGAGAAGGCGGAACACGTCACGATTGTCGACCTTATTCGGAACGATCTTAGTCAGGTGGCGTCGAATGTTAACGTTAAAAGATTCAGATACATTGAGGAGGTGAAAACCAGGCAGAACACGCTGCTGCAAGTGAGTTCTGAAATTGAAGGAACGCTATTGCCGTATTATCGGGAGAGGCTGGGTGAACTCATCGCGATGTTGTTGCCGGCAGGTTCGATCAGTGGTGCACCAAAGGCAAAGACGGTTCAGATCATCCGCAATGCGGAAGGTGAAAAGCGCGGGTACTACACCGGCGTCGCAGGATATTTTGATGGCGATAACCTCGACACTTGTGTCATGATACGGTTCATCGAACGGCGCGATGACGGTCTCTATTATAGAAGTGGCGGCGGGATCACAACCCAAAGTGATGCACGCAGCGAATACCAGGAAATGCTTTCGAAAATATATGTCCCGATTAATTGAATCGCTTCGGGTTTATGATGGACAATTCAGTAACCTGGATTTCCATGCGGCGCGAATGTACCAGGCATGCAAAGAAGTGCTGTGCATGAAAGAACCCTGGGGTCTTGCTAATTTGTTAAGCCAACAATTGATTCCTGCAAGTGGCCTTTATAAATGTCGGATTGTTTATGATGATGCTGACTGTGCCATCTCTTTTTCACCCTACATGGCACGACCGGTTACATCGCTTAAACTGGTTTATGATGACACGATTACTTACGATCATAAATTTGCTGATCGTGTCAGACTTGAAAATCACTTCCAGGGTCGGGGCGCGTGCGACGACATTCTAATAATTAAAAAAGGGCAGGTGACGGATTCTTCGATTTCCAACGTCATATTTCTTCGGGACAAGCAATGGTTCACTCCCGTGAGTTGCCTGTTGAAGGGCACCATGCGCGAGTCACTTATATCGATCGGTCGCCTTCGGGAATGCGAAATTGGGGTAGGGGATCTTCCTCAGTTTGAGTCGTGCAAGCTGATCAATGCAATGCTTCTTGATCACGCGCCAATGATACCAATCAAACAAATTTTCCATTGATCGCCAATAAACCTTCACATACGGAGAATACGATTACGTCGTTGTAAGGGCCGTTGACTAACTTCGCGCTGATGAGCAGGGTAATTCTTCTTCTGATATTGGTCTGTGGAACGATTAGTGCGGGGGCCCAGACTGTCCTTAGCACAAAAAACAAAAAAGCGATAGAGCTTTACGTGGCGGCCGACAATTACCGCGTGCGCGGCCAGTATAATGAAGCTCTTGAGTTGCTGAGGCAGGCTATTGATAAAGACAAGAATTTTTCTGAAGCATATTTTAGGCAGGCCCTCATCTACAAATCGATGCGGAACTACCCCAGGGCCGACGAGATCTTTCTAAACGGGTTGAGCATGACAACCGACCCAAAGAAACAAAAGGGATATTTTTTTGAGTTGGGCGAAGATTATTTGCTGGAGGGCGAATACGAGAAGTCGTTGGAATTTTTGGACCGTTATCTCGAGTCCGAGATCTTGAATAAAGCTCGTGTCGAACAAGCGTCTCGATGGAAAAGAAATGCGCAATATGCCATACGGAATAAAAAAGTTGTGTCCCAGTTTCAGCCGCGTGAACTCAGCGACACTGTCAATATGTTTGCCATGCAATATTTTCCTGTACTGACGGGCGATGAGAACGAACTCATCTTTACACGCCGCATAGGTGGTAAAGACGAAGATGATGAAGACCTTGTTGTTTCGACCAAAGACAAAGCTGGAAGGTGGACACGTCCCGTATCCATTTCGAAAAATATCAATTCACGTGTCAACGAAGGAACCTGCACGATATCGGCGGATGGAAGACAACTTATTTTTACCTCGTGTGCCGGAAGAAGAGGTTATGGCAGCTGTGATCTGTTCGAGAGTCGTAAAGTGGGCGACGAATGGACGGTGCCTGTCAATCTTGGTCCGGAAGTAAATTCGCCTGCGTGGGAGTCGCAGCCATCGATTTCAGCGGATGGAAGAATGCTGTTCTTCGTCTCTGACAGAAGGGGTGGGCAGGGAAATAAAGACCTCTATGTGTCTTATAAGCTCGACAATAATAAATGGACGAAGGCCGAGAATCTTGGCGATGTCATAAACTCACCCTATGACGAGATATCACCTTTTATCCACGTGAATGGGCAAACGCTTTTCTTCTCCTCGAATGGTCGTCCTGGTTTTGGTGGCTTTGATATTTACCGTAGTGAAAAGGAAAATGGTGCGTGGACGGAGCCTGTGAACTTTGGTTATCCCGTAAATACATATGAAGATCAGTTTTCACTCTTTATCACAACGAACGGTGAGCATGCATTTTATTCACATGAGGAGAATGGGAAATCAAATTCCTCCAAAATCATTGAGGTTACTGTGCCGGAGGAACTGAGACTTCGTTACAAGAGTAACTATGTTAAAGGCGTAGTTCGGGATTCAAAGACACAACAGCCGTTGGGTGCTCGCGTCGAGTTGTTCAACATCAATAAGAATGAACTAGCCTCTGTGGTAATGGCTGATTCGGTTACAGGCGAGTATCTTATCGTGTTGACTCAAGGCGCTGACTATGGACTGTACGTTACCCATCCCGGCCATTTGTTTAAGAGTCTCAACTTCAATTACGAAATCAAGGAGAACCTCACTCCGGTCGCGTTGGATGTTGCTTTGGACCCAGTGGCGGCCGGGGCCTCTGTGGTATTGAATAATATTTTTTTTGACCTGAATAAGTACGAGCTACAGGATAAATCAATGACGGAGTTGGATAAGGTAATCCGGTTTCTGAATGAGAATCCCAAAATACGCATTGAGATCAGTGGTCATACCGACAATGCAGGAACGCCGGCCTATAACCTGCAGCTCTCACAGAAACGCGTACAATCCGTCGCGGCCTATCTTGTCAACCACGGAATCGAAGCGTCGCGCCTCGTCCAAAAAGGCTATGGTGAAAGCAAGCCCATCAAGCCGAACGACACCGAAGAGAATAGGCAAATCAATCGCCGCATTGAGTTCAGGATCATTCCCTGAGAAAACTTATTTTGCTCCGCTTCATGCCCCCTTTTTTTGGGGTATTCATCTACAGATACGACCTTTTCGTTGACAATATTTTGTTACTTTTAAAATTAATTCAAGGATATAAGTTACTTGCGGAGAGACGAAATGATCAGCATGAGGTTTAGATTTTACGCATTGCTATTGCTGTTTTCCGCAAGTTGGGTAAGCCTCAAAGCCCAACAGATTTCCATATCAGGAAAAGTGGTGTCTGCAGAAGACGGACAGGGAATGCCTGGCATCAACATCGTCGTAAAAGGCACCAACGCTGGAACCGTAACAGATGTCAATGGAGCATATCGAGTGAACGCGGATCCGGATGGGTCTCTTATCTATTCTTTCATCGGATTTCAAACGCAGGAAATAAAGATTGCCCAACGCGCGGTCATCGACGTGGTCATGAAACCAGATCCCAAGCAACTGGAGGAGGTTGTGGTGACAGGGTATCGTGAGGAAAGCCGGAGGTCGTTGCCTGGATCAGTGGCGATAGTAAAAGCTGATAAGCTTCAAAACGCCCCAGTCGCATCATTCGATCAGGTTCTTCAGGGTCGAGTTCCTGGAATGCTGGTGTCTAGCGGATCGGGTCAACCTGGCGCATCTGCTCAGGTGATCATCAGGGGTATCAAATCATTGAGTGGCTCCAACGGACCGCTCTATGTCCTCGACGGTGTGCCGATTGCCAGCGGTGTGTTCAATACATTAAATCCAAATGATTTTGAAAGTATTACTGTGTTGAAGGATGCTACAGCGGCGGCGTTGTATGGTTCACGCGGTGCAAATGGGGTCGTGGTGATCACCACCAAGAAAGGAAAAGCAGGAGAGACGCAGGTTAACTACTCTTTTCAATACGGAATATCATATGCACCGCAAAACCGATTGCAAGTGATGAACTCATCCGAGAAGATCGGCTATGAACTGGCTGTCGGTGGCACTCCTTTGAGCTCGATGACGAGCGAAGAAATTGCGCGCTTAAAAAAAATTGATACAAACTGGCAGGATGTGCTGTTCACCCAGGCCGCGACGCAACAACACGATCTCAGCATTCAGGGTGGAAACGACAAGACGACCTTCTTTATATCAGGAAATTACACAGATCAGGCCGGCACCGTACGAAATACGGGACTGAAGAGATATACGGCAAAATTTAACCTGCAGCACGAAGCGTCGCACTTCCGGGTTGGGTTCAACAGCTCACTGGGATATTCTAAAAACCAAAATACGTTTGAAGGAAACGCTTACATCGGTTCGCCATTGAACGCAGTTCGTTGGACGAATCCATATGAAAAGCCCTATGATGATTCCGGCGATTACACCAAGATTCGCTCCGGCCAACCCAACGCCCTGCAGGAGTTGCTCGAAAACCATCGTCGTTTCTATGATGTTAAGGGAATTATCAATGCTTACGCGCAATATTTCATTCCTTCAATAGAAGGTCTCAGTGTGAAGACTTCGTGGGGTACTGATTACACCCAGCGTGAGACGGATGTATATTATGACAAGTCGACTTATACAGGAACGCAAACGCCCGGGCAGGCAGGTTCGCAAACGCGGGGAAGTTCTTACAACGTGAACTTTGTCGGAACGACTTCGGTCAGCTACTCGACATCCTTCGGTGACCATGAACTCTTTACATCCGTGTATCATGAACTGGTTTACAACCAAAACAAAGGATTCAGCTTTACGGGTTACGGAATCAATAGCAATTTGAAGAATGATGGCGGGATAACAGTGAGCGGTACTTATTTGCCGGATCTCGGTGGATCCAACACAGAATCCGCGCTACAGTCTTTCTTTATGGAATCTTCCTACCAATACAAAAAGAAGTATTCATTTAAAGGTGGTATTCGCACTGACGCATCCTCGCGATTTGGAAAGAATTTCCAATCCGCCCTTTTCTACTCTGTGGGTGGAAACTGGAAATTGAGTGACGAGAAATTTTTTGAGCCTTTGGCATCAACGGTTGATTTTCTAAAAGTGTATGCAAATTTTGGAACCTCCGGCAATCAATCAGGGATCGGTGACTTTGAATCCCTTTCATTATTTACGACGACGAGCTATGGGGGAACTACGGGCTTGATACAGGCGCAGCCGGAAAATCCAAACCTCAGCTGGGAAACAGTCAGGTCGCTGAACATTGGCCTTGAATACTCAGTATTGAATAACCGCATAACAGGTTCGGTTGAATACTATAGCAACACAACGCTTGACATGTTGCTGGAAAGTCAGCTCTCACGGACGACAGGCTTCTCCTCGCTAACGCAAAATGTCGGGCGTATGAGCAACCATGGTGTGGAGGTGGACATTACCGGAACGGTGCTAAAGATGCGTGAGTTCACCTGGACCATTAACGCAAACTTCACCTATAATAAGAACGAAATTCAAAAACTGGTAGGGGGCGATGAGATCGTAAACGGACTTACAATTTTTAAGGTTGGATACCCGGCTGGCACCAACTACGTTGTGCCTTATGCTGGTGTAAATCCTGCGAACGGCGATGCGCTTTACTATAAGAAAGACGGAAGTATCACTAATCAATTTTCGTCGGACGACCTCATTCCATATGGAACGCGCTTTGCGCCAAGGTTTGGCGGATTTACAAATACATTCAGCTACAAAGGGATAGATCTTTCCATTTTCTTTTCCTGGGTGCAGGGTAATAAGGTATACAATAACGATCGTACCAACGTTGAGAATCCGACGTATTACGCAGATAATCTCGACAAAGCCATGCTGCGCGCGTGGAAGCAACCAGGAGATGTTACTGATATTCCTCGTGTGCAAACCTTAAGTGGACTTACCGCAAACCCTTTCCAGGCACAGACCACAAGATTCATTGAGGATGGATCTTTCCTCCGGTTGAGAAATGTGATGCTGTCCTATAATCTGCCTGCGAAATGGACGTCGAAAGCGAAGCTGAGAAATGTTAGAGTGTTTGCACAAGGGCAGAATCTCTGGACGTTATTCAAGTTCCAGGGATGGGATCCCGAATTGGCATCAGGGACACTCACAGGGGCCCAATACCCGGCACTTCGCACAGTAGCGGCAGGAATAAATATTGGATTGTAGAGATGAGAGTAAGTAGATACATAGTTACGTTTTTAGCTGCCTGGATTTTCTCATGTTCAGGCTTCACCGACATTGAGCCTACTCACTCTTTGACGCCCAATAATGCGTTTAAGTCAATAGCCGATATTGAATTGCAGTTGAATGGAATTTACTCCGGCTTCCTTGGCACGGGGTACTTTGGCCTCGCCTATGGCACGCTGCCGGATATGATGTCCGACAACCTCACCGAAAATGTTGAATCGCTGGGATCGTATCGTTCGGTTGTGGATTGGCAGTATGTTGCGAATGATGGTACTATCTCAGGGATTTGGGCAACGCCCTATGCCATTATTAACAATTGCAATATTCTTCTCGCCAACGTGGACAACTTCAAAGAAACCGCGACGGGACAACGCAACAGACTGAAGGCCCAGGCGCTTGCGATTCGGGCATTGACACATTTTGATTTGCTGAGATATTTTGCTCAAAGCTATGATCGTAATTCTACTGCCCTTGGTATTCCGATTAAGACGGCGGCGAATCTCGACAAGCCTGCGCGGAATACTGTAAAACAAGTATACGATCAGATTTACGGCGACCTCTCGCAAGCCAAAACGCTGGTGGCAAATATTGATAAACCCATTAATTCGGCGACAGACAAAAGCAAAATCGATGGGGTAGGAATGGATGCAATTTTTGCGCGCGTTGCTTATTATGCAAAAGACTATGCTCAGGCAATCACCAGCTCGACTGCAGTGATCAACAGTGGTATCGGGCTTGCAAGTCGTGCCGATTTCCCGGCAGTATGGAAAGATGATGCTGTTTCAAATGAAGTGATCTGGTCGGTTCCGTATTTGCCTGGTGAGGGATATGTTGGTGGAGATGTTGTATTCGCTATAAACAATCGCGTGTCGTTCAGACCTTCTCAAAACCTATTGAATTCTTATTCTCTTACAAGCTACTCCCCTAACGCCGCGAATGACGTTCGGTATACTACGTATTTCTCAAGCCAAACATCTTTGCGACCAGGCGAGCTCATTGTCGCGAAGTACCTCGGACGCGGCGGTGCTGTCGACGGTTTGGTAAATTGGAAAGCGTTAAGGGTGGCGGAAATGTATCTTATACGCGCTGAAGCACGCGCCCGTACATCACAGAATACCGCAGCCCGTGCTGACCTAAAAACTTTGCGCGATCAGCGCATTGCGATTGCGGATACAGAAGACCTATCCGACCCTGCAAAATTACTGGCAGCAATCCTGCTTGAAAGAAGGAGAGAGTTGTTCCTTGAAGGGCACCGCTGGTTTGATTTGAGAATGGCTGGCGCAGGCGTCTCAAGAGGCGCGGATTGTAAGGCGCCGGCAACGGCATGTATCCTCGCGGCAACAAGCTTCCGGTTTGTATGGCCCATACCACAGGATGAAATAAAAGCAAACACCAATATCGCTTCGCAGCAGAACGCTGGTTATTAACGAGAGCAATGAAAAATCAAGGAAAACTCATCATCGCAATCCTGGGGCTGCTCTCGCTCTTTAAGTGCGACCAAACACCTGAAAAGATAACGTACACTGGCCCTGCGTTTGTGTTTATTGATACGAAGGAAACTATTGCACTGTATGAGAATCAAAAGACGCCACTTCGTATTCCAATCAAAGTAAGCTCAGCACAGCTTGACAATACCCAGGTGATTTTTGAAGTGATAGGCGACAATGTTCTCCTTAATTCCGACTATAAGATCCAGACTTCAAGTCCGGTTGAGATCACCCGTTCGAAATTCCAGGCAGACGTTCTCATTCAACCAGTCGATAACAGTTTTATTCAACCCGAAGCCCGGACGATTACCGTACGCATCAAAAGCGTCAACAATCCAAACATACAACTGCAGGTTCTCAAGGAAGTAAAGATCAATCTTCTCGACGACGATTGCGCTCCTACAGTGCCGAAAGTTTCGTTATGGGTGGGTGATCTCAACGTGTCATCAGGATCTTCGTCGTCTACCGGAACCGGCGAAGGGGGCGTGGGGGGAATTTGTGGAGGAAGCCTTGTTGTGACCGCCAAGCTTTTTGGAAGTCAAAACCCCAGCACTACGATGACAATCCTGATGACTCAAAATCCGTCAAGCCCTACCAGGGGCACGGCATCAGTGATAAGATTTCCGGCGTTTGGAGCCGATTCATCATTAAAAGACTACCAATATGAAGCATCGGGGGCTTACGATGAGACTGCTAAAACGATTACACTGAATTTTATTTTAAGTAATCCTAATGATGCGACGTTTACGCCCATTACAGGAACAAATATTATTACTCCCAAATGATTACCGGCTTACGAACTGACGTATCAATTGGGACTCAGCATACATGAACACAGTTGAAAACAGCATTGGGCGGATGGCGAGGTTGATGGCGGTGTTCATTCTTCTCGTGGGACAGCATGCGCTGGCACAAACGAAGCAGCGAACATTACTGGAGATCGATCGTGACTATCAGACTTTGCGACAGGATGCTGAAACACGCATTGTTGAGTATCTCAAAAAAAGTTCGGAATCAAGGCTTACAATTTTTAGGGATGGCAAGGTCCGGTTGCTCACGGATGTTACGCCTTCTGGCATTCCTGTTTATACTCAGACTTACAACGCGGGCGTTGCAACGTCGCTTAATGTGCCACAATTGCGCACAGGCGGTAGCCTCGGAATAAATATTCTCGGCACTGGAATTACTATTGCACACTGGGATGGAGGGAAGGTCAGAAGTGATCATGTTGAGCTCGCGGGCAGAGTCACTCAAATGGATGGCGCGACTACATTAAGCGAACATGCCACGCACACGGCGGGCACGATGATCGCCTCGGGTGTGAATTCATTGGCAAAAGGCATGGCACCCGAAGCAACCATAAAGGCATTCGACTTTAATAATGACGTCAGCGAAATGGCCGCGAATGCCGCCTCGCAGATCTTATCTAACCACTCTTACGGAACAGTCGCCGGCTGGGAATCCGATGGAACATGGCACGGGGATCCAGCCATAAGCACAACCATTGACTATAAGTTTGGATTTTATGATGCCACAGCAGCATCATGGGATGGCATCGCTTTCAATGCACCGAATTATTTGATCGTAAAGGCTTCTGGCAATGACCGGGGCGAATCTGGTTCCGGCGGAGCACCGCCGGACGGTGGCAGTTCAGGTTTTGATTGTATTCCAACATATGGCGTAGCGAAAAATATCCTCACAGTCGGAGCCGTTGCGAAGCTCGTTGGTTCATACACCGGTCCCAACAGCGTGATCATGACCTCGTTCAGCAGCTGGGGACCGACCGATGACGGAAGGATCAAACCGGACCTGGTAGCGCCTGGATTGAGTGTATTGTCATGTACTTCAGGATCTACAACGGAATATAAAGTCTTTGACGGAACATCCATGGCCACGCCGGCTGTAACCGGTACGATGGCATTACTTCAACAACTTTATAAAAGCCTCAACTCAGGCCAGTACATGAGGAGTGCCACGGCTAAGGCACTTGCAATACACACGGCGCGTGAAGCAGGTGTCAACCCGGGCCCAGATTATTCTTTTGGCTGGGGTCTTCTCGATGCGGAAGCGGCCGCGAGAGTAATCATCAATGAAGACAATCAAAATATTTTTATTCGCGAACAGGTGTTGCTGAATGGTCAGACATTTGAAATGGATTTAGGCACTCCGAAACCAGGAACAAAAGTTACAGCAACGATTGCCTGGACTGACCCTGCGGGAACCCCTGTTTCAGCGGCCGTCAATCCGACAACATTAATGCTCGTGAATGATCTTGACTTGCGACTCGTGGATGACGGTGGCACACAGACTCTCCCATGGACACTTAATCCAGCCAGCCCATCTGCTGCGGCGGTGCCCGGTGATAACGTGCGCGACAATGTGGAAAAGGTCGAGCTTGCAAGTCCATTGGCACGCAACTATAAACTTCGTGTAACCAATAAAGGTACGCTCTCCGGTGGTCAACAGGCATTCTCGTTGATTCTCACTTACTCATCGCAAGTTGATCCGCGAACTGCTTACTACTGGCGACCCGTTGATGCTACATTACCATCAGCCATTCACTCCGGCGGAGGAAAATGGACTGATGGTGCACATTGGTCGCTAACCAGCGGCGGTCCTGCCGCCAATGCAGTTCCCGGACCCGATGACCGCGTCGTTTTTGATGAGAATTCTTTTGCAGGTGATACCGACACGATCACGGTGAAGCTTCCGGCAAGTGCAACCTGTTATTCTTTGCGCTGGTTTTCTAAAGAAGCGGTGGATTTCTCGATGGGAGGAAATTCGCTGACACTGGGTGAGGACTTGACACTCTTAACAAACAACATCACGACGTCAACGACAGGAACCGTAAACTTTGTAAGCACGAATACCAGTCCCAATTCTGTTGACATAGGTTCGAATGTGTTAAGCAAATGGACCTTTAATTTTAATGGGAACTCTTCCTGGTCTCTGACTGGAACCGGTTCGGTTGATAAGGTGCTCATGACACAGGGTAAAATGACCTTCAGTGGAAGTACTGTACATCTAAATCAGCTACTGCAATCAGGTACCGCCGCAAAAACTGTTGGTTTCCTGACTTCATCGGTTCAGGCGCTGCAAAGCATGGCGGTAGACTTTTCAGGGATAAGCGTTGAATCTGATGCCCTTTCCTCCATTACTATATTGCCATCTGCAACAACTAATACAATCAACGTGGGCACGTCGGGTTTTCCTGGCTTGATCAACATGCAAGGAGGTGATGTTACCATTTCCGGGTCTTCGACAGTAAGGAGTATACAGGGGAATGGAATTGTGAGACTCGGTGGCGGATTTACTGTTTCCAACCTGAGCCTTTCAGGAGGATCACAACTGGTGCTTCAACAGGGCACCACCCAGACCTTTACCAATAATTTTCAGTTCTCAACGTCCGCGACTAGCCGGGTCGCAATAAAATCATCGGGCACAAATGCGTCAATCGCATTTGATAACTATTATAAGATTTGTATCGATAACGCAGATATTGCCAATGTAGACGTGGTGGGAACGTCGATCGTCATTGCCGGTGCCGGAAGTAGCATCGTGAACTCACAGAAATGGATCAAAGCAGCATGCTCAGACGTTTTATTCCCCGACTTCACCATTGCCTACACATGCGTAAAATCTTCGACATACTTTACAGATAAAAGTTCAGGCCCGATCACAAGCCGATCATGGAATTTTGGTGATGCCGGATCGGGTACACAAAATACATCCACCTTGACTAGTCCCTTGCACTACTATGCTGGTGGAGGACCATTTACTGTAACGCTGACTTTGAATGGAGCGTCCACCATCAGCAAGACTGTAACCCTGGCACCAAACAGCTTGCCCGACAATACAGTGCAACTCAACAACGGCAAGCTTATCAGCACTTCCCTGGCAAACAGTTATCAGTGGCTGGCAGCCGGTCAGATCATCGATGGCGCCACACTTCGTTCATATGCCTTCGGTACGACGCCCGGTGACTACAGTGTTCTAATCTTCAATTCAACCTGTAACAAAAAGTCAGATCCGTTCGTGATTACCGGCCTCGATGAAGTGCCCGCTGCCGCGATCCACAGAGTCAAGATTTACCCAAATCCAACGTCAGATTTCCTGCAGATTGAAAGCACGAATGAAATTGTGGGTGTCAGTGTTATGGATGCGGTCGGCAGGGAAAACCGTTTGGATCCAGAAACGATTGATACGGGCCGTTATCGCCTGAATGTGTCGTCAATTCCCAATGGTCTTTATATTCTTCGCGTAGCCACAAAAGACGGAAGAGGCGATCTTCAAAAGATCATCATCCGGCGCTAGTCCAATTTCATCAGGTAGTTTTGAACGTAATCGGTCGTACCTTCTTCGAGCGATGCGAATGGTTTGTCATAACCGATTGACCTCAGCTTGTCCATTTTCGCCTCCGTGAAATACTGATAGTTGTCGCGGATATCAACGGGTGTGTCTATGAATTCAATATTTTCTGGTTTGTTCAACGCTTTGAAGACAGCTCTTGTGAGATCCAAAAACGTCCGTGCTTTTCCCGATCCGAGATTATAAATGCCAGAGTTCTTACGATGCCGCATCAGAAAATAACACACATCAGCAACGTCTTTTACGTAGACAAAGTCACGCATTTGTTCACCGTCTTTATACTGCGGATTGTGTGATCGGAAAAGCTTCATCTTGCCGGTCTTCTGGATTTGCATGAATGAATGCCAAATGACAGATGCCATCCGTCCCTTATGATACTCATTCGGGCCGTAAACGTTGAAAAATTTTAGGCCGGCCCAGAAAAACGGTTTCTTTTTCTGTTCCAGGGCCCAAACATCGAAGTCCTGTTTCGACTGGCCATAAGGATTCAATGGTTTCAATGAAGGGATCAGTGTTTCGTTGTCATCATATCCCTGTTCGCCGAGACCGTAAGTCGCTGCAGAAGAAGCATAGACCAGGGGAATCTGATACTTAACGCACCGCGTCCAGATATCTTTCGTGTATTGCGTATTGAAACGGTCGAGCTTTGACGTATCGAACTCAGAAGTATCCGTAATGGCCCCGATATGAAAGACGAATTCTGTTAGCTCGTGATGGGCGTCAAGCCATGTCATGAAATGACCCAGATCTACGCGCTCCTTGATTCTTAAACCATCAAGGTTTTTATTTTTGATTGCATCATCAAATTGGTCGACGGCAACGATGGCATTGAAATTTTCCTGATTTAATTTTCTTATCAGATAGCTGCCGATGAAGCCGGCCGCGCCTGTCACTATGATCATCTCAGTCTTGTTTGCCGCAAGTTAGCGTATATTTGCCTTCGTCCGCCATAGCCAGGCGAACTCTTGTTCCGCCGGCGAAGGGGAGTATTATTATTTATGATTTATATAAGCAGGCAAGAGCACTTTAATGCTGCACACAAACTGTCCAACCCAGCGTGGACCAAAGAAAAGAATCTACAAGTATTTGGACCGTGCGCGAACGAGAATTGGCATGGGCATAACTATGATCTCATCATCACAGTGAAGGGCAATCCTGATCCGGAAACAGGTTTTGTAGTTGACCTTAAGAAGTTAAGTGATCTCATCAAAAATGAGGTGACTGAGAAAGTTGATCACAAGAACCTCAACATGGACGTTGATTTCATGAAAGGTAAAATGGCCAGCACCGAGAACCTTGCGATCGAAATCTGGAACATTCTGGCGCCCAGAATTTCAGCGCTTGCTGCACGCGCAACTTTACACAGCGTAAAGCTCTACGAGACACCCCGTAATTACGTCGAGTACTTTGGTGAATAATTCCAATGCGCTACTACATCATTGCCGGTGAACGGTCCGGAGATTTGCACGGAAGTAATCTCGTCAAGGCACTCAAGGTGCACGATCCTGAAGCTGTTTTCAGAGGCTTCGGAGGAGATTACATGCGCGATGCTGGCGTCGAACTTGCGGTACACTATGACGAAATGGCGTTCATGGGTTTTGTTGCCCTGATCACCAATTACGGCAAGATTCAGCGGATGCTTAAGTTTTGCAAGGATGATATCATTGCATTCGAGCCTGATGTGGTGATCCTAATTGATTATGGTGGATTCAATCGACGCATTGCAAAATTTGCCAAACCCCGTCTAATCAAGACGTTTTATTACATACCTCCCAAAGTGTGGGCCTGGTATCAAAGTCGTGCGAAGGAAATTAAAGCGAATGTCGACCGCCTGTTCGTGATTCTTCCTTTTGAAAAGGAGTTCTATAAAAAGTACAATTGGGATGTCGACTATGTGGGCAATCCTGTGCTCGATGCGATCAAGTCGTTTCATCCAGATACTTCCTTCTCCAGGAAGTATGGTTTTAGCGACAAGCCGCTGGTTGCGTTGCTTCCTGGCAGCCGGAATATGGAACTAAAACGAATGGTTCCATTAATGGCAGAGGTAGTAAGAAAACATCCTGAGTACCAATTTGCAGTCGCTGCAATCGATGGACCCAACAATACCTTATATCAACCCCTCAAAGAAATTCCGGGTGTATGCTTTGTCCAGAATGATACCTATAACCTCCTGCACGTCGCAAGCAGCGCTGTTGTGACTTCCGGAACAGCCACGCTGGAAACGGGCTTGTTTCGCGTTCCCCAGGTTTGCGTGTATCGATCCGGCTGGTTGGAAATGAAAATCGCGAGGGCAGTAGTTATGGTGAAATTCATCTCGCTGATCAATCTCATCGCCGGTAAAGAAGTAATCCGCGAGCTGATCCAGGAAGACGCAAATGCTAAAGATCTGTCGGACGAATTGGTAAAGCTTACCGCGAATGGACCGTATCGCAAATCAATGCTCGAAGAATACGGGAAGATTTATCAGCTGTTGGATACTGGTTCTGCATCGGAGAATGCAGCGAAGTTGATGGTAGGATATTTGAGCCAGCCGACATCCCGATAGTCCCGATAGCTATCGGGATCGGGAGGCAGTAAGCAGTAGGCGGTTTGCCCACGGGTTATTGCCATTCTTTTACCTTGATTTTAATCGGAGATTCAAGTTCGCCATTTGGAAGACTTGCCAAAGGCTAACGGCCAACCGCCAACAGCACCGTTATGCAACTTTCAGCTTACTGTACCGGCTCTTGCTGAACTTATCCTCCGCATATGCCCTTGTAATCACCAATCGGTCGCTGCTGCGCTCGGAAGGAAGCTCAAACATAGCATCATTGATTACGGCCTCGCATATGGAACGAAGGCCGCGGGCACCTAACTTAAACGTCATCGCCTTTTCCACAATGAAGTCCAGGGCGCCTTCTTTGAATTCGAGCTCGATGCCTTCCATCTCGAACAGTTTCTTGTACTGCTTGACAAGAGCGTTCTTCGGCTCAACAAGTATTTTCTTCAGTGCTGCTGTATCAAGGGGATTCAAATAGGAAACCACTGGCAAACGTCCGATTAATTCGGGGATCAATCCAAATGATTTCAGATCCTGAGCAGAAACGAATTGAAGCAGGTTGTCATTGTCGATGTCGCTGGGATGAAGTGCGTCTGTGGTCGCAAATCCCAGGGGACGTGTATTCAAACGTCGTGAGATCAGTCTTGACAAACCTTCAAAAGCTCCGCCGCAGATAAATAGAATGTTTTCAGTGTTGACCGTGATCATCTTTTGGTCGGGATGCTTACGGCCGCCCTGCGGAGGAACATTCACCGCAGTGCCTTCAAGCAACTTCAACAAAGCCTGCTGAACGCCTTCACCGCTTACATCACGCGTGATCGAAGGGTTGTCCGATTTCCTCGCGATCTTGTCGATCTCGTCGATATATACGATTCCACGTTCGGCAGCCTCGGTATTGTAGTCTGCTGATTGCAACAACCGTGTCAAAATGCTTTCAACGTCTTCACCCACATAACCGGCTTCAGTCAGTACGGTCGCATCGGCAATACAAAAGGGGACCTGGAGAATTTTTGCAAGTGTCCTTGCGAGATAGGTCTTCCCAGTGCCGGTCTCACCCGCCATGATGATGTTTGATTTTTCAATCTGGACATCACTGACTTCCGATTTGCGCTGCATCAGTCGCTTGTAGTGATTGTAAACCGCTACAGACAACACGCGCTTGGCCTGATCCTGACCGATAACATATTCATCAAGGAATTTCTTGATCTCCTTGGGCTTTATAAGCTTGAAGTTCGGTAGGTTGCCCAACTCGACTTTGTTCTTCTTCTCCTCTTGGAGAATCTGGGTAGCCTGCGTTACGCACTTATCACAGATGTGTGCGTGGATGCCGGAGATCATAAGATCGACGTCTTTCTTATTCCTTCCGCAAAATGAGCAGGTTACTTCCGCCATGTCAGTTGTCTTTTATAAAGATGGTACCAGATCACCGATGAAGACACAAAAATAGTCAATAAATCGCCGAAACGACATTTCTTTTTTGCCACCGAAAACGGTTGATTTCGCCGCCTTATCTTTTCCTTTCCAGCACTTCGTCAATCAAGCCGTAAGTTTTGGCCTCGTCGGCGCGCATCCAGTAGTCACGATCTGAGTCTTTTTCGATCTTCTCGTAGGTCTGTTTGCTGTGCTTTGCCAGGATGTTATAAAGATCTTTTTTCACTTCGAGGGTCTGCTTCAACGCGATCTCCATGTCGGAACTTTGGCCCTGCATTCCTGAGGAAGGTTGGTGGATCATGATCCTCGAATGTGGTAGTGCCGAACGTTTTTTGTCAGCGCCCGCAGTTAAAAGTACCGCGCCCATGGACGCAGCAAGCCCCGTACAAATGGTGGCGACATCCGGATTAACGTACTGCATTGTATCATAGATTCCCAAACCAGCGTATACAGATCCACCCGGACTGTTGATGTACATAATGATGTCTTTTTTGGGATCTGCTGATTCGAGGAAAAGAAGCTGAGCGGTAATCAGGTTGGCCACCTGATCGTCAATACCCATTCCTAAGAAAAGGATTCTATCAGAAATGAGTCGAGTGAAGACGTCAATCGCACGGAAATTTCCGGGGCGCTCTTCGATGACATATTGCGTCATATTTTCAATTTTCTGAGCGTAGCTGTCGATCGTGTTTCCGCTCATGCCAAGGTGTTGGACTGCGTATTTCCTGAATTCGTTGTTTTTATCCATAGTTGATTTGAAAATGAATTACTATTTGAAGTGACGTAGATGCAGCTTTTTTATTTGATCCGTCAAAATCGTGACGAAAGTGAACTCAATGTTACTAAGAATTCCTAAAATTCCCTGCCGCTGGATCGAAATCATTGTCCTTTTTGAAGGCCTTTAGGCAAACACTGTTGTTGAGCCGAAGGTTCAATAATTCCCTATGACCAGGCGTGAAATTGTAAGGAAAATAGTCAGTCGGGAGATAACCGATCGTTCGTTCCTCACCTTATCTTTAAGTATGGAAAGAAATTACGACGAGATCATTTCCGAAATGCTCATGCAGATCGACAGGCATTCTGAGGAGCTGAAGATACTGTCCGCAGAAATGACAAAACAAAGTCTTCGGACGGAGGAATCGTACAAATGGTTTGTGCAGGAGATTAAAGGCATGAAGCAAACCGATGCCCAACTTCAGCACCAAATTGTTCACTCCGCAACTATTCTTGATAGGATAATTAAGAAGAATGAATTGAAGTTATAAAATCTAAAAAATTACTTCGGACAAGGAAGCCAGTTTAGTGATTGTGGTGCGCGTGGGCTTCTGCCAATTTCTTAAACTCCTCCAGGCTTACCTTTTTTTCCGAAACGGAAATATTCTCACGAATAAATTTCATGATCCTTTCATTTCTGATTTGATTGTATAGCCTCATGAAATTCTCGCCCTTGCCATCTTGTCCCGCGAGATAGTTGTCGGCGATAGAGTCGAACTTTTCCCCCAACTGCTCGGCGATGCCAGGCCCTCCAAACTGCTGAGCAATAAGGTCTTTCGCGCGCGCTCTCACTTCAGCCGATTCCACGGTGATCTTGTTTTCATCTGCAATTTTGTTGCGGATCAAATCCCACTTAAGTCCGGTCTTATAGTCGTCGAACTCCTTACCGATGATGTCGTCTGTGATCTTCCCATCGCCAGAAGCCTTGAGCCAGGTTTTTAGAAAATTCTCTGGCATGTTCACTTTCGTATTGTCTACAAGCGCATGTTGTATCTCATGATCGAGAAGGTGATCGGTTTCGCGCTTATAGTTCTCGCCTATGGTCTCCCTGATCTTTGCCATGAATTCTTCTTCGCTCTTCACGGCATCTTTTCCAAATACTTTATCGAACAGCTCCTGATTGAGCGTTGCTGGCTCAACATGGCTAATATTGTTTACTTTCAGTGTGTAGGTTCCTGAGACATTTTTTGCTTCTTCCTCGCTGATATTCAGGGCCTGCGCAAGCACTGCGTTGTCGCTCGTCAACTTGCCACCATCAAAAGTGACTTCTTGCTCTTTCGCCACGCCGATGAACTTCTTCTGTTCACCTTTGCTCAGCTTGGCAATCTGAATGTATGAAGACTTTTTCTCCCCGGTGGGGCTTGTTACTTCGCCAAACAAATTGTCATCAGCACTACTTGATTCCGGATAGGAAATATTCCCAAACTGGCGCTTCACATTATCCAGTGTTTCATCAATAACCTTTTGGTCAACTTCTATTGGATGTGATTTGACTTTAATTTTTGAAAAGTCTACGGCGAAATCCTCGACAAGACCTACCTGGAACTCGAATTCAAAATCTTTTTGAGTTTCCCAGTCGATTTGCCGCGCTTTTTCCTGGTTGGGCATCGGATCACCAAGGATATTCAACTTTTTTTCCTTGATATATTCTGATACCGAATGTGAAAGGAGATGATTCACTTCTTCAACAAGGATCGACTTCCCGAACATTTTCCTGACGACCCCGGAAGGAACTTTTCCCTGGCGGAAGCCTTTGATGTTCATCTTTCGGGAATACTCTTTTACTTTTTCTTCAACCTTAGGCTGGTAGTCGCTTTCGTTGAGTGTGATCTTGATGAGTCCGTCAGTCGTAGACGCTTTGTCGAGTGTGATGTTCATTTAGTTCGATTGTTACCCGTTGCCTGTCGCCTGTTGCCAGTTTCCGGTGACAGGCTACCGGAAACAGGTGACTTTTTTCAGTGTGCGGATGAAGGGACTCGAACCCCCACGCCTTACGGCACCAGATCCTAAGTCTGGCGCGGCTGCCAATTACGCCACATCCGCTATTACCCGCCGTAGCTTGCGCGAAGGCGGGATGTGACAATATTATTTCAAAACTCACTTTTGCCTCTGAACCGTCCGAAATCGTTTTCGCGGCCAGTTTGCAGGAACCAATCTATTGCTGGAATCTCTTCGGAGTAACTTTTGTTCTTCACCAAGGAGGAATGCGGCAATTCAAATGTTCCTTTCCCCTTGTTAAAAACAATGTTTTTCTCAAAAGGGAGTGCAAATTTAGAGATTATTCGTTAGCATAGAAGTTCTAAAACGAAATCCGTTGGTAACAGCTGCTGTCATAGATTCTGTAGAGGAGAAAAGGGAGATCATCAGCCGGTATCGGAGGCTATTGCGAAAGGCAAAACCGGTGTTAAAAGGGGACGATGCCAAGCGAATCAAACGGGCATTCACACTCGCATTGGAGGCACATAAGGATATGCGGAGAAAATCCGGCGAGCCTTTTATTTTCCATCCCCTCACCGTGGCTGAAATTTGTGTCGAAGAGATCGGCCTGGGCACTACCTCCATTATCGCCGCACTCATTCACGACGTCGTCGAAGACACGGACATCGAGTTGATCGACATCGAACGCATGTTCGGCAAAAAGATCGCCAAAATCGTCGATGGCCTCACTAAGATTCGCGGCGTATTCGAATATGGCACTTCACAACAGGCTGAGAATTTTCGGAAGATGCTGTTCACGCTTTCGGAAGATGTCCGTGTGATTCTCATCAAGCTCGCGGACAGGTTGCATAACATGCGCACGCTCGACAGCATGCCGCGCAATAAGCAATTGAAAGTGGCGTCTGAAACAATCTATCTCTACGCGCCGCTTGCACACCGGTTGGGATTGAATGCCATTAAAACGGAGCTGGAAGATCTTTACTTGAGATTTACTGACCAGGCCGTGTATCGCGATATCGCCAATAAGATCGACGAGACTCGCGCCTCACGAAACAAGTTCATTAAGCAATTTGTGACGCCTGTCAAGGAAGAACTGGATCGCCTCGGTGTGGAATACGAAATCAAGAGCCGGCCAAAATCTATTTTTTCTATTTACAATAAGATGCGCAAGCAGAATATTCCTTTCGAAGAGGTGTATGATCTGTTTGCCGTACGCATCATCATTGACACACCCCTTGAACAGGAGAAGTCATACTGCTGGCAGGTATATTCCATAGTGACAGATTATTATACGCCCAATCCTGATCGGCTTCGTGATTGGATCAGCACACCCAAAGCAAACGGATATGAGTCGTTGCACACAACGGTAATGGCTAAGAATGGTCAGTGGGTGGAAGTGCAGATCCGCACCAAGCGGATGGATGAAATCGCCGAAAAGGGATATGCCGCTCACTGGAAGTATAAGGACAGCGCCAGCAATCACGAGTCGAATCTCGAGAAGTGGCTCGTTCGGGTGCGCGAGCTATTAGAACGCCAGGACCTCACTGCCCTTGAGTTTGTCGATGATTTTCGTGGAAACCTTTTTAACGAAGAGGTATTTGTGTTTACTCCAAAGGGTGAACTCAAGACCATGCCGGTCGGGGCGACCGCCCTGGATTTTGCATTCGAAATTCACACGGACATTGGGGCAAAGTGTATTGGTGCGAAAGTCAATCAGAAGCTCGTGCCTATCAATCACGCCCTAAAGAACGGTGACCAGATTGAGATACTCACATCTTCCAAGCAAAAGCCCACAGAAGACTGGATGCGATTTGTGGTAACACAAAAAGCAAAGTCGAAAATCAAGGATCTCCTTCGCGAAGACAAGCGTCACATTGCCGACGACGGCAAAGAAATTTTGCAACGAAAGCTCAAGCAGCTTAAACTCGATGCGACGCCTATGCTGTTCGAGAGTTTACGGACTTTTTTCAACGTCAATTCTCAATTCGAGCTGCACTATGAAGTAGGATCTGGAAAGATTGGTCTTAATGAACTGAAGCGTTTCAAGGAGCACAAGCCGGATCCAATTCAAAGACCTCGGATGCCGGAGGAAGTTAGAGTTCACGCACCTGAAACCCCGGCGCCAAAAGGACAGTACGACGACGTGTTGCTCATCGGTGAAGGGATGGATGTAGTGGAGTACAAGCTGGCGAAATGCTGTACACCTATTCCCGGTGATGAAGTATTTGGTTTTGTGACGGTAAGCGAGGGCATTAAAATACACCGAACCAATTGTCCCAATGCTCCCGAACTGCTATCCAATCATGGCAACAGGGTAATAAAAGCGAAATGGACGTCGCAGCATGAAGTTGCTTTTCTTACCGGGCTGAAAGTTATTGGCACCGATCGCGTCGGACTTATCAATGATGTTTCAAAGATCATCTCAGAAGAATTGAAGGTGAATATGAGCTCCATCGCATTCAGGACCGAGCAAGGAATTTTTGAAGGGGAAATCATGCTCTATGTAAACGACACCCGGCATCTGGATTTGCTGATCAGCAAGCTTGAGAAAGTGGAGGGCGTCGTGAAAGTGGCGAGATTTGATTCAGCTACGATAAACCGGCACTGAGTTCCTTGGAAACCTCTTATTGATTCAAATTGGAGGGTTTTTGATACCCGATTTTGTTGGACGGATTAGAAAGGCAAAACCTATATTTACGGTTTGTTATGCCGTTGAACGCCAAACTTTACGAGGAAGTAAAAAAGATCTTCGTCGCTTACCTCGAGAAAAAGGAGCTGCGAAAAACCCCTGAGCGGTATGCAATCCTGGAGGAAATATATTCCCTTGATCGGCACTTTGATGTGGAATCGCTATACCTGAGCATGAAGAATAAAAATTACAGGGTGAGCAGGGCTACGGTTTACAATACACTCGATTTGTTGGTTGAATGCGACCTTGTCACAAAGCATCAGTTTGGGCAGAATCAAGCGCAGTATGAGCGGTCATATGGTTCACGACAGCATGATCATTTGATTTGTACCGATTGCCATACGGTGGTGGAGTTTTGCGACCCTCGAATTCAGACAATTCAGAACACCGTCCAGGAGTTGCTCCAATTTAATGTGGTGCACCACTCCTTGATTCTTTATGCCAATTGCACGAAACCTAATTGTGAAAAAAGAAAATCATGAACTTTGCTCAGGAAATTAAATCGGGGACACTCATCCTTCGAATTGCCGGCGACCTGATTGGGGAAGACAGCGGCGCGCAAATGGTTGAGGCTGTGAATGAGGCCGTTGGACACAAGGTGGTCACCTGTATCATCGATATCTCAGGCCTTCGGTATATTAATAGTAGCGGCATCGGAGTACTTATCACGATCCTTACTAAATTCAGAAATAAGGGTGGAGAGGTTTATTTGATGAAGCCTTCGGAAAGCGTAAAGAAGCTATTGGTGATAACAAAACTTAATGCGATTTTCCAGGTCGTCCAGACCGAAGAAGAAGCCATTAATCTGGCAAAAAAATAATTTTAAGATCACGGAATGAAAGTAGATGTATTGCTGGGCCTTCAATGGGGAGATGAAGGCAAGGGAAAAATTGTGGATGTGCTTGCTCCGAAGTATGATGTCGTTGCCCGCTTTCAGGGAGGACCAAACGCCGGGCACACGCTGGAGTTCGATGGTATTAAGCATGTGCTCCACCAAATTCCATCCGGAATTTTCCGGAAGGGTTCCCGTAACGTGATTGGAAATGGCGTCGTCTTGGATCCGATTGTTTTTCGGACAGAGATCGAAAAGCTGCAGAAATATAACCTGGATGTAAAGTCGAATCTTTTTATTTCGAAGAAGGCCACGTTGATTATTCCGACCCACCGGCTGCTGGATCAGGCCCAGGAAAAATCAAAGGGTGAAAATAAAATTGGATCGACATTGAAGGGAATTGGACCCTCTTATCAGGACAAGATCGGCCGACAAGGATTGCGGGTGGGAGATGTGCTGGCGCGTAGTTTCAGAACGAAGCTGGCGAAGCTGGTCGATATTCATGCGGAAATTCTAAAACGCCACGATATCCCTTTTAACTGGACAGAGCTGGAAGTTCAGTTCCTTGAAGCAGTTGACTTCCTGAAGCAATTCAAGCTGATTGATAGCGAATATTTCCTGAATAGGGAGTTAAAAGCTGGATCTAATATTCTCGCTGAAGGCGCGCAAGGCTCTTTGTTGGATATTGATTTCGGTAGTTACCCATTTGTTACGAGTTCGAGTACAGTGACTGCTGGTGCATGTACCGGATTAGGCATTGCGCCGCGTCATATCGGTGAAGTGTTTGGAATATTCAAGGCATATAGTACCCGGGTCGGAAGCGGTCCTTTCCCGACCGAGCTGTTGGATGCGGATGGAGAAGCGATGAGGAAAGAGGGCAATGAGTTTGGCTCGACCACTGGACGGCCACGAAGGTGCGGCTGGATCGATCTGCCATCGTTGAAATATTCAATTATGATCAATGGCGTCACACAGCTGCTGATGATGAAAGCTGACGTGCTCAGTATTTTTTCTCAGATCAAAGTTTGTACCCAGTATAAGCTTAGTGATGGCACAATAACGGATCAGGTTCCCTACGAATTGATCAATGACGGAATTACGCCCATTTATGTGAGCCTGAAAGGGTGGAATTGTAACCTGAAGGGCCTTGGAGAGCAGCAATTGCCAAAAGAATTGCTGGATTACGTTAAATTTTTAGAGACCGAGTTGAACGTTCCTATCTCATTGATTTCCACGGGTCCTGATCGCACGGAGACCATCCACCGGTTTAGACAAACCGCCTAGTTTGCGAAATTCTTCTGATTTCAGGTTTGCGGATCAAACCCCATCCATTATCTTTGCAGTCCATTTTGGGCAGGAGGCCTGAAAGGGGGTGAATGGAGGGGTTTTGAAGGGTGTGGGGGAAGTGGCTGGAGCCCGAGAGGGTTTGGTCAGACTAAATACCGAGGGTACGGGAGAAATAAGGGGCGGAGGTTCTTTATGGATTCTGGATCAGAGAAGAGGTATAGAAGTTCTTTGAATAGATGGAGATTGATAGCGGACCTGCAATAGATCGATAGAGGTTTACTGCAAGTTGATTCTGAATTTAATTAGGAATTCGATAAAACTGAGAGCAAAAATTAGGTGATGGAGCCGAGTAGGACTGGAAAGTCTGAAAGATCATCACCGCTTTCACAGCGATGTGGAAGAAGGATTAATACTATGGAGAGTTTGATCCTGGCTCAGGATGAACGCTAGCGGCAGGCCTAATACATGCAAGCCGAACGGCAAGAACTTTAGCAATAAGGTTCCTAGAGTGGCGTAAGGGTGCGTAACACGTATGCAATCTGCCCGTAACCGGAGGATAGCTCCCCGAAAGGGGAATTAATACTCCATAAGAATACAAGAAGGCATCTGAAGGTATTTAAACTTTGGGGTTACGGATGAGCATGCGCATGATTAGTTAGTTGGCGGGGTAACGGCCCACCAAGACGATGATCATTAGGGGAACTGAGAGGTTGATCCCCCACACTGGCACTGAGATACGGGCCAGACTCCTACGGGAGGCAGCAGTAGGGAAT
>JBGALO010000005.1:0-413384 GCA_044223825.1 Cyclobacteriaceae bacterium | reverse complement strand
CGTAACTAATAAGGTTTGGGCTCTTGCGCGTTCGCTCGCCACTACTGGCGCAATCACTGTTGTTTTCTCTTCCTCCAGGTACTTAGATGTTTCAGTTCCCTGGGTTTGCTCCTATTGCTAGGTAATCCGACTTCATCGGACTGGGTTGCCCCATTCGGACATCTGCGGATCACAGTCTATTTGCGACTCCCCGCAGCTTTTCGCAGCTTATCACGTCCTTCTTCGCCTCTGAGAGCCTAGGCATCCCCTATACGCTCTTTATTACTTCTATATACTACTGATATGTGGTTGGATCGCTCCAACGCCCCACACCAGCTTTCTCTTCTACCTATGTGCTCGCTTTTCTTTACTACTCTTTCTTCTCATCATGTCAATGAACTCTTTGCTCGGTCGCTAGCTCCTTCACCTTTCGAGAACGGCTCTTCTCTATTCAGTTCCGGTGCATCCGGCAACGCTGTAAGTTGACAGTTGACAATTTTGCAGTTGACAATGTCCCCTGCTTTAATCTCAACTCCTCTTACCTTTTCACTCTTTCAATCTTCTCAATCAAACTCGTTTGTCTGATCGACCTCTCTCTCCCTGGTTGACTCTTTTATCAACTGTCAATTGCTATTTGTCAATTGACTCCCTGTGGAGAATAACGGATTCGAACCGTTGACCCCCTGCTTGCAAAGCAGGTGCTCTAGCCAGCTGAGCTAATCCCCCGACTTCGCCAAGGCTACGTCGGGCTACAGCCCTTTTACGTTTCCTTAACCATTCTACTGCTTACTCTCCTTCGTGCTACACCTCTTGTGCTTTGCACGCCGGAGCGCTTCGCGTAGGCGTGGGCCTGCGTGGACTCGAACCACGGACCTCTACATTATCAGTGTAGCGCTCTAACCACCTGAGCTACAAGCCCCTCTTACCAGTTGACAGTTGACAATAAATCAAGTTGACAACTGTTCCAAGATGCTCGATCGCACTGGTGTACCAGCTTTATTAAATTCGAATAAATAAGATTGATAGCAGACTAAAACCAAGGTTGCTTGTCAAGTAACTACTGACTGTAGTCCTCTTCCCCAAGCTTCTCCAGAAAGGAGGTGTTCCAGCCGCACCTTCCGGTACGGCTACCTTGTTACGACTTAGCCCCAGTCATCGATTTTACCCTAAACAGCGCCTTGCAGCAACTGGCTTCAGGTCCTCCCGACTCCCATGGCTTGACGGGCGGTGTGTACAAGGTCCGGGAACGTATTCACCGTAGCATTGCTGATCTACGATTACTAGCGATTCCAACTTCATGCAGGCGAGTTGCAGCCTGCAATCCGAACTGAGACGTCCTTTTTGTGATTGGCTCGGCATCGCTGCCTGGCAACACTTTGTAGACGCCATTGTAGCACGTGTGTAGCCCTGGGCGTAAGGGCCATGATGACTTGACGTCATCCCCTCCTTCCTCTCTGCTTGCGCAGGCAGTCTTTCTAGAGTCCCCACCATTACATGCTGGCAACTAGAAATAGGGGTTGCGCTCGTTGCGGGACTTAACCCAACACCTCACGGCACGAGCTGACGACAGCCATGCAGCACCTTGCTCTCTGTTCTTGCGAAAAAATCCATCTCTGAATCTGTCAAAGGCATTCTAGCCCAGGTAAGGTTCCTCGCGTATCATCGAATTAAACCACATGCTCCACCGCTTGTGCGGACCCCCGTCAATTCCTTTGAGTTTCACCGTTGCCGGCGTACTCCCCAGGTGGATTACTTATCGCTTTTGCTAAGACGCGTGCCGTGTATCGCACACATCGAGTAATCATCGTTTACAGTGTGGACTACCAGGGTATCTAATCCTGTTTGATCCCCACACTTTCGTGCCTCAGCGTCAGTTACTCCTTAGTAAGCTGCCTTCGCTATCGGTGTTCTGGACGATCTCTAAGCATTTCACCGCTACACCGTCCATTCCGCCTACCTCATCAGTACTCAAGTTCCCCAGTATCAACAGCACCTCGACAGTTGAGCTGCCGTATTTCACTGCTGACTTAGAAAACCGCCTACGCACCCTTTAAACCCAATAAATCCGGACAACGCTTGCCACCTACGTATTACCGCGGCTGCTGGCACGTAGTTAGCCGTGGCTTATTCCTCTGGTACCTTCAATGTGCTCCGCAGAGCCCTTTTATCCCCAGAGAAAAGCAGTTTACAACCCAGAAGGCTTTCTTCCTGCACGCGGCATGGCTGGATCAGGCTTGCACCCATTGTCCAATATTCCCTACTGCTGCCTCCCGTAGGAGTCTGGCCCGTATCTCAGTGCCAGTGTGGGGGATCAACCTCTCAGTTCCCCTAATGATCATCGTCTTGGTGGGCCATTACCCCGCCAACTAACTAATCATGCGCATGCTCATCCGTAACCCCACAGTTTAAATACCTTCAGATGCCTTCTTGTATTCTTATGGAGTATTAATTCCCCTTTCGGGGAGCTATCCTCCGGTTACGGGCAGATTGCATACGTGTTACGCACCCTTACGCCACTCTAGGACCCGTATTGCTACAGATCTTGCCGTTCGGCTTGCATGTATTAGGCCTGCCGCTAGCGTTCATCCTGAGCCAGGATCAAACTCTCCATAGTATTAATCCTTCTTCCACATTGCTGTGAAAGCGGTGGCATTCTTTCCGGCCTTCCGGCCATACTCGGCTCTGCCACCTAATTTTTGCTCTCAGTTTTATCGAATTCCTAATTTAATTCAGAATCAACTTGCAGTAAACCTCTATCGATCTACTGCAGGTCCGCTATCAATCTCCATCTATTCAAAGAACTTCTATACCTCTTCTCTGATCCAGAATCCATAAAGAACCTCCGCTCCTTATTTCTCCCGTACCCTCGGTATTTAGTCTGACCAAACCCTCTCGGGCTCCAGTCACTCTCTCCCCACCTTCAAAACCCCTCCATTCACCCTCTTTCAGGCCTCCTGCCCAAAATGGACTGCAAAGATAATGGGTCAGATCATTTTAGCAAAATGTGAATTAAATCTTTTACAGGGATCCATTGCCATATGGCTCACGATCCGGCCTTTGTAAATAGAAAAATACTGCCCATCTTTGCACCCCTTAATTTTTAGAGATCATGAAACGTACATTTCAACCTTCACGCAGAAAAAGAAAGAATAAGCACGGTTTCCGTGAGCGCATGGCATCTGCTAACGGCCGACGTGTACTTGCTTCCCGCCGCAAGAAAGGCCGCAAAAAACTGACGGTCTCCGACGAAAAGACTTTCAAGCATAAATAATAAAGCGGTCAGGCGTTCCTCATCAGTGGATTATATTTAATCCATGGGCGCCTTTAGTTTCGGCAAACAAGAAAGACTAAGCAAAAAAAAGGTCATAGAAGAGCTTTTTGAAAAAGGCTCATCGCGACAGGCATTCCCCCTAAGAATTATTTCCATCCGTCATCCGGAAAAGGATCAGACAATCCATCAGGTACTCATTACTGTACCCGTAAAAAATTTCAAAAAAGCCGTCGATCGAAATACGCTGAAAAGACGAATTCGGGAAGGATATCGACTAAACAAGGCACTTTTACGACCTGCTCCTGCGTTGTGTATTGCATATATTTACGTTGCAAAGGAAATCCTGCCTTCGACTACGATTCACAAATCGATTCGTGCTACTCTGAAGGAATTGAGTGACCACTATGAAAAGAAAAGTTAGCATATCTCTCGCCATCGTTGCCGCTGTTCTCTTCTTTGCTTTCAAAGGACCAGGCGAAAAATACTTCGACATTGCAAAAAGCCTCGATATTTTCGCCACGCTTTTCAAAGAGGTCAACGCCTACTATGTAGACGAAATTGAACCAAAGAAACTTGTCCAGACCGGCATCCAGGGCATGCTTGAATCGCTTGATCCCTATACCGACTACATCCCCGAAGAAGATTTAGAGGCGTTCAGCATTCAAACAACGGGTCAATATGCCGGTGTTGGCGCATTGATCGGCGTCGTCAACAAGAAGACGGTTATTACTCATCCATATGAAAATTTTCCCGCTTACCGAGCAGGCCTTCGTGTGGGCGATGAATTCATTTCCATCGATGGTAAAAACGTGAAAGGAAAACCATCCTCTGAAATCAGTGCTCTTTTAAAAGGAACACCAAATTCAGAGCTGAAGATTGTTGTTGAGCGCATGGGTAAACCTGTTGCCGTCACTATCTCCCGAGAGAAAATAAAAATTACCAACGTGGTCTATCAGGGGATGATCGATGCAAGTGTCGGCTATATTAAACTCGATGACTTCACACCTGGGGCAGCACGTGAGGTTGAGGAAGCCATGAACAGTCTAAAGCACAAAGGAGCATCGAAACTAATCCTTGATCTCCGCGATAACCCCGGTGGCCTTCTCCATGAAGCTGTCAATATTGTTAACCTGTTCATTCCAAAGGGCAAGGAGGTTGTCGCAACAAAAGGAAAAGTTCAAGACTGGAATAAATCCTACACTACCCTTAATAATCCGTCCGACACACAAATACCATTGGTGATTCTTACCAGTGCAGGTAGTGCTTCTGCATCGGAGATTGTCGCTGGAGCGCTGCAGGACTATGATCGTGCGGTGCTGGTCGGACAAAAGACATTTGGTAAAGGGCTGGTTCAAACGACACGGCCACTTGCGTATAATGCACAGTTGAAAGTAACGACTGCAAAATATTATACGCCGAGCGGTCGATGCATTCAGGCCCTCGATTATACGCACAGGAAGAATGACGGAACGGTGGAAAAGTTTGCAGACTCTGTTAAATCCTCATTCAAGACTACAGGCGGACGTATTGTTTACGATGGTGGTGGTCTCGATCCAGATGTAATTGTTCCCACCGAACCTATTGGCTCTGCAGTTGTGGAGCTCGTCCGTTCAGGACTGGTATTTGATTTTGCAACCAAGTATTGCAATGAACACGCGACGCCGGTTGATATGCATAAGTTCAAGCTTAATACCACCGACCTTCAACAGTTTGAATCGTGGGTGAATGACCAGCACTTTACGTATTCAACCGATCTTGAGAAAGACGCTGCCGAGCTTATTGCTTCAGCTAAGAAGGAACGCATCTATTCGGAATTGCAGAGCAGCCTCTCAGCGTTAGAAGCAAAAATTCAGCAAAATCATTCAGGTTACATGACCCGATTCCAGCCCGAGATTCAAAATATTCTGGAGTCTGAGATCGCATTTCATTACACACTCAACAAAGGGCGAACCGAAGTGGGCCTTGCAGGCGACAAAGAGATAGCGGAGGCGAAAAAAATTCTTACTGATTCGCACACTTATCAGAAATTTTTGTTGCCGCATTGATGGCTATCATCATAAGCATTGAGACTTCAACGTCAGTTTGTTCAACCGCATTTCACGAGAACGGCCACCTTCTCGCCTCCAAAGAATTTTACATACCACAAGCGGCGGCGTCACAATTAGCACTTCAGATTTCCGAGCTCTTTAGCGAGACCAAAACATCGAAACGCGATATAAACGCTGTGGCAGTTTCATCAGGGCCAGGGTCATATACGGGACTTCGAATAGGTGTTGCAATGGCAAAGGGACTGTGCTATGGTCTGGACATTCCTATGATCGCCATTGAATCATTGGCCGTTTTGGCTCATGCAGTGCCGCCCGAACCTTCGGTGGATCTGCTTTGTCCAATGATCGACGCCAGAAGAATGGAAGTGTATTGTTGTTTGTATGACCAATCGATGAAAGCGAAATCACCTATCGAGGCAAAAGTTATTGACTCATCCAGCTTCATTGAAGAATTGAGTACATCGAAAGTTGCTTTTTTTGGCGATGGGTCTGCTAAATGTCGTGATGTGATTACCCATCCCAACGCTTCTTTTATTGAAAACCTGTATCCCATTGCCCGCAACATGGGTGCAGCAGCCTACGATCGATTTCAGAAAGGTAAATTTGTCGATGTAGCATCCTTCGAACCCTTCTACCTGAAAGAATTTGTCGCAAAAACTAAATCTGCCCGGTGACTGTTGTATTCATAACTTTGCTTTATCGTGGAAAACGAAATCATAAACAGGGTCGCCAACAGTTCACTTGTGACTTTCGACTTACAGGAACTAAGTCCGAAAGAGCCACTTGCTGAGATTGACCTTAAAGACATTCTTTTCCAGGGGCAAATTCTACGAGAAAAGGACCTCCGTGATTTTATAAAAACGCACGATTGGGACCAGTATCGGTCCAAGCACGTCTCGGTTCATTGCTCGGCGGATGCAATTATTCCGACCTGGGCCTATATGCTGCTTTGCGTTGCCCTTGCACCTGTCGCAACGCGCGTGATTTTCGGCAATCGTGATTCCCTGCTCACTACCCTCTTCAAAGAAAAACTGGAAAGCGTCGATTGGGAAAAATACAGAGGTGCCCGGGTTGTAATCAAAGGATGCAGCGATGTTCATGTTCCGGAGTCAGCATACGTCGAAGCGACCGTACGTCTGCAGCCCATTGCGGCAAGCATTCTGTACGGCGAACCCTGTAGCACCGTTCCGATATTCAAACGACCAAAATGATGGAAAAAAAATCGATCATCATGTTTGACGGCGTGTGCAATTTGTGCAACGGGTTTGTGAATTTTCTTATCGTGCGCGATAAACACAATAAGTTTCAATTTGGATCACTGCAATCACCAGTGGTAGCAGACTTGTTGAAGCAACACAATTTCCTCACGAATGATCTCTCCACGGTGATCCTCCTTGAAGGCGATAAATTATACTATCAATCAACAGCGGTTCTGAAGATTCTCAAACAATTGGGTGGCGGCTGGTCATTGCTGTATGCTTTCATCATACTACCAAAACCATTACGGGATTTTTTTTACAACCTGATCGCAAAAAATCGCTATAAGATTTTTGGCAGACAAGATGCCTGCATGATCCCGACACCGGAGCTTAAAGCAAAGTTTGTAGGCTAGCTTCTCACATTTTCGGCCTTAACCCTCCAGTGTACCCCACGACGGCTCAAAATATTTCGTTTATTTTTGGGCATGAAGTTTAACAGGAAGAAGTACGGCGACGCAATTCTCAAACAACTTTACGAGACATTGCTGCGTCCCCGGCTCATCGAAGAAAAGATGTTGATACTGCTGCGGCAGAACAAGATCAGCAAGTGGTTCAGCGGAATTGGTCAGGAGGCTATTGCGGTGGGTATCACCCAGGCACTCGACACGTCAGAATACATTTTGCCCATGCATCGTAACCTCGGCGTCTTTACCGGCCGAAATCTTCCTTTTACTAAACTCTTTGCGCAATGGCAGGGAACCCCGGGCGGATATACAAAGGGCAGAGACCGCTCGTTTCATTTCGGAACGAATGAACACGCGATCGTGGGAATGATCTCACACCTTGGTCCTCAGAACGGCGTTGCCGACGGCATTGCGCTCGCATCACTTCTTAAAAAAGAAAAGAAAGTAACAGCCGTTTTTAATGGCGATGGGGGAACGAGTGAAGGGGATTTCCATGAAGCCGTTAATGTTGCGGCGGTATGGAATCTTCCGGTAATCTTCGTCATCGAAAATAATGGCTATGGGCTTTCAACACCCAGCAACGAGCAATTCAGGTGCAAGAGTTTTGCTGACAAAGGAATAGGTTACGGCATTGAAGGAATTACGATCGATGGCAACAACATCCTGGAAGTCTATGATACGGTAAGAAATCTCGCAGAGGATCTCAGAAAAAAACCCAGGCCTGTATTGCTCGAATGCATGACATTCAGAATGCGTGGCCACGAAGAAGCGTCCGGAACAAAATATGTTCCGAAGAAACTGATGGATGAATGGGCAAAAAAGGATCCTATTTCCAACTATGAAGATTACTTGCTGAAGGAAAAAATCATTGACAAAAAATTCGTTGATGAGACGCGCAAGAAAATCAAAAACGAAATTGATGAAGGTCTCGAAATTGCTTTCAAAGAAAATTTACCGATAGCAGATACAGCAACGGAAGTGTCGGATGTCTATGCTGCATTTGACTTAACCGTGACCACACCTGTTTCCGAAAAGAAAACAGAAAAACGTTTTATCGATGCGATCCGCGATGGTATGTATCAGAGTATGGAGCGACATGATAACCTCGTGCTGATGGGACAAGACATTGCCGAATACGGTGGCGTATTCAAAATCACCGAGGGATTTGTAGAGAAGTTTGGCAAAGGTCGGGTACGCAATACGCCGATCTGTGAGTCAGCGATTGTGGGTGCAGGGCTTGGACTGTCAATCAAGGGAATGAAGGCGATGGTCGAAATGCAATTTGCCGATTTCGTTACCGAGGGCTTCAATCAGATTGTCAACAACCTAGCGAAGGCTCACTGGCGATGGGGTCAGGCGGCTGATGTCGTTGTCAGGATGCCAACGGGAGCTGGAACGGCTGCCGGACCATTTCATTCACAAAGTAACGAAGCTTGGTTCTTCCACACACCAGGACTTAAGATTGTTTATCCTTCGAATCCATACGATGCCAAGGGGTTGTTGTGCGCGGCATTTGAAGATCCAAATCCCTATTTATATTTTGAACACAAGTATTTATATCGTTCAATCAAAGAAGAAATTCCGGACGATTATTACACGATTGAAATCGGAAAAGCAAAGCTGGTAAGTGAAGGCAACGACTTATCGATCATCACATACGGTATGGGCGTGCATTGGGCTAAAGAAACCATTGCGGAACTCGGCGTTCATGCTGACGTACTTGACCTTCGTACATTGTTGCCTTGGGATCAGGACGCGGTAACAGATACAGTAAAAAAGACAGGGCGAATATTAGTACTCCACGAAGACAGTCTTACAGGCGGTGTTGGTGCCGAGATTGCTGCGTGGATAAGCGAGCATCTATTTCAACACCTCGACGCACCGGTGATGCGTGTAGGGAGTCTTGACACACCGATTCCTTTCGCGCCGACGCTTGAGAAGAACTTTCTGGCGAGTGCGAGATTGAAAGAGAAGATCGAGGCATTATTGAGTTACTAACCAACTGCCGAACCAGGTATGGGACTGGCTGTTGCACGATTGATCAGTTGCTAAGTCGCCGAAAATATTTTTCCTACCTTAGCGTTCTTCATTACACATGTTTTGATTGCGCGCAATCGCGATACAGCCCTCCCTGCACGAGCATCAAAAGGATTGATCCTGACAATCCTGCTTTGCCTTTTTGCAACGTATGGATATACTCAAAACACGAAGGGAGATAAGCCTGTAAAGAACCAGCGGCAAGTCAGAGAAACGAGGCAGAAATCCTATAAAAGAAAAGAGAAAGGCAGAACGAGGGACATTGCCGGACGGCGGTTACGGACGCTGGACCAATCTTCAGCGAATCGTGCGAATGCAAAGTATCCACAACCTCAGCCATATTCCCGAAGGGTTAAGAAACAACCTGAACGCGCCGCTAGTCCCAGGGGACGTGTGTTTTCGCGATCACCGCGGGAAAGTCGGACGCGTGCGTGGCGCGGCGATGTGTCTGGCCATTCAATTCGGCGCGTTATACCTGGCAACCGAGATGCTGCCCCTGCAAATGTTTACCCTCAATCAAGCCCTATCGTAAAGGCTTACAGGAAAAGACCCCCGCAGCCAAAGCCACCATCCGTATCCAGAAATTCAGAGGGGAGGCCCGTGGGCATCAAACATCCTCCTCGTTATGAAGAACGGGCATGGAAGGGAGCCGCAGACAAGGGACCTATCAGAAATCAAAGTGCAACCGGTTCAGTAAGAAATACCTTTTCTCAAAAGGGGCCCTACGTCAGATACTATAAAAAGAATCGCACATCAAAAGATCAAGCCGTATCAAACAGTAGTGAAGTAAGAAGGGTAAAATCATTGTCGCGTAAACCGTTGACCGGAACAGGTATTGTCAGCAGTCAGCCAGGCTCGCTCAGCCGGCCATATGTGCAGCGTGGACGGAAGAATGTTTATTGGGGAAAGCTGCAACGTAAAGAAAGGGCTTCAACAACAGATCTTACCGGTGGTCCGCTTCGAACAAGAAATTACAAGTCCCCTGTGGCCGGTTTACTCGGACGGGATACCTTGAAATTTTTTGGCCGAAAACCGATCGGTGACAGAGCGAATCGTGTAGGCGGTGGCGGATATGCCACACGAACTAAGAAAGGTCAGCGAGGATGGAAGGGAGATGTGGCAGGATTTAATCTCAGAAAATCTAAACGCGGTGGAAAAGAAAGCGCCGGAGAATATTTTTTCCCGAGGCAATTGTCCATTTCCGGGAGCGGCGAAAAAAAGGGCACGCCTATTCCCCGACAATATTTACCGCAGAGGCTCGGTGGAGGTCGAAATAACAGACAAGCTAAGGGTGGTGGCGGCAGCATATCTGCCAAGTGGAACAACAAAGGAAAACCAATCCAGGGAAGACCGCCTGGACAGGGCTATACCCGCGGCGCCCGTTTCACCGGAACTTTCAAACAAGGTCAGCCCGGATTCAGCAAAGAGGGAACGGGATATAGCGGGAACATCCGAAGAAGTTCCATTCGGGGATTCGGAACAGACGGTGTTAGTCACTCAGGAAAAATTAAGAGAAGCTCCATTCGGGGCTATGGAACGGACGGTGTCAATTATTCAGGACGCATCAAGCGCAGTTCTGTTCGCGGCTTCGGAACAGATGGCGTGAATTACTCTGGCAAAATAAAACGAAGCAGTATTCGTGGGTTCGGCACAGATGGTGTCAATTACTCAGGACGCATTCGACGCAGCGATATACGCGGTGTCACAAAACAAGGGGCAAATTATCAAGGTAATATTCGTCGCTATGGTGCAGTCAAACAGTTCAATGAAAACGGCGTCGGATACTCCGGCAACATGAAGCGTAGCGACACCAAAGGATTCGGAACTGACGGAGTAAATTACTCAGGGCGTATCAAAAGAGGAAGCATAAGAGGAATAGAACTCAATGGCATTGATTATTCAGGAAGACAAAAAGGGAAGCGTCCGGCAAAAGGAGGAGGCAGTGTGAGCGGCGTTGTTTGGAACAACGACAATCGTTCAATACAATCTCGTCCACCTATATCAGAGCAGGGTGGAAATTTTTCCGGTAACATCAAATACAAACGACCTGAGAAAGGTGGTGGTAGCGTGAGCGGAAAACTTTGGAACAATGAGAATCGCGCCATCGAGGTTCGAGGACCAAGATCGGAGCAGGGCGGAAATTTTTCTGGCAACATCAAATACAAGCGTCCGGAAAAAGGTGGGGGTAGCGTGAGCGGAAAACTTTGGAACAATGAGAATCGCGCCATCGAGGTTCGAGGCCCAAGATCAGAGCAGGGGGGAAATTTTACCGGCAACATTAAATACAAACGACCTGAAAAGGGTGGCGGAAGTGTTAGCGGAAAGCTTTGGAACAATGACAATCGCGCCATCGAAGTTCGAGGCCCAAGATCAGAGCAGGGAGGAAATTTTGCCGGCAATATCAAATACAAACGACCTGAAAAAGGCGGTGGAAGTGTCAGTGGAAAACTGTGGAATAATGATGGAAAAGCAGTCTCAGTCAATCCTGGTGTGAGCGGGAATGTTAACTATTCCGGAAAGATTGCTCTATCACGTTTCAAAAAGAATTACGTCCAAAATCCAAACGCATCGAAAGAGTCGATGAAGAAGAGGCATCCTAACGCCACAACCTACAGTGTAGCTGGATTGCATGTGAAAGTTCGGGAACATCCTAGCGGCAAAAATCCCAATAGCAATGACGACGCCTTAAAAGGAAGATCCCCAGGAAAGGCAGCAGCACAGATCAGAGATTTCCAGGGCAATGTGAAAATGAAGAAATACTCCGGCAGCCGCCTTCATCCGGACGCACAATTCGCACATGGCTTCCGCGACAATGTAAAAGAGGAACGAACTCTTTTAATGAATGTGAAGTTGATGTGGGGAAAGCTTTTCCGCAAGAACGAAACGCAGCCTGAAAATCTTAAGGTCAGGACAACAAAGCCAGGCTATGATAAACGCGAGAAAGGTTTGTGGGCGAAATAGAAATTGAAATGAATTGGCAGGATTTAAATTCCATTGAACAACTGAGGGCAATCAAAGAATCATCCAGGGAAAATCCTGTCTTGATCTTTAAACATAGTACGCGATGCTCTATCAGCCGTACGGCTCTTGACCGGCTGCAACGTCACTGGAAGGAGGATGAGATGAAATCAGTAAGCGCTTATTACCTAGACTTACTGCAACATCCTGATGTATCGGGACAAGTAGCGCGCGAGTTTGCAGTTCAGCATGAATCGCCACAGGTGCTCTTGATCCGGGATGGTAAGGCTGTCTACGATCGTTCACATTTTGAGATCGAGTATCGCGACATTCTTGCGAACGCCGCAACGCTGACGGAGTCTAAAAACTAAAGGTCACCGTTTGTTTCAAGTTGTCGGATAAGCTGAGGGCCACCGGGCATGTAAGCGCAGCCCGCTTCAGTTTTTCTTTCTGAACGGCATCGGCTGCAAGAGATGGGTGGGAAAAATTAATTTGTATCTCGGCAATCTTTCTGGGGTTGGATGCCATGATTTTTGTGATGTCGTATTTCATACCGGTGATATCCAGGTTCTCCCGTTGAGCAAGAATGCCCATAATCGTCATCATGCAGCTTGCAAGCGCCGCGCAAACCAGATCGGTTGGACTAAAAGCCTCTCCTTTTCCGTTATTGTCGGGTGGAGCGTCTGTGATAATTTGAGAGCCAGAAAGCTGGTGCGTATCCTGAGTCCTGAGGTGGCCCAGATATTCGCCGCGCATAGATGCCATAGCCTGAAATTTTGAACTTTTGTGTTATATTATAATCGTCTAAATTTAGCCCAAAGTATCTGAAATGCAGGGGTTTGTTCGTAAGTGGTCGATTCTCACTCTAGTTGGAGTATGCATTTCCTCGCTGGCGTCTGCGCAAACGCAGGACAGCTACGAGTATAATTCCGAATTCACCTGGGGTATCAATAAGAACTCATCCGGTGGTCTCATCGGGGGATTTGTTTTCAAGAAAGCACGGAAACTGAATGACAGGCTTCTTGAGACTTTCGGCCTTGAGATCATGAATGTGAAACATCCACTTGAAGTCAGAAAGAGCTCACGATCTACCGGGAATTATTTCATTTATGGAAAGAGTAACTACCTGTACGCCTTCAGATTTCAATACGGGCGCGACCTTATCATTTTCACAAAGGCACCGCAACAAGGCGTTGAAATAAAAGCCGTTACCGCAATTGGTCCGTCCATTGGGATCGTGGCGCCATACTATATAGAGCGGTCTCTCGACAATAACAGTTTTTTTGTGACCGTCCGGGAGCAATATGACCCTGCCAATCCAAATCATAACTTCAATAATATCCTTGGAACCGGAAACCTGTTCCAGGGCTTGGGTGAATCCACCCTGCAATTGGGAATCAACGCCAAATTCGGTTTGAATTTTGAGCTTGGGACGATCAAAAGCCAGGTCACGGGGTTTGAGGTCGGATTCCTGCTGGATTCCTACTTCAACAAAATAGTCCTGATGCCGACCGCTGACAACTACAAAATGTTCCCCACGGTCTATTTCACGCTTTTCTACGGCAGCCGCCGATAAGTCAATTTTTTCCGGGAATTTGCTGATTTTCCTGTGACGTTATCGTCAAAAGTGGATTCTGGTGTTATATTTGAAATCCTAAACTGTGAATTTGTATGGAAGCGAAAAAGACCGAAAAGGCTGATCTGACCAAAAAATCCAGCTTTTTCTTTAGCATCGGGCTTTTCATTACGATGATTCTGGTCGTGATGGCCTTTGAGTGGAAAGAGGCCGATGAAGGCGTTATGGATTTGGCCGGTAAGAGAACTGATACGTTCGAAGAAACGCTCGAAGTTCCTCCCACTGAGCAACCACCGCCCCCCGCTCCGGTAATTCAGCAGCCCCAGGTTGTTGAAGTTCCTGATGAAGAAGAAATCAAAGAAGATATCAAGGTAAACCTCGACGTGGAGGTTACTGAAGAGGCGAAAGTTGAACAGATCGTTGTTCAGGCTGAAGAGCCTAAAGAAGAAACTGATGAGATCTTCACTGTCGTTGAAGAATCTGCAGCTCCTAAAGGTGGTATGGCAGCGTTCTACAAGTATGTTGGTGAAAAGATCAAATATCCCGCACAGGCACGACGTATGGGAATTGAAGGTCGCGTGTTCGTAGAGTTCGTCATTAACAAAGACGGCTCACTGAGCGACGTGAAAGCGATTAAAGGAATCGGCGCCGGTTGCGATGAAGAAGCTGTTCGTATCATTCAGTCAGCTCCGGCATGGACACCAGGTAAGCAGCGTGGTAAGCCAGTGAAGCAGCGCTACACACTTCCGATCATCTTCAAGTTGGGATAAATCGAACAGAAGAAATTTTATTAAAGACCCTGACGGCAACGTCGGGGTTTTTTGTTTATCAGCCGGCCCGGTCGTCCTTATTTTTGACGTTTGAGTGACTTGACCGAAGTATTGGGATTGTAACTAAACGAACAGGCAATTGTTTCTATGGTTTTGAAAAACCTCTACGGATTAATGGGCCTCGCAATCGTGGCATTAATATTCTTGGCATGCCAAAAGAAGATTCCAGTCGCAACGATTGTATCATTAGAAGATGGCATAACCAAAAAAAGCGATGAAGGAGACTCGTCGATACTATGGTGCAATGATTGTTGGGAAGACGCAGTCCCACTTTATTATGTCGACTCTTTAGACGCTGATACTGTCTACAATACACCGGAGATATCCGCATCGCCTAAGGGAGGCTTCAGTGATTTTTATGGAAAATTTATCGCCAATGAACTTCATCCTCATCCGGGAAAGGAAGCCGCAGAAGGTTTCGTGTTTATTGAATTCATTGTTGATAGAAGCGGCGCCTTGAAAAAAGTGAAAGTCGTCAAAGGATTGGGAAAGGCATGGGATGACGAGGCATTACGGGTAATAAAGTTGTATTCAGCCTGGATCCCGGCAAACCACCTCGGCAAGCGAGTCCAACAAAGATTGATACTACCGATCAAGTTCAATCTTTGATCACAATAACCACCCAAGCAGCAATCCAAACAGGATGATCAGACCTGACGGAATTTGTTTGAAATTCAGCAGAATAAACGTACCAATGGTGAAAGCGTAGGTATAGATCGCATTCTCTGTTGATTGCTCCAGGGGTTTGAGCGATTGGAACAAAATGATCGCAGCGGAAGCAACCAGTCCTGCACTGGCAGCGGTGATTCCCTCCAGTGACGCGCGAACGGCCCGGTATTTTTTCAGGCTATCCCAGAATCGGATCAGAAAGAATATGAGAAACGTACCTGGCAAAAATATTCCTGCCGTAGATGCAAAAGCCCCCAGTATTTGTCCTGCCATTCCTGCACCATCCTTTTGCATCGACATGGTACCGATGTAAGCGCTAAAAGAAAATACAGGTCCGGGTATAGACTGCGCGATTGCATATCCGGAAAGAAATTCACGGGGCTCGAGGTATTGTTTCAATTCAACAAACTCAGTGTACAAGAGTGGCGTGAGCACCTGCCCACCGCCGAAAATGAGACTGCCGTTACGATAAAAATTCTCGAACAGCCTAATGGGCAAATTATGTGTGAGTCCTCCAAGGGCTGCAGCTGTAATCAAAACAGAGGCCCATAAAATGAAATTCGCCCAACTGATCCGCATGGGGGTTTTTTCTTCTTTGGGCTGCTTCTTGTACTTGAATGATGTGACCACACCCGATACCAGCAAAGCGAAAGGACAGAAGAAAGGTGAAATCAACGGCAGCTGTTCAAAGATGAAATACGACAAAACAGCAGACAGTACCATGAGCACTATTGCTGTTCTTGTGTGCACGGTTTTTATACTCATTGTATATGCCGCATAACTCACAAAACCTACTGCCATCGCCGGGACAAACCGTGTAAACGCAAGCGAAACATTCCGCTCCTGGAATGATTGCATAATCACGGCTGCCAGCGTCATGAGACTCACAGCAGGAAGAATCCAAATGATCAACGTGAGGTAAGCGAGGTTCGGTCCGCCAAGCTTGTAGCCAATGGCAGTAAGCGTCTGTGTCGATGTCGGGCCAGGCAACACCTGACAAAGGGCATTGATCTCCATGAGGTCATCTTCGGAAAGGTATTTCCGTTTCTGAACAAGGATTCTTAAAAAATGGGTGAGATGCGCTTGCGGCCCGCCGAAAGTCGTGACTGACAGAATGAAAACATCCTTCAGAAAAATCAGATAGCGAACCGACTTATACAAAGCTCGAGTTAATGTTTAAGTGCAAGCTTAAGTATGTGAAAAGGGCTTTAACGCTCCTCCTCACTCCGATTAAAGCTAAAGATTTTTTGGGTAAATTTACTTCTGGTAAAGGCAACACAGACCCTCATTCAACAACCTACCGATTGTGGCCTGAGCTTTTCAAAAAATTTAAAAATTTTCTAAACTGTACTACTATGGAAAAGATCGATCGCAGGAAGTTTGTAAAGGATTCTATGAAGATTACTGCCGCCGCCGCTATTGGATCCTCATTGCTGGGGAATTCCAACGCAGCCCATGCTGCAGCCGACGGATTAAAATTCAGCCAGGTGCCATTGCCATATGCCTATGGAGCGCTCGAGCCACACATCGACGCGATGACCATGGAGATACATTACACCAAACACCACACCGCGTACATCAAAAATGTGAACGATGCAATTGCAGCAGAGAACATTAAGTACGCAACTGAAAAAGAGTTCTTTGATAATGCATCGAAGCTTTCACCGAAAGCACGCAACAACGGTGGTGGTGTATGGAATCACAATTTCTTTTGGCAGATCATGAAAGCCGGTGGCGGAGGTGCCCCTACCGGAAAAGTCGCTGATGGTATCAATGCCGCATTTGGTTCATTTGATAAGTTCAAAGAACAATTCACGCAGGCCGCCACTGGCCGGTTCGGATCAGGTTGGGCGTGGCTTGTGAACGACGGAGGAAAACTGAAGATCGGCTCGACACCGAATCAGGATAATCCACTGATGGATTCAAGTGAACTGAAGGGTACACCCTTGCTGGCGATCGACGTATGGGAACATGCCTACTATCTCAAATATCAAAACAAGCGTCCCGATTATGTTGCTGCGTGGTGGAATGTGGTGAATTGGGATGAGGTGACGAAGAGGATGGTGTGATAAATTAGGAGTTAAGGAGTTAAGGAGTTGAAGGGTTTACCATAGAATAACAGTGGTGCACTAACGATGAAATTCATTCTAGGGGCGAGACACTGGCAATTGGTGCTTGCTATGATAATTCTAAGCATCTTGATTTCTTTGTCAAGCTTTAGGTTTAACACAACTCCATTCGAGACAGTTTTCTCAATCATTCCATATTGTTGGACGTTATTGCTAGGGTTTAGTTTGCGGATGCGGCACCCGAAACATTTCACGTTACATTATCGGTGTTTTCAAATTTGTGGTGTGGCATTGATTTCATTCATCGTTACGGGTAAGGTTTTAAGCCTTGCCATGGATTGGCATGAACACTCCATTTTGTTTTGGACGTCAGGAATTTGTTTGCTAGTCATGCTCGCAGTATTTAATAGCTATCCGGCCAAAGCTCTCAACGCCGTTGAAAAGGGAACCGATATCGACATTAACGATTACTTTGGCGATACGCTTGCCCTTGTGTTCTGGCCGATCGGAATCTGGTTTATCCAACCAAGAATAAATAGAATCGAATCCTTGTGATAGTATGAAGATTACTTGCGCTACTTCTGCCCTGTTGTTGTTCATTTCATTAAGCAATTCTTTTGCGCAACAGGAAATACCACCCCAAGGCCTCGTCATGTATCGCACTTTCGGCGGCGCCGATTTCGAATACACGAAAGACACGACGACATTTTATGTCAGCCCAAAGCAGGTATTGCAGATTATGAAGAAGGATAATTCCATCGCATATGAAGAATTCAAGAAAGGAAGAAAGTTGGAAACGGCAGGCGGAATTATGGGATTTGCCGGCGGTATCCTCGTGATATTCCCCATTGGCAGCGCGATCGCAGGAGCCGATCCTGAATGGACCTTTTTGGCCGCCGGCGGCGCATTGATCGTGGGATCAATTCCGTTGCACCGGTCTTATAAGCGGCATGCGCAAAGCGCTATCGAAACGTACAACCAAGGACTGACGTCGTGGCGTCCACGACCAGCGCTGTTTTTTTCAAAAAACGGGGTGGGGATACAATTCAAATTCTAGCTAAAGAAATCATCACGTCATCGATGATCTTTTCTTCGCCAACAATTTTTCCTTTGACCGCTGGCGCTGCGATTCCTTTTCCAAATTTTTGAGGCGACCGGAAAATTGTTGCTTCGTCCCACAATCCACGATCTATAAATGAACGGATGGTTTGGGTTCCGCCCTCAATCATCAGCGACTGGATCTTTCGTTGGTGCAAATCTTTCAATAAATCGTCAATGAAGTTGATTTCCTGCAGCTTGACCAGCGTTACGTTGTCATCGACTTCATTACGAAGAAGGTTGTAGCAAATGGTTGGCTGCGCCTTATCAAATAAGTTAAGGTCCCGACCCAGCAGGAGTGACCGATCAATCACAATGCGCACTGGATCTTTACCCGACCAATCCCGAACATTCAGCCTTGGATTATCATGTTGTGCTGTTCGCGTTCCCACAAGGACGGCGTCTACCTCAGCACGCAACTTGTGACTCACCTGCCTCGATAAGTCATTGCTGATCCATTTCGAACTATAATCTTCACGCGCAATAAATCCGTCGCTGGTCTGAGCCCACTTCAGTAAAATAAATGGCCGATCCTTTTCGACGTAGGTAAAGAAACGCCTGTTTAAATTTCTCCCCTCTTTCTCCAGGACTCCTGTAATGACTTCAGCACCCGATTCACGAAGCTTCCTTATTCCTTCACCATTCACCTCCCGGTAGGTATCCACGTTGGCAATGACTACTCTTTTCACTTTGTGTCGTACCAACATGTCAGCGCATGGAGGTGTTTTTCCAAAGTGAGAGCAAGGCTCGAGGTTGACATAAACTGTTGAGGCTGACAATAACGAAGGATCATTCACCGCAGCAACGGCATTGACTTCAGCATGCGCTTCACCGTATTTTTTATGCCATCCCTCGCCGATTATTTTAGAATCATGCACGATCACACATCCCACCAGCGGATTGGGACTTACCTGCCCGATACCAAGCATAGCAAGGTCCAGTGCGCGCCGCATGTATATTTCATCCTGTGTCACAGTCGAAAGATGGAGGGAAATTCAAAGTGATGCAAGCGGGAATCTTTTGTGATTCTTCGAGTTTTAGTGCCTTTGTGGTAATTCCACATGGCCACGACGACACCAAGCCACAAAGTTGTACAATGCGTTGCCATCAACTGCACATCGGCGATGAAAATTCATTAGACTTGCGTCGATGAAAATCGATTCAAAAGAACTTCTTCGAACCACGATTGCTGCGTTGACGATCAACGAAAGCAATGATGAGAAAGAGGCGATCGTGAGGTGGCTTCTCGAACATGAATTTGGCTTAACTCACGTGGCCGTTTTAGCAGGAAAAAAAACTGAAATTGATCCTGATCGATTAAACAAAATCATTGACCGAATCAATAATCACGAGCCACTTCAATACATTCTTGGGGAAACCTCTTTTTACGGCAGAACATTCAAAGTGAATCGATCGGTGTTGATACCAAGGCCAGAAACAGAGTTGCTTGTAAAGGCAGTAGTGGATCATTTCAAGAATTCAGACAATAAGATATCCTTAATTGATATCGGCACAGGCAGTGGATGCATTGCAACAACGTTGGCATTAGAACTGCCACAAGCGACTATTTTCGCCACGGACATAAGTGAAGGGGCGCTCGAACTAGCGACCGATAATGCAAAAAATCTCGACGTGATCCTATTCCCTTCGGTCCATTGGACGCTGTTGTGAGCAATCCGCCGTATGTTCCCGAGCAGGAAAGAAGCAGTCTAAGAAAAAATGTCATTGACTTCGAGCCTCACCTTGCATTGTTTTCGGGAGGCAATAACGCACTGGTTTTTTACGAAGCAATTGCAAAAAAGGGACTGAACGCCTTGAAGTCGAGTGGCCTCCTTATCACCGAGATAAACGAATTATACGGACCGGAAACAGCGTCTTTGTTCCTCTCCCTCGGGTATTCCGATGTAAAAATTATCCGGGATCTCAGGGGGAAGAACCGCATCGTTCAGGCGATCCGATAATCAAAATCTCAGGGCCACCATAGCCATGAAATTTCTACCGGCCTGCGGGTAGTAGTAATTCTGGCGATGTGGGTCCGCGAGTCCCGCATAGAAGCCATACGTATAACCATTCGATGCGTACTTCACGTCAAACATGTTATTAAGAAGGAAGCTAAGCGCGATCTCCCGCATCCACGAAGGTTTGATCGAATAGTTGAGTCGCAAATCATTTGTAAAATAGGCATCAATCTTCCTTTGCTCATTTGATGTATTGTCTAAGTATTGCTTGCCCACATATTTGGTAAGCAAAGTGATATCCAGATTTGAAATCATACGATAGGTAAGGGAAGATCCTGCAATCAGGTCAGGCGAGAAAGAGATATCCGTATTCGTGTAGCTCCTCTTTATTTCGTTGTACTCGTTATAGTTCACACCATAGTCGTAAAGTACCTCCGTGAATTTGTCGATCTTATTCTTGCTGATGGTCAGGTTTGCATTCCACGCAAGTTTCGATGTAATTCGCAGCATCCCATCAAATTCAAAACCCGTTCTGTAGCTATCATCAACATTGGTACGAATCGCGGCCCCCACGTCATTCAGCTGACCTGTAAGAACCAACTGATTCCTGTATGACATTAGATAATAATTGATGTTGATGTATCCTCGTGCGCCCTTCTTCTTCATGCCAAATTCAAAATCATACAAAGTCTCGTTCTTTGGTTGTTGGGCGGCAGGTGCATTAACAAAATCGTCTCGCACAGGCTCGCGATTGCCGACGGAATACGACATGTAGACTTGGTGATTCGGAGACATTTGGTGAACAAAGCCAATTTTCGGATTGAAAAAGTTATAGTCGGCGCTTACATTAAACGGCTGAAGTTCATTCTCAGTACCCGTTGCTTTGTAATGAACGGTGCGCAATTGCAAGTCGAGAAATGCACTCACCCTCGGCGTAATGTCGTAACTGTTCTTCCAATAAATGTTGAAATCATCTTTCATTCCGTTATTGAAATAATATCGATAGTCCTTGGGCGCATTGATTGCCACCGCCGCCCATGTTATTTCTCCGAAATGGTCACCGGAATATGTGTTCCCACCACCGCCTAGTGTAGACTGTAGTTTGCCCTTTTCATAGTTAACGGAATAGGTAAATCCATAAAAGTAATTGTCGAGCCATCGGCGACGTATAAGGTCGCTGGACTTAACCGTGTCCGACCCGATAACAGCCGGCGGTAAACCATATTTCGAAAAAGAATCAGCATACCTGAACTCCTCATAATAGCCTTTGCCGAGCGTAGTATGAAGCGAAAGGTTAGCCGTAAGTCCCGGCGTAAATTGCTGGGAGACATGAAGCTGGTAATGATATTGACCGTAGTTATCAACCTGATCTTTATAGGTGTATGGGTTAAATGTACGGGTGTTTGAATTTAAAAGGTTTTGCGTTTGATCATTATTCCATCCTTCATCGGCGGCAGTAACCATCATCGCAGATACGTCATCATTGAGCCTGGATTGGGGCACACCATACCAGCTTTGATAAGTGATTTCTCTTCCGCCGAAGGCGATGGCCTTTATCATTGTCTTCTTTCCATAATAGCCGGCCGAGAAATAATACGAGCTTAAGTCGGATGAGGCTCGATCGATGAATCCATCGGAATTGATTTTTGACATACGACCATCGAATACAAATTTTCCATTGACCAATCCAGATCCCAGGCCGATCGTGTGCTTGTGCGTTCCGAAGGATCCGACCGAATTTATCACGTCGGCATAGGGCTGGTCATTACGTGTATTGGTCTGCAAATTGATCGTGGCCCCAAAAGCGCCCGCTCCATTTGATGAAGTGCCAACGCCGCGCTGGATCTGCATGCTTTGTGTTGACGTGGCAATGTCCGGTACATCAACCCAGTACACTCCTTGAGATTCGCTGTCGTTGTATGGGATGCCATTCAGTGTAACATTGATCCTGGTAGCATCGCTGCCGCGAATCCTTATACCGGTATATCCGACACCTGCTCCGGCATCGGACGTTGTTACCACAGACGGCGTCCAATTGAGAATCATTGGTAGGTCTTGACCGAAATTCTGCTTCTGGATACTGAATTTATTAATATTTGAATAAGTCGTCGGCGTTTTTTCGTTGGCACGGGTTGATAGAACCACCACCTCGTCGGTAAGAACAGCTGATGATTCAAGCAGGAAATTGATCGAAGCATTCTGTTGCACGCCGACATTCTGCAAAACGTCTTTGTATCCCAGGAATCTGACCTTAACATCATAGTTGCCGGCGGGGAGATTGTTGAATGAATATCGCCCCTGCTCATCGGTAACCGTGTTGCGATTAATCGATTCTATCTGCAGTGTGGCACCCGGCAGCGACTCATTATTGTTTACATCGCGAACAAAACCCGTCAGCGTAAACTGCGCAATTGCATTCATCGAGAGCAGCAATACGCCACCCAATAAAATTGACCTCAGCATGATCTTCCTTTTAAATCAGCAGCGCACAGGGGAATGCAGATGCGTGTTTTTTACTTACCTCCCTTCGGCCGCATTATCGGCATCAGGTTCATTGGGTATAATCTCAGCCCGTGTATTTAAGGCACCCCTATTGTTCGAGTAAAATTAGGAGTTCTCTAGATCAATCAAAACAACTTGCGCGATTTATGACAGGCGGCAGGAGAGCTCAAAGTTCAAGGTTCAAGGCCACATCAAATGTTCACTAGCTCTTGAGGTGGTCTACAATGCGCAGTGCACTATTCTTCACGTTCAATTTTATTGGGTCTTGCCGGAAAAGGCGGGTAAGCAGCAAATACATCTCCGGAAGTTCAGCATGAAATTGGGGCGCACGCTCAAAGAAATTTTCCACCGCGACGGCAAAAAATTCTTCGATGTTACTCATAGCATATGCGCGAAGAAAATGATGTCCAGGTTCTTGCATCCGGGTCATCTCCTGCAAAGCAAGCTGTTCGAACCGCCCTACCAGGGATTCATCCAAAACGGTATACTGATGCCTGGTAATCTTGTGCTCGAGCCAAAGCGCATGAGCAAACTCGTGAAGTAGCAGGTTCAGTCCATCATCAGGGCGGCTCATACCCTCAGCAATGCCTTTCCAGGAGAAAACAATTGCCCGTAGTCTCGGATTAACTTCACCGCGGTGATGGCGGTGCGTAATCACTGACTCATAATCATCAGGATAGACAACCACCGTTTCGAAAAATGTAAGGCTTTCACGCGGCAAAAAGAGAACAAGTTGAGATGCGCCACTGCAGATAATTGCTTTCATCGCGCGCGTGAGATTCATGTTACGGGATTTAAACTCAAAATATTCGTAATGGTCCCGCACCAGCCTCAAAAATTTCAACTTTAATGGCGAGGGCAGATTTGTATAGAAAATATACTTACGATTGAGGAAGCGATGAAAAACGGGCCCGTACCAAAACCGGAACCGGATCTCTTCATAAAGACCGTGGAAGAAATCGTAAATAAGATCCAGCACACTGGTTCTCAAATTCCTCGGGATTGGGTTTAAATCGCGCGAAGTAAATTATTGATCGAACAATTCTTTTCAAGCAACCCTTTCAATTCCGACACATTGACCCTGTCCTGCTTCATCGTGTCGCGATCGCGAATTGTTACTGTATTGTCTTGCAGGGTTTGATGATCGATTGTCACGCAGAACGGTGTGCCGATGGCATCCATTCTCCGGTATCTCTTTCCGATTGTATCCTTGTCTTCGTAGTAACAACGGAAATCAAACTTCAGCTCTTGCATGATGGCCTCAGCTTTCTCCGGCAAGCCATCCTTCTTTATCAAAGGCAAGATTGCTACTTTGTTTGGTGCAAGCGCAGGTGGAATGCTTAACACGACTCGCTCGCTTCCGTCTTCAAGTTTTTCCTCTTTATAAGAGCTTGACAAAACAGACAAGAACATTCGGTCAAGACCGACAGAGGTTTCGACTACGTATGGAATAAAGTTTTGATTGTCCTCGGTATCAAAGTACTGAAGCTTTTTACCCGAAAATTTTTCGTGGCTCTTCAGATCATAGTCGGTACGTGAATGAATTCCTTCCAGTTCCTTGAAGCCCATCGGAAAGTTGAACTGAATGTCACATGCAGCATTGGCATAGTGCGCCAGATTCAAGTGGTCATGAAACCGGTAGTTTCCTGTTCCAAGACCCAGTGCCTGGTGCCACCTCATTCGTTTCTCTTTCCAGAACTGGTACCACTTCATTTCCTCCCCAGGCTTGACAAAAAACTGCATTTCCATCTGCTCAAATTCCCGCATACGGAAAATAAACTGTCGGGCGACAATTTCATTTCTGAAGGCTTTACCGATTTGGGCAATACCGAATGGAATCTTCATTCTACCTGTCTTCTGCACGTTCAGGAAGTTCACAAATATTCCTTGCGCCGTCTCTGGTCGCAAGTAGATTTTGCTTGCCTCCTCGGCAACTGATCCCATGTCGGTGGAAAACATAAGATTGAACTGGCGAACATCTGTCCAATTCTTTCCTCCGGAAACCGGGTCTGTTATTTCCAAATCAATCACCAACTGCTTCATCGCCGCCATATCACTTGCGCTCATGGCATCCTTCAGGCGTTGGTTGGTTTCGTCTATTTTCTTTTGATATTCGAGGACACGCGGATTTGTTGCGACGAACTGTTCTTTATTGAATGCGTCTCCGAACCTCTTCGCTGCTTTCTCAACTTCCTTCTCGATTTTTTCTTCCATTTTGGAGATTGCATCCTCCACAAGTACATCGGCCCGGTAGCGCTTTTTAGAATCCTTGCTGTCGATCATCGGGTCGTTGAATGCGTCCACGTGGCCAGACGCCTTCCACGTTGTTGGGTGCATGAAGATTGCCGCATCGATGCCGACAATATTGTCGTGAAGACTTGTCATAAATCTCCACCAATATTCCTTGATGTTATTTTTCAGTTCAACGCCATTCTGACCATAGTCATAGACCGCTCCTAATCCATCATAGATTTCACTGGAAGGAAAGACAAACCCATACTCCTTTGCATGGGATACGACTTTCTTAAGAATATTCTCGTCTTGCTGCGCCATAAGTGCGCAAAGATACATTTCTGGGCAAAATAGAGTTTTTTTCTTTTGGCGATTTTAAATTCGTTCGGAGGCTGCCCTGTTCTTATTTTTCAGGTATGATCCGAATCATTGGGCTGGCCATTGCATTTTCTCCAACGGCTGAAAGAATGTTGGCTGAAGCCGTGCATCTTTCGCGGCAATTCAAGGCGAGGCTCGTGCTGATACATGTTGGAGGGCGTGGACCGGACGATGAACGCCACATCCAGGAATTATTGGATTCCCGTGGCATCGAACAATCGTCGGTTACAATCCGCTGGGAACAAGGGGACGCGGCGAAGGCGATCCTCCGCGCCTGCGACGCCGAACGTGTGGACTTACTGGTTGCCGGCGCATTGAAAAAAGAAAATCTTTTGCATTACTACCTGGGTACTGTCGCGCGTCATATCATGCGACAGGCGAAATGTTCAGTTTTGCTATTGACACAGCCTTCGATTTCTCCGGCAGGTTTCCGAAACATTGTTGTTAATGCAGAAGACACTCCGCAGGCGAGTGCTTCACTGCAAATGAGCATCGATCTTTGCAAAAGGGAAAGCAATGCCTGGGTACACGTCGTCCGTGAGCTTAAGTTATATGGTCTTGCCATGTCGTCGTCTGATCAAAGCTCCGAAAGTGAGTACGAGAGCACAAGGCAGGAGCTTGTGCGCGGAGAGATAGAAAAAGTCGAGCAGCTCATCTCGAAAATTCCCCATGGGAATCTGAAAATAAACATCAAGATCGTGGCAGGGAAATCGGGATTCGAACTGGCACAGTTCGCGAAACGAAAAGAGGCAGACTTGTTAATTGTCGGAGCCCCTCCTCGCCGCTTTGGTCTTCTCGACAGAGTCTTTACACACGACCTGGAATATGTTTTCGCGGATCTGCCATCCAATCTGCTGATTGTGCAACAGGGAAAGGAGGACGCGCATGCCTAAGATGTCGCACGGAGAGCTGATTCAGCTGATGGTCCAGTTGGGCGTGATGCTCGCGTTTGGACGGGTCATGGCCGAAGCAGCGAGGAAATTCAAACAGCCTGCAGTCGTGGGTGAAATTCTTGCGGGCATTATACTCGGCCCCACCATTTTAGGAACGTTTTCCATGGACTCGTTCAAAATGCTATTTCCACAGGAGGGGATGTCAATGGTGGTGCTGGACGGGTTCACAAAAGTTGCCGTGGTGATGCTTCTATTCATCGCAGGACTTGAGGTAGATCTCCGAATCGTATTTCAGCAAGGAAAACAGGCAGTCTTCTCGAGCTTCTTCGGACTGATCATACCTTTTGCTTTTGGATTTGCCATTCCATTCGCGTTCCCAAGTTTTTTCGCTGAAGCGGATCTATGGGTTTCGGCGTTTTTCATGGGAACGGCTATGGCAATTTCAGCATTACCGGTGATCGTAAGGATTCTAATGGATCTAAAACTGTTCAGAACAAAAATTGGGCTTCTTGTCGTTGCGTCTGCGATGGTGGATGATCTGATCGGGTGGCTCATCTTTTCGATCATCCTCGGGATGATTGGCAAAGGAAGAGAGATATCTGCCGGTTATACATTTCTGCTCACCATTGGGTTCGCGGGATTTATGCTGACCATTGGCAGAGGGCTACTAAACAGAATTCTTCCCTGGATCAACAAGAAGCTTGCGTGGCCCGGCGGACTTTTATCTCTCTCACTGGCACTTTGCTTTCTCGCAGCGGCTTTCACTGAATTCATCGGAATCCACGCAGTGTTCGGTGCATTCATTGTTGGCATTGCGCTCGGAGATTCAGAGCACATGAGCGAGCGTGCCAAGGAAATTGTTCATCAATTTATCAATAACATTTTCGCGCCACTTTTTTTTGTCGCGATCGGGCTCAAGGTCAACTTCCTGATCAACTTCGATTTGTTGCTTACCCTGATGATCATCTTTATAGCTTTTGCGGGTAAGATCGTTGGGTGCGGCCTGGGTTCGAGATCAGGTGGACTTACCTGGCGTGAGTCCTTTGCCATCGGGTTTGGAATGAATGCCCGCGGCGCGATGGAGATTATTCTCGGGATTGTTGCGCTGGAAAATGGTATTATCGGTGAAAAAGTCTTCGTGTCATTGGTGATTATGGCGCTGATCACCAGCATGACGAGCGGGCCATTGATGAAGTGGATGTTGGGTCCCACTTTGAAAGAAGAAAATTAATCATCGACCGATGACAATTCGTGAAGCAAAAGACGCAAACGCGATAAACTTCTGACAACACAACTGAGTTATTCTGACCTTACAGAAAATGAAGTGCTTGATTCTTTTCGTTCCGCGAAGAATTAAACCTGGCTACTAGTCAAAATTCAAATCATCAGGAAAACAGGATTTTTTCTGTGGATGGCGTTTCTGACCTTGAATCAGCATTTACCATATGACGTGTCAGACACCTTAGGTGTCTGACACATTAAATTCCCGAAAATTCATCAGGAAACGCCACTTTATTGCCTCGGCCAAAGGATTTTTACCGACGCTTTTCCGGCATTCACCTACGTCGCGGGCAAGGCCGCCTATCTTGCATAGCCGGGGCCTAACGTGTGGCGTTTATTTGAGTAAAATTTAAAACATGGAAACAAACAGCAACATCGACACCCGCACCAGCCGCTTCGACAATCGCGGCGGAAGAATCGGCAGCGGACTTATTCTCGTAGTTATCGGTTCCCTTTTTCTGGCACACCAGGCAGGTGCTGATATCCCACACTGGTTGTTTTCATGGGAAATGATTTTGATCGCCATCGGTCTTTTTGCCGGCGCCAAGCACAACTTCCGCCCAGGTGGATGGATGGTGTTGCTGATTATCGGAGGTGTCTTCATGGCCGATGACCTGATCTACGACTTCAACTTCAGACCGTTTGCTTGGCCCGTGATTATTATCGCAATAGGCTTATACATCATGGTAAAGCCGAGGCGCCGACGGAGAGATCGCTACGATGGTTCAACGTTCATCTCGTCGGAAGACACCCTTGATTCAACCGCTATATTTAGTGGCCAAAAAAAGAAGATCATCACCAAGGATTTCAAAGGCGGCGAAATTACCAACATGTTCGGTGGCACAGAGCTCGATTTCAGTCAGGCTGACATTGTTAAATCTGCAGAGATAGACATCAGCACAATATTCGGTGGCACAAAGCTCGTAGTTCCTGCGAACTGGAATATTAAGTCAGAAGTCGTGTGCATCTTCGGAGGAATAGACGACAAACGTCCGATTGACAGGAATCTTCCCGACACTGAAAAGACACTGGTGATGAAAGGCACTGTCATCTTTGGAGGCATTGATATCAAGAGTTATTGATTGATAAGGTTCTAACAACCACTAAAAAGATACTTTATGAACTGGTACATCGCTAAAATCGTCTTCCGGATATCGAACGGAACGAACGGGCAGAAGGCCCAATTCGATGAGCACCTGAAGCTCTTGAATGCAAACAGCTTCGAAGAAGCGTTGCTTAAAGCACGGATACTCGGACTGAAAGAAGAAGATAGTTTTCTGAATGACCAGAGTCAGCCTGTAAAGTGGGAATTCGTGAATGTAGCAGAATTAATCCCCTTGTATGAAATAAAAGACGGTCTTGAAGTGTATTCTCAGATTCATGAGACGGCATCCGAAGAAACAAACACATACATTCACAATGTGCATCAACGGGCTGCTTCCCTTCAACTCACGCATCGTCCTCTGTTTTAAGCATGTCGAAGAGCCTGCTGACATACAGTAAGATCATTGCAGTCTATGCTGGATGGTGGATTATCTGGATGGTAATTCAGACATTCATCCTTCTGTCTGCAGGATTCGACATCAAAACCGCTTGTGTCGATGCGCTGGTCACGCAGCTTGTGTTTGCTGTCGCGGGATATGTCATCAACACATCGATGCACTCCTATCAGCCAAGTCTCCGCAATTCGTTTTATGTTTTTGTCTGGAGTGTTGCACTCGAAGTAATATGCGTTGCGGGACAAAGAGGAATTCTGCTACAAATCTTTGATGACCCAACGTATGCTTCGTTCCTTGACAGCACGCTGATTCTTCGTGGGTCTTTCGGTTGGCTCATGATCATCCTCGTGGCCGTTATGACCTGGTTTTGGGTGTACGCGTCGGAATCGCGCGAAGCAGAAACGAGAAAGGAAGATGCCGCCCGACTGGCGCGCGAAGCTGAACTCAGCAATCTCCGTCAACAGCTACAACCTCATTTCCTCTTCAATAGCCTAAACTCGATAAGCGCACTCGCGGGATCTCAGCCAGCAGAAGCTCGAAAAATGATCCAGCAACTGTCTGATTTTCTCCGGGGTACAATAAAGAAAGACGATAAGACTCTTGTCACACTGGAAGAAGAGCTGCACCATTTACAGTTGTATCTCGAAATAGAAAAAGTCCGGTTTGGTCATCGCCTGAATACGCGGATCGACAAGATGGATGAGAGTATGAGTTTAAAATTGCCGTCTTTACTCCTACAACCCATTGTGGAAAATGCGATCAAGTTCGGATTGTATGACACCGTTGGCGAAATCACCATTACCATCTCCACAAAAGTTGAGAACTACGCGCTGTTGATTGAAGTAAAAAATCCCTTTGACCCCGCCACATCAAGTCCACAACGTGGCACCGGCTTTGGGCTTTCGTCCGTTCAGCGAAGACTTTCCCTCATGTACTTCCGAAACGATCTGCTCAGCACGTCGCAGAGCGATAATACCTTTACAACAACATTAAGAATTCCACAGAAAGCATGATCAAAGCAATCCTGGTTGACGACGAGCCACTCGCACGGAGTATTGTTAAAGAATATCTTCAGGCGCATCCCGACGTTCAGATTCTCGCCGAATGCAACGATGGTTTTGATGGGGTCAAAGCCATTGCGCACCACAAACCCGACTTGGTGTTCCTAGATATTCAGATGCCAAAGATCAATGGATTTGAAATGCTTGAACTGATCGAAAATCCTCCACCGGTGATATTTACCACTGCCTTCGATGAACACGCGATGAAGGCATTTGAATTACACGCAGTGGATTATCTATTGAAACCGTTCAGTCAGGAGCGATTTGACAAAGCGTTGCAAAAATGGAAAAGCCAGCAACCGGCATCACAAAAGAACACTTCGGCTTTGGTAGAAAATTCATCGCAGCCGGAAGAACGCCAACGGATTGTAGTAAAGAAAGGTATCAACATTGTTATCCTTCCCATCCACACTGTTCACTACATCGAAGCATTCGATGATTATGTGAAGGTGCACACCAAAGATGGCTTCTACCTTAAAAAGAAAACCATGTCGCACTATGAGAAGACCCTGGATCCACAGCAGTTCGTTCGAATCCACAGGTCCTATCTCATGAATTTGTCTGAACTCACGCGCATTGAGCAGGCAGAAAAAGATAGTCATGTTGCGCTATTAAAAAATGGGACTAAAATTCCTTTGAGCGCGACGGGCTACGCAAAACTGAAAGAAGTTTTGGGAATTTGAGTTAACATCTAAAGACAAGGTTTAAATTATCTAAAATTCAACGAGCCAGTGCTATGGCAAAATCAATAACCATGAGGACGATTCCCATTATCACCAAGGCCCAATTGTAGGTCGCAAATTTCAGTCTTGTTATGTTGAGCCCCTTTACAGTAAAATCTCTTATGGACAGAATTGCATTAAAAGATCCTGCTAATAAAAATACCAATCCTACCATCATATCAATTCAAGTTGCCATTAATACTCCAAAATGCAAATTAGTAAGTATTGAAACTGGAGCGCTAATTATAAGTGCGCCCTACCAATAGCCAACAGCCAAACGCCAACAGCCTTTCTCACGCCATCGCCTCCTTCAAGAAATCAATCAACGGCTTCATCGTCTTCGCTCCTTCGGTGAGTTTTTTCAGAAACTTTTTGTCCCTGATTTCGGCGTCTGAAAAGCTATGTGATACAATGAATGTCTTGTGTTTAAGCCAATCAATCCGTGGATGGTCTTCGGCATATCCTTTCGGCGGTCTTTTCAGCTTATCAAACTCGGAAAAATCCTTAAACCATTTTTTGAACTTCTTGTCGTTCATGATCTTCTCCAGCTTATCGCCATTGTAGTCAATTTCCTGTCGCACTTTGGCAAGATTTTCGGGATTGGGCATGTAGATGCCGCCAGCGAGGAAATTTCTTCCGGGCTCAACATGAAAATAATATCCAGGTTCCTCCACAAGTTTCCCGTTGGGGGAAAAGCCTGCGCCCATGTTGATCTTATACGGCTTTTTGTCCTTGCTGAAGCGGACATCCCGGTAAATGCGGAAGGGAAGTTTTTTATGATTGAGTCCAGCCAGTTCAGGATTGAACTCAATGAGTTCTTTCAGAAACGCACCCACAAAGTCTTCAAAATTCTGCTTCGCCAACAAGTAGGTGTCTTTGTTCTTCTCGAACCAATCCCGGTTGTTATTCTTTGAAAGTTTTTGAAGGAATTTCTGGATCTGTTCGAAATCCATACATCAATAAATTAGGTTATCAAATAAAATCAACAATCTTTTCCATGGCCATCCCGCGCGAAGCTTTCACAAGTATGAGCGCGTTCACAATGGGGTGTTTTTTTAATTCATCTGCCAGCGCTTCGCGCGTTCCAAAAAACTTACCCTGCGGTAGTGTAGCTCTTGCAGATGCTATCAGCGGTCCACATAAATACGCGTCTGTAATCCCTTTTGCCTTCAGAAGGGCGCCAAGCTTGCGATGTTCTGCTTCAGTGTCCTCCTCCAACTCGTACATATCTCCAAGGATGACCACCTTGTGCGTATGATCCATGGCCGAAAGGTTTGTTATCGCTGCCTCCATCGAGCTAGGGTTCGCATTGTAGGCATCCAGAATGATCGTATTCGTTCCCTTCCTGATGATCTGCGAGCGCATGTTACCCGGCTCATATGCCGCAACTGCTTCATTGGCAAGACGTGGTTCAACGCCAAAGTATTTCCCGATACAAAGTGCGGTAGCGATGTTCTCGAAATTGTAAACTCCGACAATCTTCGTCTGCACTTCATCACCATTTTCTGCTTTGACAACAACAAATGGATCCGCTCGCTCCAGGCTGCAATGATAGAAATCACCGTTTGCCGGATACATAATAGGTGAAGCAAATCGCTTTGCCATATTTGCCAGCACGGGATTTTGCGAGTTAATAAACACGATTCCGTTATTGCTGATCAGGTGTTGATATAATTCTGATTTTCCACGAACAATATTCTCGTAGCCTCCGAAAGTGCCTATGTGTGCGCGACCAATATTGGTAATAAACCCATGCGTGGGATTCGCAATGTTGGATAATGCCGCGATTTCACCGACGTGGTTCGCCCCCATTTCGATCACAGCCATTTCATGAGATGCATTGATCGAAAGTACGGTGAGCGGAACGCCAATATGGTTGTTGAGATTTCCCTTCGTGGCATACACATTAAATTTCTTGCTGAGAACTGCATTGACGAGCTCCTTGCTTGTCGTTTTGCCATTTGATCCCGTAAGACCGATAAAGGGAATTTTTAACTGACTTCTATGATAGCGCGCAAGTTGCTGCAATGCGGCGAGGCCATCGTCGACGAGAATGTATTTATCATTTGCGACAAATTTTTTCTCATCAACAACGGCATAGCTGGCGCCTTTCGACAATGCTTCAGCTGCAAACTCATTTGCATTGAAAGAAGGTCCTTTAAGTGCAAAGAATACCGAACCAGAGGTGATCTGGCGCGTATCGGTGGACACTTTTCCCGTTTCTAAATACTTTTTATATAAATCCGTGATTTCCATTCGTATTTTCGCTGCCTTGAATATAACAGCCAAAAAATATCCGGCGTTATATCATTATTAAATTAATTGCCTGTGCGTGTAGCTCTGTTTCTGCTCTTGTTTCCACTCACGCTTTCGGCACAATTTACTTACAGAATTGATCAATCAATTCCAGTTCAAAATGGTGAAAACCTCCTGCCCAATCCATGGTCCGGCGGGTTCAATTCCCCACAACTCAGCACCCTCGACCTGAACGGTGATGGCCAGGCCGACCTTGTCATTTTCGACAAGATGGCTTCAAAGATCAGCACCTTTGTCGCAAAGAACGGCAAATACCTGTACGCTCCGGAGTACGAAGTATTATTTCCATCCGAGGTAAGCACGTTCCTGGTTCTTCGTGACTACAACTGTGATGGAAAGAAAGATCTGTTTACGTTCGGTCAGATCGGCATTCTTGTTTTTCAAAATACCACGCAACCTGGAAAACAAGTCACCTGGAAGAAACTGAGCTTCTATAATTCCGATTCAAAGCGCATGAGTGATGTATTGCTGACGCGCGGGTTCTCCATTAAAGTGAATCTCCTTCCGGGAACAAATGACCTTCCTAACTTTCTGGACATGGATGGCGATGGCGATCTAGACGTATTGAACATGCGGTTTGTAAGTCCGAGCACAGCTGAATATCATAAAAATTTCAGCATGGAGCGATACGGCAGGTGTGACTCACTCGACCTTGAACGCCAAACACAAAGCTGGGGAAACTGGGAAGAATGTTCGTGCGGCAAAATTGCGTTCGGAGGTGTGGACTGCAGTCAGATCGGTGGTCGGTTGGAACATACCGGTGGAAAAGCATTGCTTGCATTTGATGCTGACAATGATGGCGACAAAGATGTCCTCTATTCTGAAGAGGCCTGCAATAACATTTACTACATGGAAAATAAGGGAACGTCGTCGGAAAATGCATCGATGAATGGACTCTCCCTATTTCCTGCGACGTCCCAGGTGGAGATTCCGACATATCCTGCTCCGTACATGGAAGACGTTGATTTCGACGGCAAGGCAGATTTCCTCACATCGACAAATATGTACGTGAGAACGCTGGCCGCTAACGATCTTCAACATTCTCTCTGGTATTATAAAAACACGGGAACAACTCAAATTCCCGCATTCACATTCGTGAAGAAAGACTTTCTTCAGGATGGAATGATAGAAATAGGTGACAATTCCAGTCCAACCTTCGTGGACATCGATAATGACGGAGACCAGGATCTTGTAATTGGACATACGAAAACATCGGCACGCAGCAAGCGCCTTCTTTTAAGTTTGTAACCGACGACTACCTGGGCCTTTCGTTCCTGGGATATTATAATATCAAGCCTCAGTTCATAGACGTCGATTTCAATGGCGGTATTGATCTTGCGTTCACCGCCACAACACCAATCATTGGAAGAACGCAGTTGTTTTACCTTTTGAGCGCAAGCAATACATCGTTTGTTGTTGGTTCACAAAGCCTTTTTTCAACCGGACTTCTAATTGATTTGAATGAAAATGCTGCGCTCGTTGACGTCGACAAAGACAGGCACATGGATGCCATCGTCGGGTCTAGCACTGGTGCGTTGGAGTATTGGCGTGGAACCGGCGTATTGGGAAAATTTTCATTGTTGAATAATGCCTATCTGGGCTTCGGCGATAATATTCTGCGACAAAATCTCGCGGTAGCGGCCGGCGATGCCGACGGCGATGGGCGCGATGATCTTGTAATCGGTGAGCAGGCAGGCAAGCTTTCTATGATTGGCGATTTCCGCGGCACTGGTAACTCCACAACTGCTGTGACCGGCCTTATCTACGATGGTTTTACCAATTCTTATGTTTCGAAAAATCTCGGTGGCAAATTGAGACCTGCCATTACAAATCTTTTTGGAACCAACAAGCCCGAGATTGTCGTTGGCAACACCCTGGGTGGCCTTTACATGCTTAAGAATGACAACGGCGTAATCCTGCCAGAGGAGCCCAATATTGTTTTATATCCGAATCCATTGCCGCAGCAACAGTCACTTTCAATCATTGCGGACAGAAACATGGTGATTGAACTTTTTACCTTGCTTGGTCAACCCATCGGTGTAGCACAGCTTGTCCCGGCAAATCAACTTGTCGCCTACCCTTTTCTCGGTGTCGCTCCGGGAATCTATATTGCACGATTTACTTCCGGCAACAAAAAAGTTGCGAAGAGAATCATCGTTATGTAATGCCCATGACCTCTCCTATTGCAGTCATCTTTGATATGGATGGCGTGATTATCGATAGCAATCCTGCTCACAAAATTGCGCTTAAGCAGTTCTGCGAAAAATATGGTTATCGTCTCGACGATGAGCAACTCCTCAAAAGAATCTATGGTCGAACGAACAAGGAATGGATCGCAGACCTTTTTGGAAGGAAGCTCACCGCAGAAGAAGTTCATTATTACGAGGAAGAAAAAGAGGAAATTTTTCGCCAGATCTTCAAAAAAGATTTGGTCACGCTTCCCGGACTGCCAGATTTCCTTGACAAGCTCAGGCAAAACAACATTCCCTGTGCTATTGGCACTTCCGCCCCGCGCAGCAATGTTGATTATGTATTGGCAGGAACTGGAATTGAAAAGTATTTTTCTGCAATTCTTGATGAGTCTGATGTAGAGCATGGCAAGCCCAATCCTGAGATATATTTGAAAGTCGCTGCCCGATTAAAATTCAGTCCAGGTCAATGCCTTGTCTTTGAAGATTCCCTTTCGGGGATTACAGCCGCGCAAGCAGCGGGATGCAAAGTGGTTGGTGTTACTACGACCCATACAAAAGAAGAGTTTTCACATACCGATTCCACCATTGCTGATTTCAGGGCCCTTGATCCTTTACAGCTGCTCAATTTCGTTTTTAAAAATAAAAAATGACGGCGATTCTCCGCCGTCATTTAAAAAAACCCACTCGAAACCAATTCCTATTGCAGTTTCACGCGCGCAAACCAAAGTTCTCTGCCGGGCTTGTCTGCGCCAAAGAACACCAATGTCGAACCCTTGTCTGTTTCCAGAAATGGGTAGTTGGGGTGTAGATAGAATCCCTCCCCTTTACCAAACGTAGTGAGGTCGGATACCGTCGCATTATTCAGACTGATCTGTCCGATGCGCGGGTACGTAAGCAACTTACCGTTGGCGAAACCTTTGACTTCCTGTAGAACCCAAAACATCTTGTTGTCGCCTGGGATAAGTATCTGCGGACATCCAAAAACCGTCGTGATTTTTGTGATGGAAGTATAACCTACTTCTTTTACATAATCATAGTCGACCACGGTGCCCCTCTCCTTCGTATCAAGACCATATTGTGCACGCAACTTACCATTCGTGTCGAAATGAAAACCAAGGGCATCTTCGTATTTTGTTATGTTACCATCTTTGTCCTTGTCATAATTCTGACCAAGGATGATTAGATCGCCGTTAGCAGCGAGGTTATAGCTTCGAATTCCGAATTCGCGACCATTATAGTCGGGGGTTTTCTTTTGGCTCGGAGGGAATTGCTGCCTCGATTTAAATTCGTCGAGGCTCGTTTCCGTCAAGTAGGTGAATTTTCCATTCGAAACTTTCATCAGTTGAACCGCCTTGTATTTCACTTCGCCTCCACCCATACGGGTTCCCGCGCCAACGTTATAATATTTGTCCCGACCAGCCATTGCGGGGCCATAGAAGTAATAGTCATTTCCCTCAGCCAGCATCTCATCAATTCGCCAGTAGCTTGCCGGACTTTGAAAATTAAATTTATGAGTGACGTTGGCATTGTCATCAACCTTCAGGTAGGTGAAATTATTATTGTTGGGATCTGCCATCTTTTTGCCCATGGCATCAGAAGGGGCAAAAATGAATACAATACCGCCGATGCCAGGGTTTTCTGGATCATCAGGATTATCCCTGGGAATCGTTCGCATCTGCGCCAGTGACTGAAAATATTGAAATTCAAAATCCGTTGTCTTGACCAATTCGAGTTCAGCATTAAATTTTAACAACCTGATCGATCCTGCATCTTCGTTGCCCTTTGAACCTGCTTTCGGTTTAACTGAAGCAAGCACGTACAGGTCGCCATTCATATCGTCTTCTGCGTTGGCAATTAAGGTATACTTGTTGCCATCGTCCGTTTTTGGTTTTACTTTATCGAGAAGCTCCACTTTCCGTCCATAGCCACCCAGGAGAAAATTATATTTATAGGTGATCTGCCTTTTGCGCAGCACAAGGGTGCCTACCAAATTATTCTCCACAGTATTTCCTACTACAGTATATTCTTCACCTTTGTATCGAAACCACTTAAATTTCTTTTTCATCACCTCTGCCTCCTCTTCGAATTCAGCATCCTTTACAAAATTGAAGTCATTGTCAAACACGTATTGTTCATATTTGAATGTGTTTTTCTTCTGACCGGTAAAATATGTGAGGGTGTAGGTCTTCGCATCTTTGTCGTAGTCGAGACCCGCAAGACTACCACGTTTTGATGCTCGTGAAATTTTATACGTTTTCTCCAGCTCAAGTTGCTGAGCATTGATTCCAGTACTAAGCCACGTCAACGCGGCTAATAAAAAATAAAACTTTTTCATCATAGGGGGTTTGATTGATCCCGAAAGTTGACCCGAATGAATTGGTCAACCAATACCGCGTCTCCCGGATTTTTATCCTCCGTACCAGTACGGAAGTGCGTTAAGCAAGCGATGTCACCAGAGAAGTGTTACAGATGATGCATAGGTGCGATGAAATTATCAACGCACATTCGGGAGTTATTCAACAGCCATTAAGAAGCGTCGACTTGCTCATACCAGCTTATTCGCAAAAGCAAACTTGATCAATCCCACAAGAGATGTGGTATTGGTTTTTCTGAAAATGTTTTTTCGGTGTGTCTCCACAGTGCGCTCGCTGATGAAAAGCTTTTCAGCAATTTGTTTGTTGGAGAGTTCTTTTGTGATTAACCGCAGAATGTCTGTTTCCCGTTCCGTCAGCAAGCCAGCTTCTTCGGGTGGCTGGTTAAGATCGTTCATCAGGAGCTTTGTGATTTCCGGGCTCACATACGGCATCCCCAACATAATCTGTTTGAGAGCATTCTTGAGTTCAAACTGTTGAATATTCTTAAGCAAATACCCGTCAACTCCTTCCCTTAAAATGCCTTTGACGATGTGCGCCTCATCATGCATGCTCAACGCGACAACCTTCATACCCGGATATTCGCGCTTGATCGTTCTCGTTAAATCTAATCCGGATATGCCAGGCAGGCTGTAATCTGTCAACAATATGTCGGGCGGATCTTTCTTTATGAATTCAAGTACCTCTTCGCCAGATCCCAGGGCGGCTGCAATGAGAAAATCGGGATCGCTTTCCAGTAGAGACACAAGGCCATCGAGGACAATGCGATGATCGTCCACCAACACAATTTTTATCCTCTTGCCTTTCATGTAGGATAAAAGTAGACGGTCTATGTAGTTATCTGCAAGTGTCAAGGCAAGAATTGAATCGGAATGTCAGTAGGAGTATAGGTTTTAGGGAAATTGCGAATGCTGGAAAGAATCACTGCCAGGAAGGAAACCATCGCCAAAATCAGTGATTGTTTATAGGGATTCATCAGTCCAAAACCCAGGTAATCAATCACGACGGATATCAGAAAGCACAAAATGGCGGATGCCGCTGCCAGTGACCATATTTTAGATGCTTTGCCGCCGGAGGTGAAGACCGCAGGGCTTTTGTCTTTTAAGTGATGGTGGAGCACGCGCACGAACAATCCATATTCACGTGACTGATCAATGGGATTACCATGGTCATCCCACGAATTGCTCGAGATCGTAATCGTTCGACTGGCATCGGGATAAAGGAATACCCGATAGACACGGTTGATCTTCTTACAAATGCGCACGGCCACAATACTTGCATAAGAGATCTTTTCCTGATGTATGCCCTCGCAAATAGCGAAGCCATAATCATCCAGTAAAATGGAAATCTCTTTGCCTTTCGCTGAATTTCGAAATGAATACTTCACCTTGATTTTTTATAAAGGTGCCGCAGATTTTCCCGCACAGAAATACCTTTTGATGGGTATTTTCTCCTCCGTGCTGGCACGGAGACTCATTTTGCGACAACGGGCGAACAATGAAACAGGAATGGGCCCGAAGAAGACGTCAACGATAGGCGATGTTCATGCAGCCATGATGATGCTTTCGTGAGATACCGTTATTACCACAGTCGTCCCCTGGCGGCCAGGCATTGAATCGATATCGATGTTGCCGCGGATAACACCGAGACGCGAATTGATATTCTTCCAGCCATTGCCTTGACCGTGGAAAAGGGCGTTGGTATCAAAACCTTCTCCATCGTCTTCAATGGTAATTACCAGCTCATGTGCGTGTTGAACAAGCTGCAAGGCAATTTTGGTCGCGTGCGCGTATTTCAAAACATTATTAATCCATTCCTGACAAATTCTATAAAGTGCAATTTTCTGTTGTTCAGGCATGCCGCCCGTTATGTCAAAGGCCTGAACGGTAACATGGATTGATCCCGTCCTGTTGATGCGACCCGCAAACTCAAGGAGCGCATCAGTAAGTCCGCTGTTCATCAACACATGAGGCATGAGATTGAATGCAATTTTTCTAATCTCAACATTCATCTCATTCAGGATATCAACCGCTTCCTCCACTTTTTTTACCGGAACAGGATTGTTGGAAAGATTTAGACGCAAGGCCGAAATCATCTGCCCCATGCCGTCGTGAAGATCCGCGGCAAAGCGCCGCCGTTCGTCTTCCTGGGATGCAATCACGGCTTGCAGCTGATCCGCCTTCATTGCCGCTTTCGCCATTTCTATTTCGGCACGCTGCTTGAGTTTAACTCGATTTTTCCACAAAAAACCGAATGCAATCAAAGCAAATATCAGAACAATCAGGGCAATGGTGAAGAACTGGTTCTGTACAAGCTGCAGGTCCTTCACGCGGTTTTGCTCAGTCAACAGGCTAATTGCATTTTCCTTATTTTCCGTCTCATACAGAGTTTGCAGTTCGGCCATTTGCCTGGATTTTTCCTGCTGGAAAGTAGAATCCTTAATGGCTTCATATATCAACCTCTCTTCATACGCGCCTTTGAAGTCACCTGCTGCCAGTCTAAGATCAGAGAGTTCCTTATGCGCGTCGATCATTTCGGATCGTGCTTCAATCTTTTCCGCAATTCCAAGTCCACGTCTTGCCAATGCTGTACCTTCAGCGAGGTCCCGATTTCGTCGATGTATACCCGCCCTGAAGATGAGCACAGCTGCCAACTCCTTCTTGCTATCATATTGTTCATTCAGTTTTTGCGCCTTGAGCAAATAGACATCCGCGTTTTTTTCATCTCCAATTTTGTCGAATGCCATGCCCGCGTTGCCTAAAGTCATAGCGAGAAATTGTGTGTTTCCCTGATCTTCAAATTCACGCGTTGCCCGAAGGGAATAATAGATGGCACTATCATAGCTGGCAAGCTGAAAATAAACCGACCCCAGGTTGGCGTCGCAGGCTGCTATCCCAAAACGGTTATTCAGATTTTTGTAAATCCGCAATGCTTCATGGTAATATCCCACGACTTGCTTGTATTCCTTTTGAGCTTTCAGCACAATACCGATGTTGCTCAGGACCATTGCTATTTTCGCCGGCTCATGAATGCGTTCGAATATGCGTCTTGCTTCAAAATAATATTCAAGCGATCTCTTATAATCTCCCTTTTCATCGTATACGATACCAATATTATTCAACGTATTCGCTGTCTTCTCATCTTTTCCAATTTTGCGAAGCAGCGCCAACGCCGGCAGTTCGTACTCGAGGGCTTCATTGTAGTTTCCTTGTGCTTCGTGCGTAATTCCGATGAAGTTCAGTGCTTCCGCCTCCAGTGTGTCGATTCCCGCGGCCCGAGCCAGTTGAAGTGCTTTTAGGCCATATTGGCGCGCTGTATCGGCGTTGGAGAAACGGTATTCCCAGCATAGTCCGAGTAAGACCTTTATTCTATCTGATTTTGAAGCTTGCGGCAATAGTTTCCTGAGGCTGTCGATACTTTGCGGATTTTGCCCAACGGCCGCGACAGCAAAGAGCGACGCCACGAGGATAAGGACCTTTTTCATAGGGGGGAGGTTCACCATAAAGTTAGCCCATAGTTCAGTGCTCGGAAGATCAAATTGCCTTTCCCAATGCCGAAAAACAGTTTTTTGGAACGGACCTTGAACTTTACACCTTAAACTTTTGACCTGCTTTGGATAATTAGGGTTGTTTTGCCGATATTTGCAGTCCTTTTTAAGGAAAATCTTAAAAATCAACGAGTTATGGCAAGGGTTTGTGAAATCACAGGAAAGCGGCCGCAGACTGGAAATAAGGTCTCTCACGCTAATAATAAGACCAAAAGGAGGTTTTATCCTTGAAGCTTTCGACGAAGGCCATCAAGACAATCAACAACAAGGGCATCACAGCGGTGTTGAAAGAAGCTCGTGAAAAGGGATTGGCAAGTTTTTAATCCGGGAAAAATTTATATCCGCACACCATGGCAAAGAAAGGCAACCGCATCCAGGTAATTTTGGAATGCACAGAACATAAGGCAACCGGCCAGCCGGGCATGAGCCGTTACATCACGACCAAAAATCGTAAGAACACAACGGAACGTATCGAGTTGAAGAAATACAATCCGGTTTTGAAGAAATATACTGTTCACAAAGAAATTAAGTAATCATGGCAAAGAAAGTTGTTGCATCGCTTAAGAAGGCAGACGGAAAGAACTTCGCAAAAGTGATCCGCGCTGTGAAATCAGAAAAGACAGGGGCGTATACATTCCGCGAAGAGATCGTGCCTGCAGAACTCGTAAAAGAGACGCTCGCTAAAAAGGGCTAAGACAGAAACAAAAATTCTTGATTGAAGTCCTGACTTTACGTCAGGACTTTTTTGTTTAATGTATCTTTAACAACTATGGCACTGTTCGGAGGAATTTTTTCAAAGGAGAAAAAGGAGTCTTTAGATAAGGGACTGGAGAAATCCAAGGAGAGCTTCTTTGGAAAGCTTGGGAAGGCGTTGGCGGGCAAAGACAAAGTAGATGAGCAGGTGCTTGACAACCTGGAAGAAGTACTGGTTGGCTCGGATGTGGGAATCGAAACCACCATTCGGATTATCAAGCGTATTGAGGACCGCGTTGCCCGCGACAAATATCTGGGCACTGCTGAACTGGATCGCATCCTCAAGGAAGAAATTGCAGCCTTGCTTTCTGTAAATGAAACTCCCGGCGTAGGAGAGTTTGACACTCCGCCAGGCATCCAACCCTATGTAATTATGGTCGTGGGGGTCAACGGTGTTGGTAAGACAACAACCATCGGAAAGCTTTCTGCACAATTCAAAAAGAACAATAAGAAAGTCGTGCTGGGTGCAGCTGACACTTTTCGTGCTGCTGCAGTTGATCAGCTCAAGCTCTGGGGACAGCGCACGGGCGTTCCGGTGATTTCAAAAGGAATGAATACAGATCCTTCCGCAGTTGCATTCGAGGCAGTAGAAGAAGGAAAAAAAATGGGAGCTGATGTGATTATCATCGACACGGCCGGTCGGTTGCACACAAAGGTGAATTTGATGGCGGAGCTCACGAAAATCAAGCGGTCGATTCAGAAAGTCGTGCCTGACGGACCGCACGAAGTGCTCCTCGTACTCGACGGTAGCACAGGCCAAAATGCCAGCGTACAAGCCCGCGAATTCACGAAGGCCACTGATGTTACCGCATTAGCGATCACGAAACTGGATGGAACTGCCAAGGGCGGCGTTGTAATCGGGATCTCGGATGAGTTTAAGATTCCTGTAAAATATATCGGCGTCGGTGAGAAGGTCGACGATTTGCAGGTATTTAACAAAGCAGAATTCGTCGACTCCTTCTTTAAGAAAAATTAGTTTGAGGCTTTGGCGGGAGGAGGTGGCGGAATATTTTTCGGCTTCTCCTTTACAAAAGGTATACGCCAGAAGACTTGGTATTCAAATCCCCAATAAAAACCTTCACCGTTTCTTCCATAGCCAGGGATGTCATATGACTTCATTGCGTCGTCGCCTTTGACGCTGGGTGCAAACTTCATCCTTGCAGTGTAGCCCATCCAGAGTTCCTTCCACATTTTTACCCGTAAACCGGTGGTCACTTCACCCCAACTTGCCTGCACACTTGGATTGGAAACCTGATATTGATAGTATCCATAGGGTCCGTTATTATTTGCCGCCATGGTCGCGCTCTCATGATAATTTGAGTGACCATAACGTAAGCCGAAAAAGAACATGTTTTTGTCCGGGTCTTTCATCAGTAAATTGATATCAGCCCCAACCCGCCAATAATTTCCTTGATTCTCGTAGAGACCTTCCGGTTGGATATCGTATCTCCTTCCCCAGCTCCCGTAATCAAAAGCGAGATAATATCTCCCACAATCAATGTCGGCGTTTACTTCCCATCCTTTGAATGACGTAAGTGTTTCAGATTTGATGATACTGATGATATCCGTTCCAACGCGAAACGAGCGTGGATAAAATTTTACCTTGAGACTGTCTGGCCGCTTTTCATACGTCCTCTCCTGCTGCGGAGGTGGTGGCTGATCCTGTGCAAAAGATGCTTGCAGGCAAAGCAAAAAGACAACACTAAAACTTGATCTCAACATTTTGCACAGTGCTATTGTTGGAGAGTGTTGGATTCGTAACCTTAACCGTGTCTGAAAACGAATAATCAACTACTTGCAGACCTGAATAGTACCGATACGCGCCGCATGCCGGACTAATCAGAATGTTCTGGATATTGTATTTCAAGGTAACGTAGTCGGTCTTGCCTGTTTCCTGCTGAAACTTGAAGGTTGTTTGCGTCGCGCGTGGGTCTACATAGAGTGTTATGTTGGACACTGAATCGGCAACAAAAATGACGTCAGTGCCCGACGATTCGATGATAGGGAATTGAACGTACTTCAATGAATCTTTATGGGCCTTCTTAAAAACGATTTTTACTTCGTTGCTGGCAGTGACGAGGCAATCTGGCTCGGAGAGGCATGCAGAAAGGACGATCGTGATAAGGCCAACAAGGAAAAAACGCACGAAAAGGAATTTATTTTCAAATATAGAGGTTCACCGACCAAACCACTTAATTTTGCATCCTCAAATATCGTACCGTGCGCTCAAGGGGCAATAAGAACACAAAAGTCAACATCGTAACGTTGGGTTGCTCCAAGAATCTTGTCGATTCGGAGGTTCTGCTGACGCAGCTCCGGGGCAATGGGATCGATGTTGTCCATGAATCGAAAAAAGATGATGCGAACATCGTTGTCATCAACACGTGCGGGTTCATCGATAATGCGAAACAGGAATCCATTGATACAATTTTGCGTTACGTAGACGCGAAAGAGGAAGGGATCGTTGAGAAGGTCTATGTCACAGGTTGCCTTTCACAACGCTATAAAGATGATCTCGAAAAAGAAATTCCAGCGGTCGACGCATGGTTCGGCACACGCGATCTCTCAAGGTTATTGAAGCAGTTAAATGCCAACTATAAACACGAACTGGTAGGTGAACGCATCCTCACGAATCCCGCACATTTCGCTTACCTCAAAATTTCGGAAGGATGTGACCGGCCTTGCTCCTTTTGTGCAATTCCGTTGATGCGCGGAAAACATGTTTCACGCCCTATTGAAGAGCTTGTGCTTGAAGCTCGCAATCTCGCAAAAAATGGTACGAAGGAACTTCTGCTCATTGCACAGGACTCCACCTATTATGGACTTGATCTCTATAAAAAGAGGAACCTGGCAGAGTTATTGAAAAATTTGTCAGATGTAGAAGGGATAGATTGGATCAGATTACACTACGCCTTTCCATCAGGATTTCCAATGGATGCACTGGATGTCATGGCGGAACGCGCTAACATTTGCAAGTATATCGACATACCACTGCAACATGGTTCAACCAGGATGCTGCAAATCATGCGGCGCGGAACAACCCGCGAGAAGACAGAACAGCTCCTTGAAAACATCCGAACGAAAGTCACTGGAATAGCGATTCGCACGACATTGATTGCGGGACATCCGGGAGAAACGGAAGAAGACTTCCAGGAGATGATGAAGTTCGTTGAAACTTCCCGCTTCGATAGACTCGGTGTGTTTTCCTATTCTCATGAAGAGAATACACATTCTTATTCGATGCCCGACGATGTTTCCGCGGAAACAAAGCAGGAGAGAATGGATGCAATCATGGAACTGCAACAGGGGATTTCCCTGGAACTAAACCAGGAAAAAATCGGAAAGACTTTAAAAGTAATCATAGACAAAAAAGAAGGCGGTAATTTCATTGGAAGGACTGAATTCGATTCGCCGGAGGTTGATAACGAAGTCATCGTGAAAGCACCCGGCTACCTGCGGATGGGCGATTTTATCGAAGCAAAAATCACCGCAGCGACGGAATTTGATCTGACGGGTGAAGTGACCCCGGCCCGATAGCCAGGGTGATGGGATAAATGGCTCCAACCTTATAAAGAAATTGTCGTTATTCGGGCTATGCTTTTAGTTATCAATTGCTGTTGTTGAATATGCATCTTCAGAAAATTCCTTTCAGGAACACCCATTCGTTTACCGATTTTTTTCTGAAGTACATTGAGCAGGATCCTGCATTGAAACAATTCTATAATCATTTTCCTGACGTGGCTAATTTCAAAAAGCAACTGAAGGAAAAAGGTTCCTTCCCGGAAAGCACCAGACAGATCCTGGTCGAAACGCTGGCAAAGCAATATAGCCGGATCAAGTCTCCGGCTTCCGCAGTAAAAGAAAACATCAACGCACTTCGCGACAGCAAAACCTTTACCGTTGTCACCGGCCATCAGTTGAATATTTTTACCGGCCCGCTGTATTTCGTCTATAAGATTGTCACCGTTATCAACGCCTGTCGTGCACTCAAATCTTTCCGGCTGTATGGACAAAAATATACTTGGGAGAGTAAGGAGCAGGGCGCAGTAGGAAGGTTCAGCACGCGGGGAATTCGGGAACTTCTTCCGAAAATCCCAGGCGATATTTCCGTTTTTGCCGAGGCCTACAATCAAAATGAGTCGCTGGCAGATGCTGTAAGACAGTATGTCAATGCACTTTTCGGTGAACAGGGACTTATTGTTGTCGATGCCGACGACCGTGAATTGAAAAGAACATTCCAACCGGTGATCGAGGCAGACGTTCTTGAAAGTACTCCATTCAAACTGATCGAAGAAACAAACAAGAAACTTGGCGCCACCGGATTTCACGCGCCGGTAAATCCCCGTGAGATCAACTTCTTTTATCTCGACAAGGGCCTCCGAAGCCGCATTGAACAAAAGGGCAACGACTATACTGTTGTAGATACTGCCATCAAATTTTCCAAGGACGAAATCCAGAAGCTCATTCTAAATGAGCCTGAAAAGTTTAGCCCGAACGTTACACTTCGTCCGCTGTACCAGGAGATGATTCTTCCTAACCTGGCCTATGTTGGAGGTCCTGCTGAACTTGTTTATTGGCTGGAGTTGAAAAACGTTTTTGACCACTTCAAAGTACCCTTCCCAATGCTCATGCCACGTAACTTTGCAATGGTGTTGGATGGTCAATCGGGGCGCAAGCTTAAGAAGACCGGACTTGAAATCAACGATTTCTTCAACGAGAAAAATTACCTCTTCAACCATTGGGTCATAAAAAACTCGTCGCATGATTTGTCCCTTGGCAGCACCATGAAGGCGTTGCAGGATCTGTTAAGAAATGTAGAGGAGCGTTGCGCGAGGCTGGATGCAACATTGGTTCCAATGGCAAAAGCGGAGAGTCAACGAATTCAACACGCAATCGAGAAGGTGGAAAAGAAAATGCTTCGTGCAGAGAAGCGTTTGCACAATGACAAACTGAGGCAGATCGAATCAATCAAAGACCAATTATTCCCTAACGGTTCGTTGCAGGAACGAACAGACAATTTTTTGAATTTCCAGCAGCAGGATCCGGAGTTTGTCAAGAAATTAATCACTCTTTTTGACCCCTTCGATTATCAGTTCAATATTCTGAGCTATGATGAAGTCTGAGTTCCGAAAAGCCTATCTCGAAAAAAGAAGGCTTCTCTCCGAGGCTGAGTGTGCTCAATTAAGTCTTCAACTCTATAATCTCTTTTTTACTTCGCAGGATCTGTCGTTTGTAAAAGTTTTACACTGCTATCTTCCGATGTCGAAAAACAACGAGCCGGATACCTGGATGATCATCGACAGGGTAAGGCGCGAATTCCCTCACATAAAAATTTCTATACCGCGCGTAACCTCAGGCGGTGAACTTGAGAATTTCTATTTCGAAGGCTTTCATCAACTTCAAACCACCTCATGGGGGATTCAGGAACCGAAGCAGGGCGTTATTACCCCAACTGAAAAAATCGACCTTGTCGTCGTTCCGCTGGTCGCATGTGATCTGACCGGACAACGAGTTGGTTACGGCAAAGGCTTTTATGACAGGTTTCTTTTACAATGCCGTATCGACTGCCGCAAGGTCGGACTTTCTTTCTTTCCGCTGGTGGATCGGATACCGGACGTACATGCAGGTGACATTCCGTTGACAACCTGTATCGAACCTAATGGAGTTCATCAATTCTGAGCCGATCCGAACACAACATTGCAAGTGGTTTCGGTGGTGAACAGTCGGCCATCCTTCGTGACGCCCGTGACCATGACGCGTAACGGCCCGATATGATCGGATGTAAAAAACGAAAACTCCTTTTTGCCCGTCGCGGGCAATGACAATGAAGGAGCCCAGAAAACAGTAGACCGAAAATCCGGTCGCCGGGAGCCTGGGCCTTTTCCATAGTCCATCGGAGAGAAAGTGGCCTCTTTGTTTAGACCCGTGACCTGGATGATGGTGCCTGATCTTAGTTTCGATGGGTCAAATTTTTTCGTTTGCACGAACACAACACCATTTTTTCCAAGACTACCGAGGGCTCGCAGCTTGTCATGGTGGCTGACGATTTTTACCGTCAAAACATCATCAGGCACTAGGCTTAGAAAAAGCTCCGTATCGCGTGTGATTACCCCGTCAATAATGTAAAGTGGATCGCCGGTAGGCACATAATTGTCAATGTCGACATACGCTCGCACAATCGATTTTCCACCTACAATGCGGTGTTTGAGCATTGGGATCACCTCTCTGATCGTCTCAGCCATTGTTGGAAACAAAATATAATCGTGAATATTGACGCTGGCATCTGCGCCCAATAGTTCATCTTCCAGAATAGCATTTGGATTTTCAGGCACATCGTCGGGACGTTGCGGTTTTGTATAGAAATTATACGATCTGTCGATTAGCTTTCTTTTCGATGCAAACATGCCATAGACATCGTTGTTTTCAGATTTTGCTGCGCATTCAAACGCAGCGTGATCAACATTGTCGAGCCATTTTATTCTTACATTTTTTTGCTCAATCCCTCTGCGTTCAGCCGTATAGAACAAATCATCAACACCCCACAGATCAAACAAAAACATAAAGTCAAATTCACCTTTTTTGTTCGTGTATGTTTCATATCCGTTGGTATTCTTCAAAAAGAATCCGGATATCTTGATCGAATCTGATACAGGTTGTCCTGTAACAATATCGTACGCGAGTCCCCGCTTATGAAAATACTTATCCATCCGATATACGGGCGGTTCCGGCGTCTTTGCCATGATCTTGTTCCAGTCATAAGATTTCGATGGTTGTGTGATGAGAACTCGATCCCAATCGCTAAAAGATCGTTCTCCCTGTTCAGCCGATGTGTTTGAAAAAAGTTTTTCGCCAACGACTGAAACAGAAAAGTCAGCCTCGAGTGGTTTTCCTGAACTATCGGTCAAGGTCAATTCTGCGGAGACCTTGTCACGCATGCCAACAGGACTCGGGGATACGTTGATTTTTGCCAGCACTGGAGTCGATTCGGCTACAGGAAAAAGTCGTGAAGCCACATGGTTGCCAACCGCATCTACAACCCAGAGTTCTGCAACGCCAGGCGGCAGGTTTGTCTGAGGGACGTTGAATTGAAGAAATTCCTTGTCACCGAATTTCACGGCGGCAGATGCGTAAATCTGACCCTTCGCAATAATGAGTATTGTGAGGTCAGCATTTCGAATCTTGGACCCTGGCGCTGCGCCCAGTATCACCTTCACGGGGCGATTCTCTTCCTGAGCGGAAAGCAGTACAGAAATTTTTTCACTCTTTGATTCGGGCAAGTTGTATGTCTTGTGATTCACGCGTACGACATATTTTTCTCCAGCTTCCGGTGTAAACAGAATATTGCCGAAACCCGATTTGTCGATTGAAAACGAAGTGATGGGAGTTCCCTCGCGCGTCACGAGCTCTCCACTGGTGGCTCCAGCTCCACGTACTCTGACAATAATTCTGTTCGTCACGCCCGCCACGAAATTTCCACCTTCCGGAAAAAAGGAGACGTCTTGATTCAAAATATTCGACGGTGAAAGCTCTTTACCATCAACTACTTGAATTCTTTGATGAAAGAATAGTGACGTGTCAAAATTCCGCATCCAGTCGCTGTAGATGTCAGCCTCATAAAATCCGGGCTTGAGTGTGTCGGGAAGAACAATTTGATTGTGACCAATCCCGTCGCGGGCGAAAAAGTTGACATGAAGCACGTGCTCACCGTTACAATCATACAACGACAACTGGAGAATTTGTCTGCCAGGGATACGGTTGCCTTGCTCCGTGAGATAATACGCACTGAAGTAGGCAGTATCTCCCGGCGCATATTTGTTTTGATTGAAGACTGCCTCAACGCGAAACTTCGGAAACGCCTCCTGCCATCGTTGATATTGCTGAACAACTAATGCCGTATTGTCCTGAGCGAATATATTCCCACAGGTGAAAATCAGGGCAAACATTATGATAACGCAACGTTTCACTTCCAGAACGGGGGTTGAATATTTGTTGAATTTATTCCTATACAACTATTCGTTAAAGTGTCGATGGGAGGCAATCTTAAAGGAACGTCCTTTGGCGAAAGGAAAATTGATTTCCGAGCAACGCCTGATGCTCCAAAGTATCCTTGTACCACTTCATTTGCATTCTCCTTATTGCGAATGTTTCCCTTAACCTGTGCGAGCGGTGGTTGAAAAAGGCTGGAGGCTCCTTCCCGTTGCGCCTCTATCAATTTCCAAAAATTGTAGGCCTGTTGGGTCATGCTCAGCATTTGCACATCCACGTAGTACTTTTCATAAAAAGTTCTTCGGTTGACAGTAACCGTTCCAACCCTGATTTTGTTCAGGGCTCCGCCACTCACCAGGCGCGTATCGTTGACTGTGGGAATACCATATACGTCAACCCAGCAATAGCAGCAGGTGCACGGCGATACATATCGTAACCGTCCATTCTGCACAACATAACCGCTACATGGTTCCGGATCGGGAACCTGTGTATCATCTTCAGTTCTGGTCCTGTTTTCAGGGAAATTCTGAATCTTGTATGTGCCGTTAACGCGCCAACGCACATAATTTTCTCCACCCGTGCCCACCTTCCCATTGGTGAATATCTTAAAAATACCTCCGATGGTCTGGACACCTCCAATCACTGGGTTTTGTTGCACAAACTCATACAAAATGGCGTCAATGCTTCCTGGCGCCATTAGCTTCTCGGAAGATGATTCATATACGCGACCTTCCGATCGGGTAATCGTGATCGAATAGGATCGCCCAACGATGCCTTGTATAGTTGTCGTTTTATACACACCGGGACGATCTGCCACAGGGACGAGGTTGTCCGTCTCACCCGCATCGCTTTTGATCGTGATCTTTGCATTGTTCACTGGCAACGTATCAACGGTATAATCGTCGAGCGCCCGGGTTAAACTCAATGTCACAGTATAAGGTCCGGGTTCATCTGTTATAAGCCCGTCCACGACAAGCTGATACTCAGATGCGGGAGTTTTGTACGAAATCGGATCCACACACGCGGACAGGAGAAGATATGCAAAAAACAAGGCGACTTTTTTCATATCAAAATTTGAAACTATATGAAATTGAGGGCAGCGCCGTGCCGATGATCGACAGTGCATACGGTTTCAAAACTCCGTCAGGTGAGCTCTTGAAAAACACTGTGTAGGGATTTTTGCGTCCATACAAATTATAGATGGAGAACGTCCACGTGCCATCCCAGAATTTTTTTCGCTTGTGATTTCCTTCCACCACCAGTGCTACGTCAAGCCTGTGATAGTCAGGGATCCGATATTGGTTGCGACCTGAAAAAGTTGCAACGGGAACATGGTCGATAGTGAAAGCGGCTTCGGGCACAGTCACCGGGCGCCCCGTGTGGTAAGTGAAGTTGCCGGTAAAAAAGTGTCGCCGCGAAAGCGCATATTTCCATCCCAGATTTACAATATTGGGTTGATCAAAATTGGAAGGATACTCCTGACCTTTATTAATGGATTCTCTCTCAGTGGGACCACTGATAGTTCGCAGCGATCGAGAATAAGTATAGTTAAGCGACCCCGTAAGACGACCCATCAATTTCGAGACAGAGAATTCGACACCATAAGCGCGTCCTTTGCCCTGAAGCAAATCCGTTTCCAGGTGCGGGTTCAGGATCAGGTTGGCGCCATCTTTAAAGTCGAGGATGTTTTCAATGTTTTTATAGTAAGCCTCCACAAAAGCTTCATATTTTTTTTCTTTAAAGTCGCGGAATAATCCCACTGATACCTGATCGGCATGTTGCGGTTTAAAATAGTATCCACTCGGTTGCCAAATATCGATTGGCATGATCGCGGTGGTGTTGGTGATAAGATGTAAATACTGATACGTCCGGTTATAGCCTGCCTTGATGGACAAATTTGGTGTGAGCGAATAGCGCATGGAAAAGCGTGGCTCAATTCCATAGTAAGTTTTGATAGGTTCACCTGCAGGTACATTGACGCTGTCGATTTTGTTGTACGTCTCGATCGGCGCACCCGGTTGGTACAAATTAATGGTCGCCGGACCGTATGCTGTGAACGAAGATATTCTCGCGCCCACCTCGATAAAAAGTCTTTCGTTCAATGATATTCCGTCACCAAAAAAGAAAGCACTTTCAAGTGAATTTTGCCGCTGCATGGTAACCGGTTTAACTGCTGATTCAGGGGTAGTCGGTTGGAGCGTTCCCGGGTCAAACGCATAGTAGGTAGCTTCTGCACCAAATGTAAGCTTGTGGTTTCCTTTCTGCAGATGAAAACCCGCCTTTGCAGTTGGATACGTGATTCTGTAAGACAAATCAAAACCATTGAATTGACTTCTGTCCGTAAGCTTGTAGCTGTAGGTGCCGGCACCTGCCGTGAAGTCAAAGCTCATTCCAGGATTGAATTGGTGGTCCAGGCGTACGGAGCCGAGACGATTGGTCCATTGATATGTTGAATCACCTTTTAATCTGAACTCATCGCGACTCGCATATCCTGAAAAGGTAATTTTAGTTTTTGCATTGAAACGGTGTGCAAGTTTGAAAGTGCCGTCGTAAAACAAGACCGTGCTCTGGCGCAGGTCGACGTAATTAGTCTGAATGGTGTTAATCAACCAATCTGAATAGGTGGTCCTGAACGACGCAGTGACCGTTGTCTTGTCTTTCTTGATTGGCCCACCTACCATTAGGTTACTCGATATCAAACCGATGCCTCCATTGACACCCCATTTTTCAGGGTCACCTTCCCGCGATCTGATATTTAACACGGACGATATTCTTCCGCCATATTCAGCAGGTATTCCACCACGATAAAAATCAACATCGCGAATTGCATAAGAATTAAATGATGAGAAAAATCCAAATGCATGAGCGCTGTTGAACACCGGCATGCCGTCATACAATACCAGGTTTTGATCAACGCCTCCTCCCCTCACGTTGAATCCGGACGCTGCCTCGCCCGCCGTTGTGACACCGGGAAGAACCTGAATTTGCTTGATGAGATCAACCTCTCCCATAAATGAAGGCGCTCGTTTTATTTCACGCATGCTGATCTGCGTCTGCCCGAGGTTGCTTGTCGACACCTTGCGGTCTGCAAGTCCTGAAACGATAATTTCATCGAGGACAGTGGCCTTCTCCTGCAAATCGAGATTGTATTCTCCATCGGTATAGATCTCCAGGTCGATAAGCTCTTCCTCAAAATTCACATAGCTTACGGTGAGCACATGTTGACCCGCTGGCAGCTTCAATTCAAATGCTCCATTTTCTTCCGTCACTGTTCCGGTCTTCAGATCGCTGACGCCAACATTGGCGCCAACGAGAGGATCTTTCGATTCTGCGTTGATAACTTTCCCCCGCAACACCACGCGCTTTCCTTTGCGATTATCTTCAGGGCTTCCAAATCTGACCTTTTGTATTGTCTTTCGCTCTTTAATTGCTGCCTTGATAAAAGCATTTCGCTCCATCGATTGGCTTGGGTCTTTTAGTATCACTATATCATGTTCCCCAATGGTAACGAAGCCGAGATCGGTATCCAGGAATAACGCCCGGAGGGCTTCACCCAAAGTAAGGCCTTTGTAATCCTCTTCGAGCACGATTGTTCCAATCCAGTCGGGCATGTAATAAAACCTGACCTGCTCTTTTTTTTCCAGTTCCGTAAAAAGACTTATTAACGTTTTCCCTTTTTCATCACCGGTCAATTTTCGATCAAGGACAGATTGTCCCGCACAAAGGGTGATCGAACAAAACAGAACTAATGCGGATAAACAGTGCTTCAAGTCTATAGGTTAGTTCTTTGTCAAGATAAGACTTAGCAAAAAGAAAAAGCAGCACCCGAAATAAATACCCTAGTTTGTAGCACGAAGCATCTCACGCTTTCCCGGCGGACCAGCTAACGATTCGACATGTAGCCCAAGCGCTTTCAAATCGCGCTTAAGCTGCCCTTTTGCACAATAGGTAACCCAAATTCCCTTTGGATGTAGCAGCAAAACGGTCTTTTTCAAAACATCAATTGACCACATCTCCGGTTGTTTGGAGGGAGCAAATGCGTCATAAAATACAATGTCAAAGTACTGATCTCCTGGCATCGCATCTATTAGCAAATCCCTTTTCCTTTTCTCGAGACAGAAGACACCTGAGATGTCAACTTCGTTGCCCCATGGCGCTTCATGTAACTGAGAAAACAAGTCGGCAGAGCCGAGCGCATCAGGATAGTTCAGCTCTTTATAAACATTGACGTCAAGTGGAAATTTCTCCCAGGATTGATAATAAATCGTCACCCCAAATTCAACCGCATAGAGCGCCGACAAGAATGCGTTCAAGCCCGTGCCGAAACCTATCTCAAGAATTCGGACCTCCTTCTTTCCCGTCGTGCTTAAATAATTTGCCAGTCCTTCACGGATAAAAACATGTTTAGATTCCTGGATTGCTCCATGAACCGAATGATACGTTTCGTTTAGTGATGTATTTAAGAGAGAATGAGATCCGTCGCCAGTGGTAATGATCGTGACATTACTCATGCTCACTCATCATGATGTTTGGAAATGAGTGCCACTGCGTAGGCATTTACACCATCCTGCCTGCCAACATAGCCAAGCTTTTCATTTGTGGTAGCCTTAATAGACACATCCTCTTCGCCGATGTTCATCAGCGGCGCGAGTACTTGCTGCATCTTTCCGATGTGTGGTTTTATCTTCGGCTCTTCCAGACACAGCGTGCAATCCACATTCTCGATACGCCAGCCTTTTTCGGTGAGCATTCGTGTCACCTCCTTTAAAAAGTATTTACTGTCTTTTCCCTTCCAACGGGCATCTTTATTCGAAAAATGAATGCCGATGTCTCCGAGATTGGCGGCTCCCAACAAGGCATCACAAATTGCGTGAATCAGCACATCCGCATCGGAATGTCCAACAGCACCCTTCTCTGCTTCAACCTTGATACCCCCGAGCCAAAAGTCACGTCCTTTTTCAAGGGGATGCACATCAAAACCAAAGCCGACCCGGATCTTCATGAAAAAGAATTTAGTGATTCGTTAAGCGTATGATTCCTTTTGTGTGGAATGCCATCACCTCTTCTGAGTAAAAGTAGTAAACAATATGTTTGTAAATCGGGCAGCCTTACTGCTTTGCATAATACATGACGCTTGAATTCCCGGGCCTGAGAATATTCGCCCCAACACGTCTGACATCATCCCTTGAAACCATTGAAATTCTTTTTGATTCCTGGTTAACGAGGTCCGGATCTCCAGATAAAAAGGCAAACGCCAGATTCATTGCCCGGTTGATTACCTCCACTTCACCGAATTCGAGCATGGACTGCGCCTGATTTTTCACCTTTTCGAGCTCATCCTCCTTAATGCCGTTACTCACAATCTCGGACAAGATCGCATCGACGGCTGCTTCGGCTGTTTCAAATGAAATACCTTCGTTCAGCCGGCCGCTGATAACCAATAATCCCGGATCAATCGATCCAAGACCATGCGCATTGATCGATGTGAAGATCTCCTGCTCTTTAACAAGCTGATGTACGAGTCTGCTGGATTGCCCATGACCTAACACATCGCTAAGCAAATCCGCAGCGTAATAGTCTTTATCAAATCGACCGGGCATGTGGAAGGCCTTATAAAGTGCGTTAGCCGGAACATTCGCTTCGACTCTCGATGTGCGTTTTGAAACTTGAGGCGGTTCGACCGGAATTGAGCGCACGGGTTTCTTGGGAGACGCGATCGGCGCAAACCATTTGTCACAAAGGTTTTTCACCTGATCAACCGTCACCTTTCCCGCAACAACCATCACTGCATTGGATGGCAGATAGTATTGGAAGAAAAAATCCCTAACATCATTCAACGTCGCTTTTTCGATATGAGAAATTTCTTTTCCAATGGTTGCCCATTGATAAGGGTGTTCCTTGTATGCGAGGGTTGGGATCAAAGGAAAGGCTGAGCATGCGATCGCTCTCCAGCCAAAAAGCGGTTTCCAGATTTGCTGCGGGGACAGTCAAATAATAATTCGTGATATCCGAACTCGTGAAGGCATTATTTTCCCCACCCACGCGTTGGAGCGGCTCGTCATAACTTGGAATATTCTTCGAGCCACCAAACATGAGGTGCTCAAATAAATGAGCGAAACCGGTCTTATTGGGTTGCTCGTCTCTTGAGCCCACATCGTACAGGATATTGACCACGGCGATATCCACTGTCGCGTCTTCATGCACAAGAACCTGTAACCCGTTGTCAAGTTTGAACGAAGTGAATGGAATCATTCGATTAGTCTTTCAAGTCTCCTAACACTTTTTGTGCCTGTTGCGGTTCCAGACGCGGACCCCACTGCGCAACTACACGCGATGATGCCAGCGATGCAAGTTTGCCCGCTTCAGCATAGCTGTGGTGATGTGTGATACCGTAGAGGAAGGCGCCTGCAAACATGTCCCCAGCTCCGTTTGTGTCTATGGCCCGAACTGAGTAAGGTTCAATTTGAATAAACGTATCGCCGTCAAAGATTAGCGCACCATTCGCACCTAGCGTGATAGCAAACCTTTTCGCCGCCTTTCTGAGGCCTTCCCGGGCCGCATGGAGATCGTTGGTGCCGGTAAATATCATCGCCTCTTCTTCATTACAAAAGAGCAGATCAACGCCTGCTCCTACAATTTCTTCCATTTGCGTGGAGAAATATTTCGTCATGCTGGCATCGGAAAATGTAAGTGCCACGGGGACTTTGTTCTTTTCGGCAATCTTTTTCAAAGTTTTCATCGCATCAAATCCGTTTGGGCTCGCAACAAGGTAGCCTTCCAGGTAAACGTATGACGACTGTTTGACGGCACCCTCGTCGAGGTGCTCAGGTGATAGAAACGAGCTGACGCCAAGAAAAGTATTCATTGTCCGTTGCGCATCAGGTGATGTCATCACGAGGCACCGGCCAGAATGACCTTCGGGACAATTCTCGTGTTTCAAATTAGTGTCAACGCCATTTCTTTTGAGATCATCAAGAAAGAACTTTCCCATTTCATCTTTCGCGACGAGGCACGAGTAAAAAGTCTTGCCCCCAAACTGATTGACAGCCACCACCGTATTCCCCGCTGAACCACCGCCAGACATCTTACTTCTCTTCATGTCGATGGCTTTCATCAATTGGATCTGCCTTTTTTCATCCACAAGGGTCATGACACCCTTTTCTACAGAATGTTTTTCAAAAAAGTCGTGCTCGACTTCTGTGACAATATCTACGATTGCATTGCCAATACCGTATACGTCGTATTTCATGAGCTATATTTAGCTGGCAAAAGTAAAGAAATGTTATGTGTGATCCTTCACTACATGACGGCGATCGCAAAGTACAGGGTACTAATTTTTCAAGAGTGCTTTGAGGCCAGTGGCCAAGTCGCTCCGGGTTTAGTTCAGGTGAAGCTTCACAAGCTGAATTGCTTTTTCTTCAACTTCTTCATTTACGAAATCCACAACGTGACGCACGACGTCAGGTGATCGAAGATTGTGGCCAAGTCCCGAAGTTGTAATCAATCTGGAATTTTTCAAGGTTCGGTGGATGTGAGGGATGTAGTGATAAGGTGCTTCGTCGTCATTTGCATCATGGATGATCAACGTGGGAATTCTGGTCTCCTTTGCAAACCGTACAGAAGAAAAGTAGGTTGGTGAATGATGCGTAATCCTTTCGAAAGCGTCCAGCACAATTCTCGCAGTTCTTTTCGTAAGTCCAAGCATGCGTGTGTAACGAACAACATAATCGTTGGCCTCACCAGGGCATCCTGTTATCACCAGTTTCTTTACATCAAGGTTGTTGATGCGATAGAGCGTATACAGGGATGCGAAACTTCCAATGGAATGGCTTACAATGGTATCGACGGGTTGTACCAGGTAAAGAAAAGTTTCGATCACATCACTGTATATAGGAATATTCATGTGCTTCCCGCCTGAAAGGCCATGACCAGGTGCATCGAGGGCATAGACGGTGTATTGATCATGTGGAAGCGCTTCGATGTAGTTTTTCCAGCGGAAACTGTGACTTTGCCAACCATGGAGGAAAAGAATTTTCTTTTCACCGGTACCCCACCGGTAAACCCGTATGGTGTCGCCATTGCAGAGAAATGTCGACTTCTCAGCCGTATCAAGAAATTTTCTATGATGGTCAAGCACCTTGGTGGAGAACGGCGATGAAAAAAGATAGAATCCTTTCCTTCCCGCAGCCTTGGGGGCGATCAGCGCCAGCACATTCAAATACAAACCCATCAACCTTGCCAATATCGTTTTCATACCTCTTTTCATTTAGATACCGATCGGTATCAAGTTTTCAAAAAAAATTTAAACGACGATTTCCGTCAAAATGTTTTCAAGGCAGCGAATTGCCATCCTGATATCTTCATTGTTCCCACGCAACTTGCTCATCATGATGGCACCTTCCAGCATGGCGATGATGACGGATGCATAGTAGCCTTTGTCGATTGAAGGCTTCAGCTGACCATATTTGATCCCTTTTTCCAACATCGTGATTATCGACTGCCTGAGCGTATTCAGCAATATCACGGCCTGCCGTCGCAACACCGGGTGTGCATCGTCGGCTTCGGTGGATGCATTCAGCAAGGGACAACCGCCCTTAACGGGAGGGTTGCTAATGTACGTTTCGAAAAAATGGAATAGGGCGCGTAACTTTTCAGGGGCTGTCGGCGCGGCCTTGATTTTGTCTCCGAGGGTTTGAAACATGACGTCAGAGAGATACATCAGCGTTTCTTTTTCGAGTTGATTTTTGCTTCTGAAATGGCGGTAAATCGCACCCTTTGTCAACCCTGTCGCAGCGGTGATATCGCTTATCGACGTAGCCTTGTAGCCCTGGGTATTAAACAATCGACCTGACTGCTTAAGGATCCGCGCTTTTGTTTCTGCAGGCTGACGCATTCCACAAAGATACCGATCGGTATCTAATTTCCAAAACGTTCATGGGGTGTTTTAACGTGTCAGACACCTAAGATGTCTGACACATGCCCTTTCAGAACATTTTATTGTACTGAAAACAAAACAATTTGAAGATTTAATACGGCGACGGACTGACGCTTGTCCAGCCGCCGTCAATTACCAGTGACTGACCGGTGATGTGCGAAGCCTGTGGTGAGACAAGGAAACATGCCGCATGGGCAATATCGTCCGTTGATGCTGGCTTCCCAATGGGGGTAATATTCGACCAGACTTTTTCGTATCCCGGATCGCTGGCCGTTCGCTCTGTCATTGTTGCACCGGGCGCAATTGCATTGACGGTAATACCATAGGGAGAAAGTTCGATCACCAAAGTTTTTGCAAGCATCTCAAGCGCCGCTTTACTGATTCCGTATGCAGACAGATTCTTGTGCGCCTGATGACCCGTCACCGACGACATAAACAATATGCTGCCTCCGGATTCCTGGCGTTTCATTTGTGCGGCTGCGGCCTGAGCAAGAAAAAAACTTCCGCCCAGATTCACTTTCATCACGTTATTAAAATCCTCCGGCTTGTATTCAAAAAAATCCCCAAACAAAGTGATACCTGCATTGGCGATAGCAATATCGAGTCTGCCAAAGTGCTTTACGGTTTCCTGCACCATTGCATGAATTACATTGATGTCCGAAGCATCGCCTGCGAACGGAATGCAACTGCCTTTTTCAGCGCGTATTGTAGCAGCGCCACGGTCTGCCAACGAGGCATTGAGATCGTTGAGTACAACGTTTGCTCCGTGTAATGCAAGCTGCCGACAGATAGCGAGTCCGATGCCCTGTCCGGCACCTGTTATTATTGCGACTTTATTCTGCAACAACTTCATTCCAACAATTCTTAATGTGAGTCACGCGCCACTTCACTTCCCGAGCCTCCATGCAGATACGACATGTCGGCCCCGAGATGCGCCTGTTGCACGTTCTTCTGATATAGGCTTACATAACCCCGATCATACACTTTATGAATGGGTTTCCATGCCTGCTTTCGCTTCGTAAGTTCAGCATCGCTCAACTCAATTGTCAGGGAACGTTTCTCTACATCCAAACTTATGATATCGCCGGTTTGAACCACTGCGAAGTTACCGCCAAGTGCTGCTTCCGGTGAAGCATGAAGAATGACCGTACCAAAACCGGTCCCGCTCATTCTGCCATCAGAAATTCGAACCATATCATGAATGCCTTTCGCAAGTATTCGCTTTGGCAATGCCATGTTGCCGACTTCCGGCATCCCTGGATAGCCGATCGGCCCGACATTCTTCAGTACCAAGACAGAATTTTCGTCAATGTCGAGAGAAGGGTCGTCGATCCTGTTCTTATAATCTTCAATATCATTGAATACCACAGCTTTCCCCTTATGCTTAAGCAAATGAGAACTTGCGGCCGAGGGCTTAATAACGGCGCCATGTTCGCATAGATTGCCCGTAAGTATCGCCACACCGGAGCGAGGATTGATAGGCTTACTCACCGTGCCTATCACGTCGCGGTCATAACATTCTGCGTCTTTATAATTTTCACCGATCGTTTTTCCATTGACAGTCTTCACTCCTTTATGAAGGAATCCATCAAGCTCTTTCATCACCGCCGGCAATCCGCCCGCATAATAAAAGTCTTCCATGAAATGTTTTCCTGACGGCTGAATGTTCGCGATGAAAGGAATATGCGAAGACAGTTTGTCAAAATCACTCAGATGTAACGGAACGCCAATCCTTCCTGCGATGGCGAGGAGGTGAATAATGAAGTTGGTCGAGCCACCGATGGCCGCGTTGACCATGATCGCGTTCTCAAATGCTTCACGTGTAAGCACGTCGGACATCTTTAAATCCTCCTTCACCATTTCAACGATGCGAATTCCGGACATTTGCGCCAACACTTTTCGGCGCGAGTCCGCCGCAGGGATCGCAGCATTTCCCGGCAAGGAAAGTCCAAGGGACTCAACCATACTTGCCATCGTCGAAGCTGTACCCATCACTGCGCAATGTCCACGACTCCGGGCCATACACGCTTCTGCAAGCCTGAACTCTTCGTTTGAAAATTCCCCGGAACGAAGGTCATCATTGAAACGCCAGACGTCGCTCGTACTGATATCTTTCCCTTTGTACTTGCCTGTAAGCATTGGACCGCCAGAGATGACGAGGGTAGGAATGTTAACACTGGCGGCGCCCATCACTAATGATGGCGTTGTTTTGTCACATCCGCACATCAATACAACCCCATCGACAGGATTCGCGCGAATTGATTCCTCCACATCCATGCTGGCAAGGTTGCGATATAGCATTGCAGTAGGCTTGATCAAAGTTTCGCCAAGCGACATGACCGGGAATTCCACCGGAAATCCGCCGGCTTCCGAAACGCCGCGTTTGATTGATTCGGCTAATTCCCTGAAGTGTGCATTGCAGGGTGTAAGTTCTGACCAGGTATTGCAAATGCCGATGACAGGTTTTTCGCGGAACTCATAATCCGGAATGCCCTGATTTTTCATCCACGCACGATAGATAAATCCGTCTTTTCCTGTTTTTCCAAACCAGTTTTGGCTGCGAAGTTTTTTGCTCATTGACGACTGGGTTTCTTGAATTCTATTCGTTTTCTGAACAAGAAAGATAGTTTTTTCACCCGGCATTTCTGAAAGCATCAATGAAAAATGGGCGCAAAGGGAACAATTGTAGCAACAATAATTGTTTATACTTTTACTTATGGCTGCAATAGAAGAAGAGATCCGTCAAAGCAAATTCGAAAGCGAGCACCACAAAGCGGCGATCAATATCCTCTTCACCAGTGGTTGGCTCGACAACATCAATAATGGCCGCTTAAAAGAACATGGAGTAACCGCGGAGCAATACAATGTCCTGCGTATTCTGCGCGGCAGCCATCCAAAAAAACTCATGCTGGCCGACATTACTGCCCGCATGTTGAACAAGAGCAGCAATGCGACGCGGCTCGTTGAAAAGCTTCGTCAAAAAGGATGTGTGAAACGAGACATTTGCGAGCAGAACCGGCGAAGCCTCCGAATTGAATCGCCTGCTCGACAAACTTCGTGGCTGATCATTCGCTCCTTAGCGTGACCGTTGGGTTTTCATTAACAACTCTTTTGAGTTGAAAGGAAATTGTAATCGCCACGGTCAGCGTCATCAAAATTATGGTTACCAAAAACGGCCACACCTGGAAGGGAAGTGGGTACGGATACACGGCAAACAGCATTCTGTCCATCAGGTAGAACCCCAGTGGCGCACCGACGAAGTAAGCGGTGAGCACAATCCCCAGGTAATCGCGGTTCATCAATTTGAAAATATTTGAAATGCTTGCGCCAAAAATCTTGCGTACACTGAATTCCTTCAAGCGTCGTGTCAGGTTGTAAGAAATCAGGCCATATAGACCCATGCATGAAAGAACCATCGCGATAGAAGAGATAAAGTAAAATACTTTATTGGTCTCTCGATTCTGTCTGAACACGTATTCAAAAACTTCCATTTGTTGAAATCCGGAATAGGGATCATCGGGGAACGATGCCTTCCAATTTGCTTTCACGAAATCCGCAACAGAGACTACCTCGGCGGGTTCCGCCTTTGCAACGAAGTATCTGAATTTCTCCGGTGCAGTAATAGTGAATATCATTGGTTCGATGCGGAAGTAGAAATCATTGTGATGGAAGTCGCTCACAACTCCGATTACTTGCATTTTTTTACCTTCCTTTTCGATGATCTGGCCAATTGGATTTTCCCAACCCATTTTTCTTACGAATGACTCATTAATTACCACGGATTGATCTTTATCCGATTCAATCGACTCATCAAAAACTCTCCCTTTTGTCAGTCGAAGATTCATCGTTTCGAGGTATCCAAAGCCAATCTGAAAACCTGTGACGGTGATGTTCTCCTGGTTCACACGGACTGTCGCGCTTTCACTATTCCTGCCAATATGGCTTGATGAACCCGCATGACTGATAATGTGCCGGTTTGCGATTGCCTTGTCCCGGGTTGCAACGAATTGCTCCATCGACTGAACGGGTACCACAACGGTCTGTTGATAGTCATATCCCCAATCCAATTTCTCGAAATAGTAACTCGATGCGGTAAATACCAAACACGCAATGATGGTGGTGAATGAAAGAATAAATTGCAACGTCAATAGAGATTTGCTGAGCCTGCTTTTGCTGCCGAATTTTTCTTTGCCTTTGAGAATGCTGGCTGCGTTAAATGATGCGACGTAAAAGGAAGGGTAAGCGCCGGAAAGCACCGCCGTGAAGATCAAAATGCCACCGAAGAAAGCGATTAACATTCCGATAGAGGAGAATGAAAAGGGCACATGGACCGAAAACAGTGTATTGAAAGCCGGAACAAGCACAACATAAGAAATCATCGCGCCGGCGGCGAGTGCAAGGGCACACAGCAACAGATTCTCGATCATGAACTGATTGATAATGTCCCGCCTTCCACCCCCGGTAACTTTACGAATCCCGATTTCCTTAAGGCGTGTTGCAACAGCCGCAACGGCCACATTCATATAGTTGAAGCACGCCAATAGCAACAAGAACGCTGCGATCACAGCCAGCGACACCATTGCCATCGGATGATTACTCCACGACAGCGAATTCACAAGGTCGTAGCTTCTTTTTGCTACTTCTTTCAAATTGATCAGTTCAAATTCTGAAATCGGCCAGGTGATATTCGCGTCATTTTGAAGTTTTTTGATCGCACTGAGCGATGCTTGAAGTTCTTCTGGCCCGTGTCCGGGATGAAAAAGAATGAAAGTCGAATTGGCAAATGTCTTCCAGGAATCGACTTCTTTTAGTTTGAGGTCCTCCAGCTTTTCAATGTTGACCAGGAACGTAAAGAACATGCTGGAATTATCTGAAATTTTCTCTGCTATAGCGCCTACTGTGAATTCTTCTTTAGCGCCGGTAGGGAATTTCAATGAAAGTGTCTTGCCGATCGGATCCTCATCTCCGAAATATTTCTTTGCCATTTCTTCAACGATGACAATCTTATTCTTGTCAGCGAGGGAACGTCGGTCTCCGCTCTTGATAGGGAAGTCGAACACGTTGAAAAATTCTTTTTCTACAAACCATATCTTTTCAGTGAATACTGTGGATTCGTAGCGAACGCTAACGCCCCGTTCAAGTTCAATCCTTACAATTGATTCAATGGCTGGATTTTCCTGTAATAGCGTAGGCCCGGTTTTATAGGGGGAATTAGCCCAATGCTGTGGTTCCTCCGATCCATTCACTTTGTTCGTGACGAGAAAGATCCTGTCACTTTTTGCATGCATCGTGTCCAGGTTATAATAGGAGTCGATCAAAATGAAGATCGTGACCGCGCAAGCGAGCGCGATTGACAAACCCGAGATGTTGATCAACGACGGGGCAAGATTGCGCCGGATGTTTCGAAGCCCAGTAATAAAATAACTTTTGAGCATGGCATTTGAGGTAAATCTGATGTTTTGGGATTTCTTTTTCTTGCGAATATTTCGAAGCCTGCAGAAACGAATAACATCCCAAATGAACCTGATATTCGCCATCCGCTTATTCAAGGCTGCACGTCTGTAAAAGAGTTCGTAGGCATCGCCCTGAATCTCTTCAAGTAACTCCGGATTGCAGTACCATTGCAGAAAGCGGTCTGCCCATTTTGGAGGCGTGTGAATCATATCTGAACGATTGCCCACTTTTTTTCAGTCGTTGCGGAGTGTCTTCGCTGGATTTTCACGTATCACCCTGCTCAATTGTGATCCGATCGTGATGGCAACAGTAACTGCCATCAAACCAACGGCAATCATGAAGGGCAAGGGTGTGGTGCCTTTGGGTTCCGGATAGATTTGATGAATCAGAGCATTGATAAGGTAGAATCCCGCAGGCGCTCCAAGGGCAAAGGCGATTGTGAGGATCCAAACATAGTCTCTGTTCATTAAACCAAATATGTGACGAATGTTCGCTCCGAACACTTTACGCACGCTGAACTCCTTCAACCTCCTTGTGATATTGTACGCTACCAAACCGTATAATCCAAGGCATGCAAGAATTACAGCTGTTGCCGAAATGAATGAGAGAAGTTTAATATTCGAATTGTTGTCATTATTGAAAAGATCGAAAACGCTGTCCTGACGGTATCCCAGGTAGGGATCATCAGGGGCGATCTCACGCCAGAACTTCTTTAACTCATTTTCCGCGTCGAAGAAATTATTCTTTCCTGTTTTCACAGCCAGGTAACGAAACTTGTCCTCCTCGGTAATTGTGAACAATGCCGGGCCAATCACCTCATAAAATCCGTTGTAGTGAAAGTCTCGTACAACACCTACCACATAGCGTTTCCTTCCTTCAAACTCGAAATCTTTGTTTAATGGCTTATCCCATCCCATGGCAGACACAAAGGCTTCGTTCACGATGACCGACTCTGTTTGATCAGACTGGATTGTCCTATCGAAGCTCCTGCCTTCTTTGAAGCGCAGGTCCATGGTTTCAAGGTAATCGAAATCGACTTGATAAAACACGGTGTGAATCCGCTGTTGGAGGTGGTCGAACGAAACCTCAACGTCCTTTTTTCCAATCGGAGTTGCTGTACCCGCGATGGACTCGAAATTATTGGAGGCCTTTACCTTATCGCGTAGTGCGAGGTATTGAATGCGATCCGCAACAGGAACCACGATAACCCGGCTGTGGCCATAACCCCAATCTTTATTTCTCTGGTATACGGCATTGTCAATGAAAACAAACGCACCGACAATGGTTGTGAATGCAATAACAAATTGCATCGTCAGCAATATCCGGCTAAAAAGGCTGCGTTGACTGAATTTTTCGCGTCCATTGAAAATCTTAATGGGTGTGAATGATGAAATATAAACTGCCGGATACGCGCCAGAGACAAGACCGACAAACAGCAAGAGTCCGAAAAAGAAATAGAAGCCAAGCGGGCCGGACGAGACGGCAAAAGGAATTGTAAATGGAAAAAGTGAATTAAATCCTGGGAGAAAAAATGCGGCAGCGAGGATTCCGCCAAGACCGATGGAGATGAAACACAACAGAAAATTTTCGGTGAGAAATTGCTGGATAATCTCCTTTCGCTGACTGCCGATTGCTTTCCGGATGCCGATCTCCTTCAATCGCGTCGTCACTGTAGCTACTGCCACATTCATATAATTGAAACATGCTAATAGCAACAGCATCGTTGCGATTGCGCCGAGCGACCATATGCCCGTCGGACTGGCAGAATATGTGATGGCGTTCACAACTTCATTTGATCGCAACGCCATTGTTTCAAATGGATTCATGGTGAATCCCTCTATCTTCCATTCAGGGGAAGCACTGTTATGAAGCGCTTGATACTGCGAAGTGTTTCCTATATCATTGATAGACCGTCCTTCCTGCAGCATAATAAAGGTGGCATCAGCCAGTGAACCCCAGTCATTAATGTCTTTCAGGTTGAGCGACTCAAAAGCCTCCATGGGCATGAGTATTTTGAAACGTATACCCGAGTTGTCCGGAAGTTTCACTACAGCTGCTACCGTAACATCTTCTTTTACACCATTGCCGAATTTGATCGACAGTACTTGATTAATGGGATCTGTTGTTCCAAAATATTTGTCGGCGATGTCCTCAGAAATGATCACCGAATTTTTGGATGAAAGGGCGCGACCATTTCCCTTCACTGTGGGAAACGAAAATATTTTCATGAAATCAGCATCGACAAACCAGATTGACTCATTGAAAACTGTTTCATTGTAGCGCACAGCTCCGCCATTGAATTCCACGCGCACCGCTGTTTCGATCGCAGGATTATCATTTTTCAATGAAGGTCCCAGCATAAAGGGAGTGTCTCCCCAGTCACGAACGGCCCGTTTATCATCAACAAGGCTGGTGATCTGATAAATTCTCTTCTTGTTCTCATGGAAGCCATCGATATGCAACATGAAATCCATGATGATGAAAACCGCGATTGCAATGCCGACACCTAATGAGAGTCCAACGACGTTGATCGACGACGTCATCCGCGTACGAAGTGCATTTCTTATTCCAACGATGAGGTAATTTTTTAACATATCAGTCAGGTTATTGGATCGGGTTTGTTTAATCTTTTTCACATTCCGGAGTCTGAAAAATCGCAGGACATTCCATACAAACTGCAGGCGTGCTTTGATCACATTGGTTTGTGCCGTTCGGTCGAACAATTCATATGCGTCACCCTGAATTTCTTCAAGCAAGTCTCTCCTGCAATACCACTCAAGGAACCAGTCGGCCCAGCGTGGTGGTTTGATAATTTTGTTTGGACGCGCTTTCACCGATCAGGCCATTTTGAATTGCAAAGCAACTTTTGGGATCTGGTTAAAAAGCTGTGTTCGCATCTCGTTTGCTTTTTCGAGTGTTCTCTTGCCAGCAGCTGTAAGGACAAAAATTCTCTTCCTTCTTCCTCCGCGCGATTGTGTGGGGTCTCCCATCTTCGAAGAAACAAGTCCTTTGTCTTCAAGACGTGACAACACCGAATGCACAGCGCTAATGTTCAGACTGCGTCCTGCCTGTTTTTCAATTTCATCCATGATCGCAACGCCATAAGCTTCCGGATACAGTACGCCGACGGTTAACAAGACGAGTTCTTCAAGCTCGCCCAAATAATTTCCTTTCATAGGTTTAGCGATTAGTTCTACAAACGTGAAAGTAGTCAATATGTTTCACTTTTGTAGAATGTGATTAGGGTGAACTTTCGGGGGAGACAAATAGTTGTATGTACAACAGTTGTATTGATACTTAAAAAATTGAGTTTTCAACCAAAAAAAGGAGATTTTTCACTTATGAAAACAGTATTTCACCAAGCGGCCACAAGAGGACACGCCGAACATGGATGGCTCGACTCCCACCATACGTTCAGCTTTGCAGGCTATCAGGACCCGTCGCGGGTACATTTCGGAATGCTTCGCGTGCTGAATGATGACATCGTAAAAGGTGGAAACGGATTTGGCCGTCACCCGCACGATAACATGGAGATCATCTCTATTCCCCTTCGGGGTGCTCTGGAACACAGTGACAACACGGGAGGGCATGGTATTATCAAATCAGGGGAAGTGCAGATCATGAGCGCCGGCTCGGGCATCGCCCACAGTGAAAAAAATGCATCACACACCGATGACGTCAATTTCTTGCAGATATGGGTTTTCCCGAAAGAGCGGAACATCCAGCCCCGCTATGATCAAAAGTTATTTGAATCGAAAGACAGGATAAACAAGTTTCAGACTGTCGTCTCGCCAGACAAGGGGAATTCGTCCACGTTGTGGATCAACCAGGACGCGTGGTTTAATCTTGCGAGCTTGAAAAAAGGAGCAACAACGGATTACAAGCTCCATGATTCATCCCATGGCGTATATGTCTTCGTGATTGAAGGCGATATAAATGTAAACGGGCAGTCCTTGAACAAGAGGGATGGTTTGGGTGTTTGGGAAACAGACACTGTTTCAGTCACCGCGACAGGTGATGCAGAAGTTTTATTAATGGAAGTACCGATGACTTCCCGATAAGGAGAGATTATGAAAAACAGGAGTGTTGCGAGATTATTATATGCAGAGCAGACTGATATGGGAGGAATGCCTATCCGTCAGCCGCTTCCTACGCAAAAAGTAGAACAGATTGACCCATTTTTATTGCTCCATCATGCGGACATCAAAGTACCTGTTCACACGAAACCCGATCATGCCGGTGTTGGACCACATCCACATCGTGGATTTTCACCAGTCACCTTCATTTTTAAGGGAGGTGTTCATCACCGCGATAGCCGCGGCAATGATAGCGTCATCTACGCGGGTGGCGCACAGTGGATGAATGCCGGCATGGGTGTCATGCATAGCGAGCGTCCACCAAAAGATATTCATGAAATTGGAGGCCGTCAGGAAATCATTCAGTTGTGGATCAACACGCCAGCGGCACATAAAATGGACCAACCCATGTATGTACCGGTAGCGCCGGAACAAGCACCCAGGTACGAAACCAACGATGGAAAAGTTGAGATGAAGATTTTTTCAGGGCTACTGATGGATATCGCGGGACCTGTGGCATCACAAACAGAAGTGAACGCTGCGACGCTGACAATGAAACAAGGTGGAAAAATAGCGGTACCACTCCCAACGCATCACAACGCGATGATTTATTTATTGGATGGCAAAATCACGGTGGGTGAATTTGGCCTTGTGGATGGTCTTCACCTGGTTCAATTCAAAAATGATGGAGAACAAATTTCATTTGAAGCATTTGAGGATACCCGCATATTACTGTTAAGCGGTGCCCCTTTGAATGAAAAAGTGGTATCGTTTGGCCCGTTTGTAATGAATACCCAAACACAGATCCTTGAAGCAATGAGGGACTATCAAAAAGGAAAAATGGGTGTATTGATTGAAGCATAATCGACTATAGAAAGCATAATGAAAATATCTGCTGAGTTTGAATCTCCGGTGCTCGACATAATCCGTCATCGGAGAAGCCGGAGGGCGTATTCGCATCAGCCCATCGAGCCTGAAAAAATTAAATCACTTTTTGAAGCTGCGCGTTGGGCGCCTTCGAGTATGAATGACCAACCATGGACCTATGTCTATGCAACGAAAGGCCAACCACTCTGGGAAAAACTTTTTGACGCATTGAACGATGCCAACAAAGCGTGGGCTAAAGATGCATACATGCTTGTACTGAGCCTCGCGCGAAAAAACTTTTCCGTAAATGGAAGGCCCAATACCACGGCCAAATACGACCTCGGAGCTGCAAATGCATTTCTTACGTTACAGGCTACGGCGCTCGGACTGAATATCCATCAGATGGGTGGCTACAATCATGAAAAGGCTGTTTTGAATCTTAATATTCCAGAGGGCTACGAACTGGGCGTGATCATGGCAATCGGATATCCGGGTGACCCTGAATCATTGTCGGACAATCTGCGTCAGCGTGAAATAGCACCGCGCCAACGCTATGTCCAGAATGAGTTTGTCCTGAACAAGCCTTTTTGATTAATTTCCAATATGGAGACAAAAGAATATACCAACGGCGAGGTTACAGTAGTTTGGAAGCCATCGTTATGCAAGCATTCCGCAGTCTGTGTTGGTGGCCTGCCGGAGGTATTTCATCCGAAGGAGTTACCCTGGATTACCGTCGAAAGGTCGACGACGGAAAAAATTGTGAACCAGGTCAGAAAGTGTCCGTCGGGAGCGTTGACTATCCGGAAGGATAAGAAGTGATCAGGCAGGCCCTCACCGCACAACGACCTTAGATATAAATTTCCTCTTTTAGTTTTATCTTCGCACCCCCCGGGATGTTAGCTCAGCTGGTTTAGAGCACTACCTCGACAAGGTAGGGGTCACTGGTTCGAATCCAGTACGTCCCACGACAATAGTTTAGAGCAATAGTTTAGAGTTTAGGGTTCAGAGTTCGGAGCTTGCCCCTACGTAGCACTCCGCGCCGCCGAAGACGACGTAGTCGGCGTTCAGAGTTTAGGTAGCTCGGGCGACCAATTCAATAGGCTAATTGCAATCTATAGATTACCTTTCTATAGGGTTGCCCGCTTGTCATCAGTCTTTTCCTGCACGTCGTTAATCAGGGCCCTTCGGGATTAAATCATGTATTCATGAAGTCGCTAAATCTTTCCAACATTACTTTGGTTGCCATCATCGTGCTGGTGATCTACATCGTTTACGATACCAGCTGCGACAATGCATTCAAAAGAAAGCTCAATATTATCGAAGCACGGCGCGACTCACTTCAGCGTGCAATGCAGGATCTCCTGGCCAAGTCGGAAGCGCGCGACAAGCAGTTGAAAGGGCTGGTTGCGCAGAATCTTAAGTACATTGAATTACTAAACGATGCGTTGAATAAGAAATCCAGAATCTCTCAGGACATCCAGGATGACATTAAAAAGAACGTACATAAAATTGATTCTCTATGGCTCGTCAGGTTTTGAGCATTCGCCTCGTCATTTGTTTTTTATTCCTGAGTACCGGGTGCTTTGCTCAGGTTGACACTGTCGCTGTTGTCTCCAGAAATGGAATCGACGCCAAATTCACCTATCGGAAATACCGGTCAAAAAGTGAACTTCAGGAAATTAAGTTTCCACATTACAGCACCACAAAAAATAACATTGCGAGGATTTCAGCTTTGCTCACGGAATTCACACAAGCAGAGACAAAGTACAATGCGCTCGTGAAGGTTCAGCATGACATGGATTCCATTCATCGAACCAAAGAACAGAAGTTGGAAGAGACGATCACCCTGGAAAGACAAAGGGCAGAAAATTTCGAGAGAACAACTCAAGAACTCACACGACAATACAATGCGCTGGATAAAAATTTAAAGGATTGTGAGAACCTGGCCAAGTCGACAAGAAAAGAAAGTTGGTGGCGTGGCGCGAAACAAGTTGGCATTTTAGCTTTAGCCACAGGGGTTTTAACCGGTGTATTGATTGCGAAATAGGTTTACAATCTTCTGCATTCACGGCTTCACCCTTCCATACTTTTTCATCAACTCCATCACTTTATCCAAAGGCAGCGATTCAACTTTTGATCCTCCCCTTCCTGTCATTGTTTTTGCTGCAAACATTGAATTCAATATTGCTTCTTCGGTGGCTTCGATGGTTGCAAGGAACAAAGGTGTCACGGCATCGTTCGTAAGCACTTCTGATTTATACAAGGCCTCTTTTGAATCCGTGATGAGATTGCCCTTCGCAGTCGATAATGCAATCACATAATCACCGCTGCCGTTCGCGGCGATGCCGCCGGTCTTTGCGAGGCCCAGCATGGCTCGCTTCGCAACGCGCTCGAGGTTCCGCGCGTCGAGTGGCGCATCGGTGACGATCACCATCATGCAGGATCCATTGGCATCTTCCATGATTGGGTCGCGGAGTGCATAATTACCCAACTCAACGCCTACGGGTACACCGTCAATTTGGAGCACACCGCCAAAATTGCTTTGCACTAAAACCCCAACAGTATATCCTCCAAGAGATTTAGGCAACACCCGGGAAGCAGTACCAATGCCGCCTTTGTAGCCAAAGCAGATCGTTCCCGTACCCGCTCCAACATTACCTTCTTCAACCGGCCCGCCTTTCGCGTTACGAATGGCGGATAGAACATGTTCCTGTTTTACATGCCGACCACGAATATCATTCAGACGACCGTCATTCGTCTCACCGACGATAGAGTTTACAGAAAATACATTTTGATTTTCCTGTAGCGTATAGGTGATCAAGGCATCTGACGCAACCGGAACGCTCAAGGTATTTGTAAGCACCACGGGCGTCTCAATGTTTCCAAGTTCTTTAACCTGGCTGTAGCCTGTCATCTTGCCAAAACCATTGCCGATGTACATCGCCGCGGGCACCTTATTACGGAAAAGGTTTCCGCCATGTGGAACAATTGCCGTTACTCCCGTCCGTATACTGTCGCCGGCAATCAATGTCGTTTGGCCTACCCGGACGCCCTCAACATCTGTGATCGCATTGAGCTTTCCAGGCCTCATTACGCCAATGACTATTCCGCGGTCGCGCACTCTGGACTGTGAAAATGCCGTCAGCGAAAGAAGCAGCAGCAAGGGCAGGATTGATTGCATACACCGCGGGTTGTTCTCCGAATTTACTTATTAGCCCTTCAAAACAAGTACAGAACGCCGTGATCCTGTCGTCCTACCCGTCATTTGTGTGATATTATTATTTCTTTACCTTTCATTCCAAGGTACCTGGACTTGAGACCCTTTGCCTTGAAAGGATGAATAAAATACTCGTTGCATTAGGACTCCTGCTGATTGGCCCTCGGCTCGTCGCGCAGGAGGTTGAAGACCGGCCATATGTTATTTTGATTTCGCTCGATGGCTTTCGTTATGATTATGTGAAGAATTTTGCCCCACCGCACCTCACAGCGTTTAAAAACGCGGGCGCTCAGGCTGATGCATTGATACCGTCTTTCCCAAGTAAGACGTTCCCGAATCATTATACAATTGTCACAGGTCTTACGCCGGGCCATCACGGTCTGGTAGACAACAATTTTTATGACGTAAAGAGGCACGCCATGTATGGGATGCGCGACATCAACAAGGTGGTTGATTCGTATTACTATGGCGGCGTCCCACTGTGGGAGCTTGCCAAACGCAACGGTGTTAAATCGGCTTCCTATTTCTGGGTAGGATCGGAAATGAGCGATGAAAAGCGACATCCCGATTACTACAAGAAGTTCGACGACACCGAGAACCCACAAGTCCGGATTGATCAAACAATTGCGTGGCTTAAACTCCCTGCCAAAGAACGTCCCCATCTCATCACGCTGTATTTTTCATCTCCCGATCACGAAGGTCACGACTTCGGTCCGAATTCCGTGGAGACCAGGGATGCAGTTTTGCGCATGGACAGCCTGGTGAATAACCTTCTTGTTGGTTTGAAAACAGTTCCGTTTCCTGTGAATGTTATTATAGTATCTGACCACGGCATGGCTGAACTGACCGTCGAGCAGAACACTTTCATCTTCATGGATGATCTCTTGACCCGCGGCGACACTTCGGTGATTACAGCAATTGGCGGAACACAGACTCATCTTTACATCAAGAATAAAAAGAAGCAAGATTCTATTTACAATGTGCTGAAATCAAAAGAGAAGAATTACTACGTGCTTAAAAAGAGTGAATATCCTGAAAGATGGGATTACCGCGTTGACCGCGCGGGTGACCTGATGATCATTGCAAACCAGGGACGATACATCCGGGGAGCCGATTGGAGTAGTTTCCTGAAGACGGCAAAGCTCGGCAGTAAATTTGGCGTGCACGGTTATGATCCGAATGCCGTGAACGATATGCGGGGAATTTTTTATGCACAGGGTCCGAACATCAAGCCAGGCACCACCGTACCGGCATTTCAAAACATTCATATTTATCCGTTGATAGCCAGGATTCTCGGATTACCCATTCCACCAATTGATGGCAAAATGCAAGTGCTGGAAAAAATCTATGTGAAATGAGAAGATGAAAAGGATTTTTCCTCCCGCAGACAGCGCAGATCTCGCAGATTTTTTTTAATCAAAAAAAAGAAAATCTCCCGCATTGATCTGCGCGATTTGCGGAATCAGCGGGAGGAAGAATACTCTATTCAACACAATTAATGCAATTCCTTGCGTGTTGCAGCGCGCTATATTTAAAATTCGACAGATACTTATCCGTTGTCTGATGTCATTGCAAGAAAAACGCCGTTGGTCCAGCCAAAACCGTCCTGATTAGGATACTCACCCCCGCCGCCTTCACCGCTGTCATCAGTGACGTTGTATTTTTCGGTCATCTTACCAGTTGCCTTGTAAACTTTCGTATTGGAATCAATCCATGCTGACTTAATATGTGCCGCAAGATCATCGATGCCATATCGCCGTAAACCTTTGTAGGCGATCCATTGCAGTGGTGCCCATCCATTTGGCGCATCCCATTGTTGACCACTGTTTTCCGTAGTCGTGATAAGGCCGCCGGCATTTAGAAATTTATTTCGCAACGTCGCGGCGACGGCATCGGCTTCTGCTTGCGTTGCGAAACCGAAGAAAAGAGGAAAGGCGGCAGCAAGTGTTAAGGCCTTTGTTTGTTTGCCCTCAACGAAATCAAAGTCAAAATAGAACTTGACGTGATCATTCCAGCAATATTTCCTGATCGATGATATTCTGCCCACCGCTGCTGCATTGCAATTATCACTTTGCTCTTTAAACCCGGAAATTGAATAAGCTTCAGCCAAGGTCTGTTCCAGATGAACCAGCAAACAATTCAAATCTATGGGCACAATGTCAGTCGTGTGGATTGTTGGAAATGATTTTGCATCACGAAACCAGCGCGTACTAAAATCCCATCCGGACTCCGCAGCAGCACGAATATGCCGATACAGTTCTTCCGGTTTTTGATTGGATTGGTGGGACAGTTCAATGTCCTCCTTATATGATTCCGGACGTGGCGTGTTATTCTCATCCCAATAACGATTAAGAATCGATCCGTCAGGCATTCTTACCACGCGGTTCTTCGCTGGAGCGGATGAGGTGAGCACGTCAGCGCCTTTCATCCAGAAGTTGTATTCCTTTTCGAGTTGAGGCAAATATTTCTTTAAGATCGATTGGCCCTTTTCTGCTGCAAGCAACTTAATCATCAATGAAAAGAAAGGAGGTTGTGACCTTCCGATAAAATAGGTTCGGTTGCCGTTGGGTATGTAGCCAAACGTATCAATCAGGAAAGCAAAGTTCTCAATCATGTTTTCAATGATTGTGACCTGCTTCGAGACCCTTAAGCCCAGCATCGTGAAGTAGCTGTCCCAATAATAAATTTCACGAAAGCGCCCCCCCGGAACTATATAAGCATGCGGCAAGGCAATGAGCGAACCTCCTGTCGATTGAGGCTGTCGGGTGAGCACATGCCACAACGCATGAATATGCTCTGTAGGAGTTTTCTCTTTGTCACTTTTGTAATCACCGGCGAAACTTTCAGGCAGAGAAAAGTTTTTAAGGACGAAGTCTTTCAACTCGAAACCCTTCGAATTTCGCGCCTGTTCATACTCCAGCTTGATATCATTCAACGCTCGCCTGGGAATACAATCGGGAAAGGTCTTGCCATCCCCTAGAAGGTTTTTAGTTTGGACCGCCTCGAACAGCTCCCCCAATTCATGAATTTGCGTCTCCATTTCTCAGTGCGTAGATGCTCCGACAAAAGAAATTTCGGCTTCCGATTTCTTCTGCCATTTATTAAAGAAATAAAGACAGGTGATCAGGATGGCGATGGGCACCAGTGAAAAATAAAACGCCGTTTCTCCTCCGTAGGCTTCAAAGATGTTGCCCGTGATGATAGAACCGGTGGTTCCGCCAAGGGCAGAGAAAATAACGATCAATCCGGACATTGGACCATGTTGCCGGGCAGGTAACGTGCTAAGAATAACAGAGTTGATCGCTGGATAGATCGGCGCTATGAACAGCCCAATCAGCGGAAACACGAATGCACCCACGGGCGCGGTTCCCCATCCGGTGATGGTCTCTCCGGTGGCGCCTTGCGCCAATGGGATGGCGATCAAGACGAGAGCGCTCGCCGCGAGAAGGCATACCACGAGCACGAGGAACCAATGAATTTTTCGCAGCACAATCCCCGCTGTGAATCGGCCAATAGCAGTTGAAGCCGCAAGAATACTTGCCATTTGGATGCTGAGCGTAGTTGGCAAGTGCAGCACTTTACTATTGAATGTCGGTAGCCAGCTCATGATGCTTTGCTCGATGAGGACGTAGATGAAAGCGCTTGCAATGAAAACGAGAACAAGTGGCTTGATCGCAAGGGTCATCATTTCTTTAAAGTCTTCAAGGAATGGCTTTGATTCGTTTGTCCGAACGGCAGATTCATCAAGTTTTGTCGACAACAATAGCACAAATGCTACGAAAGAAATTACCGCCAGCACATAGTAAACTTTGAGCCAGGAAGAAGATTGACTTTGTGTGTCGTCGACAAAGGCGCTGAAGATGAAGTAGCCGGTCAGAATTCCGATCATAAAAAATGATTCGATAAAATTCATGAAGCTTGCATGCTCTTTTTTGTCTTTCGTGACAATACCGATCGTGGCGTAGACTGAAACTTTTATGAGGGCGAAGCAAGTGCCCGTTGCCGCGAACAAAACCTTTGTCATCGCGAAACTCCCCAGCGATGGCATCACTAAACAGACCGAAGCGATAAAACCAAGGGCGAACAACATGGCATTTTTGTAACCTATACGTGTGATGTAGGACGCAACAAGAAAGGATACTACGGCAATACTGAGGTCTTTAAAGGCTTCAAGAATACTCGCCGCTGATTCCGACACACCATAGTTATGTTGCACTTGCAGAATAACGGTGCCAACACTGTTCAATAAGATCGCGAACACAAAATAGTTCAGGAACAGGGATAGCTTGATCTTCCAGTTTGCCATAGACGGGGAATAATACCATTAAAAATACAGGTTCTCACGGATTTGCGCAGATTAAATGCGCACAGATCATCACCGATCTGCGCATTAGAACTTATTGCGGTTATTAAATCTCCAGCACCCTTTTCTTTTGCGCTGTCCCGATCATGGGAGGCAAGTGCTTTTCGATCTCGTCGCGAAGGGCCTGGAGCAGACTATCCCGGTGAAAATTCTTGTTGTGCGGAAGGATCGTGATCCCGTGATGGTGATCGACAAGGTTCTTGAGCGTCTCTATGCTGCCTGTCTCGTAGTGCAGCCTGTCGCTCGCGAAATCTTTCTTTTTCAGTTCACACAAATCAAGAACCTGGTTGCGCAGACAGTGGCCCTCTTCCAGAAGCCACAGCTTGCTGAGATCAATATCCTTTGGCAACAGATACCGCTTCTTGGATACTTTTTCGTTCGCCGACGCATAGGCGAAAAACTCTTCGTAAAAAACAGGATGCTCTTCGAGCTTGGGGTCGCCCAGCGGTGTGGCAAGCATACCGATGTCCACATCGCCGGTTTTCAGCGATTCAACAATTTCGTCTGTGACAATTTCCCTAATAGTAATTTTCAACATGGGATATTTCTCTGCAAACGATTTGAGAAACAGTGGAAGAATATAGGGGGCAAGGGTTGGAATCACCGCCAGTCGCAGTTCACCGGAAATCTCATGTTTGATCTGACGGGTGAATTCCCGCAGGCCATTTACATCCGCCAGAATTTGCTTCGCGCGCGAAATCACCTCCTCGCCCTCTTTCGTCGGCACAACAGGTTGTTTCGTCCGATCGAATATTTTTATGCCAAGCTCCTCCTCCAGTTTCTGGATCATCATGCTCAGCGTCGGCTGCGTCACAAACGTCTTTTCGGCGGCCTTTGCAAAATGTCGATGCTTGTCGACTGCAATGATATACTCGAGCTGCTGGAGGTTCATAGATAGACGGTATCTATGCAAAGGTAGGTATAATTGGTTTGGTTTATATGGGAAACGAGGACTTCGATATTGGATGTGGAATTTGAAGTTCGAATGATGAATGCTGAATGATGAATCGTGAAGTGCGCGCGGTCAGACTTTCTAGTCTGTCACAAACCTATACCCCACTCCCTTAATCGTCACAATCTCAACAGTGGGATCGCCTTTCAGGTAATCACGGAGCTTGGTGATATACACATCCAGATTTCTGGAATTGAAAAAAGAATCGTCTCCCCAAACACGCATCAAAATGTCGGTTCGACTCACAATAGTGTTTTTTCGCTCGGCGAGAATTTGAAGTAATACGGCTTCGCGATGTGATAACTTTCTAACGGCCGTGTCGTGCTTGAGCTCGTAGCGATTTGGCAAAAACTCAAACTTGCCGAATGAAATTGATTCCGCAACTGCAACCGGGGAGTTTTTCGACATACGCAGCAAATTATTCACGCGAACGATCAGCTCTTCGATACTGAATGGCTTGCGCAAATAATCGTTTCCACCATATTCAAATCCTTTAATAAGATCTTCTGTTTGCGTTTTTGCAGTGACAAATATGATCGGAATGTCAGCATTGATTTTTCGGATATCACGCGCGATCGCATAGCCATCTTTGTTCGGCAACATGATATCCAGTACGCAGATGGCTGGTTTGGTTTTATTGAATTGATTCACCGCTTCCTTCCCATCGGAAACCATGTTTACCTCAAAGTCCCTGCTTTCAAGACTTTCCTTCACAATCCGACCAAGGAAAGGCTCATCCTCAACATACAGAATATTCACCTTGCTCATCGGGTTTGTCGGGGTATAATTACAGTGAAAATACTGCCTTCGCCGGCCGTGCTATCCAGGGTGATGGTGCCCTTGTGTTTCGCGACGACACTGGAAACATAACTCAATCCCAAGCCATGCCCCTTCACGTTGTGGACATCGCCAGTGGACATTCGAAAAAATTTGTCAAAAATCTTCGAATGATATTCTTTCTCAATCCCGATACCAGAATCTTTTACTGAAAAAGAAATTTGGTCACCATGGTCTTTCAGCGACACTTCGACATCCAATTTTTCAGGACTGTATTTTATAGCGTTGTCGACGAGATTATACACCACATTCGTCAAGTGCACCTTGTTCCCCCTCAACAAAAAATCAGAGCCAGTCTTCGTGAATCTCACGGTGCCGGCATTTTTATCAAATATGGGCCCCATAGAAAAGATTACATCGGAAATTATCTTCTCCAGGTCAACATCTTCAAACTCCATCGTCATCCCGCCTTCATCAATTAAAGAAGCAGTAAGAACCTTGTCTGTAAGGACAGTAAGGCGGTTCAACTCGTGCTGCGCAATATCCAGGTACTCCGCGGTGAGCTTGGGATTATCGATTCCTTTAAAATTCTTCAATGCTTCCAGGGCAACACTCACTGTTGCAATTGGTGTCTTCAGTTCATGCGTTACGTTACTGATGAAGTCGTTTTTGGCAATCATCAGTCGTTGCTGCGCCCGCAGGTTTTTATACATGATGATGAACGCCGCGGACGTAATCAAAGTGAGAAGCGCTGCAAATGTGATTTGTGGTGCTATTTTTCTCAGCACGACCCAGTTGATGTTGACAAACTCAGCGGCGAATGCTCCTGTCGGAGTGAATATTGTGTCCTTTCTTTTTTCAGGACGTTGACCCCGCGAGACACTGGTAACTTTGACGATGCCCTCGGGCAGATCGATTCCCGCAGATTCCAAAGCGAGATCAAATTTTCTTTTGATGTCTTTCACCCGAAGGGAGTCGCCGGTTAGTCGGATGGTAAATGCTTGTGGCACTGTCCGTTCATGAAACTGTTCGATCAAGGGTCGCAAATAGTGCTTGATTGAATCGCGTCCGTTGTTTGAATAAAGAAATACCTGAATACTCTTGTTCGAATCTCCAAACTGTCTTCTCACAAAGGTTTTCCCCACGACAACCGAATCCCTGATGATCTCTTTGTTAATACGGAGTTGGTGTTTGACTGCACCGCTATCTCCTGATGGCAGCGCCTTGATGCTATTCTGCATGAGTGAATCACTCATGCTGACAACGGTGTTTCCAAACAGAATGGCGACGTCACGCTCGAGATCACGCCGCTGGTCATCATAGACGCTATGCAACCAAAAGCCCTGCAGCACAAGCAAAAGCACGATGCTCGTCACCATAAGGATAATGGTGAACATCATCGATTTTGACTTGAGCATGGGTTGCCGGAACATATGCAAAAATACGGCGTTTCAAGTAGCGCGTCGAAGGCTTTAACCTTAATTAACGTTAGATACAGGTCATTTAACCAGTATGGACGACATGGCCACGTAAGTTTACACGAAATAGCACATGCCAATAAAAACGAAAATCATGAAACGAATATTGGTTCTGACTGGAATCGTTGTCTCCATTGCTGCCGCCCAAATAGTTTTTGCACAAACGGAAGGTGTTATCACCTACGAAACAAAAGTGAATCTCCATCGAACGTTGCCGCCAGGACAAGAGGAACGAAAGGCAATCATCCCGGAGTTCCGCACCACGAAACAACAACTCTTCTTTAAAGAAAACGAATCGCTGTTCAAACCGCTGATCGAAGACGAAGATGAGCCAAGCGGAAACGGACCACAAGTAGTGATCCGGATACCCAATAATGAAACCTATATAAATCAATCAACAGCCGAAGTAACATCCAAGAATGAATTTTTCGGAAAAGATTACCTCGTGTTGGATACTGTAAAACTGAAGCCATGGAAGTTTGGAGCAGAGACAAAAGAGATTCAAGGCTATACCTGCAAGCAGGCCTACTACACAGATGAATCAGGTCCACGAAAGCAGGATATAACAGCATGGTACACAGATAAAATACGGACCGCATTGGGGCCCGAACGATTTGGCACGTTGCCAGGTACCGTGCTTGCCATTGATATCAACAATGGAGAGCGTGTTGTCGTCGCGAAAAAAATTGAATTGCGGCCACTAAAAAAGAACGAACTAAAAATACCCACCGCCAGCCAGAAGATGAACACCATTGAATACAGAAAAATGGTTGATGAACATATGAAGAAGATGGGCGCGACTGGAGGGATGATTATCAGGAACTGAGTTTTAGTTAATCAGTGTTTTCGTGGGAACGGTGAACCGTTAAAGGTTCAAAGTTCAAGCATACCCGACGAAGCGTCTCGCGTAGTCGGGGTTTAAAGTTCAAAGTTTAAGGTGCGGAGTTATAGCTGTCTGCTGACTCCGCACTTCTTGGGGATCGGTAATCGGTAGTCGGTGATCAGTAATCAGTGATCAGTAATCAGTTATCAGTTATAAGTTATCAGTTATAAGTTATAAGTTATAAGTTATCAGTGATCGGTAATCAGCACTCAATATTCAACACCCAACGACTAGCAACCAGCGACTAGAATCCCCGACTGCGCAGAGACTGCTTGCGCCACCGCTAAAGCTTAAGCGACACGGGGTCGTCGGGCAAGCCAGAATCTAGAATCAAGAATCCAGAATGAATAAAATCCTCCTACTACTCTTCGTATTAACGGCCTCAAATAGCTTCGCGCAAAAGTTCCTACTGAGAGGTCAGGTGACCGACACGCTCTCCAGCGCAATGCCATCAGCGACGGTGATGCTAATGAATCCGAAGGACTCTTCCCTTGTAAACTTCAGCGCAACAGATAACCGTGGTTTCTTCGAAATGAAAAATGTATCGAAAGGCAACTACCAAATAAAAGTGACTTTCGTCGGATTTGCGCCGGTTACAAAAGATCTCGCCGTATCGGAAGGCAACGGACCAATCATTGACATTGGTAAAATGATATTGAAGCCGATGTCGGCAGAGCTCGAAGCACTCGTAGTGCAAGGCGAAAAAGCGCCCGTCACGGTCAAGCGCGATACGATCGAGTTCAATGCTGGTTCTTTTAAAACAAAAGCCAATGCAAACGTGGAAGATCTTTTAAAGCGAATGCCTGGCATGGACGTTCAGTCGGACGGAACCATTCGCGCACAAGGCGAACAAGTGCAACGCGTGACCGTCGATGGTCGCGAGTTTTTTGGCAGAGATCCCAAACTGGCGACGCGTAATCTTCCCGCAGATGCCGTGGAGAAAGTACAGGTATTCGACAAAAAATCGGATCAGGCTACATTCACTGGAATCGACGACGGGCAACGCGAGAAGACCATCAATCTTGAGTTGAAAGAAGAAAAGAGAAATGGCGCCTTTGGAAATCTCATGGCGGGGGCGGGGACAAATGACAGGTTTCAGGGCAAAGCAAGCGTCAATCGCTTTTCCAAAGGAAAGCAGCTGTCCTTCCTTGGTATGGGCAACAATGTAAACGAGCAGGGCTTCTCTATCGACGACTACATGAATTTCTCCGGAGGCTCACAACAGCTTGCCGGCGGTGGCGGGAGTTTGCGGGTCCAGCTCGACGGAAACAATCAAAATGGAGTGCCGCTGAATTTCGGCGGCCGTCAAAACGGCATCATGACGAATTACGCCGGCGGCATCAACTTCAACCAGGATTTCACAAACAAGACAAAAGCGGGCGGCAGTTATTTCTATAACCGCCTCGATCAAAACATTGCACGCTCAATCGATCGCATCAACTATCTGCCTGACGGCAACTATCGTTTCAGTCAGACAAGCAAACAACTGACGACGAGCGACAACCACCGGGTGAATTTCAGTCTCGATCATCAGATTGACTCGGCCAACTCACTCAAGTTCCTAACCAATGCCACCTACACCACATTGGATCAAAGCATTCAAAGTGTGAGCCGCACGTGGAACGCTGACAGCACACTTCAGAATGAGGGCGCGCGAAATTCTGTATCGAAGGGTGCAAATTCGGTGGTCAATTCAAGTTTGTTGTTCAGGCACCGGTTCCCAAAAAAGGGACGGACCTTGTCAACGACATTATCATTCGGTCTGACACAAAGCAATGTCGACGGATCCCTTCAATCGACAAATCAGTTTTATAATGTCAATAACGAGAAGCAGGACATCAGGCAGACCAACAGTCAGAAAACCGACAATCAATCTTACGGAGCGCAGTTTTCATACACTGAGCCTTTAGGCAACCGGAAGTATCTGGAATTTAATTACGCGGTGCGCACCAATCTCAACCAGGTGGACAAACAAGTGTATGATGTTGCCAACGGCCAAAGCACATTCAATGATATTCTCAGCAATAAGTATAATAGCCGGTATTTGTACAACCGCCCGGGATTGAACCTACGCGTCAACAGACCGAAATACAATTTTGCAGTCGGGGTGAATTATCAAAATACAAAACTGAATGGCGATCTTATTTCCCGCGCAACCACCATCGACAAAACATTTGAAAATGTTCTTCCTGTAGCAAGATTCAACTACGATTTCTCTGGCTTCAAACATCTACGCCTTGACTACGAGACTTCCATGCAGGAACCTTCAATTCAGCAATTGCAACCAGTGATTGACAATAGTGATCCATTGAACTTATCGGTAGGCAATCCAAACCTCAGGCCGGGCTATGCACATGCGATGCGCACGAGCTTCACAACATTCGATCCCGGCTCATTCATTGGTTTCTTTGCCTTCGTCAATGCCACATACACAGCAAATGCTATCTCATGGTCTCAAACTGTTAATCAGAACCTTGTAAGACTAACGATGCCAGTGAACGTAAATGATAACTTGCTTGTGTCTTCGAATTTCAGTCTTGGATTTCCCCTGAAAAAATTAAACGGCAGATTTAACGTCGGGCCTACGGCAAGCTATACGAAGGCAATCAACTTATTGAATGGGGAAAGCAATACTTCACAGCAGCGCACATTAGGTGGAACTGTGCGATATGACTACACCCTTGGCCAGATTCTTACAGCAGGAGTTAGCGCTAACATCAGCCACCAAAAAACTGAATACAGCTTTAACTCAAAACAAAATCAGGCATTTTTGAATTCAACGTATTCGGCGGAGGCAAATGTTAATTTTCTCAAGAATTACGCGTTCGGTTCGTCATTCGACTTTTACCAATACCACAGCCAGACAACTGGCTTCGATCAAACCATTCCGATCCTTAACCTGTCTGTGTCGCGCTTCATCATGAAGAACAAAGTTGGGGAACTGAAAGCAGCCGTAGTAAACGCGCTTGACCAGAGCTTAAGCGCCAGCCAGACGGCCTCCAGCAATTACTTGCAGCAGGAAGTGACAAACAACCTCGGACGATACTTCATGATAAGCTTTACATATGCGCTTAACAAGCAACTCAATCCAATGGGCGCGGGGCAGGGCGGCGGCGGGGTGAGGATGATGATCAGGAATTAGTAAAATGTAAAATGTAAAACACCAAATGTAAAATGTAAAAGTGCAGTTAGGGGCAAAGGGTTCAGCGCGCCGCACTTTTACATTCAGAGTTTAGTGTTTTACATTTTGCGGTTTCACCATAATCCATTTTTTATCTTTGCAAATGCGCTCTCCCGTTTTCGTCTCCTTTCTCCTTCTTTCGCACCTTGCATTGTCACAGATATACACGCCTCGCTTCGATATTCAGGGACACCGGGGATGCCGTGGCATTAAGCCTGAAAATTCTATCCCGGCGTTCATCACCGCGCTTGATTCTGGTGTGACCACCATCGAGATGGATCTCGCCATTACGAAAGACAGGCAAGTGATCGTGTCACATGAACCCTGGATGTCAGCGGCATTTTGCCTGACTCCCGACGGGAAGGAGATCACGCAGAAGGATGAAATGAAATACAATATTTATCAAATGAACTATGACCAGGTGAAGCAATGGGATTGTGGCTCGAAGGTCAATGATAAGTTTCCCGAACAGGAAAAGATTCGCACCACAAAACCATTACTAACGGATGTGATCATCGCGGTTGAAACGCACATTAAGAACTTTTCGAAATATGAAGTTGACTATAATATAGAGATTAAAAGCATGCCCGAGGGCGACGGCAAGTTTCATCCCAAGCCTGCCGAGTTTTCCGACATGGTTTACAATCTCATCGATCAATATCTTCCGTGGGACCGTGTCGTCATCCAGTCGTTTGATTTCCGCGTATTACAGTATTGGCACGAAAAATATCCGACGGTCAGGCTTGCTGCACTCGTCGATAATTTGAAAACCATCGACGAAAATATTAAAGCGCTCGGTTTTACTCCTTCCATTTATAGTCCCGAATACACCTTATTGGATAAAGCTGAAGTCAAGCATTGCCACCAATTAAAAATGCGTGTGATTCCGTGGACAGTGAATGATCCCATTGAAATGGTTGCCCTCAAAGGCATGAACGTGGATGGGTTTATTACAGATTACCCGAACCGCGCTGCAAAGTTCAAAATGACATTGAACATCAACAGAAAATAGTTCGATCAATCGATCACCAGCATATCTTTAGCACCACCATACAGGGAATCAAGAACGCCTGGTTCAGTATAAAATTTCTGCGGGAACGGAAGATCGATCTTCGAAACTTCGTTCAATTCCTGCATCACATCTGCTGACAATTCAAACTTCAGGCAACCAAGCACGTCTTCAACCTGTGACACTTTTGTTGCGCCGACAATTGGAATCACTGATTGTCCCTTATGCTGGCGTGTCCAGTTGATGGCAACCTGAGACGGCGCAACGCCGAGCCTGTCTGCAACTTCAACAACTTTCTTAGTAATGCTTACCGCGCGCTCACCCAGTCGTATGCTCGTGTCAGGGATGCGGCCCTTATCACCTCTTAAGTATTTTCCAGTTAAAGCTCCACCGCCGAGCGGCGCCCATGGCGTTACCGTCATGTTGTAAGCTTTGGCCATTGGCATCAGTTCAGGCTCGACAGTACGTTGGAGCAAACTGTATTCGATCTGCAAGCCTACAAACTGTGACCAGCCACGAAAATGCGCCATTGTGTTTGCCTGACTTACGATCCAGGCCGGTGTATCACTCACACCGATATAATGCACAAGACCTCGACTTACCAAATCTTCGAGACCCTTCATCATTTCTTCTGTTGGTGTCCATTGATCCCAGGCATGCACCCACAGTAAGTCGATGTAATCCGTGTTCAATCTTTTAAGGCTGTCTCGCACACTCCGCATCATGTTCTTCCGGTGGTTGCCGGAAAAATTGAGGTCGCCTCTCCGATCACGAAGAGAATATTTTGTGGCCACAACAAAATGGTCACGGTCCCCGCTAACGAATTCGCCCAGAAATTTTTCTGAAGCGCCTTCCTGATAAAGATTGGCGGTATCGAGGAAATTACCACCGGCGTTTGCGAAGGCTTCGAAAATCTGTTTGCTGGTATTTTTATCGACACCCCATTTCCATTCAGTGCCGAATCCCATAGTGCCCAGACACAATTCTGAAACACGTAGCCCAGATTGTCCAAATAGTTTGAATTTCATTTGATAAAGAATTGTTAGACCATAAAATTACAGCGCCATTTGATCTTTTCGACCAGCCGGATATGAATAATGGTTAAACAAAAGCATTATGACATTATATATCAAAAACATGGTTTGTGACCGCTGCAAAATGGCCGTCCAAAACATGCTCGAAAAGAACGATATCAATTTCGCTAAGATTGAGCTGGGGGAAGTGGAGGCAGGCGATGTTCCTTCTTCAAAACTCGATCAGCTCAGGAAAGATCTCGCTTCTGTCGGGTTCGAATTGATAGAAGATAAGACCGCGAGAACAATCTCACGAATCAAAAGTGTCATCGTGGACTACGTCCAACAGGATCATCACAAGAAAGTGAACTTCTCAAAATTTCTTTCAGAAAAACTCAACCGCGAATACTCAGGTCTCAGTGCCTTGTTTTCATCGGTGGAAGGAATGACGATCGAGAGCTATCTCATCCTTCAAAAGATAGAGAAGGCCAAGGAACTGCTTGTATATGATGAATTGAGTACGAAAGAAATTGCCAATGTATTGGGATACAGCAGCGCTCCGCACCTATCGAATCAATTTAAAAAGGTGACAGGCCTTTCTCCCAGCCACTTCAGGAAAATCGGCATTCAGAAAAGACAATCCCTGGATAAAGTGTAAGTCTTGCCTGTAATTATGCAAGCACCTTTCGCGTGGCTCAGCGTTTATTTGAGTGAACCAACGAAAGGTAAAAATGACACACACATACAATATATCGGGCATTACATGCAGTGGCTGCGTCGCTAAAGTCAAAAGCCGGCTGCTGATGCATCCGGAAATCACCGCTGCGGAAATTACTGCGGATGGACATGGATCGACTATTTCTATGCAGAAACATGTCTCAGTTACGGAACTGCAGACCGCTATCGGCAAAGATTCAAAGTATATTATAGAAGAAGCGACTTCACACGCCCATCATTCCTCATCGTCAACTGAAAGCACCTCTTTCATCACCACGTATCGTCCATTGTTTCTCGTATTTCTCTTTATAACAGGTATTTCATGGATCGGCGCCGCCCAGACAGAATCTATGTTCGGGATGCATTTCATGAACAATTTCATGGCTGGATTCTTCATTGTGTTTTCATTCTTCAAATTCCTCGATCTGAATGGGTTTGCGGATAGCTATTCGAATTACGACTTGATCGCAAAAAAGATCCGCGGTTACGGCTATGTATATCCATTCATTGAGCTTGCTCTTGGTATTGCATTCCTTACCGGCTATAATCCTCTCTTTACCAACGCCGCAACCATCTTTGTAATGGGTGTCAGCAGCATCGGGGTGATTCAAAGTGTTCTCAATAAAAGAAAGATTCAGTGCGCGTGTCTCGGAGCAGTTTTCAATCTTCCCATGAGCACAGTGACCATCGTTGAGGATCTGCTCATGGTGTCAATGGCTGGCATAATGTTAGTATTAATCTAAATCGCCATGAAAGCATTCACTTTAACGGTGGTTTTCGTAATCACCCTGGCTGCGCCCGCCCTTCACGCACAACACGAACACCATATGCAGTCGGACTCAGCTGCAATGAATATGGAGGGGATGGACATGGACACTGATTCCACGACAACCGCCCCCATGACAAGCGCCTACTCGCTTAAACTGCCAATGAACCGCAATGGCTCCGGTACCGGATGGCTTACCGACAAGAGTCCCATCTATGGATACATGCTTCATTCAAAGAAATGGATGTTCATGGGACATGGAAATATTTTTCTTCGGTACAACAGTCAGGATATAACGAACAGAGGAACCCGGGGAAATTCAAAAGTGGATGCACCGAACTGGTTCATGTTTATGGGTCAACGGCGTGTTGGCAGCAAAGGCTTGTTCCACTTCAGCGCCATGCTTTCTTTGGACGCACTCTTTGGAGGAAATGGCTATCCACTGCTTTTTCAAACCGGCGAATCGTACCAGGGAAGTCCGCTTGTCGATCGTCAGCATCCACATGATCTATTTTCGGAACTGTCAGTTTCCTATTCACAGGCAATTAATAAGGACATCGATGTGTTTACTTACTTCGGATATCCGGGAGAGCCTGCGTTGGGACCGGTCGCTTTCATGCACCGCCCTTCCGCCCTGAATAATCCCGATGCGACACTCGGTCACCATTGGACCGACGCAACACACATCACCTTTGGTGTTGCAACCGCTGGCATCCGGTATAAGATATTCAAGCTTGACGGATCGATCTTTAAAGGTCGCGAACCCGATGAGCATCGTTACAATTTCGATAAGATACAGTTTGATTCATATTCATATCGCCTGACCGTGAATCCCACCAACACATTATCAATGCAAGTGTCGAGGGGATTTATCAAAAGTCCCGAAGCATTGCATCCGGAAGAAGATGTGTGGAGAACAACGGCATCAGTGATTCACACACTTCCCCTTCAAGGTGAAAATCATTTTCTGAGCAGCGTGGTTGTATGGGGATCAAATGATGGCGGCGAAGGTCATAAGGAAAATTCGATGACTGTTGAATCCAATCTGCAACTCGACAAGTTCGCGGTATACGGTCGTTATGAATTCGTACAGAAGTCTGCGCAAGAGCTTTTGGTCCCCGGCTTTGATGCACACGATACTTTCAATGTAAATGCTTTCACCGTCGGCGCAAACTATACCATACTGCGCAAGATGAACACAAACTTTTCCCTTGGGGTACAGGCAAGTGTTTATTCGGCAGACACTGCACTGGATCCAATCTATGGCAACAATCCCATCGCCGGCGAAGTGTATTTGAGGATCAGTCCGACGCTGTTGAAGATGGGGATGAAGTAAGACCTTTTGTGTTGACGTCACGAATACCCAGCAACTTGCACAAGGTCCGATCACGGGCATTTATGGTCGGATTCGAACGTCTTTCATGTTTTCTGGCGTCCAAAAGTCACGATTCAATGTTCGTATCTTGCTTTTCCTGCTGGCATAATTATGAAGGGTATGCAGGCAACGAACTGACAATCCATGATCAAGAATTTCCTTGCCGTCGCGTTGCGAGGTCTCACACGCAACAAATCATTTTCAATAATCAATATTGGCGGACTGGCGCTCGGAATGACCTGCAGCCTCCTCATTTTTCTTTGGGTGAATGATGAGAAAAGTGTCAATGATTTCAATGCCAACCGAAACATCTTCTCCGTTTATCTCCGCACATTTTCGGAAGGCAAGGTTGACGCCGGGCCATGGGGCCCTGGTGTGCTCGCCGCTGAACTGAAGCAGCAAGTTCCCGAAATAAAATACGCAACAGGCCTATGGCGGCACCCGGAAACTTTGTTTGCTGTCGATGATAAGAAGTTGCATATGAGAGGCTGCGCAGCGGACTCTGACTTCTTCAAACTATTCAACTATACTTTGCTCCAGGGAACCGCTACTAATGCGTTGAAAGATCCGGATGCAGTGGCAATTTCCCGTAAGATGGCAGAAGCGTTTTTCGGAAGTCCTGAACGCGCCATCGGCAGTTCGATCCGGATGGACAACCGAAAAGACTTCAAAGTCACCGCCGTCTTCGAAAATGTTCCTGACAATGCCTCCGAACAATTTGATTTCGTCAGCAACTGGACTGATTTGCTGGAATCGGTTACCTGGCTGAAAAGCTGGATCTATCGCGGAACGTTTGCTTACGTGCAATTTCAGCCCAACGTAGATGTCCTGGCGGCTGAATCGAAAATCAAGAATCTTCTCACACCGCACATCGAAACAACAAACGGGTACCGGGTTGAGCTGGCTCTTCAGAAGTATGATGACATGTATTTGTATTCCAGTTTCGCAAACGGCGTACCACAGGGTGGTCGCATAGAATATGTCAGGCTGTTTACATTAATCGCCATATTTATTTTACTAATCGCAAGCATCAACTTCATGAACCTCGCAACCGCGCGGTCGGTGAAGCGCGCGAAGGAGGTTGGCATTCGCAAAACCGTTGGCGCTGCGCGTGCACTGTTGATTGCGCAACACATTGGAGAGGCAATGATGATCTCATTTCTCGCCATGATTCTGGCGTTTGCTCTTGTATCAGCAGCGTTACCTTTCTTTAATATTCTTACAAGCAAGAACATCACGCTGCCATTGACCTCACCATGGTATTGGTCTGGACTGCTGGCATTGTTGTGTATTACAGGTTTTGTCGCAGGAAGTTACCCCGCACTGTTTCTTTCGTCACTCAACCCAGTGAAGATTCTGAAGGGCACTTTGAAAGTAAGTTCCCACGCAATTTTGTTTCGCAAAGGTCTTGTTGTGTTTCAGTTTGTTCTCGCGATCTCAATGACCATGGGAACGATTATCATTTCACGACAAGTTTCATTCGTGCAGTCACAGAACCTTGGTTTCGACAGAGACAACCTCATTTATGTGCCGATGCAGGCGGGTCTTCTTTCAAAGTATGAAACCTTCCGACAGATGCTGCTTAATAAACCGGGCGTTGAAAGCGTGACACGAAGTACGAACGCGCCGTCGGCGATTAACACGCATGAGTATGATCTTTCATGGGAGGGCAAACCCGACGATCAGCAGGTGGTGGCCATCCATAACGGTGTAGGTTATGATTTTTTGGAAATGCTCGACATACAGTTAATTCAAGGCCGTGGTTTTTCAAGAGAGTTCGCTTCCGACAGCAATGCGTTTATCATTAATGAAACAGCTTTGAAACTTATCGGGTATGATGACCCCCTCGGAAAGCCGCTGCATTTCTTTCACAGGGATGGAAAAATCATCGGCGTGGTCAAAGACTTTCATTTGCGATCGTTGCGTGAGCCGATCAAACCATTGGCCCTTTACCTCGGCGAGAATGCGACGTGGGGCTATACATTGATCAAAGTGCAGCCCGGTGAAACACAGAAAGCCGTTGCCAGTCTCAAAGACGTGTATTCAGAGATCGAGCCGGAATTCCCATTGCGCTATTTCTTCGCCGATGAGGAATATCAAAAGCTCTATGCAAGCGAGCAAACCGTAAGCAAGCTTTCAGATGTGTTCTCGCTCTTCGCCATATTCATTTCATGTCTTGGCTTGCTTGGCCTGACGTTGTTCACGGTTGAGCAGCGAAGGAAAGAGATCAGCGTACGGAAAGTGATTGGTGCAAGTGTGTTCGATATTATCTCCATGCTATCAGGATCCATTCTCAGACTGGTATTGATAGCAGCGATCATCGCTACCCCAATTGCCTGGTATGCGATGGATGGATGGCTTTCCAATTTTGCCTATCGCATTCCGCTTAGCTGGTGGCTGTTCCCTGCCGCTGCGGGCGCGACGTTACTTGTTGCTTTGCTGATTGTAGGGTATGAAGCGTTGGGGGCTGCTAGGGCTAATCCGGTGAAGAATTTGAAGGTTGAATAGGCTTTAAACCACATAGCCACATAGAAACATAGGTCAGCATGTAGTGTAGTTAGCTGTATAATAAAAATAGCCCTTCGGCACCTGACATATCGGTTCGCCATAAGCAAGTGGCAATTTGATTGCTTACGAAGATAATTAGCGAAGATATTTTTGATAAAATTGGGATAGTTAAAGACATTCTGACTAGCAACAATGAGAAGATCGGCAATTACATCAATTTGTCTCGGACTCTTTCTAACAAGCTTCGCGTCCCTGCATGCCCAGGATTCATTAGGCGTGCGAATTGGAAAAAAAGTTTTTCTTGATTCCAAGACCCTTGGTGAAAAACGTGAGCTTCAGATCGCCACGCCGTCCTACTATGAAGACTCCGGCGACACCTATCCTCTTCTCATCCTGCTCGATGGTGAAAGCCATTTCAAACATGTCTCAACGATGGTCGATTTTCTAGCCCTTAATGTCAGGATCCCGCAGATGATTGTAGTTGCCATTCCGAACACAGACCGCGTGCGTGACTTCATGCCAATTCATTCATTAACAGGCCTTACTGAGAAAGTCGACTCTGCACTTTTCATGACTTCAGGCGGAGGCGATAACTTTTTGAAGTTTCTTAAAAATGAAGTCATCCCCTACGTCGATAAGAATTACCGCACCCAACCTTACAGAATATTGATGGGTCATTCACTTGGTGGGCAATTTGTGACTTATGCCTGGCAAAAAGAACCGGAAACATTCCAGGCCGTTATCGCTGTTAGTGGAGCATTCTATGGGAAGAACAAGAACACATTGCGGACAATCCCCAAATTTATAAGCAACCATCCAGGACTTAAAGGAAACATGTTCGTAGCCATTGGCGACGAGCCGCTTATTCAGCCCGGCGTGGACTCACTAACACTCCTGTTAAAGAACAGCCCGAAGTCCTTCCACTGGACGTACAAAAAATACGCTGCCGACGATCATGGGTCGGTAGTTCATCTCGCGATACATGATGCGTTACGGTTCATATATCCCGACTGGTTTACCAACACAAACGATGCTGAGAATATTCCTCGCTATGAGGATGTGGCAGCTCGATTTAAAAAAATGTCGGCTGAATATGGCTATCCAATCAACGTGCCTGAGATGACCTTCGCTGCCATTGGGTTCCTCCATCTCGAACTAAATCAGTATGACGAAGCGATTAACATCTTCAATTTAATGACAAAGAATTTTCCTTCGTCGGCCGGAGCGCAGTTCTGCCTGGGCTTGGCATTCAAAGCGAAAAAAGACAAGAACATGGCGCTCCGTGCGTTTGAAAAATCGTTGGAACTGAATCCGAAGAGTTCGGGGGCAAAGGAGATGGTGGAGGCAATGAAAAAGTAGAACGAACCATTGGGTGTAAAGGGAAACTTAATGGACCTACCAACGCACATTCCACGATCTATTTGTCTATTCTGCCAAATTGAAGAGCAATAAAAAAGCCCCAGGAAATCCTGAGGCTTTCGTGGGAGCTGAGGGGTTCGAACCCCCGACCCTCTGCTTGTAAGGCAGATGCTCTGAACCAGCTGAGCTAAGCTCCCATTTTAGTAGCAGATCGGCCGTTTTTCACAGCTTTTTCCGCTTTGGGGACTGCAAAAGTAGCACAGTTTTTCATTTGTGCAACGATCCCTGACCAAAGATGCCTCTACCGTCTCCCCTTCCTCAAAAAATCCTCCACAAACTTCTCCGCAAATCGTTCGCCCATGATGCGCTGTCCTTCCGAGTTGAAATGCAACTGATCACCTTTATGCGGCAAATCGCCGGTCTTGATGAGGGCAGAATTTTTATCGGTTTGGACATAGCTTTTTAACTGTTCATTCACGCCCGCAAATCCTTCCGGGTTCTTTGAAAATGAACCGAGCTCGCCGATCAGGAAAGGCAGATTGTGCTCACCTGTCGCGCGGCGCAATGTATCGGCAAGTGCAGTCAATCGATGCGCATGTTGTTCAATGCTTTCATTCGTGTTTGAATTTGATTCTCCCTGATGCCAGAGGATTCCTTTGAATACGCCAACCTTCGAGGCGACAGCAATCTTTTGCTTTGCGTTCGAAAGCAGACGAACCTCATGCCAGGTAGAGTCACCCAACCACTGTTGAATAGAACTTCCCCCAATCGCTGTGGGCACCATTAGGATCGAAACGTTTTTCGGCACCGTCTTAAGCAATGTTCTTGCGAAACTCATTCCGCAATCCAGTCCGGTGCGAGGTGGTTCATAATAATGCAATGGCTCCTTCGCGAGTACAATTCTGTTGTTCTTGTTAACGGTCAGGATGTGCGGATCGGGAACGGTATCAGAAGGCTCAACCACTCCTCTTCCTGCCATATTCGATTGACCCGCCATGACAAACACCCAGACGTTTTTGCGTGACGGCAGTTTGTTAACGACTACCTCCTGCTTCGGGAAAAAAGTATTGACGACCTGGGAAAAGGAATTCGAGGATAGGATGGTGGCGACGACGATCAGGATAGCTTTCATTATTCCTAAGCTAAAGATTCGCAACGAATTTCTGATGCACGAACCTAATACTTAACTCCGCAGGGTTGCGAATTTGGCGTGTGACAAATTTTCACCCGTAACGCGTACTGCAGGCGCTACTACCTCTTCACCCGTACTCCAATCATAGTAGGAGCATAGGTAAAATATTGTGGTGATGTGTCCAGGGGAATTCCCTTTGTAACCGAGATGCCAAGTTGCCCAACGCCTTTTATTTTTGAAAAATATTTTGAAAGCGTCAGCTGCACCGACGAGTTTCCCCAATACTGAGTTGCAGCATCCCGATTTATTTTAATCATATACGCAGATGAAAAATCAAATCCGTGCCTGCCCGCTACGTATAGCTCCGCACCAACGAAATGCGCAGTGCCACCACCATGCAGGTTGACCTCCTGAAGGCTCTCACCAAAGTTGACGCCATTGAAAGTGAATGCTTTGTGGGCAGCTTGGTAGTTTACGCCCAAATATATTTGACGGTTAAACAACTTGATTACCGGATAACTTACTCCAAGTTTGACTGCAAGGCCGGGCGTGCTGGAATATCCCTCAAGGCTAAAATGATCAGTCAAAATCGGATTGATCGTACCGAAGAAATAAGAGGCTTCTGCATAAGCAATTAATTTATGCCCCCTCTCTGCAGTCTTTCTTTCTTCCTCTTCGAGCTTCGGAGCGACATCGTTCTCGTTCACCAGGGAATCCAACGATGGCTCATCGGAAAGTGAGATCAAACTATCACCTTCCTGGTTCTCAGAAGCTGAAGCGAACTCTTCCAACGAACTTATTGAGACTGGAGATTTTGAAATGGTTTCGTTTTCTGATGTCGTGGTCTGAAGAACATTATCTGTTTTTCTTACAAAATATTTCTTAGGAATTCCATCTTGTCCTTGGATTGAACTGTCATTTATCGTTGTTCCCGCCTGCTTCTCTGCAACCTCCTCTGCTTTCATGGATGGTGTTTGATTGACAACCACCGGTGTCATTCCAGTATTTCTTGTCATAAGAATGAGCAAAGACGAAATGAATAACGCTGCCAGACCGGCCGCTCTCCAACCGGCCGGCCTTCCGGATGGCAATTTCTTTTCGATGGTTTGCCAATCGACACCGGTTTTTTGAGACTCGTATCCGGCCAGTTTGCCAAAAACGTTCTTAAGGTCTTCGTTATCGTGGATGTCCATAGTCCTTTAGCTTAACGTTCGATGTTTGTTCCGAAATTTTCACTCTTAAAAGTTGCTTGGCTCTTGTCAAATATGCTCTTGAAGCACTCTCCGTGATATCCAGCATTGTACCGATTTCTTTGTGAGCATATCCTTCTATCACAGAGAGATTAAAGACTGTCCTGCATGCCGGGGGCAAACATTGGATAACCCTGATTAAATCCTCCTCATTTAATGAATCAAGTGCTTCTGGGAACATGACAGCATTTTGATTTCCGGCTGCCGCGTCGAGAGACAAGCTCTTCTTCTTTCTCAAAAAATCTATTGAAGTGTTGACAGCGACGCGCACGATAAACCGATCAATTGAGTCAATGGCATCTTTGGTTTGTATGAGCACGCGAAAGACTTTGATAAAAGTTTCCTGCTGCACGTCCCTGGCTTCGTCGAATGACGATGTGTACCGCATACAAACGGCCAGAACCTTCTTTTCAAAGTGCCTGAAAAGAAGGTTCTGTGCCTGCCGTTCGTTCTTCCGACATCCGGCAACGACTGCCTCTATGCCTGGTTCTGTTCGCGGCATTCAGACTAGTTTGACACATCGACCTGGATAATGCCAGCCGCAAATGCCTGATAGTATTTTTTTGGATCGGCTAGCGCTTCCTCCAGAGTGGGCATTTCGTTGGGGCCGGTGAGAACATTGAAACCAACTGCATAAAGGACCTTTGTTGTGCCAACAAAGTCGGGAGAGGCAGTGTATTGAAACTTCATGAGCCTGCCCGGGCCGATGTAAAGTTCAACGTTGTCGTTATCTTCTCCTTCCAAACTTATCGGGCCGAATCCGCCGCCCGAATGATACTCGAGGCCGCAAAACACTGTGTTTTCCAATAGGTCGACAGTCAATGTCTCGCCGGGTTTTATTTTATAATGACCACTGATTGCAACAGGCGTACCCGTGTTTTTCCGTCTATGAGGGGAACCATGATCGATTCACTTTTTCCGGTAAATGAGGAACCCGGTTGGTACAATAGATATTTTCCGTTCACCAACGTACTCAAGTTGCCGTAACTCGTGTTTTGGTTAACTGTCGCTTTGAGATCAAGACCTCCGGCAATCGCGTTTACGGCAAGCACGGCCGGCTTATCTGAAAATCCATACAGCGTTGCATCAATGGTTGCGGGTCCGGTGTCTTTCATCACAGTGTCGCATCCGCAAATCAGACATGTTGTGATGATGCAGGAAATTAGTTGGCGAATGGGTTTCATTTGTCTTTTGTTTGTTTTCTCTATGACGAGTGAGGTTCGTCAAACGCTGTGATTGAAAAAAGAAATATTTCCTGTTACCCACTCTTGAACAAAGGAAAAACGCCTCATCCAATCACCCTGCTTGTGTGATGCCTCTATGCTTAATTTGATAACTAAAAACAAAACGCCTCAGGAAATCCCAAGGCGTTTGTTTTCGGCGTTTAAAGCTTTGAAGTAAGTCTAACGCTTCAACGGCTCATACGTCTTGAAAGGATTAATACTCACTTTCTCCATCGCAGCACGGTAATCCGGCCACTGCTTTTCGTAAAATTTGTTTACGCGATCGAGTATGCGATCCATCGCTTCCGATGCCTGTTTCATCACGCGCTCGTCTGTGGCGTTGACCGGATCCTTTGAAGTTGAAATGTAGTACTGTGCGGTGCTGATGTACGACACTGGCGTTGGGATCGGACTAACCGCCAAACCTTGTCGCTTCTCTTCTTTACCCAGCATGAAATCGATAACCGCATTGAGTGTCGGTGCGCTTCGATTCTTTGATGCGCGATTCGTATGCGTCGGCAATCTCGATCGACTCTTTCAATCTGTCCATAGCCTTTGACGCAAGTCCGGTCATCTTTTGCAAATCTTGCAACAAAGCATAACGCGACTGCAACACGTTGTCCATGTTGGGATAGCGCGGGTCTGACTTAACCACGACCATGGTAGAATCTTTCTTTCCATCGAAAGTGATGCGTACCTTATAAGTTCCAGGCAAAACCTGTGGCCCTGCCGGTTCACCCGGTCCGCCGCCGCCAAATCGCCTACCACCGCGTGAAGGGAGTCGTTCGCCCTTCTCATTCATCGCCCAGAAGATCCGATGGAATCCATTGTCATCGGAGACTTTCTGTTTGATGGTACGGATCTTTTCATTCTTCGCATTGAAGACTTCCATCGTAAGCGAGTCCGCCTTCGGCTTGTCGTCTTTCTTTACATCTTTATTTTCTGCAACAGGCGTCGTCACAGGTGTTTTTCCAACAACACCTTTTTTCGTTTTGTCGTCAGTTTTTGATTCCTCTTTTTTAGGCTCTTCCTTCTTTTCTGCCGGCTTGTTGATCACATAGGAAATCATTGCACCCGAAGGGCGATTATCCCCTTCGAACATCGAATTGCCTGGGAACAATATGCCCGTCGGATCCTGGAAAGTCACCTGATAGGCGTCCGGCGCATCGAATACATGAAGTGAGTTTGCAAGAACAGTCGGACCCGTCTTCACCATTTCGCGCAAAGGCCTCACATCATCCAGCACGTAGATCGCACGCCCAAACGTACAGATAACGAGATCATGTTCACGCGGATGAATAACGAGGTCCATCACCGGTACACCCGCAGGGAGTCCCGCAGTCCATCTTGTGTATGTCTTACCCTCATCAAGGCTGACCCACAAACCATTCTCTGCACCGACAAAAATGAGCTTCGGTTCGACAGGATCCTGCTGAACTGCCAGCGTATAATTGTTTTCGCCAAACTCGGCACTTGTCACGATGCTTTCCCAGGTCTGTCCAAAGTCGCGTGAACGGAACAGATAAGGTTTGTAATCAAACTGCCTGTAGTTGTTCACCACAACAAAAACTTCTCCTGCCTTGTATTCTGACGCTCGGATTTGCGGAATCCACGCACCTTTCGGCATGCCTGTGATCCGTGAGGTCACATTCGTCCAGTTCTTTCCACCATCGCGGGTAAGTTGAACCTGACCATCATCTGTTCCGACCCAAATCACACCTTTATCAACTGCACTGGGAGCGATCGCAAGGATGGTACAGTGATTCTCTGCACCCGTTGCATCAATGGTGAGTCCACCGCTTTCATGTGCCTTTTGTTTTTCAGGATTATTGGTAGTGAGATCAGGAGAAATGATTTCCCAGGTAGAGCCTTTGTCTGTGCTTTTGTGTAAAAACTGGCTGCCATAGTAGATTGTGCCGTGTTCTTTCGGATCCTGTGCGAAGCCCGCATTCCAATTGAAACGCAGTCTCACTTTCGTATCGGGATGCGTCGGGCGAATAGTTTTTGTAAACCCGGTCTTGCGATCAAAGCGGCCAAGCGCTCCGCCTTGTGACATCGCGTAGCCATAGCGACTATCATCCATGTCGGGCGCAGTGTCAAATCCATCGCCGAACATTACCGTCTGCCAATACATGTTTCTTATGCCGCCATCTTTCCATACGTAAGCGGGTCCAACCCACGAACCATTGTCTTGCAATCCACCATATACATTATAAGGCTGATCCATGTCGACATTGACGTGATAAAACTGACCGACTGGAATATTGTCCACGAACATCCAGCTCTTGCCATAGTCATGTGTGATGTTCAGACCCCCATCATTGCCATCGATGATGTGTGCAGGATTGTTCGGATCGATCCACCACGCATGGTGATCGGGATGCACACCTGAGTAGGGAAGTAATTTTTGAAAAGACTTGCCTCCATCGATGCTGGTGTTCACTTCCGCGTAAACCGTGTACAATCGGTTTTCATTTTTCGGATCGACATGTATCTCAGAATAATAAAAAGGACGGTCGCCAATTTCATCAGTGTTGCCATTCACGAGCTCCCATTTAAACCCGCCGTCCGTGGAGCGATATAATCCGTTCTTCTTGTTCTCAATCAATGCATACACGAAGTCAGGCTTGCTCGCTGCAATGTCCACACCAATACGTCCGATCTCTCCTTCAGGCAAACCATCTTTGCTGGTGCGCTTCGTCCAGGTCTTGCCACCATCGAATGTGATATACAAACCAGAACCAGGACCACCTGATTTGAAAGTCCATGGCCAGCGACGATGCTGCCACATCGCTGCGATCAATTTGTTTGGATTGCGTGGATCCATCACAAGATCGGCGCAACCCGTTTTGTCATCGACAAACAAAACCTTGTTCCAGGTTTCACCGCCGTCAGTTGTTTTGTAAACACCGCGTTCAGGATGTTCACCCCATGGCGATCCGATCGACGCTACATGCACCGTGTTCGCATTATTTGGATCGATAATGATTTTATAGATGTTGCGGGTTTTCTCCAGACCCATCAGTTTCCAGTTTTTTCCTCCATCAAGGCTTTTATAAATGCCGTATCCCCCATTCAAACTGTTGCGCGGATTGCCTTCACCGGTTCCAACCCAAATCACAGAAGGATTATTTTGTTGAATCGCAATGGCACCAATGGAAAGCACTGCCTCCTTATCAAAGATTGGCTCCCAATTGATTCCACCGCTGGTACTTTTCCAAACTCCACCGGAAGCAGCGCCAGCATAAATAATTTCGGGGCTGCTATTAACGGCTGCGATTGCCGTGATGCGTCCGCTCATGCCTGCAGGACCGATACTTCGTGGTTTATATCCTTTCAGTTTTTCCATATCCAGCTTTTGACCCATAAGGCAGGCCTGGCTGGCAAGAATGATGGTTGTTGTTATTACTATTAGTTTTTTCATGTGTGTGTTTTAGGCAAAGGCTAAAATAACCGAAAGCATCCTCGCTTTTTCATAAGATTCAGGAATGGAAAAATAACGCCGTCGACCGGTTCAGACGGCCTAAGTTCAAGCTTTGAAAATTCCTATATTGTTACCATCCAAACCCTATCCCATGAAACAGCAGCTCATTCACACCACAGACCCCATTTTCAAATCATTACATCTTCAAATTTTCAAATTGATTTTGGGGTTAGTGCTTTTCCTGGCTTTCATTTCGTCGTCGGCTCAAACTTTCTACGACATCGTCCTCAAAAACGGTCGCGTCATCGATCCTGAAACCGGCCTCGACGCCGTGCGTAACGTAGGCATCCGTGGTGGGCGAATTGTCGAGATCTCTGCCAATAATCTGAACGGTAAAGAAGTGATCGATGTATCGAACCACGTGGTCTCACCTGGATTCATCGACCTGCACGCTCACGGTCAGACCAACAAAGAAAACGAATACCAGGCCCACGACGGTGTAACGACCGCGCTCGAATTGGAAAGTGGAAGGGAAGATCTCGCCAACTGGCTCGAGTCACGCCGTGACAAAGCAATGATCAATTATGGGGCAACCGTCGCGCATGTCTGGGCACGCGCTGAAATACTTAACAAAACCAATGGAAAATCGGCAGAAGATGGAAGCTCGAAATTCAACTCGCAATTCAACTACATGCCGTTAACGGCAGAACAAAGCAAGGCAACGTTGGCGCTCATGGAAAAAGAACTAAAAGCCGGCGCCCTCGGCATTGGTGTTCCGATCGGTTACTACCCCGGAGCCACCCGCGAAGAAATTTTTGATGTTTATGAATGGTCAGCAAAGATGAACACTATGGTATTCTCGCACATTCGCGAAGGAAAGGCACTCGCCGTGCAACAAGCTATCGCCGATGCAGCAGCAAACGGCACTGCGCTTCATATCGTCCACCTGAATAGTGTTACGCGAGATGAGATTGAGCTTGCGCTGAGGATGGTGACTAATGCGCAACAGCATGGGATCAATGTCACCACGGAATTATATCCCTATGCAGCTTCATCAACGGACATCTCATCTGCATTATTCGATGAAGGTTGGCGGGAACGGATGGGTATCACTTACAGCGATTTGATGTGGGTTGCTACTGCAGAACGTCTCAACGAACAAACCTTCAACGAAAGAAGAAAAACAGGCGGCACAATCGTGATCTTCAACATGAAACCTGAGTGGATAAAGAAAGGTATTGAGTCACCGGTAACGGTTATTGGATCCGACGGCATGCCCTACTCGAAGTATGCACATCCCAGGTCAGCAGGAACTTTCTCGCGTGTGCTCGGCGTGTATGTGCGTGAAATGAAATCGCTCTCGCTCGTCGATGCGCTAAAGAAGATGACCATACGCCCGGCGCAACGCCTTGAGCCTTTCGCTCCGATGATGCGCTTCAAAGGCAGAATACAGGTTGGCGCGGACGCGGACATCACAGTCTTCGACCCAAACACCATTATTGATAAAGCAACGTTCGAAGGAGGATTGAAATTTTCAGAAGGAATCAAGCACGTGATCGTCAACGGGACCTTCGTTATCAAGAATGGCGCTACGATCGGGAATGTGTTTCCGGGACAGGCGGTTGTTGGAAAGTATAAGCAGTAGGCATCCCGAAAGCTATCGGGAGGGAGTTGGCAGTAGGCAGTGGGCAGTAGGCAGTTGACAATCATGTCGCTTCGCTCGTGAGCAGTTGACAAAGGGTTCCCAACAATATGCCGTGGTTTCTTTCGTTTCGGAGGAGCTACCATTTCGCCGAAACCATCTCCTTAACTCCATGGCTCCTTGACTCCTGCCTTCTTAGCAGTAACTTTGTCCCATCCATTTTTTGCAGCTAATTGCGGATATTAAAGAAAATCGCCCTCTACTTCGTTGCAACGGTTCTCGTTGTGGTGATTTCGCTTGTTGCTTCCGTATTCATCTTTAAGGATCGCATCATCCAGCAGTTCATTCGGGAAGCGAATAAGAACCTTGGTACGCCGGTGAAAATCGGAAAGATCGAGGTGTCAGCATTCGATGAGTTTCCAAACATGGCAATTGTGCTTACGGACGTCTATGTTGAGGACAGCCACGATGGAGAATATCCGCTGCTCACCGCGAAAAAAGTGTCCTTTGTATTGAACACGCTTGAGGTTTGGAAAGGCGTGTACACCATCCGCGGCCTGCAGATCCGCGACAGCGAGACGAATCTTAAGATAGATAAGAACGGGAAGAATAATTACACCATTATAAAGGCGGGACAGGGCGGCAGTGCGGTTTCATTTGACCTCAAAAACGTCAAACTGACGAACACATTTGTGTCTTTTATAGATATATCTGCCACTCACCACCACGAGTTCTCCAGCGCCCAACTCACGGCCAACATAAAAGCGACAGGTGATCTGTATCATATTGAGGCCATCGGAGATGTTGTCACAGAGCAAATCGGAATCGGCAACTCAATCTGGTTCAGCAAGAAGCTATTCGATATCGATGCCAAATTAGATTACGACGATGCGGGGAAGTCTGTCAAGATCGAACCATCTCAGCTTTCAATGGACAAGGCGCATTTCGAGGTCAGCGGCCTGTATCAATTCAAAGAAAAAAATCTGATCGATCTCCATACTGTCGGTAAGGATACGGACATCAAACTCCTATTCTCCTTTTTCCCTACTGAGTCAGTTGAGCGCTATAAGAAATATCAAAGCAAGGGCGACGTGTACTTTGATCTTAAACTCAAAGGCGAGATCAGTGACAAAAAAGACCCTTTCCTCTCCGCATCTTTTGGAATGAAAAACGTGACGGTCTACCATCCGGACTCAAAAGCGAAAATCGAAAGCGCGAACTTCGATGGTTCGTTTGCGACGCCGTCATTTTCAACCTTAACGAAAGCTGAGCTGTTCCTGAGCAAGGTATCCGGTACACTTAATGGCGATCCGTTCACAGGAAACTTCTCAATAAAGAATTTCGACGATCCCTATGTCAGTGCCAATTTCAAAGGTGAAGTGAATGCCGCAGACGTGCTGAATTTCTATCCACTGAAAGAGATCACAAGTCTGTCTGGCCGGATCAACGCCGACATTTCCATGTTTGGTCAGATCGAATTGTTGAAAAAGAAGTCCACGGCACAACAGGTTCATACCGAAGGAACAATCGATCTGAAAGACATAAGTCTCACTACGCAGGACAAATATCATTTCACGAATGTCAACGGCGTCATGCAGTTCAACAACAATGACCTCGCCATGAGTAACCTCCATGGAAAATTCGAGAACACCGATTTCGCCATGAATGGTTTCTTTAAAAACGTTGTCACGTTCCTGATCTTTGAAAACCAACCCATAGGTATTGAAGCGGATCTCAAATCCGATTTCGTCGATGTCGATCAGTTATTCGAGATTGGATTCGGAACCGATGAAAAAGGTCCGTACAAGTTCAGCATCTCGAATAACCTGAATCTGAATTTTACCTACAACATCAATTCGATGCGCTACAAGCGCTTCCATCCCACGGCCATCAAAGGAGATTTGCTGGTGAAGGGTCAGGTGGCGGTGGCGCGCAACATGCACCTGCAGGCAATGGGTGGGATGATTGATCTTTCTGGCATTGTCGACGCGAAAAATCCGAAAGCGATCGACCTCATCAGTTCTGCCAAACTCAATGGCATCCAGGTCGATTCACTGTTCTATGTGTTTGGAAATTTTCAACAGGATTTCATCGACCACACACATTTAAAGGGACAAGCCTTCGCCGAAATCAGTATGGAGGCTAGCCTCGATGAGACTTTAAGAATTTTTCCTGAGACACTCGTCGCTGACGTGAGCGCCACCATCAAGAACGGGCAGCTGAACAATTTCCCACCGATGCAAAAACTGAATAAATATCTCGACGATGAGGGTTTGAACAAGCTACGCTTCGCTGATTTGAAAAACGACATTCACATTGAAAACAAGACCGTCTACATCCCGCAGATGGAAATCAGCAGCAACCTCACCGCGATCACATTGAGCGGCACACATACCTTCGATCAACGCATCGACTACCGCGTGGTGGCGCCCCTCCGCAATAAAAAGAAAATCGATCCCGATGAGGCGTTCGGCGCCATTGAAGAAGATACAAAAGGAAAATCAAAAGTGTTTTTGAAAATTGTTGGCACCACCGACAAATACGACGTCATCTACGACAAAGCGGCAGTGAAGAAGAAGATCACCGCCGACCTTAAGAAAGAAGTGCAGGAGCTTAAAGAGGCATTCCGTTTAAAAGGTCAGAAGAAAAAGAAGGAGTTGGAGTTGGAGAAGGATGAGTATTTTGATTGGGAAGAACCGAAGCCGATTAAGAATTGGTGATCGGTTTCCTTCGCTCCGCTCGGACCAACTAAAACGTTATAGCCATCGGAAAGATGTTTTAACACATAGGCACATAGGTTGAATTTTGCAATTCTATGTGTCTATGTTTGTCAGAAGTATACTTCGTTTAAAGTATCAGAATTTTTAGACACATAGAGTGCAATATGTATTTTATCTATGTGCCTATGTGTTGATATTCTGCTAAGTGGAGCGGAGTCGAAAGCCCCTAAACTGGTTGCTTCGCACTCTGAACTCTCAACTAAAACAACGTCAACTTCTCCTTCCTGAGCGTACACTTCATATTCAGCGAATCCCTTTTCCACCTTCCCCAAATCTCCAACGAGTCCGATTTTACATCAAAGCGCCAGTGCACCTCGGGCTCGTATTCGTTGTTGGCGGTGCGAAAGGTGAGCTTAAGATCTTTTTTTGCTTCGTCGACAGCAAGAATGAAACGATCGCGGATCATGTCGTTCTTGATCACACCCAGGCTTCCTTCAAAATAAATTCTATCCGCGCAAAGTGAATCGGTAGTGGCAACGGGTATCCATTGGCCGTTGTTCCATTTGCTTACTTTTTCAATGCGCCACGCACCCTGCACGCTGGGCAGTGATGCCAGCCGCGTAGAATACTGATATGTATCGTAAAATTTTTCGCCAGCCCAGAAAAGAATGCCGCCAACCATCAGCCAATTGAGCACGCGTACAATGGTCTTGAACTTCTGCGGCTGCAAATCAACCTCCTCCTCGGGCATCACTTCCTGGTTCGAAATAAAAAACCTCCACAGCCTCGGTGTCTGCTGCAACACAAGGAACATTGCGAGACTGAAATACAATCCTGAATTCAGTTTCAGACAAACTTCAAAGAAGACGTTGATGCAAAACACGTTGAGCATGACAATCGCAGCGACAATTGCGCCAAGCAACGTGGTCCGTCGAAAGAGCAATAGTATTGCAGGCAACATCTCGCCCCAACCAAGAAACATCTGATATCCGCGTGAGTACCCAAAGAATGTCCATGCCACGCGCATCGGATTCAATTCGATAAATCGTGCGTCCATGTTCGCCATCATGTGCGGAAATTGTGTCGCGAGCACTTTCACAATCCCATAAAACAACAGCACACACGCGAGAAAATAACGAAGGAGATCCGTGTTGATCGACTTGACCATAGCGACCTGCTCACGTTTCGCAACGAATGCGAAGATTGTCCCAATGATAAATCCAACACCCGATCCAATATAAAATACCTGGAAGTGCTGGGGATAATCACCGCAGGTCCCGCCGCGTTGCTGAAACAGTACGCTCAATGCTGCGCCAACGGCAGTGAAAGACAAAGCGGTTGTTAGGACGTTCTCGGTGCGTGATTTAGTCTGCGTCATGCGAGGCTTTTGGGTATTGGGTTTTGGCTTTTGGCAGTTCGCACTTTAATTGGGAGCTATGGATTGTGTCGTTAGTCGCGTCCCCATTAACCATTAACTATTAACTAACAACTCCGAATTCTGAACCTTGAACCCCGACAGGTTCTAGGCACTGGTTACCAGGTGTTCTCACTTCAATTGAAATTGCAAGCTCAATATTTAGTTGCGCACTCACTCTGAACCCTAAACTCTGAACTAATACCTTGTAAGCGTCTCCTTCCTGATCGCACACTTCAACTTAAGCGAATCCTTCTTCCAGCGAACCCATAAATTGAGGCTATCGGGCGAAACGCGTTCATACTTCCATGTTGCCGGCGCCGTGTTCCATTCGTTGCGGGCGTTAGTAAAATTTACCGTGAGCTGTTGCTTTGCAGAATCGATCGAGAACCGGAACCGGTCGCGGATGAAGTCACTCCGGATCACACCGTTGAATCCATCAAAGAAAAGCCGGTTGGCGAACAAGGAATCAACTGATTGCTTCGATTGCCACTCATTGTCTTTCCATTGATGCACGCTGACTGTTTTCCATGGACCCTGCACTGCCGTATTGATCACATGGGTGTTCGCATATTTATATGTGCCGAACGCACCCTGCCCGGCGGTCCAAAGAATGTAAGCAAGGGCTGCGAAGTTCAACACCTGAGTTGAGATCTTTAACCATTTAGGACGCTCGAGCACGATCTCCGGACGGGGCCCGGCAATTCTGTTCGCGATAAAGAAGTTCCAGAGCCTGCTGAATTCCTGCAGCAGCAAATACATCGACAGCACCGTATAAATCCCCGAGTTCAGTTTCACGCAGACGTCGAAAAAAATGTTAACCAGAAACACATTCAACATCACCACGAACATGATGAGTGCACCGAGCAATGCCGTACGGCGAAACAACAGCAGCGCCGCTGGAATCACTTCACCCCAGCCGAGGAACATCTGGTATCCGCGTGAATAACCGAAGAATGACCACGCCACCCTCATCGGGCTGAGCTCAATAAAACGCGCGTCCATATTTGCCATCAGGTGCGGGAACTGCGATGTGAACACTTTGGCAAAACCATAGCTGAGAATGATTGATGCCAGGTAATAGCGAATGATCGTGATCAGCAGCGATTGAACCGCAAAAGCATTGGGAATCTTCGAATAGAAAAATAAAAAGACCAGTCCAAGTACGGCGCCCATGCCCATGCCCTCATAGAGTACTTCGAAGTTTTGGGGATAGTCGCCACAGCCGCCGGGTGATTTCTGAAAGAATACGCTGAAGGCCGCACCGGTCAGCATGAAACCAGCGAGACAATTAAAAGATCTCCACGAGATGATTGAAGGCGATTGGTTCATGCGGGTAAACGTAGATTGCTAATCTAGAACTTACGCTAACAAGATCAAAGGTGTTTTGTGCCTGGCGGCACTGCACATTCTGTTAAACACATAGGCACATAGATACATAGTCATTATGGATGAAAAGGATACAACCTATGTTACTATGTGTCTATGTGGTAAAAGATTTCCGCCGGATGGCTAGAGGGCTTTAGCCCTATTCCAATAAACATCCATCTCCGCCAGCGTCATCTCTCCCATCTTCTTTCCATCCTTCGCCGACTCCGTCTCGAGATATTGAAACCGCTTGATGAACTTTTTGTTGGTACGCTCCAACGCCTTCGAATGATCAATCGGTTTATCCGAAGCAACATTGAACTCGCTTTTGAATTCCGCCATCTCCTCCTCGACTTTCTCCCATACTTGTTCCTTTCTTTCCCAGTCGAACCCGATGCCACGCGCTTTGTCCTGTATGCGGATGGCTTTGACGAGCGCAGGCAAAGAGCCTGGCACTCCCGCGAGCACAGATTTGTTCCCGCTCTTCAACTTAATCTTTTCCCAATTCGCTTTGACTGTTTCATCATCGTTCGCGACTACATCACCATATACATGTGGATGCCGTTCGATCAGTTTGTCGCAAATGGCATTAAGTACATCTGCCACATCGAATGCTTTCATCTCTGAAGCGATGCGCGCATAGAACACATTATGTAGCATCAGGTCACCAAGCTCCTTTTTGACTTCAGGCAGATCGCCGTCGAGAATGGTCGGTCAAAGGCCTTCAGCTTTGCTTCGCGGTTGATATCGGGGGTTACTGGTGGCTTTCTCATTTTGGACAAACTTTATTCAGATTACTGATGTTTTAGAGATAACTTTACAGCAAGTTAATTCAATTTAACATGGCCGTTTTCTTACTCACGTTGGCAATTTTCGGGGCGTTCTTCGCCCTGATGTCAGTGCGCCTGATCTTTATCAAAGGTGGAGAGTTCCGCGGCACATGCGCCAGCCAGAGTCCTTTCCTCGCCAAAGAGGGGATCGCTTGTGGCTTCTGCGGCAAGACACTCGGCGCGGGCGAAGCTTGTCCCAATGCTGACAAGCAAGACGAAATGCTGAAGGCGATGCCTGAGATTAAAAGCCGCTGAAGTCACCGCTAACCCTCACCACTCGATTACCTTTCTGCTTTGTTTTTACCACAAAGTACACCATGTGCACAAAGTTGCACGGTTGTTTTCGGGCTGTGAACCTCGTGTACCTCGTGGTAAAAAGTCTTTCGTTGTGTTTGGCAGTTGAGTCGAAGGCCACTTTGAAGAATCTGTTTTCGTGTGCTCTTTACTCAAAGATTACCCTAATTTTGCAGTCACACTTTCAAGCAACATTGTGACTTTAATAAAATCAATTTCAGGCATTCGCGGTACCATCGGCGGTTCTCCCGGCGATGCGCTCACACCACTCGATGCTGTCAAATTTGCCGCAGCATATGGAACCTGGATTCAATCCCGCAAAGGAAAAAAAATAGTGATTGGTCGTGATGCACGATTGTCAGGCGAACTGATAAACGCGCTTGTATGCTCAACACTTCAAGGGCTGGGCCTCGATGTTATTGATCTTGGACTTTCGACGACGCCGACTGTTGAGCTGGCGGTCACGCTGGAGAAAGCAGCTGGCGGAATCATTCTTACAGCCAGTCACAACCCGGTACAGTGGAATGCGCTAAAACTCCTGAATGAAAAGGGAGAATTTATCTCAGCCGATGACGGAGCACAAATCCTTGCGCTCGCAGCATCTGAAAAATTCAACTTCGCCGAAGTGTTGAAGCTCGGCAAATACGAAAAGAAAGAAGTTTACATCAAAAAGCACATCGACCTCATTTTGAAATATAAGCACGTCGACGTTGCCGCTATCAGGAAAGCAAAATTCAAAATCGTCGTTGATGCGGTTAATTCCACGGGTGGAATTGCCGTGCCGATGCTGCTTGAAAGACTTGGTGTAAAGAAGATCAAAAGAATTTATTGTGATCCCACCGGCGTGTTCCCGCACAATCCGGAACCGCTGCCCGAGCATCTAACTGAGATTTCAAAAATTGTAAAAAAGGAGAAATACGATCTAGGTATTGTCGTCGACCCGGATGTTGACAGACTCGCATTGATACAGGAAGATGGTAAGCCCTTTGGTGAAGAATACACGCTCGTCGCCGTAGCGGATTACATACTCAGCCGTAAAAAAGGAAATACCGTTTCGAATTTGTCCTCCACCCGCGCGCTTCGCGATGTTACCGAGCAAGCAAAAGGAAACTACACCGCAGCGGCAGTGGGCGAAGTGAATGTCGTCACGGCAATGAAGGCAACGAAAGCGGTAATTGGCGGCGAAGGCAACGGCGGGATAATCGTCCCCGATTTTCACTATGGCCGCGATGCGCTCATCGGTATCGCGTTGTTTCTTTCACACCTGGCAAAATCAAAAATGAAGGCATCGGAACTGCGTGCGAGCTATCCTCCGTATTTCATTTCCAAAAACAAGATTGAACTAACGCCTCAAATAAATGTTGATGGTATCCTGGAGCAAATGAAAAAGAAATATGCTTCTGAGAAAGTGAACACGATCGACGGCGTCAAAATCGATTTCGAAAAAGAGAAAGAGTGGGTGCATTTGCGGAAGTCAAACACCGAGCCGATCATCAGAATTTACGCTGAATCTCAAGATGAAACACGCGCAAATTCATTAGCAAACAGGATAATTAGCGATATTGAAGAGATCATAAAATCGTAATTTTGACCTCCTAAACCGAAGTTCCATGCGCGTCTATCTTGACAACGCCGCCACCACACCCTTAGATAAAGAGGTTTTTGAGGCCATGGCGCCTTTCATGCTTGAAGATTTTGGCAACCCCTCCTCTACCCACGCCCATGGCCGGAAAGTCAGGGCAGCCATCGAATCGTGCCGGAAAAAAATTGCAGAGCTTTTAAACTGCACCCCTGGCGAAATCATCTTTACGTCCGGCGGCACCGAAGCAGACAATACGCTGATCACGAGTGGAGTTCATACTTATAATATCAAGCACGCCATTTCGACACCGATCGAGCATCACGCGGTAACACACACCCTTGAGGTCCTTGAAAAACAGGGAACGATCGAATTACACCATGTCAACCTCGACGAAAAAGGTCATGTGGATATGGTTCACCTGGAAAAATTATTAAAGCAATTCCCGAACGCATTGGTTTCGCTCATGCATGCCAACAACGAAATCGGGAATCTGCTCGATATTCAAAAAGTCGGTGAACTGTCAAAACATTACAATGCTTTCTTCCATTCTGACACCGTGCAGACGATGGGACACTATCGTCACAACATGAAAGAATTGCATGTATGCGGCTTAACGGCTGGCGCACATAAATTCCATGGACCGAAAGGTGTTGGATTTATGTACATTCAAAAGGACCGAAAGATTGCGCAGCTCATCCATGGTGGAGCCCAGGAAAGAAATATGCGTGGCGGGACCGAAAATGTCTATGGCATCATCGGTATGTCGAAGGCATTGGAAATTGCTTACCGTGATATGGCCGAACACACAAAGCATATCCAGGGATTAAAGTCACGGATGATCGAAAAACTTCGTGAAAACATTCCCGGCGTATTATTTAATGGTGACTCAGCGAACCTTGAAAGGAGTCTCTATACAGTTTTGAACGTCAGTCTCCCGGAATCGGAAGAAAATGACATGGTACTGTTCAATCTGGATTTGCAGGGAGTGTCAGCTTCAGGCGGCAGCGCTTGCAGCAGTGGTGCGTCAACGGGTTCTCACGTGCTGGGTGCATTGTATCCCAACTCGAAGCGAGGCGCGGTGCGATTCTCCTTCAGCAAATACAACACCGCAGAAGAGATCGATTTCGCAACAGAGAAATTAGCTGACCTCTACCGGGTCAACGCGTAGTTGATTTATCGGCCCCAATAAAATTTTTTAAGCTTGGCTGAACAGATCAAATTATCATTTATTGGCTCCGGCAATCTGGCGTGGCACCTCGCTCCCGCATTGGAAAACGCCGGCTTTGTTGTCACGGAGGTTTACAGCCGCAATCCTCGCCATGCTGAAGACCTGACCGAACGCCTTTATCAGGCAGAGGTAAAAAGGAATCTGGATTTTTCAACAAGCGCTTCCAGCGTCTTTATTATTGCTGCGAGTGATGATGCCACCGAAGACATCGCCACAGAGATCGTTCTGCCTGATGAATGTTTTTTACTTCACACATCGGGAAGTCAGCCGTTGGATGTGTTACAATTTGCCGCCACCGAAAACACAGGCGTGTTCTATCCACTTCAGACCTTCACTAAAAGCAAGCGGGTCGATTTCAGGACAGTGCCCATTTTCCTCGAAAGCAGCAATGAAGAAACGAGCAGGTTAATGACTACACTTGCAAAAGCCATCAGCAGTGATGTAAGAAAAATCACTTCGGTGGAAAGGCAGGCGCTGCACGTCGCGGCTGTGTTTGCTTCGAACTTTGCAAACCACATGCTGACGTTGTCAAAAGATATTCTTCAGCAGAACAACCTCGATTTCAATTTGCTGAAGCCTCTGATCACCGAAACATTCAATAAGAGTCTTATGAACGGACCTGATCGCTCTCAGACTGGCCCGGCCGTACGCGGCGATCTTGAAATTCTTGATCGTCACATCGCGTTCCTGCAGAATGATAAGACCATGGCGGAGATCTATCGGATCATCAGTCAGGATATACTGGATAGGTACTCCCCGGAGTGAGTTCAGGATTGCAGCTCCGTAGGAGCGTCCTGTCTTTAGCCAATTAGCGCAGTTGAATTGAAGCCCCGTAGGGGCGGCCTGTTGCGCGATAGCAACGACCGGCATCTTTCAATAGCAAAAGACTTTTGCCACAGATTGGACAAATTACCACCGATGCCCATCTGTGAAAATCAGTGATATTCTGTGGCAAAGAATTTTTAACTTTATTAAACATCCATGAAAATCGTATTGGCATTTGCATTTCTTCTCAGTGCGTTAGTTCTCTCCGCTCAGGACAACCAGTTGAAGGCGAGCGATTCCACCAATTGGATCATGCACGATGCGCGCAACTATTCGAAGCGAGAATTGAAAAAATTCCGACCTCTTGTTTTTATCGACGGAAACGCAAAATCATGGAGGCAATTCCGAAAATTCGTTTCCACAATGGATACAACTGGGATGAAATTTGAAATTGTAAAAGGGCAGGAAGCAGTTGCCCGCGATGGAGCCAAAGGCAACAATGGCGGGATCTTAATTACAACAGGCCTTTACCCTTACTAAAATCCAGCCGACCGAAGCTAATGTCGTTCTATGGAAAACCACCGCCGCATCTACAATCCCATTCAAAAGGATTACGTCACCTTTCTGAAGACATCCGCTGAAACCAATGGCGAATCAACACTTGTTGAAGTTGAACTTGCTCCCAAGGGAGGCGTTGGCATTCATTACCACAAAACCTATTCTGAAAAATTCGATTGCATTGACGGCGAACTGAAAGTACAGGCTGGAAAAATCATTCATACACTCGCGCCTGGGCAAACAATCACAGCTGAACCCCTGATCAATCACCGATTTTTCAATACATCCGATAAAGTCTGCAAATTCCGCGTGGAGCTCCGGCCTGCGAGTAAGGGATTTGAACAATCTTTACAAATTGGCTATGGTCTCGCACGTGATGGACAAACAAACAGCAAAGGATTTCCCAAGAATAGATTGGCGCTGGCTTGGCTATTCGATATCAGCGAAAGCAATTTGCCGGGTTGGATGAGCATCTTCGAATTTATTTTGAGAAAGCAAGCGGTAATGGCCAGAACAAAAGGATTAGATAAAGAGTTGATTGAAAAGTACGTGCGCTTCTAGGAATCCACTTACGCAAAGTCGCAAAAGCTCGCCAAGGTTAATACAGTTTCTTTGCGGTCTTTGCGACTTTGCGCGGAGTGTATTTTTAAGTAACTTCATTTCTCCTAACTCACGCGTCTATGAAAACATTGTTGGGATCGATTTTGATGCTCGTATCAGCGACTGTATGGGCGCAGGAAAGAGTTGAAACGCAAAAAACTGAACCTTCAAAGATTGAAGCAGCTCAGCCTCTTTTCATCGTGGATGGAATCCCGACCACTCAATATCAGGTTAACCTCATCAATCCTGCCAACATCCTAAAGATGGAAGTAGTCCAAAAGAAAGTTGCCGTGTTGTTATATGGCGCGCAGGCTGCGAACGGCGCCGTTGTCATTACAACCAAAAAATTCCAGCCAAAATCCGGCAACCGAGACTAGACGTTTTTAATCGTCATCCGCGAGCTTTGCGCCTTCGCGTGCGGAGAAAAATCACTGCTTGAGTCGACTTCCTCTCATTTCAAGGTTTAAATTTTCAAATCTTCAAATCAAAACCCTACATTTAGTTCAATCAAAAAACTGAACTATGCGCAAGTACATTCTGATAGTAGCGAGCTGCCTGATTTCATTAGGCGCCCTTTCACAAGCAAAACCTCGTGAATCACTGGAACCGACTGTCACTGAAGTCTGGGACCTGAAACCTGTTAAAGTAACTCCTTCCAACACGCCGGGCGGTGCGCCGTCCGATGCCGTTATCCTTTTTGATGGAAAAGATCTAAGCAAATGGTCGACATTGACCGGTGCCGATGCCAAATGGGAAGTGAAAGATGGAGCGTTCACCGTAGTAAAAGGTGCAGGTGATATTAAGACGAAACAAACTTTCGGAGATATTCAACTCCATATCGAATGGAGAACACCTGATGTGATCGTCGGCGAAGGACAAGGCCGTGGCAACAGTGGAATCTTTTTACAAGAGCGCTATGAATTGCAGGTGCTTGATAGCTATGAAAGCGTTACTTATTCAAACGGTCAGGCAAGCTCGATATACAAACAGGCAATTCCTTTGGTGAATGCAACCCGCAAGCCTGGCGAGTGGCAAACCTATGACGTAGTATGGACCGCACCGAGATTCAATGAAGCCGGACGTGTCGTTATTCCAGCCCACATCACCGTCTTACACAATGGGGTTTTAACATTGAACAATCAGCCGATCGCCGGTCCAACTGAATATAAAGGAATGCCTATTTATCAAACTCACGGAAAGGCATCACTCAAACTGCAGGATCACGGCAATCCGGTGAGCTACCGGAATATCTGGATAAGGGAACTTTGACAATGAAGGTTCAAGCCAATATTAACTCATTGCAAGAAGCGAGGACATTGAGATAAAAAAGCTCCAAATCAAATTCCGCGAGCTTCGCATGTTTGCGTGAGGTATTATTACAAATAAAAAAGTCAGGTATTAACCTGACTTTTTTTTGTTTTATGAGTATTGGTGGTGCTTACTGCTGAGCAACAACTTCACCATGAATACGCAGCATCACAACACCATTCTCCACGTTCGCCATCACAGTTACTGACTTGTCGAATGTGCCGATAGCAGCTGCATTGTACGTAGCTTTCACAAATCCCTGACCATTCGGAGGAATGGGATCCTTCGTCCAATCGGGTGTAGTACATCCACACGATGCTGACACGTTCGTGATCACCATTGGAACTTTGCTCTTGTTCGTGAACACAAATTCATGTGTTACCGGAACACCTTGCTTCACTTTCCCGAAGTCAAAGTTTTGCGTGTCGAATGCTGGCGCTGCTACATCAGACTTTCCCGCTCCCGACGCCGTAGCTGTTACCTGGCTGAAGCCTGTTACAGCGATCAGCGCAAAAGCCGCTAAAACGATCAATTTTTTCATTTCTTTTTGATTTAGAGTTTAAAATTACTGGGTTCGAACCAACGGTACAAACGTCGTATCAAATTCCGCGCCTGGCTGTTAAGGAAGTCATAAAAGATGTTAAAGACTTGTTAAACAGCTGAATCCCATCCCGATAGCTATCGGGGCCCCTTTACCTTTACAAGGTGAGCAGAACAACACTGCGTATTGTAATCATTCTGGCCGCCATCAGCATCGGCGGTACGATTTTCACTCAGATTTATTGGGTGCGAAAGGCTTTTGACCTGCGCGAAAATCAATTCTATCGCGATGTCAATCTGGCATTGGGTAGCGTTGCTGAAAAGATCTATGAGATCAACAAAACACCCTCTCCTGCGAACAACCCCGTGTCTCAGCTGTCAACAAATTATTTTGTTGTATTGGTAAACGGCTCAATTGATGCTGGGGTCCTGGAATACTTACTCGTTTCAGAATTTGAAAAACACAATGTAAAAGCTGATTTCGAATACGGGATTTATGATTGCGCTGAACAATGTATGGTAGGCGGTAACTATATATCACCGCAGAAGACAAAAGTGTCCTCGAACTTCCCTCAGACGCCCAGGCTCAATAAAGATGGTTATTACTTCGCTGTGCAGTTTCCATTGCTTGAAGCAAATATTCTCAGCCAAATGGGAATCTGGACATTTTCATCAGCGGTAATGCTGATCGTTATTTTCTTCTTCAGCTATACAATGTTCGTTATCCTCAAGCAGAAACGACTTTCAGAAATACAAAAGGATTTTATCAATAACATGACGCACGAGTTCAAGACGCCGATCTCGACAATCGCTATCTCCACCGAAGTGCTGAAAGACCCAGGCATTGTAAAAACACCTGAACGGCTGCTGAACTACGCGACTTTGATTGAAAATGAAAATCGGCGACTGAAGCAACAGGTTGATCGCGTGCTGCAGATGGCGCAACTCGATAAAGAGGATATCGGCCTGAAGAAGGAGACGACAGACGTACATGAGTTGATTCACGCAGCAGTTAAAAACAACGCAGCCGCCGTGCAGGCCAAGAATGGTGAGATCGAACTGCACCTGGATGCAGGTAATTCCGCGGCACAAATCGACACGTTGCACTTCACCAACGTGCTGTACAACCTCATCGACAACGCAATCAAATACAATCGTGAGGCGCCGCGCATTGTCATTTCGACAAAGAACGTCAATGGTTCGATAAGCATCGAAGTGGCAGACAATGGCATCGGGATTTCCGCTGATGATCAGAAGAAGATCTTTCACAAATTCTATCGTGTGCCGACCGGCAACATTCACGATGTAAAAGGGTTTGGTCTCGGATTACATTATGTAAAGCATATTGTTGAAATGCACTATGGGAAAATCACAGTTGACAGCTTACCCGGAAAAGGGAGTAAATTCACATTCCTTATTCCTCAGCAATAGCATGGGCGCCAGAATCCTGTTAGTAGAAGATGACCCCAGTCTCGGATTTGTCATCAAAGACAACCTTATGATGAAGGGGTACGACACAACTTTATGTATCGATGGTCAGCAAGGATTTGAGATCTTTGAGCAATACGATTTTGATCTTTGTATCCTTGACGTGATGATGCCGAAGAAAGACGGCTTCACGCTTGCGCAGAATATCCGGGAGAAGAACGCAAACATTCCCATCCTCTTTATCACGGCCAAGAGCATGCTAGAAGACAAAATCGCCGGGTTCACGGCTGGCGGTGACGACTACATTGTTAAGCCCTTCAGCATGGAAGAACTCTGTTTGCGCATTGAGGTCTTCCTGCGGCGTTCGAGCAACCAGCCGCCCGCCGCTGAATCTTACCAGCTTGGGCAGTACACATTTGACTGCCTGAACCTGACGCTAAGTCATCCAAAAGTTCAAAAAGTGCTCACACAAAAAGAGGCCGAAGTGTTGAAGCTCCTTTGCTACAACAAGGATCATGTTTTGAAACGTGAAGAGATCCTAAAGGCGGTGTGGGGTGATGACGATTATTTCATGGGAAGAAGCCTGGACGTCTTTATCTCAAAGCTCCGGAAGTATTTGAAGGAAGATCCGTCGGTGGAGATTGCCAATTATCATGGGGTAGGGTTCCGCTTGGAAATAAAATCATAGAAATCGTTTTAACGGGTCGGGGTTAAAACCCCAATTGATCGTTGGCGCATCTTAGCCCGGGGTTTAAACCCCGGGCTTGGTTTAAACTCCGGGCTGTGGTTTCGGCTCCCTTTTGCTCCCCGCATACAATTCGAATTCCATTAGCCTGCAATCAATCATCGCGTTATAAAATTCGATCCTGCGACTTGCTTTCAGCCCAATTTTTTTTGCGAGATCAGGGTTGCCGGTAAAGATGTACCCCATATAGCCCTGGCATTTTTTCTTCATGAAGTCTCCGATACGCGCATATGTCCCTTGTAACGCTTCGATTTCTCCGAGACGATCACCATACTCCGGGTTAAGAAAAACGACACCGGGAGGCGCTGGGATTTCCGTTTGCTCGAAATCACAAACTTTGAAGTCGATGAGTTTTCCAACGCCCGCAATGCCTGCGTTGACTTTTGAAATCTCTATCGCATCATCGCTGATGTCGGTCGCGATAATTTTCAGGCCCGGCGCATCGGTAACCTGTTTTTCGATGATGGCATATTCATCGCGGTACATGGCGCTGTCATACCCTTTGACATGCATGAAAGAATAGTTTGACCGAAAAAGACCAGGCACGCGATTCGTCGCCATCAATGCTGCCTCAATCGCAATCGTCGACGATCCACACATGGGATTGACAAGGGTAGATTTTCTGTCCCACTTCGTCGCCATCAGGGTCGCGGCCGCAAGCGCTTCGAGCATCGGCGCTTTGCCAGGAATCTTTCGATAGCCATGTTTGGCAAGCGTTTCACCTGACGTGTCAATAAAAACCTCGGCATGATCTTCCTTCCAGAAAAGATTGATCACCGTGTGGTCCAGCTCCGGGCCCGAATCGGGTCGCTTACCCGTCTCCCGACGAATGCGGTCTGCAATTGCGTCTTTCACTTTTACATTCATGAACATTGAGCTATTGACGGTAAAGTGATCGACATTGCTCGTGATCGAGATATAGCCTTGATCGGGAATAATATTTTCCCATGGATAGCGGATCAAAGTGTTATAGACATCATCAGGATTTGTGGCCCTGAACTTTTTAAGCGAATACAGGACCTGGCTTGCGCAACGAAGATTAAGATTCAATCGAATACAATCTTTCATCGTACCCTTCAGCTCAACGCCTGTTTGAAAAACACGTTCTGGCGAGAAGCCAAGTGCTTCAATCTCCTGTTTGAGATAGGGCGCAAGCCTTTTTTTGCAGGTGACTATTAATGTGCTGGAAATAGCGAAACTGTTCAATAGAGTAAAAACTAAACCACGAGGTACACAAGGTACACAAGGAAGCACAATTGTGTCACTTTGTGTACATCGTGTCCTGCCGAAGGCTTGACTGTGGCAAAAGAAAAATTACGATAATACATCTTTCAGCACCTGGACCGACTTCACCTCACCGAAGTTGTCAATGTGCGTCCCATAAAACCGCAACAGGCTCTCCAGCAAATTCTTACGCTCCTCATAGCCAAGTACGATCTTGTCATCAAAGTCCGCTTTCAATAGAACGCTCAATGCGTGCTCCTCTTCTTTACTCATCACCCACGCACCCAATACCTCTTCTTTGGATTGAGGCCCAAATCCGAGAAACCGGCTCAACTTCAGCAAGAATGTCAAATGAAAATTCTCCGGCGTGATGGTCTTATCCAGCGCCACAAGTGAACTAATCAAAAATTCACAAATCTCCTCCGCGTGACTTTGGTCTTTAACTGCTTTGTTCAGTATTTCATTGATGAACATCGCCACCGCAGATTTTTTTATGTCAGACGTCAGTGATTGGTATGGATGCAGGCATTTCACTTCCTTAATCCTGAGGATGCTGGCATTTTCACGGTGATAGACAATGAGGTCCAGCAATGTCAATGGTTGGAATAGCGCGATTTTATTTTTCGCTGATTTGTTTCGCACACCATTGACGATGTAAGACTGTAATCCAAAAAGCTCTGTGAAGATGTTTACGATGATCGATGTCTCACCGTATTTAGTGAACCTGAAGACAACACCTTTGGTTTTGTGGAGCATCCTTTGCGCGCTTGGCGCCTTTGCGTGCGGAGATTTCTTCACGCAAAGACGCAAAGCTCGCTAAGCTTTTTAAAAATTACTTCTTGTTTTTCATTCCCTCAACAAACGCTTTTCTGCTTCTTGCCTCATACTTGTCTTTTTCACCCAGCACCACCTGACCTTTATTGTCTGTAAGTCGATACGAAAATGAAGCGAGCTCGCCGGTTTGCGCGCAAATGGCATGAACCTTTGTCACAAACTCGGCTACCGCAAGAAGGTTGGGCATAGGACCGAACGGTTTCCCTTCAAAGTCCATATCAAGGCCGGCAACAATGACGCGCTTGCCTGAATTCGCAAGGGCGTTGCATACTTCCACAATGCCATCGTCGAAGAATTGTGCCTCGTCGATGCCCACAACATCACAGTCACCGGCGAACAACAAGATGTCGCTGGCGAAATTCACGGGTGTCGACCGGATTTCCCGCTCAGCGTGTGAAACAATTTTCTCATTGTGGTAACGCGTGTCAATCTTAGGTTTGAATATCTCCACATGCTGTTTAGCAATGAGCGCACGGTTCAGCCTGCGGATCAATTCTTCAGTTTTTCCTGAAAACATGCAGCCACAGACGACCTCAATCCATCCGGCGCGGCCCTCGCCTTCCTTCTTTCCAAGCTGTGGCTCGATGAACATGATTGCAAGTTAATCGTCTTATCCGTACATCATTGTTTGGCCAGGAAGAAATGCATTTTTTAGCCACGGATGACACGGATTCACACGGATAGCCCGCTACGCGGGTATCCGTGATAATTCAATTTCTTCAAAAATGTTTTTGATTTTATCTGTGATAATCCGTGAAATCCGTGGCTAATTTCTTTGAAGGCATTTTCAATACCTTTGATTCAAACACCGAACTCTAGATGACCCTTAAGATAAATTCCCGTTTACCCGAGGTTGGTACATCCATATTTACCGTCATGTCACGAATGGCCGTGGAGCACGACGCTATCAACCTGTCGCAGGGTTTTCCTGACTTTCCTGTTTCCTCCGAGCTCGTTGACTTGATCAGCCAGGCAATGAAAGACGGCTATAATCAATATGCGCCAATGCCTGGTCTCCCGGTTTTGAAAACGGTGATTTCGGATGTGGTCAAATCAACCTATAATCACTCAACGAATCCCGACACGGAGATCACGGTTGCGGCAGGTGGCACCGAGGCAATTTTCTCAACGATCGCGGCACTCATCGGTGCAGGCGATGAAGTGATCATCTTCGATCCCTCCTATGATTGTTACGCACCTTCTGTGAGGTTGAATGGCGGCTCGCCTGTTTATATAAATCTGAACCCTCCGACATTTGCGATCGACTGGGATCTTGTGAAGTCGAAGATCAATCCACGTACAAAAATGATCATGATCAACACGCCTCATAATCCCAGCGGCGCGGTTTTGGTGGAACGTGACCTGAAGACTTTGGAGGAAATAGCATTGAAACACGGTATTATCGTCCTGAGCGATGAAGTGTATGAGCGCCTGATTTTCGATGGCTTCGAGCACCAGAGCGTGCTGAAGTTTCCTGGCCTCGCATCTCAAAGCATCGCTGTCTTTTCTTTTGGCAAAACATTTCATGCGACCGGATGGAAGGTCGGCTACACAGTCGCTCCTGAATTTCTTACTAAAGAGATCAGAAAAGCGCACCAGTTTGTGACATTCAGTGTAAACACGCCCGTTCAGATGGCCCTGTCCAAATACATGACCGACCCGAAGCATTACACCGGACTTGGAAAATTTTACCAGCAAAAACGCGACTTCTTCCTTAAACAAATAGAAGGCTCTTCATTTGAACCCCTCGCCTGTCACGGGAGTTACTTCCAGTTGCTGTCTTACAAGAATATTTCCAATAAGCCTGAAAAGGAGATGGCTGAATGGATCACCAAAGAATTCAAAGTTGCATCAATTCCTGTTTCAGCATTCTATAATGACAAGACCGACAATAAGCTGTTGCGTTTCTGCTTTGCAAAGAAAGAGGAGACATTGGCGAAAGCGGGAAGCATATTAAAAACTTTGTAGGAACATGGAAGATCTCTCAGTAACAATCATACAATCAGAACTTCATTGGGAAAATACTGTCGCCAATCTGGCCATGTTCGAAGAGAAGATCTGGAAGATTGAAAAGCCGACAGACGTTATCGTCCTTCCCGAAATGTTTTCGACAGGCTTCTCGATGAAACCCGCCGGTCTTGCCGAGATGATGAACCAGAACACATTTAAATGGATGAAGCAGATGGCCTCTCAAACCGGCGCGCTTGTCATCGGAAGTTTCATTGCAAAAGAGCAAAACAATTTTTTCAATCGTCTGCTGTGGATGCAGCCGGACGGAAGTTACCGGGTCTACGATAAGCGCCACCTTTTTCGAATGGCCGATGAGCACAAAGTCTATACGCCAGGCGAAAGCAAATTCATCGGCACGTGGAAAGGTTGGAATATTTTTCCACTCGTATGCTACGACTTGAGATTTCCCGTGTGGAGTCGCAATGGTTGGAATTCCGCAGACAAACGCATGAATTATGATCTCCTTATCTATGTCGCCAATTGGCCACAGCCTCGTGTAAGCCAATGGGACACTTTGTTGCGCGCAAGGGCTATAGAAAATCTTTGTTACTGCGTGGGTGTGAACCGCGTTGGTGAAGATGGAAACAAAGTACCTTACAATGGACATTCGGCAGCCATTGGCCCCAAAGGAGAGGAAGTTTTTTTAGCTGGCGAATCCGAGATGATCAAGACCGTGAAGCTCAGCTATAACGATTTAGTTGCGCACCGCACCAGGTTCCCCGCTTATCTGGATGCGGATAATTTCAGTATCGATTGAATTAACCTTAGTGGAACTTGGTAGCTTCGTGCTTTAGTGCTTAATGACCGGGTTCCACCACTAAGAAATCACCAACTCACTAAGGATCACAAAGGATGCACTCTTGTCAATTGCCCTTTGTCAACTTACTTTTGGGCTCAATTTTCCCGCATGACCCCCCGAAAAATCACCCGCGCCCTCATCTCTGTTTATTATAAAGACAACCTCGAGCCCATCGTACGGACGCTTGCTGAGCAAAATGTGGAGTTCGTCTCCACCGGCGGCACGCAGGAATTCATCGAAAAACTCGGTTATAAGGTCACGCCGGTAGAAAAGCTCACGGGGTATCCTTCAATATTCGGCGGAAGGGTAAAAACCCTCCACCCTGCCATCTTTGGCGGAATCCTATATCGACGGGATGATCCTTCCGATCTTAAGCAGGCCAACGAATTCAAGATTGCCCCAATTGATCTTGTGATAGTAGATCTATATCCTTTTGAAGAGACTGTTGCGAAAGGCGGTACCGAGGAAGAGATAACTGAAAAAGTTGACATCGGCGGAATTTCTCTCATCCGCGGCGCAGCGAAAAATTTCAATGACGTTTGGATTGTATCATCCAGAAATCAATACGGGGAAGTGCTGGAGCATCTCAAAAAAAATAACTGCTCATCAGATCTTTCGCTTCGAAAATATTTTGCAGCGCTTGCATTCGATGTCACGTCACATTACGATACGGCGATATTCAATTATTTCAATCGCGAACAACAGCTTCCACGCTTCAAAGCCAGCTATCAACACGGCAAGTTGCTTCGTTATGGAGAGAACCCACACCAAAAAGGAATCTTTTACGGCGACCTGGATGGTTTGTTTGAACAGCTTAACGGGAAGGAACTCTCCTATAATAATCTCGTCGATGTAGATGCGGCAGTCAACCTAGTGGCGGAGTTTGAAGGCGAGACTGCATTCGTAATTATAAAGCACACAAATGCGTGCGGCGTGGCAACGGCGCGTACGGTAAAAGACGCTTACACAAAAGCCTTCCAAGCAGACACTTTATCGGCGTTCGGTGGTGTGTTGGCTACAAACAAAACAGTAGATCTCGCAGCTGCGGAAGCAATGCACTCCCTTTTCTTTGAAATTCTAATAGCACCGGACTATTCACCTGATGCGTTGGCATTGCTCAACTCGAAAAAGAATAGAATTGTGCTAAGGCAAAAGGAAAGTGTTCATCCTGAAACGCAAGTAAAGTCATTGCTGAATGGAATCCTTTCGCAGGACTTTGATACGAAGACCGACGAGGCATCTGATCTGAAGGTAGTCACCAAGAAAAGTCCGACGCCAGCCCAGGTAAAAGATCTCTTGTTTGCTAGCAAGATCTGCAAGCACACGAAATCCAACACCATCGTCCTGGCAGTCGATGGTCAACTCCTCGCCAGCGGCGTTGGACAGACAAGCAGGGTAGATGCGTTAAGGCAGGCCATTGAGAAAGCAATGACCTTTGGATTCTCTCTGCAAGGCGCCGCCATGGCCTCAGACGCATTTTTTCCCTTCCCCGACTGCGTGGAGATAGCATCAAGGCAAGGTATCGTTGCAGTGATTCAACCAGGTGGATCGATCAAAGATCAGGATTCAATTAATTTTTGCGATGAGCACCAGATGACAATGGTCTTCACTGGCGTCCGCCATTTCAAGCACTAAAAACTGGTTGTAAAAACAGATGGCGCCGATATAAATATCCGCGCCATACCCGGGTTCAAAATTCCAATAAGATAAATGGGTTAACGCGCGTCGAATCACCTGTTTATTTACTTAATTTTGTGGCGATTATATTCCTTCCACAAGAGAGAACCTAAACACGCAAATGGGACTTTTTGATTTCTTCACCAGTGACATTGCCATCGATCTGGGAACTGCAAACACGCTCATAATTCATAAAGACAAAGTAGTGGTGGACGAACCCTCCATCATCGCGCTCGATAAGCTAAGCGGCAAAGTGCTGGCGATCGGACGGGAAGCAATGCAGATGCATGAGAAGACCCACGACAATATAAAAACCATTCGCCCGCTGAAGGAGGGTGTTATCGCCGACTTCCACGCGGCAGAAATGATGATCAGGGGGATGATCAAGATGATCGATACAGGCAGACGCCTCTTTCCACCGTCATTACGAATGGTTATCTGTATCCCTTCAGCCATAACCGAGGTCGAAAAGCGTGCTGTGCGCGACTCTGCAGAACATGCGAACGCGAAGGAGGTTTATATGATCCACGAGCCGATCGCAGCCGCAATTGGCATCGGCATCGACATCGAACAGCCGATTGGAAACATGATCGTCGATATCGGCGGCGGAACAACAGATATCGCGGTAATCGCCTTGTCAGGAATTGTTTGCGATCAGTCAATTCGAATCGCGGGTGACACATTCAACCGTGACATCCTTGATTACATGCGCCGTCAGCATAATTTGCTTATCGGTGAAAGAACTGCAGAAAGGGTAAAAATTGAGGTGGGTTCAGCATTGACGGAACTCGACGACGGTCCTGATGATTACGAGATCCGCGGTCGGGACCTCATGACGGGTATTCCCAAGACAATCAAGATTTCCTACAGCGAGGTTGCATTTGCGCTGGATAAGTCGATATCGAAGCTGGAAGAGGCTGTATTGAAGGCTTTAGAGTTGTCACCCCCCGAGCTTTCAGCGGATATTTACGAGCGCGGCATCTATCTGACAGGCGGCGGTGCGATGTTGCGCGGCCTGGACAAACGGCTTTCACTGAAGACCAAACTTCCCATCCACGTCGCCGACGATCCTTTGAGAGCTGTCGTTCGCGGAACCGGTGCTGCATTGAAAAATCTTGATCATTTCAGAAAAGTGTTGATGACATAGAGACTGAAGTGCTCGCACGGCGGTTATTGGAAATTCAAGGCTTTAATCTCAATTTAAGTGTGCGCCACCTTGAACTCTGAACTTTGAAACTCTGAACTTTAGCCCTGAATGCAGCGCCTCGTTAATTTTTTCTACGAATACCGTGCTTTCTTTACTTTCCTCCTGATGGAGGTACTGTGTGCGTGGCTGATTATCGGAAACAACCAGTACCAGAACACCAAATTCTTCAATTCCTCCAACAGTCTGGCAGCAGCCATTCTCGGATTTTCACAGGGATCGCGCGAATATTTTTCACTTCGCCAAATCAATGAAGAACTATCGAGGGAAAATGCGCAGCTGAGAACAGTCATCGAGCGACAAGGTTTATCAAGGGGTACGCCCTCCATCGCTTCAGATACCGTATCGCGATTCAAATTTGTCAGCGCGAAAGTCATCAATAACTCAGTTTCGCAATTCAAGAATTATATCACGGTCAATCGCGGATCCGACGCAGGGATCGAACCAGGGATGGCAGCGATCAGTATTTCAGGCGCCGTGGGAAAAGTAAAATCGGTGTCAGAGCATTTTTCTGTGCTGGTATCCATTTTGAACATCGATGAGCAGGTTTCCACCATTCTTAAACGCACCAACAGCTTCGCCACGGTACAGTGGGACGGAACTGATCCCCGCATAGTGAACTTATTATATGTGCCGCGTCACGTCCAGCCGGAAGTCGGGGACACGGTGGTGACGTCGGGCTACAACGCAGTGTTTCCACAAGGCGTGCTGGTAGGCATTGTAAAAGATTTCAAACTGAAAGACGAGGCCCTTTTTTATGATATTAGGGTAGAACTCGCCCAGGATTTTCGGCGCTTGTCATTTGTGAAGATTATCAAGAGCGAAATGAAACGCGAGTTAGATTCGCTTGAAAATGTAACCGTCGGACGTCCCCAATGAGCCGCTCAGGAATACTCATCGTAATTTATTTTGTGCTCTACCTGCTGGCGCAAGTGATGCTTTTCAAGCAACTGGTGTTGTTCAATACCGCGTTTTGTTTTTTGTACGTTGCGTTTATTCTCCTCCTACCCATTGAAACGAACTCAATGATATTAATGCTCGTTGCTTTCGTGCTGGGGATCGGTGTTGATGTTTTTTATGATAGCCTTGGATTGCATGCCTTCAGTCTTGTATTGGTTGCCTATCTCCGGAATTACTGGCTCGGAACCATCACACCGCAGGGTGGTTATGATGCAGGAGAAGGACCAACGTTGGCGGTAAACGGCCTTCAGTGGTTTATGGTTTATGCGTTACCCCTGGTGTTCGTCCATCATTTTGTTCTGTTTTTTACGGAGGCCGGGGGTTTTGGAATCTTTTGGTTTACCATGCTCAAAGTGATTACGAGTCTGGTGTTTACGATGGGCGTAATTTTATTTTTACAATATTTTTCTTTTGAAAGAAGGAGATGAACGAGGGGAGAAAAGAAATATTTCAAATCATATTCGTGCTGGTGGGGCTCATCTTCCTCGTGAAGCTGTTCTTCATCCAGGTCGTCGACGACCGTTATGCCGACCTGGCCGATAGCAACGCCATCCTCAGGCAAGTTGATTATCCCGTGCGTGGATTGATACGTGATCGCAACGGAAAGCTGATCGTGTACAATACACCCGAGTTCAAACTCGAAGTTCTCCTGAAAGATGTAAAGAAGTTTGACTCGGCTAAGTTTTGTAAGGTCTTTGAGATTTCCCGTGAGGAGCTCAGAAAGAAATTCAAAGAAATGAAGGCAAGGAAAGAGTACCGTCCGTACAAGCCGACGCTGTTTCTCAATCAACTTTCAACTACGGATTTCGCCAAGATCCAGGATTACCTTGATGAATTCCCAGGCTTTTATGTTCAGGCCAGGACTACACGTGCATACACCACGCCCGCACTCGCCAACGCACTCGGGTATGTGAGCGAGATCAGTAAGGGCCGCTTGGAAAGTGACGCCACTGGAATCTATAAACAGGGCGACTACATCGGACAGAGCGGCATAGAAGCGTATTACGAAGAGCAGCTCAGTGGAAAACGCGGTGTGAGCTTCAAGCTTCGCAACGTGAAGGGTATCGTCAAAGGCTCATTCAAGAATGGTGCATACGATACGCTGTCCGTTCCTGGCCAAGACCTTGTGACCGGAATCGACCTGGACCTCCAGCAGTATGGCGAATTCCTGATGAAAGGGAAATCAGGAAGTATTGCAGCAATTGAACCATCAACGGGCGAGATACTTGCGTTGGTGTCGGGACCATCCTATGACCCAACATTGCTCACCGGACGTGAGTACAGTAAGAACTTCAGATTGATCAGCAGCGACACCAATAAGCCATTGTTCAATCGCCCGTTGATGGCACAATATCGTCCCGGGTCAATTTTCAAGATCGCGCAAGCGATGACTGCACTACAGGAAGGTGTGATCACACCTGATACACGGATTCGTTGCGACCGCTCAATTATTAATTGCCACGGAAATCACTCAAACGAAGATCTACGCGGCGCCATCGCGAATTCATGTAATCCCTATTTCCATAATGTGCTACGCCGCATGTTGAACAAGGGTGTAATTAACGATCCATTTAAAGACACACGCATCGGGCTCGCTGAATGGGACAAACACATTATGAGCTTTGGTTTTGGAAAGCCCCTCGGTATTGACTTGCCCAACGAAAAAAATGGAAACATACCCACGCCCGAATATTATGACAGGGCATACAACAACAGGCCCTGGAAGTTTTCAAACATTTATTCAATAGCCATTGGCGAAGGAGAAAATCTGGTGGTGCCACTGCAAATGGCGAATTTTGCCGCAACGCTTGCTAATCGCGGCTTTTATTACACGCCGCATATTGTTAAATCAATTGGAAAGGACGGTCAACCCCTTCCACGTTTTTTAGAAAAACATACGACCAGCATTGATCCGGCCAACTTTCTAATTGCTGTTGATGCCATGCAGCAAGTGGTCGACGCTGGCACAGCCCAGTATCGTGCCAAGCTGAAAAACATTGTTGTGTGCGGCAAAACAGGAACCGTGCAAAACATGCCGCTACCAGATCACTCCGTGTTCATTGCTTTTGCACCCAGGGAAAATCCGAAGATCGCCATCTCCGTCTATGTTGAAGATGCCGGCCAGGGCGGACGCGCAGCAGCATCCATCGCGTCGCTGATGATTGAAAAGTATCTGATAGGCCACACGGAACGCCCCAACATTGAACAGTATGTCCTGAACGGAAAATTCCTTGACTGATGAAACGCGAGGATAACATATCAGGAAGTCTCGATTGGCCGACCATCGGTCTCTATCTCGCTCTTGTGATGCTGGGTTGGATGAATATTTATGCCGTTGTGTATGATGAGTCCGTGCATCAACCCATCTTCAGTCTCACGCTGAATTCTGGTAGGCAGCTAATGTTCATCATAGCATCGCTGGTTATCATAATGGGCATCGTTATCCTTGACATGCGTTTTTATGAAACCTTTGCGTATGTCCTTTACGGAATCATCATCGTGGCACTTCTCCTTGTTCCGATCATCGGTAAAGAAGTGGGTGGGAATAAGGCGTGGCTCGGAGTAGGATCGTTTGGCGTGCAACCATCTGAATTTGCAAAGTTCATCACCGCGCTGGCCGTGGCTAAATACGCAGGATCGGTGGGTTTCCGCATGGATAATCTTAGAAACCAGATTGTGCTTTTCGCCATGATTGGATTGCCCATGGTTCTGATCCTTTTCGGTCAGAAGGACACGGGTACTGCCCTTGTGTTCACATCCTTTGTTCTTGTTTTTTTCCGTGAAGGAATGTCGCCGTTCCTTATGATCGTCGGGCTGTGTGCGGCTGTAATATTCATTCTCACGTTGCTCGTTCCGAACCAGCTGTATTTGCACACTGCGATCCTGGCAATTCTTTTGATTCTCATTGCAATGGGAAAAAAGAAGATTAAGAGAATCGTCACACTGACATTGGGTGCTTTGATCATCATGGGCGTGATAGAAAGTGTGGACTACGTTGTTTCGAACGTATTAAAGCCCTACCAGCAAAATCGCGTCAGGGCGTTGATCAACCCGGATGCAGATCCCCTCGGAGCTGGCTGGAACGTCACCCAATCGAAAATAGCAATCGGCAGCGGCGGATTTATTGGAAAAGGTTTTTTGAAAGGGACTCAAACAAAATTTGACTTCGTTCCCGAGCAAAGCACCGATTTTATTTTTTGCACCATTGGCGAAGAGCATGGATGGCTTGGCAGCCTGGTGGTCGTCGCGTTGTTTTCAGCATTGTTCCTGCGGATACTTTTTATCGCCGAGCGACAGAAGAATCGATTTGCACGAGTTTACGCCTATAGCGTTGTGTGCATATTCTTTTTTCACTTCGCGGTCAACATCGGAATGACGATTGGCTTGTTTCCTGTGATCGGTATCCCGCTCCCTTTCTTCAGCTATGGAGGATCTTCGCTGTGGGGATTTACCGTCCTACTATTTATTCTTCTTAAGCTGGATGCACATAGAGGACAGGTGCTGCAGCGGATTTAGGCACTCAGGAAAATCTGCGCTCCACCATCTCCATAAACTCCAGGTACTCATCGCTATCCTTGTTCCACTCGGAATAGTTGTTGAGTAAATAGGTCTGTGCCTGGTTCATGTCGTCCAGCTCATCAAGGCGCTCGATCGCGGCGGAGAACAGTTCAAAGTCACCATTGAAAAGGATCTTGGTGAACATGAACTTCTGATTGATGGTAAGACTGTCCTTTATTTTTCTTTTTTTCTGAAAGTCATCGGCGAGTGTGTGTTGCGCGGTGCCTTTATGAAGTGTGTCGTACAATGTTGCTTGTACACCCTCAGGTTTTCTGACGGGCTCCGGTGCCTTCTTCTCCGGCGTCCCTTTCTTTTCTGGTTGAGGAACCGGCGCAGGTTCAGGTTTTTCCGCAATCGCCGGCGCTGGAGTCTTCTTCTCGTAAAGCTGATCTATTGTCAAAGGGACAACCGCTGAAAACTGACTGATATAGCCTTCTACATCTTCAGGTGTAAAATTTACTTCCTCAAGGATGTGATCAAGCAGGGCGAAGGCCTCATTGCCGGTGAGGCTCGTCAACTGGCGGTCTCGCAGGTGTTGAAGGAGTTTCTCCAGCGGAGTGCGGTTTATTTTTATGTACTTGATGTCATTGGCAAGATCATCCACTTTCAGGGTTCCTCCCGAACCGCTATCAAGCGTGTCGGAATAAAAGTCATAGGGATCCAGGATGAGGTACAGGGTCTGATGTGTCGCTTTTTTAAGAAGAGGCTGAAAATTTTCGCGCGTAATTGAAATGTTGTTCGACAACAGATTCTGAAATTTTACGAGGGATTCGGCTACGGCCGGCGCCGTATAGTCAAAAAACGGGCTACGGAGCTTCTGGCTTTCGAGCTTCCACGCGTGCAGCAGTTCACGGATTATGAAAAAGTTTATTTGTGGTATGTCACAAAGCTTCGTGATCTCAGGGCCCGTTATCTTTTCTTTCGCAGAGAAAAAAGAAGCCGTTACCTTAGAGGCGTAATCATCACTGTAATCCTCCAGCGCCTTCAGACTGATTTTGTCATCCATGATCAGAAGTAAAAAGTGAGGTGGTTCGAACGATGGTAAAGATAATCATAGAAAATCTCGGACAAAAAGAGGTGGACGTCGTGGAGGCGCGGAAATCGTTGCTCTACCAATTGCAGACCCATTTCATCGATCATATGCATGAATGTGGTGGGAAAGGCCGCTGCACAACGTGTAAACTGAAAATCGAAGCAGGCATGGAAAATCTGACACCGCTCACCTGGGCTGAAAAGCAGTACCGCCAACAGCATCTGCTAAAGGACGATGAACGCCTGGCGTGCCAGATCAGCGTGAAGGGTGATATACGGGTGTCAGTACCGAAGGAAACCCAATTGCCGCAAGTGAAATACGACTACTAGAGATAGTTCAGAGTTCAGAGTTCGGAGTTCAGAGTTCAGGTTTCAAGAACAAAGCGAAACGCCGCATCGAAGCCGCACTTCGCTGTTCAACAATCAGCATTCAACATTCGCTATTCCGCTATTTCCTCAAAGGCGCAAGAATCCTGTACTCCGTCTCGACATCGCCTTTGCTGATGTCCGTGAGCTTTCCTTTTAACATGCGCTTCTTTAATGATGAGAGGTAATCAATGAACATCTTTCCCTCGAGGTGATCATACTCATGCTGGATGATACGCGCTTTGATTCCATCGTACGTCTCCTCCTTAATATTCCAATCTTCATCTACGTACCGGATCCTCACGTTCTCTGGCCGAGACACATTTTCGCGGATATTTGGAATGCTCAGGCACCCTTCCTCAAACTCCCACTCCTCTCCGTCTTCATCTACCATCACAGGATTGATAAAAGCTTTTTTAAATCCCGTCATGTCTTCCTCTTCTTCATTCAGGGTTGTCCCGTCGACAACAAATACCCGGATACTTTTGCCAATCTGTGGTGCTGCCAGGCCGATGCCATGGGCTGCATACATGGTTTCATACATGTCCTGGACAAAGGCCTTAATATCCATAGAACCCTTTTCGATTTCTTTGGCCCGCTTGCGCAAAACGGGGTCACCGTACATGATGATCGGATAAACCATACCTGTTGTTATCGGCACAAAGTTAGAAAAAGCATTTAGTAATTACGTAAGGGAGGACTACACTGAATATCTACCGCCCGGGAATGAAAACCTTTGCCACACCATCCTGAATGAATTCATCAACGTCTTACGCTCTCCATGTATGACTGCAAAATAAGTGTGGCACTCACCTTGTCGACATTGCCTTTTACGCGCCTGTCTTTTTTACTCATACCACCCCGGATCATTGCATCCATCGCGATGGAACTGGTGAATCGCTCATCCACTACCGCGACTGGCTTATCAGGGAATCTGGCCTGAAGACCTTCCACCAGTTTCTGTACCGGCACCGTCATGTCAGTATCCTCATTATTGAGTCGTCTTGGCATCCCAACGACTAACTGATCCACCGCCTCTTTCTGAAAATACGAGGTAAGAAAACTGAAAAGTTTGTCGCTTTCCACGGTTTCGAGGGCCGTCGCAATGATTCTCATCGGATCGGTAACAGCAATGCCGGTGCGCTTCAAACCATAGTCAATTGCAAGTATCCTCGGCATGAAAAATCTCGTAGTAAATTCTTTGATGAACCTTTGGTGCTAAGCTTTCACGAAAATTTCTTCGTGATCCACTGGCTTTTTCAGTTAAGCTTCGTCTTTTCTAAAAACAGTTTACGCACCTTATTCTCAAGCAACATTGCTTTTGGAAACAGAATTTCATTTTCAATGCGGGCGTGAATCTGTAAACTCTTTTCAAGTGCCGCCAGCTCCGCATAAATCACCCGCACATGCAAAGGTGTTCTCTCGGTAACGGCATAATCTCTTGTCATCTTGCGCATGCCCTCCATTTCATCCTCATGCGCTTCATGATCCATTGCAAAACGCTCAAGGGAATGGCGTTCCATCATGTAGAAAAGTTGGGATGGATTATAGTTCTTTTTCTCCCATTTGTCGAGCAACTGGATGTAGCGAAACAACGTGTCCTCTTCCTGATATATGTGATGAATAAAATCATCGACGAACAAAGGAAACAGCGTTTTCAAATCTCTTGCAATCGACACATACGCCGGGGTCTCTGCCTGGAAATTTTCGACAAGTCTTGAAATGTAAGGGAGCTTGTGCTTTACAAAAAGAAAGTGCGCATGTTTCAGGTACTCGATGATCAGATCGATTGGATAGGAGGTTAACGGAAGCTCCGCTTCCGCCAATGGATGCGTGGGGGATTCCAGCTCCTGAACCACCTGGTCGGTTTTAAGGCCCCGCGCTTCACAAACCTCCTGAAGCGTTTTTTCCGAGTATTCGTAAAAGCTGATGCCGAAATAATGAAGAACGTAGGCGCGGACATAATCCTGCTCAACCAAGTCTCCGATCCGGCGATTTTTTAGCGCTACGTTTTCCACAGTGGGTAAAGATAAAAATCCAGCCCGCTTTCCACAATTACGAGTGTCCGTTTCACTGAATGTGAACTTTGCCGCATCTTTGTCGTTGTAACTGGGATACAGTTTTTTCTATGAGTGAAATTAATAACAACCCCCGTCAAATCGGCCTTCCCCTGGTTTTGTGCATTGGCCTGGCCGCCGGGGTCCTCGTGGGTGCAAGTCTGAATTCAACGTCAATTTCAGGCAGTTCCGATGGTGGAAGTGACGATGTGAAAAAGTTCAGGGAAGTGCTTGGGTTGATAAAAAGCGAGTACGTAGACACGACTCAAACGAACGCGCTGGTGGACGACGCAATCCAGCACATGCTTGACAAGCTCGATCCCCACTCATCTTACATACCGGTTAGTCAGCGCATTGAAGCCAACGAGGATCTACAGGGAAATTTCGAAGGAATCGGAATTGAGTTCAACATTTTTCACGACACACTGGTGGTCGTTTCAGCTTTAAGTGGCGGACCGTCCGAAGCTGTTGGCCTTCAGCCTGGAGATAAGATTGTGAAAGTCGGAGATAAGATGATAGCCAACGTGGGACTCACCAATCCGCAGGTGATGAAACTTTTGAAAGGACCTAAGGGCACAGAGGCCAAGCTTGAAGTACTGCGAAAAAATGTCGCATCGCCTTTGAAATTCACGATCATCCGTGATCGCATTCCTCAACATTCAGTCGACGTGGCATACATGGTCTACCACGAGATAGGATACATCAAGATCAATCGTTTTTCGCAGACCACCTACGAGGAATTCAAAACTTCCCTTGATGAGTTAAAGAAGAAAGGCATGAAGAAACTTGTGCTCGACCTTCAAGGCAATCCGGGCGGCTACATGAATCAGGCAATCGACCTTGCTGATGAATTTCTCAAACAGGGCGAAAAGATCGTATTCACAAAAGCAAAAGATTCGAAATACAATTCTGAAGCTTTGTCGACCAACAAAGGAACCTTTGAGCAGGGAGACCTGATCGTCCTTGTTAATGAAGGCAGTGCTTCCGCATCGGAGATTCTTGCAGGAGCCTTGCAAGACAATGACCGTGCACTTGTGGTTGGAAGAAGATCTTTTGGAAAGGGATTGGTACAATCTCCTTTCGATCTGAGCGATGGATCAGAGCTGAGACTCACGATCTCCCGCTACTATACACCGAGCGGCCGTTCGATACAGAAACCCTACGGCGACCTGGAAGACTACTCGAAGGATATGCTAAAACGGTATAAGCATGGAGAATTCTTTGTTGCGGATAGCATCAAATTCAATGACTCTCTCAAATACCTTACCCTTAATGGACGGACCGTTTTCGGCGGCGGAGGCATTATGCCCGACTATTTTGTACCCCTGGATACTGCCCAAAACAGTCATTATCTAAACGATCTGTACGTCTCAAATTCTTTACAAGAGTACACTTTCAACTATACTGACAACAAAAAGGCAGAATTGACAGACATGGGGTACGAAAAATTCTACCGTGATTTTGTGGTCACCGATGACATGCTGAAACAGTTGGTAAAGGTCGGAGAGCAGAATAAAGTGAAGCCCGACCTCAAGGATCTTGCCCGGCATAAAAAGGACTTCCAAATCAACGTCAAATCGCAAATAGCCAGGAGGATCTGGGGCAACCAGGGATTCTATCCCATTTTCAATGAAAACAACGAAGTGCTGCAGCAGGCAATCAAACTGTTTGACAGGATTCCGGATCTCAACCGCGGCAAAATGTAGTGCCTTAGTGCTTTACCAGGAAGAGTTTATAGCTGCTGCCCTGAAGCCCATGATAGTAAAGAAGCTTGCCATTGCTTGAAATGGTTGGCCCTTCAACAAAGTCTCCCAGTCCCTGAATTAAAATCGGTTCCCCAAAGGGATCAGTGACTTTCTTTCTTTCAGCGTAGTATATCGCTGGTTTCGAATTTTCATCTATCGGCGCAGCAACACGAGTAAAATAAATGGCAAGATCATCTGAAGAAATCGATGCAGCATATTCAAGCTGGCTTGTGTTGATGTTCTTCATAATCTCATCGCTGTTCGTCAGCCTTGCAAAACTGTTTCCTGTTTTTGTTGCAATCACAATATCAGCAGTCTTTGGATGACCTTTTTCGTCAAACTCTCCATCCACAAAATAAAGCGTGTTCCCTGAAGCATTTACTTCGACATCGAAATTGACAATTCCTGGCTGCTTCTTTGATATACCTTCTACCAATGCAACATTGGTTGCTACGCCATTTTGAAAAGAAGCACTATAGATGGTCGACAATGTCGTTGCATAATCTCTGGTCGAAACAAAGTACAGGTTATTTGAATTGTCCATCGATGGTGTTCCTTCAATCGCGGTCGTTGCAATACCACTGACCTCACCTTTGTAATCGAATGTCTTGTCATCCTTTCGCGTCGCCCAATGGATGTTCGTATCCTCTGGTGAACTGTTGAGATTATTAAAAAACAGATACTTGCCATCACGGGTAAAAAATGGCTCCATCAGGTTGGCGCCTTTATATGCATTCACTGTCACAGGCGAGGGAGGGCCAAAAAGGATGGGTTCCGGTGTTGTGTGTGTACAGCCAAAAATCCAGCAAAAAAGACCAAAAACGAAGTATTTTATCATTGTTCTCATCGGCTCAAAACTCACACTTGCAAGGAAACTTGAAGGTACGCAACGGTTGCTACCTTTAACAAAGCGCTCGTATTTTTGTACTCTAAATTCACAGTATGTATTACACTCGGCTAGGTAAGATCCCACAAAAAAGACATATACAATTCAAGCAACCGGATGGAAGTCTTTACAAAGAAGAAGTGGTGAGCTCTGAAGGGTTTTCGGGAATTTATTCGATACTATATCATGTTCACGCTCCGACCCGGATTAAAGAACTTAAAGCGCCTACCAAATATGGTCCAAAAGTTCTCGAAGACTATGGTCTGCGGCAAACACATTTGAATACATCTAAAGTGGGCGCGACAGGCGGTGATTACCTGGAAGCCCGAAAGGTTTTGTTGATGAACAGCGATTGCTCCATGGCGATCTGTTCACCGACAAAAAGAAAGATGGATTATTTCTACAAGAATGCCGAAGGTGATGAGGTTCTGTTTGTACACGATGGCAGCGGCACGCTTATCACACAGTTCGGCAACATCGAATTCAAACAGGGCGACTATGTGGTGATTCCTCGTACCGTGATTTACAAGCTTGAGTTCAATGACGGTCCCTTGCGCTTGCTGATCATTGAATCTGCTTCACCGGTCGAAACAGTTAAACGATACCGAAATCAACTGGGTCAGCTGCTCGAACATTCGCCTTATTGTGAGCGCGACATAAGACCGCCTGTGGATCTGACAACAGATACCTCAAAAGGCGAGTTTCACATGAAGATCAAGAAGCAAGGCTATCTGCATCACTACGTGTATGAACATAGTCCGCTTGACGTCATTGGATGGGATGGATTTCTATGGCCTTATGCCTTTTCCGTTCATGAGTTTGAGCCGATCACAGGGCGGATTCATCAGCCACCTCCAGTACACCAAACTTTCCAGGGACACAATTTTGTGATTTGCTCTTTTGTTCCCAGGCTTTTCGACTATCATCCGCTCGCTATTCCTGCACCTTACAATCACAGCAATATCGACAGCGACGAAGTTTTGTATTATGCCGAAGGAAATTTCATGAGCCGTCGGGGCATTGAGCGCGGATCGTTTACTTTACATCCCGGTGGACTTCCTCATGGACCTCACCCAGGCACGGTCGAGAAAAGTATTGGCGCCAAAGAAACCAAAGAGCTTGCAGTGATGCTTGACACGTTCCGTCCGTTGTACCTTACCACGGATGCGGAAGAGTTCGTCGACAAGAATTATCCGATGAGCTGGACCGATAAGGCGGATGGATTTAATGAGATCAACACGCCGTAAATCAGTTTGTTATTAGGGCTAAGGACTTAAGCACGATGTACTGATTCAAAAATCGAAACGGTACATGGACACTTTAAACATAAACATGGAAAAGTACGCTCTGCCGATTCAGGTACGCTGGTCGGATATTGATCAAAACAGACACCTGCGCCACTCAGCCTATTATGATTATGGCGCACTGGTGAGATTTTCCTGCTTCTCTATTCAGGGATTGTCTAATCAGCGGCTGGAAGAGATGCATATCGGACCAATTCTTTTTCGCGAGGAAGCCGTCTTCAGAAGGGAAATTAAGTTTGAAGACCAGGTAACGGTTGACCTCGAAGTCACTCAAGCATTACCCGATTTTTCGAGGTGGAGCATACAGCACCATTTTTACAAACAGGACGGTGTTCTATCAGCATTGCTGAATATGGATGGCGCGTGGATCGATGTTGGCAAACGCAAATTAACTGTGCCAAACCACGAAATTCAGCGCATTTTCAATGAATTTCCGAAATCGAAAGATTTTCAATGGACTCAGAAAACCAAGAGAGAATAAACGTTCAAGCCCGCTAAGATGAAGCGTTTCGCGCTGTCAGCGTTTAAGGATCAAGGTTTAAGGTTCAAGGGTTCATCGTGATGTACGCCCCGATATCCACTCGTCGATCACGCGTGGAAAATGCGCGTGTTCCAGCTTGTGAACTTTGTCCGCAATCATTGCAGCGGTATCGCCAGGTGCAACGGGACAGGTCGCCTGAAAAAGAATTTTTCCCTCATCAAACTTTTCGTTGACTTCGTGTATGGTTATTCCTGTTTCTTGCTCACCGGCAGAAAGCACGGCATTGTGAACATTGTCACCATACATCCCCTTACCTCCGAATTTCGGAAGTAGTGCCGGATGAATATTGACAATGCGTGGCGAATAAGCCTTGAGAATATTTGCCGGAACAAGCCAAAGAAATCCTGCGAGCACGATATGAGTGACTTGAAATTCTTTAAGCCAAAGAAGAACATCATTGCTCTCGCTGAATTGCTTTCTGTCAAAAATTCTGGTCGGTACTTTGAAACGCGCCGCCCGATTCAATACGCCTGCTTTTGGATTGTTAGTCAAAACAACGGCAACGCAAATTGATGTATTGTTCCGAAAATACTCCATGATGGCCTCAGCATTCGTGCCGTTGCCTGAAGCGAATATTGCAAGTTTTATTTCTTTTGGCTGCACCGCCGGTATTTGAACTGCAATGATATTAAAACAACGTTTTTGATCAAACAAAGTAATTTCATCTTTCAGAGTTCGTCATCAATCTTTGCGAGCTTGGCGACTTTGCGTGGGGTCTTAAAGGAACACCATGCTCAGAATCCCCGCTATCATGATATACTTACAAAACTGGCTCATCTGATAAAAGTCTCTTTTCGTATCCGCGCGCAGGAGCCAGCCTGCCAACGCGGCCATCGGTAAGAACAGCGTCCACGCGAAGAACGTCATGGGAAGGGGTGTGATTGACGAGTTAATCACCACAATGGTCAATGAAAAAACCATCAGCAACACATAAATAAATATTTTGGTGCGACGGATTCCCCACACAATGGGAAGTGTCTTGCAACCAAAAGTATCATCGCCTCGCAAGTCTTCGAGGTCTTTTAGTATTTCGCGCACCAGGGTGATGAAGAATGCAAACAGTGAGTAGATCACGATGGCAATGCTCATCGGCGGGTATAGGACATTGACGATTAGAATCGATAAACCTGTCAGAAGAAAGAGACATGAGCGTATGAAAAAAAAGAGCGTACCTGCGCTTCATTCCCTTTCCAATCACCACTCTTTCAGGCTTGTTAATAAGATCTATTTTGACGTCATAGTAATCGTTGATGATATAGCCCGCCGCGGCAATGATCATAGTGCTTGCCGATAAAAGCATGAGCCTTGGGTCATAGATCTTCTCCTGGTCTACCAGGAATATGGCGGTGAAGTATTGCGCCACTCCAATGATAAGCAGGTTCCAAAAGCGGGTGATAAGTAGAAATGACCGAAGCATAGCTGCGGCACGAAGATAAACCCTCGCCGCGGCACCCGATGACGACAAAGCGACGCGAGGGGGAAATTCCCAATCAGCACCCGCCTGTATACCGTCTATCGTTACTGGCTAACCTGCTTTTTTACGTGTTCAAGAGCTTTTTGCGTGCAGAACGCCCGATAGGGACGCGCAAAGAATGGTCCGGTCAATTTCGACAGAAGGTTGCCAGGCGCGGAAAACGTCTCAATCCTGAAAAATTTTCTTTCGCCGACCGATTCAAAGTAGAACCCTGAAGTGCCTTTCTCTACATGGCCTTCAAGGGTTGAATAGCTGAATCCGATCTTGTTCGGCTCGTTGGTAATTTTATCGATTCGCACCCCAAATATGATTTTTTGAGAAACCCCCGGAAACGGCGGGACATATACCTGTTGAAGGATTGTGTCACCAATCTCCATTTTTCTTCCTTCCAAAGACCATTGGCTCAGATGCGTCATAATCGTTGGTGGAAAAATCCGATAATCAAATAGAATATCGTTGACGGCTTCGCCCGTAGCGGCAGGTATTTCTATGCTTGATGTTTGGGCGATCAACTTAACGCTCTTTGTTTCAGAAAGAGGGAGAGCAATTAATTCTTTAAGCAATACTGGAAAGTTCTTCTTTTGATCAGTGAGAAAAATCTTCATCTGAAGGTTACTCTTCAAAAAAACAAACTGATCCGCCAACCCACGTTTTGTCCTTGTTGTATTTAACCCCGATCATCTCACCACGACTTAAGCGCGCAAGATTGGTTATCAGCTGCGGCCTTGGCTTCCCATCTTCCCAAACAAACAACAAGCGTATTTCAACTTTAACCATGCCATCCGGCGCTTGGACAACGGGTTCATATTGTACTTTTCGCTGTAGCATGTAATGAGCCCGATCCGCTTCCGGGACCGCATTGAGATCTGCAGGCGTAACATTGAACACTACCCCGCTTCCCGAGAAAGAGAATAGTGGCTTGAGAACATAGTTCTCCAAATCCCTGGGATAACGATCGTATTCAGATAAGAATCGGCAATCAGGAATATATCGACTCTTGATCAACGGCATCGTGTACTTACTGATTCGAAAAAACCAATTAGGATGACCAGCCCATTCGACATCCACATCATCAGTCAGGTTGAATGATAATTTAAGATCAGTTCTCTTCACCAGTTCATCAAAGATGACGCGGTTGTATATCCTCTTTATCGCGATTCTTTTTCCGTTTTTTCGGTAAAAAATCTTTCTTCCCTCCTTTTCGACATCTCCGATATGGACCGGTGCAACTCCTGTCATCGCCTGTGTCGCCAGGAAATCTATTGCGGTATTTTGCTTCAGTGGATCGATTTCCAAAAGAATAACTTCGTCCGGATTATGACCATTAAGCAAAACATTACTGACTCTTTCACGGTACGCGGCCGTTGTAAGTCCGAAATGGTTGTGATAGTTGGCAGGCAAAGTGAAATGTTCGCGAAACTTATTTGCCATTACATCCTGCCATCCGAACAGCGACGGGAATCCCTGCATCTCGATTAGCCTTGGTTCAAGGCCTCCGTCACCTTTGACCACCGCGAAGTCCAATGCAAGGAAATGTGTGTGGTCGGTCTCGTTGGGCACATTCAATTCTGATGGAATGGCGCCATTTGTGAGTTTCTTAAAGTCCGGACGGACAATAAAATCAACGATTTCATTTCCAGCCGCAATCAACTTTGATTTGAAATCCTTGCCGACAAATACCGGCGTTTCCGCCACGCGGAATGTAATTTTGTGATTGTAGATCTTGTCAAGATCAGCAAGAAAAGCCTGGTACCTTCCCTCTGAGAATTCCCGATTATATGCCGATCTGATTTTTTCGATCATGAAAGCACTGGGTTCATTTTTCGCTGCAACGCCATTTTCAGAAACCCGGGAATAATTGTCTTGTGGGTCAATTTTATTTTGTCGGGCTCATTCAGGTATTGAAGCATTTGATTGTATTTCTTTTCGCCGTGGTTCGCAATCACACTTTTCTTCTTCTCTTCCATCAACAAGTACTTGTACATGCCATCTGAATCGACTTCGGGATGAAATTGTGTGCCGACAAAAGATTCATCAAAGCGAATGGCCATAACAGCACGCTCCAGCCTGATATGCGGTCTGTCTTTTTCTATACAGAGAATATGGCCTCCTCCGGCCCAGATTTTTTCTTCACGTGGAGACAGTATTTGAAAGTCACGTGAGTCCACGGCATAAAAGGGATCTGCCAGGTTTTTGAGCAAAGGTTCGTTCTTTCCATCCTTCGTTTTATGTATGGTCATTACACCGAAAGCAGTGCTTTTTCTTTTTGTGACCACCGCGTACTTGTACTGCCTGCAAAAGAGTTGAAATGAATGGCAGATGAGGAACACGCTTTTCTTATCGGATGGATTCGAAGAATTGTGCTTTCGGATACTGTCCATGAGGCCAAAAAAATTCTGTTCCCACATCGATCCTTCAGTTGCCAGTGGACTTCCCGGCCCACCTGAAGAAATGTAGACATCGAATGAAAGATCCGCAATTTCATTTTTCAGGCGCACGTCAAATACTTGATAGATCAGATTGAGCTGATGGACATCCCGAAACTGTTCTATGAGTGCTTTTATGCAGCGCATCCCTTCATTGGGCTCGCCCTCATAAAGGTCCAGTACGGCAATTTTGATTGGAGTCATTTGCGTAAAAGCTACAAATTAAACACCATCAAGGGTCTGTTCCGTAATGTAGTCGACAACTTTCTGCAGGCTGCTGGTTCGTTCAAATACCGCGAGTTGGCGGTCCGCGCCAGTCCCGTTATTCAGAATCTTATGAACGCCATTGATCGCCCACCGACTACCCAGATCATCCACGACGTCATCTACGAAATCCAGTAGCTCAAGGATCAGAAGTCGCGTTTCAACCTCCGCTTGTTTCCCGAAGTCGATGAGCTTGCCGTCTATTCCATACCGTGAGGCGCGCCATTTGTTCTCACTGATAAGTGCTTTCGTGTAGACGATGAAACTCATGTTTTGCAGCCTCAGCTTGTACAGCTTCGCTACCAGTGCCTGGAGCACCGCCGTGATCGCAATTGTTTCCTCCACCCGCATTGGAACATCGCACATGCGAAATTCTATCGTATCGTAAAAAGGATGAACACGAACGTCCCACCAGATCTTTTTAGCGTTGTCAATACAATTGGTGCGGATGAGCAGGTTAACGTAGTTCTTGAAATCATCCCAGTCGTTGAAGTAATCCGGAAGGCCCGTTCGTGGGAATTTGTCGAATACTTTTGTCCTGAACGATTTGAATCCCGTATTACGACCTTCCCAAAAAGGTGAATTGGTTGACAAGGCATAGATGTGCGGGAGAAAGTATCGCACTGTATTCATGATGTGTATCGCCATATTCTTGTCGGCGATCCCCACGTGCACATGAAGTCCAAAAATCAGGTTCGACCTTGCAGCCTCCTGCATTTCGTTTACAATCTCATCGTACCGCGGATTGGGCGTAATGAGTTGCGTGCTCCAATGCGAAAAGGGGTGGGTTCCCGCAGCACCGATCTTCAAGCCTATGCCATTCGCTATATCAGAAACTGCCCGGCGCAATTTTCTGATTTCATGATTCGCTTCAGTCACGTCCCGGCAGATCGGGGTTCCGACCTCGACCACGGCCTGGTGCATCTCTGCTTTAACACTGTCGCCAAGCGACGATGCACCTATGTCAACAATCTTGTGTTCGTGCGATTTCAATTCCCGCGTGACGGGATCAATCACCATGTATTCCTCTTCTACACCCAGTGTGAATTTTTCCATTGCTGTTGGCATTTGGTCGTTGGCTGTTAGTGATGCCTGCGGCTTATTTCTTTTTTGACCTTGTAGTCGCAGCTTTCTTTGCGGGCACTGACCCTTCATCCCCTCTTGAATTCAGAAATGCCGCCACACCATTGGAAACAAATGTTCCCCACGTAAGGTTATCGCCACCGTCTTTTTGTGCCTCCGCCCTTTCGATCGCCATTTTCGCAGCGTGCTCCACAACCCAGTCGAAGTTCTCCTGTCCAACTGAGGTCACTTCTGCATCCGGAGCGGGATTGCAAAAATCAATCGCATAGGGAATACCATCTCTGACTGCCATCTCAACTGTATTAAAATCATAGCCCAAGGCATGGTTAAGCTTGAGTACGTAATCATGAACAGTCTTCAGCATCTTTTCAGACGCTGGTCCTTTTTCAACAACATAACGCAAATGGTGCGGGTTGCGCGGTTCGTATTGCATAATGCGCACATACTTTCCCCCGAGGCAGTAGCAACGGAAGTAATCATCAAAAATAATTTCTTCCTGTAGCATCATTACCAGTTGTCCTGTTGTGCGATATGATTCAAAAAATTCTTCAGGGCCGCGAAGTTTGAATACGCTCTTCCATCCCCCACCCGAATGCGGCTTCATGTATGCCGGCCATCCGATGTATTCGAATATGTTATCCCAGCTTAAAGGAAATTTGAGATTGCTAAAAGATGAATCCTGCGTGTCGGTGGGTCTTTCAAAAGATGGAAGTATTACAGTTTTCGGAACAGGCACGCCAATCTTAACCGCGAGTGCATTATTAAAAAACTTTTCATCTGCACTCCACCAGAAAGGATTGTTGAGTACTGCCGTTCCAGTGCTCGCGGCGTTCTTAAGGTAAGCACGGTAGAACGGAACATCCTGTGAGATGCGATCGATGATGACCGAATATCCGTCTGAAAGACCTTGTTGCACTTTATCTATGAGAACAGGTTCTGCGGAGATATTCTTCAATCCCATCTTGTTGATGCGTTCAACAAATGCTTGCGGAAAAGAGCGTTCCATGCCAAACAGTATTCCGATTTTTTTCATGACGTGTGATTTAATTTTTGTTCAGTTTCGAGATCACAATTGCCTGCAGTTTTGCCGGCTCGGCAGTGGGCAGGTTGTGGCCCGAGTTTATAAACCAAAATAACTCCTTTTTTTCTGCTTTCAGCATTTGAAAATATTGGTCTGTTACGCTGGAGTGGGTTTGGATATCGTGCTTACCCACCAGGAAATAGACGGGGCATTTGATTTCAGGCAGTCTTTCAAAAAGGTTGATTCCACTGGCCTCGGAAAAAAGAGGAAACCACAATTTTCCCCACGTTAAGACAAACTCGCGGGCAGGCGGTTTCCTGTTGGAAAAAATGCCAATCCATTTGCGATCAAGAAAGAGTTGTTCGGCATTCTCGAACGGAATCTTTACTTCACCAAGCTCCTTTCGCGCGAGCGTATTTCCCTCTTTAGCTGCGCGTGCGGTCATCTCGTCGAGTGTAACACGTTCACTTTTCAACTGGTCGACCATCGGACAGATTGCAAAGCATGCCTCCAATATTTCGGGATTTCTGCCAGCAACCATGAGCGCAAGAAATCCGCCCCATGAGTGCCCCATCAACCATATCTTTTTTCTCGAAAATCTTTCGCCTAAATACCTCACCATGTCAACAGCATCATTCACCATCAGATCTACCGACAACGGTTTGTCCGACCGATTCAATTTGAATGTTCGTTCGGTTTCACGCTGATCCCATTGCACGACGACAAAATGTTTTTGAAGTTCTTTCGTGAACTTGTCGTCATAGCCCATCGCGGAATTTCCAGGTCCACCGTGAAGAAAAAGCAGCACTGGAGCAAGTGAATCAAGTCCCTTAAAGCTGACAGCTTGTTTAATACCGCCGATGCTAACGATCTCGTTCTTATATATAGGCGTGGCAGTGGCAGCATGTTGACTGTAGAAAACAATCATCATTGCAAACACAACCCTGCAAAGCATATCTCTACTTGATCAGTGAGAGGTAATGAGGAAACATTTCGCGCCAGGCTGGCCAATCATGTGGCGCGTTCTGTCGCACGTCAAGCCAATGGTGAATGCCCTTGTTTCTTAGGATGGCTGCCATTTTTTCATTTGCATCCCAGCACATGTCATGCGTGCCCGTGCCGAGCACTACGAACATGTCATTGAAGAAAGGACTTTGTGCTTCAGGGATAAAATCGGGAGGATTGTTGAAATAGACATTGTCATCGTAATAACCATCTACTTGCGCCTTGATGTCAAATGCGGCCCCCATATTAAATACATACTTCACGACTTCGGGGTGCTTAAAAGCAAAGTTTGTCGCATGGTAGCCGCCAAAACTACACCCCGCCGTCGCGATGCGATTCACACCAGTCTCCCGTTGCATGAGTGGTACAAGTTCATTGAGGAGAAAAAGGTCGTACCACGTGTGATTGATTGCGCGTTGCGCCGGGTGAATATTCTTATTATACCAGCTTGACTTGTCGACGCCATCAGGACAATAAATCTTAACAAGCCCTTCATTGATGAACCACGCGACACTATCGATGAGCTTAAAATCTTTGTTTTCCGTGAAGCTGCCCATTGAAGTCGGGAACAACATCACCGGATAGCCACGCGTTCCGAACGCGAGCACTTCAATTTCCCTGCTCAGGCTTGGTGAATACCAACGATGATAGTGCTCATACATACGGACTGGGATTAATAAATAAAAGTAAGTTAATTCCCGTTGTTCTATTTTTGCAAGCTATTGAGACACGCCTGCCTGCGCGGAGCCGCTTCGGCGGAGGCAGGGAGGACACGGATAGACCCAGAAAAATCAAATTTGAATTTTTCTGGGTCAGATTTTCTGAATACCCGGCGTGTCTCGCTGGCTAAATAACTGATGAAGGAACCTCTCGAGAAAGAAGAATCACCCGCCGAAGCTGCGTATCATTACCATTCTGAAAAGCTTACGGACATCTACACCAAGTTGCTCCAGCGCGACGTGGCTGTAGAAATTATGACGCCGCCGGAGATTGACAAGAGCCGCCAGTATCCCTTACTCGTGCTGAATGATGGACAGGATAGCGACGCAGTCAAAGTGAAGGAGGCTGTAGAACGATTGGTCACTGAAGGAGTCATACCTGAAATCATCGTTGTCGGAGTCTTCGCTGCGGATCGCATGCAGGAATATGGTGTAGGTTTTCGGTCAGATTATTTCGGACGCGGAAAGCTCGCAAAGGCATATTCGAACTTTATCGTGACAGAGCTGGTCCCGTACATCACTTACAAGTATCCGATTAGTCAGTCGAACATGCAGCGTGCAATGGCTGGCTATTCATTAGGTGGTCTCTCCGCCATCGATATCGTTTGGAACAACTTCGACGTTTTTGGAAAAGCAGGCGTATTCAGTGGATCGTTCTGGTGGCGAAAGCGTGACGCCGGCAGTTTTTTTTATTCCGACTACCGCGACCGACTCATGCACCTTCAGGTTCGCCGTGGAAAATTCAAGCCAGGCATGAAGTTTTGGTTTGAAACGGGAACGCTTGATGAGACCAGTGATCGAAACAAGAATGGTGTTATCGACTCTATCGACGACACGATGGATCTAATCACGGAACTGACACGCAAGGGCTATCGTCCTTTCCACGACATTCAATACCTGGAGATCAAGGATGGCAAGCACAACCAGCAGACGTGGGCAGAAGCGATGCCGGAATTTTTGAAATGGGCGTTTGGGGGAGAAAGGAGTTAAGGAGTTAAGGAGTTAAGGAGTTAAGGAAAAAAGTAAGAATTAAGAAGCAAGAATGAATAAATCCAGAATCTAGAATCCAGAATCCAGAATCTAGAATCCAGAATCACGCAATCCCTCGACCACGCAGAAATTGCATCGTCGGGGCAAGCCAGAACCCAGCAACCAGAATCCAGTACCCATGAAACACATCGACACCATCATCTTCGACTTAGGAGGCGTACTCATCGATTGGAACCCACGCTATCTCTATTCCAAAATTTTTAACACCGAGGAAGAAATAACCTGGTTCCTTGAAAACATCTGCACACCGGAATGGAACGAGAAACAGGATGCAGGCCGCACGTTCGAAGAAGCGACGAACGAGCTGTTGGAAAAATTTCCGGATCACTCGGAGGCCATCAAGGCATGGTATGGACGCTGGCAGGAAACAATCAGGGGCCCGATCCATGAAACCGTCGACATCCTGAAAGCCATCAAGGAATCAAAGAAATACAGGCTCTACGCACTGACGAACTGGTCATCGGAAACGTTTCCCTGGGCATTGAAGAATTTTGATTTCCTCGGCTGGTTTGAGGGAATCGTTGTCAGTGGCGACGAAAAAACGCGCAAGCCGTTCCACGATTTTTATCACATTCTGCTGAAGCGCTACAATGTGGAACCGTCCAAAGCCATCTTTATCGACGACAACAAACACAACTACCTGGCAGCAAATGAAATCGGTATCGACGCGATTCATTTTAAGAGTCCGCAGGATTTGAGGGAGGAGTTGGGGAAGAGGGGAATAGTGGTGTAGCGGCTGACAATTGACAAAAATGCTGGGAAAAGAAAAGTAGGCAGTGGGCGGTAGGCAGTAGGCAGGGGTGCTATCTCACGACACGCTATCCCATTGAATTTCAGACTAGTTGATCCGATGCTCTCTTGATTGCGGTTTTACTCTGCGTTCCTTTCGGCTTCAGGAATGATTAGTAAGTTCGAGATTTCTCGCTGGTTCCCATGCACTGCCTACTGCCCACTGCCTCCTGCCAACTCTATTTCCCCGCTTTAATCGCTTCCGCAATCTCCTGAGCAACCCGCTCTGCAGAAGCCATCGCCCCATTCACCATGCCAGCTTGCCCGGTGACGTCGGTTGCTTCGCCGGCGAAGTACAGTTTGTCGTTGACGGATTTTCCGAGAGCGGCGCGATCGGCAACTTTTGCTCCGGCTACGCCATAAGAATAGCCACCGAGAATATAATCAGCTTTCGACCAGTTTTCGCGGATGTATAAGCGCTTTGTCGGATCGTTGATATCGTAGCGAATGTATTGCGTGCCTTGACCCCCATACATCAGATCAACGTCGGCGAGGACAGCGTTGAGCACCGCTTCATCTTCCATGTTAGCATACTGCGCAGCCTTCGCGCCATTCACAGTGACGGACATCGTTCTGTTGAATTGACCGCGGCCCACGCCCGCACTGAAATATTCAGGCACGTTTGTCGAACCTTGAATAAATCCGATCGTCTCACCCCAGAAATTCTTTTTGAACTCCACCAGCATTCGCATCGAGGCGCCCATGACAATCTTTGAAAGAGCTGATGTCATGGTGCCAGGAAGCCCGGGGCTGAAACTGATTACGTTTGTTTTCAAAATGCTCACCGGAACCGTCACCACAACTTTGTCGGCATTGTACTTGGTGCCGTCTTTCGCTGTCAATACGATGGGCGTTGCATTGTAGTCAATGGCTGTGATTGGAGTATTGAGCTTGATGAATTCCTGGACGGCGCTAAACCGTGAGATGAGCGTATCCTGAAGTGGATTGGCTCGCAGTCCAATTACTTTTCCGTCTGTAGTGAGAAGCTTTTGCCCTTCACCGATTGCCCCGATGCCCAGGGCCTCGTTATCGCTGCCATAAACATTTCCAATGGTACCATTGATCATACCGAAAGCGCGCGAGCTGATACCTGCTCCAGCCGCAGCCTGCTGCACAGTTTGCGAACTCCCGGCCTGATTCTTTACGTTCGCCGTGAAATTTTTGGCGGCAACAAAATCCGCATCGCCGTTCCATTCAGCCTCGGTCTTCGCCTGATTGCTCAACACATAAGCGTTTGCAGAAGTCGGGTATTCTATTGTCGACAGGTTATATGCCTGAAAAATTTTTCCAAAAATGGAATCAGATCCGATGATCGTCTGCGCGCCGAGCTCAAGCGGAAAATCCGAGCTCATCATCGCTGCATTCGGATACTTGGTTTCAGATTGGTTGCGCAACGATTTTATACGCCCGCCTATCTGATCACGTGCTTCGAAGATCGTTACCTTAACTCCTTTTGAATGCAGGATATCGGCGACGTACATGCCTGCCGCTCCAGCACCGATGATGGCGACTGTGCCGCTGTAATTCAGTTCAGGTCCAGGGTCTTTCGGCGCACAAGATTGAAGCAGTGAAGGCATCAATATGCTTCCTGACAGTCCCCATCCCAGTTGCTGAAGTGCTTCTCTGCGTTTCACCTTGTCTTTTTAATCAATTCAACCTGAAAGGTACGGATACCAGCGCGCTTATTAAAATTGGCCCTCACCACATATGCCGCATTTAAGCGCATTTAAGGCTATTTCTGGTATCTTGCCGGAAGTTGAACGAGGATGCAAGCAACAACAAACACTACTTCTGCGGTAAAAAAAGTGGCGGTTATAGGACCCGAATGCACTGGCAAAACAGACCTTTCGCGATTCCTCGCCTCACACTTCAAAACAGAGTGGGTGCAGGAATACGCTCGCGCCTATCTCGACAAACTCAACCGGCCTTATGAACAATCCGACTTGCTGAAAATAGCTCATGGCCAATTGCGCCTGGAAGATGAATGGTATCAGGATGCAAATCGTGTCCTCATTTGTGACACTAATCTCATCGTCATAAAAGTTTGGAGCGAAGATAAGTTCGGTAACTGTGACGCCGAGATATTAACCCGGATTCGTGAACGGCAATATGATCTTTACTTACTAACAGATATCGACGTACCCTGGGAAGAGGATCCGTTGCGCGAACATCCAAAGCGAAGAGAACACTTCTGGAAGGTGTATCAGGCGGAAGCCCAGGCATCCCATGTACCCACAGTAATCATAACAGGTCCGCGCGAAGAACGAAGAAAAAAGGCAATCGCCGCCATCGAGAAAATTATAGCTTAGCTTCTCAAAGTATGAGCAGCCCATACGCAGCCCTCAAGATCAGGGACTTTCGAGTATTCATCAGTGCGCGCTTCTGCGTGACGCTGGCGATCCAGATGCAGGCGGTTGTTGTGGGATGGCAGGTGTATGAAATTACAAAAGATCCACTTTCGTTGGGATTGATAGGCCTGGCAGAAGCGCTGCCCTCGATCGGGGTCTCGCTTTATGCAGGTCATCTTGCTGATGTAGTTCAGCGCAAACAAATCATCGTCATCACGCTGGCAACATTGCTGTTTTGTTCAGTCGCATTGTTGTTATTCACGATCGATATTGGCGCATTCATCCTCGATAAAGGTGTATTTCCGATTTATGCGGTAATATTTATCTCGGGCGTCGCGCGTGGATTTATCACACCGGCAATTTTTTCCTTCATGCCACAGTTGGTGCCACGTGAACTTTATCAGAACGCGATATCGTGGAACAGTACGCTTTGGGAAACTGCGTCTATCGGAGGTCCACCACTCGGTGGATTGATTTACGGATTTTTCGGGATCAATGCGGCATACGCGGTGGATGCATCGCTCATGCTCGTCGGACTCATGCTTGCCGCTACGGTAGCGAGTCGGCCCTTGCCACCGATTACTGAGGAACCAGGCATTGCAGAAAAGATCAAAGCAGGTTTAAAGTTCGTCTTTCAAAACAAAATTGTTCTTAGCGCCATTTCGCTCGATCTGTTTGCAGTACTCTTTGGTGGAGCGGTGGCACTGTTGCCCATCTTTGCGGACCAGTTACTTAACGTAGGAAAAATCGGACTGGGGTTTCTAAGGTCAGCGCCAAGTATTGGAGCCTTGTTGATGGCCGTGTACCTCACCTACCGACCCATCAGAAAACACATGGGTAAAATTTTACTTTATGCGATAGCAGGATTCGGAGCGCTTCTGTCACTCAGTGGCGGATTCGATTGTGTCAGTGTAATCGTACGTGGAACATTGTTACAAACACTGACTCCTGAAAATATGAAAGGGCGCGTCTCGGCCGTGAATAACATTTTCGTCGGATCATCAAACGAGATCGGTGCGTTCGAATCGGGCGCCGTCGCGCGCATGATGGGAGTTGTTCCATCGGTGATTTTTGGCGGTATTATGACCCTCGTGGTGGTTGGGGTCACAGCGTGGAGGGCGCCGTCACTGCGGAAGCTGCAGAAGGTAGAGTAAACGAAATCTTATAGTCCAATTCACTCATACAGAAGGACTCAGCCATCTGCATTTTATTTGCTCAACAAAAATAGATGTTATATATTCATTTATGAAAAGAAATTACCTAGGAGAATTTGAGGAATTAGTGCTTTTGACGACCGCCTCGCTGGACGGACACGCCTATAGCGTTTTGCTGACACATCAAATCATCAAAGAAACGGGAAGGAAAGTCAGGCTCAACCAGGTCCACATCGTTTTGCAGCGTTTGGAAGATAAAGGTATGATCAGCTCAAAAATGGGCGAACCAACGTCTGAAAGAGGGGGTCGTCGAAAGAGGATTTTCAAAATCACAGCTTTTGGTAAACAAGCCCTGAGAGATGCTCAAGCGACAAGAAATCACCTGTGGAGTATAATTCCTGCATCTGTCAAATTGAAGCAAGCATGAAACAGGATAAAATACTACCCCCGAAGTGGGCCACATGGCTGCTGAAATTGTTGTGCTCTGACATGCTGATCGAAGAAATTGAGGGTGACCTGCTCGAGGAATTCAATTATCAAATTCAAATGCGGGGCGTCCGTTTTGCCCGGTGGGACTACGTGCGCAACGTTTTAAGTTTTAATCTTAGATCTAAAAAACAACCAAATCCCCGTCCTGAAATTTTGCCCATCCTAATGCGACATTATTTCGTGGTCGCCTTTAGAAATTTTATAAAACAAAAATCCTTCTCGTTCATAAACGTAGCGGGCCTGACATTGGGCATGTCAGCATCGCTAATCGTGATCATGCTCGTCTCGCAAAATCTGCAGTACGACAATTACAACACGAAACGTGACAGAATATATCGCATTATCACCTATGGGGAAAAATGGCCAGAAGCAACAACTCCCTTTCCATTGCTCGATGAATTAATCGAAAAATATCCAGGCATAGAAAATTCGGTGCGCTTCAATGGTTGGTTCGGAAACGTTATCGGATTCAAGTTGCTGGAAAATGCTTCTATTCCCGTCGCCGGATTCTATGTGAGTCCTGAAGTCTTCGATTTTTTTGAATACGAATTGGAATACGGTGATCCTTTAACCGCACTGGTCGAACCGTATAGCGTCGTACTCACAAAAAATACGGCAAGGAAATTATTTAAAGATGAGAACCCGGTCGGCGAAACAATCCAGGTTGGTGACGTAGGAATGTATAAAGTTACTGGTGTCTTGAAAGAAACTTCCAAGAAGTCACATATCAATTTTGAAGCTTTGGCAAGCCTGGCAACAGTAAAAAGTCTTCAAGCGCTAAAAAAGAAACAAGGGGCAGACCTTCCAATGCCCGACAATGGCGACTGGCAATTTGTTCACGGCACCTGGACCTATGTTTTGCTCGCACCCGGCAAATCGGTCAGCGATATCCAGACGGCGCTCGATGAAATTTCCTCAAAACACTATTCGAATCTTGCGCCTCTACAATCTCGATGGAAATTCAATCTTCAAAGGCTGAAAGACATAACTCCTGCGATAGGAATGGGGAATGAAATCGGTCCCGTTTTAAATTACCAAATCATTTATTTCATTTCCGGCGTTGCCCTGGCCATTCTGGCTGTGTCCACTTTTAATTTTACAAATCTTTCAATCGCCAGATCACTTAGTCGCGCGAAGGAAATTGGACTGAGAAAAGTGACAGGTGCCTCGCGCTGGCAAATTTTTGTTCAGTTCCTGTCTGAGGCTGTACTATTCTCGTGGGTGGGACTACTATTGGCGTTTATTTTAATAGTCTTCACCAAAAAAATGTTCCTTGATCTTACCCTGATTCGCATGGTTCAGTGGGATCTTGCCGTAAATATTTGGGTTTTTTGCGTTGCATTCATTTTTGCGACGTTGGTGGGAATCATCGCGGGACTCTTCCCTGCGGCTGTATTGTCACAGTTTACGCCTGTGAAAATATTGCGAAACCTGAGCAATGTAAAAGTCCTTTCACGAACATCCATGCGTAAAGCTTTGATCGTCGCGCAGTTCACAGTGGCAATTGTTTTTACGTTCTCCGCGATTGTCGTCTACAACCAGATCGAACTATTCCTCAGTAAGGACCATGGTTTCGATATGAAAAATAACATCATGATCAGACTGCATGGGACAGCCCCTGAACTCCTGAAAACAGAACTGCTCAAGTATCCGTCACTTACTGACGTCTCCGCGGCATCCTATCTGCCAGCCACCTTTTTCAGCAGTGCTTGGGGGAACGTCAAAAACCCTAAACATGGTAATGAATGGCATGAAACGCGATATTACTCCGTCGATGCGGATTATCTCAGAAACATGGGTGTTCCTCTCATAGCTGGCCGCTTCTTTTCCAACCAGGCAGGAAATTCAAACCGAAATTTCGTTGTGATCAACGAGGCAGCAGTTAAACAATTGCATTTCGACTCACCTAACGCAGCAATCGGACAAAGCCTTCTTTCACAATTTGCGCAACGTGATTCGAGCAACCTGGAGGTTGTCGGAGTCGTCAAAGATTATAACCACAGCATCCTAACCGAAAAAATAGGCCCGCTAATGTTGATATGCGCTCCTGAGCAATATCAAATCCTTCAAGTAAAATATTCTGGCAGTTATGACAAGGCAAGTGAGGCAATTGAACAGAGTTGGAAGAAGATGAACCAGGATAAACACATTGACTATATAACGTTTGAAGATGAGATTTTTAAATTTTACGACTGGATCGTCGGCGACTTCTTGAAGATACTGCTGGTCATGGCCTGTTTTGCTGTAATGATATGCAGCCTGGGTTTGTTGGGCATCGTGTCATACGCAACTGAGACACGGGTCAAAGAGATTTCGATCCGGAAAATATGCGGATGTTCAGATTCTAGGATTGTCTTTCTTTTATCGAAAAGCTTTTTGGGGCTGATAATCGTCTCCATTCTTCTCGGCATCCCGGCGGGATATTTTCTTAACAATCTCTGGTTGGAGAATATCGCCTACCACACTTCTGCAGGCCCGGGTGTCATCGTTACAGCCATTGCGATATTGATGACGGTAGGTATCCTGACGATCAGTTCTCAAACGATCGATGCTGCCTGCAGAAATCCGGTTGACAGTCTAAAAGCGGAATAATTTTCCAACTCCAGTCAATTAATCCGAAGATTACCGCATATCGGGCTTCTGGGCCGTCTTACCAATTCAGCCAACGAAATCAGCGGGAAATAATCTAACTTCCATTTCAATCCCATGGCTATGTCAACACGCAGATCCTTCTTCAAAAAATCCCTCGGCCTTGCGTCGGCGGCTTCCATCACCTCATTCGCCGCTCAGGCAAAAGGCGAGGACATTGCAGACGCGCTTGAATCGCTCAACGAGCTTTCACCCTTCGACGCCATGAACGATGAAGATCTGTGGGCGCGAATGGCTCAGGCTTACACAGTCACACCGAATATTCTCAACCTCAACAATGGCGGCGTGAGCCCACAACCAAAAGTTGTCCAGGATGCAGTCGACAGATATTATCATCTCAGCAATGAGGCGCCGACTTATTATATGTGGCAAATCCTCGATAAGGGACGCGAGCCACTCCGACGAAAGCTTGCTGATCTCGCCGGTGTGTCAGGCGAAGAGATCGCAATCAACCGAAACACCACTGAAGCGTTGGGCACATTCACATGGGGTATCGACATGAAACGCGGCGACGAAATCGTGATGACGAAGCAGGATTATCCCAACATGATTCACGCATGGAAACAACGCGAAATGCGTGAAGGTGTGAAGATCAACTGGATCAATCTCAATCTCCCTCTTGACAATGACGATGTGGTGTTGAAAGCTTACATCGATGCGACTACGCCGAAAACAAAAATCTGGCACATCACGCACCTCATGACCTGGACGGGGCAAATTATTCCTGCCGCCAAACTCTGCGCCGAAGCAAGAAAGCGCGGCATCATCAGCATCGTGGATGCAGCCCATTCATTTGCGCACGTGGACTATAAAATTTCCGATTTCAATTGTGATTATTTCGGCACCAGCCTGCACAAGTGGCTGTGCGCACCGTTCGGTACCGGGATGATGTTTGTGAAGAAAGACCTGATCGCAAAGACCTGGCCTTTGTTTCCAAATGACAAACCACAAAGTCCCGATATCAGGAAGTTTGAAGCGATCGGAACGCGTTCCTTTGCACCCGAGCAGGCAATAGGACAAGCAATTGATTTTCACAATGCCATCGGAGCAAGACGCAAACAAGAGCGACTGCACTATCTCAAGACCTATTGGTGCGAAGCAGTGATGAAAAATCCCCGTGTGAAAATTCATATTTCACTGAAGCCTGAATATTCATGCGCTCTTGGAACGTTCAGCATTGATGGCATCGCGCCGGGAGATATTGTATCAAAACTTTTCAGCGACTATCAAATCCACACCACACCGATCGTGTGGGAGAATATCAGTGCGGTGAGAGTAACACCGCATGTTTATACTACAACAAAAGACCTTGATAGATTGATTGACGCGATTGGAAAGATTTCCGCTTCATAGTCACGAAATACAGTTCCCACGGATTAACACAGATTTAGTATCACGGATTCACACAGATTTTTTGGACAATCCGTGAAAATCCGTGTGCATTCAATCTGTGTTATCCGTGAGAACTGCATCTTGCATTCGTCCACTTATCAAATTTTAACTCGCGTGCTGAGTTTTCGGGAGTATATTTTCAGACAACCTTTAGCCTATGAAGTACTTCCCCCTGCTCATCCTGTGCGTCTTTCTTGCGTCATGCAAACAAAATAATCCCGGCATCTCAACCCCGGGCCTGAAAGAATCCGTCGAAATCCTCCGCGACTCTAACGGCGTCAATCACATCTATGCGAAAAATGAACATGATCTTTTTTTTGCACAAGGTTATACAGCCGCAAAAGATCGCCTATTTCAGTTCGAAATCTGGAGAAGACAGGCAACAGGAACCGTAGCCGAAATCCTTGGCCGCCGCGAGCTAAAGCGTGACATTGGCTCGCGCCTGTTCAAGTACCGCGGCGACCTTGACAAGGAGTTCAATCACTACCATCCGCGCGGCAAGGAGATCATCCTGGCATTTACGGACGGCATCAATGCCTACATCGCAGAAACGGAAAAAAATCCTGCGTTGCTCCCCATGGAGTTTCGATTGCTCGACATCAAGCCACTAAAATGGACTCCCGAAGTTGTGATCTCACGGCATCAGGGATTATTGGGAAATCTTCCTGATGAAGTCCGGCTTGGACGGGCAGTGAAAACGTTGGGAGTGACAACCGTTAAGCAGCTGTCGGTATTTGAGCCCGGTGAGCCTACGCTCGACATTGATCCAAAAATCAAAAAAGAGCTACTCCCCGACAGCGTCATTGCACTGTATGATGCTTACCGAAAAGCCCTTCGTTTTTCGCCTGACGATCTTCACGCACAATCCAACCCGGACAAAAAACAATATGAATCGTTCGTGGCGGCGGATGACGCTGACCTTCAGGAAATCCTCGCAAGTGAAAAGCAAAATATTGGAAGCAATAATTGGATCGTCAGTGCACGCCTTTCAGAAAGTGGGTTTCCCCTATTGGCGAATGATCCACACCGCGCCATTACGGCGCCATCGTTGCGCTACATGGTGCATCTCAATGCGCCTGGGTGGAATGTAGTTGGCGGTGGCGAGCCAACGATTCCCGGTATATCCATCGGACACAATGAAGATGGCGCCTGGGGTCTGACTATATTCAGTATCGATGGTGAAGACCTATATGTTTATGAACTCAATCCGGCAAATCCAAATCAATATCGGTACAACGGAAACTGGGAAAACTTCAAAGTGATAAAGGATACGATTGCAGTCAAGGGACAGGACGACGTCTTTGTTGATCATAAGTTTACCCGGCATGGGCCAGTGACTTTTATTGATTCGCTAAAGCACACCGCATACGCAGTACGGTGTGCCTGGATGGAACCGGGTGGGGCGCCTTACCTCGCAAGTCTTAGGATCGATCAGGCCAAAACATGGGATGAATTCCGCGACGGTTGCTCTTACAGTCATATCCCCGGTGAGAACATGATTTGGGCCGACAAAAAAGGAAACATTGGCTGGCAGGCTGTCGGCATCGCACCGATACGAAAAACATGGAGTGGTCTCATTCCGGTGCCCGGGGATGGAAGTTATGAATGGGACGGATACCTGCCTATCAAGGAACTTCCCAATGTCTCAAATCCTGAAAAGGGCTTTTGGATCACGGCGAATGAAAACCTGATTCCGGAAAATTATCCTCACCGCGATGCAGTTGGGTGGAGCTGGGCGGACAAGTTCAGAGCCAACAGGATCAGTGAAGCCATCAAGGCAAAAGAAAAACATTCATCTGAATCAATGATGAAAATTCAATTCGATTATTTGTCACTTCCGGCCAGAACATTGGTGCCTTTGCTGAAAAATGTGACCTCAAAAGAAGAGACTTCGGAGATCGCGAGAAAAAAATTGCTGGAATGGAATTTTACACTTGATAAAAATTCGGTTGAGGCTGCTATTTACGTTGCTTGGGAGAAAAGACTTTCATCCGCATTGACCGCAAAGTTGGTCCCCCAAAATGGAAAGGATCTTATCCGTTCAATTCCACTTAGTAAAATCATTGCATGGACTGTTAACGCTGATCCAATTTTTGGTTCCAATCCTAAACAAGCACGCGACCAATTTCTCATAAATTGTTTCGATGACGCGATACGCACGTTAACTACGAAGCTCGGCGCTGATATGGCGAAGTGGCAGTACGGGCAAGACGCCTACCATTATGCCCTGATAAAGCATCCGCTGAGTAATAGTGTCAACGAAGAAACGAGAAAGAAATTGAATGTTGGTCCACTGCCGCGTGGAGGATACGCATCTACGCCGGGCGTAACCAGCAATAATGATAACCAAAGTCACGGGGCTTCATTCCGGATTGTAACGGACGTGGCGGATTGGGACAAAACGCTGTTTACAAACACGCCCGGTCAGAGTGGAGATCCTGAGAGTCCATACTATAAAAATTTGTTTGAAGGCTGGGCAAACGACCAACACTTTAGAGTGTACTTCACAAGGTCACTCGTCGAAAAATCAACACAGGAAAAGCTTTTGCTGAATCCATGAGTAAACAAGTCGGAAGCTGGTACCCAAAAGGTATGAGAGACCCTTCACCAGCCTCCTCCCTGTTTATGCTTTGTGCCGGTTCCTGCGGTTAGTTTTTTTAACGCTTAGGTTCTTTTCTTCGAAGTCGCGAAGTTTTTTGTTCAGTGCTTTTACGTTTTTCTTCCGGGTTATGTCGAGGAATTTACCTTGCAAAGTTTCTTCATGTATTAGTTTGTTGCCTCGGTCATAAAATCGAATAAGTGTGTAATCCCGCGTGTTGACATTTCCTTCGACCACCCAATAGTTATCGGCTGTTGTTTGCGCCGATGCCGCCGCGGCAATCATCATCATTCCTGTAAGGCAAACGAGCCACTGTACTTTCGTTTTCATTTGCTGTTGGTTTACACAAATGAACGCAGCACACTATGTTTGGAAACAGAAAATGGACATAGGGAATGACACTGCTGACAAAGACCATCACCGTAAGGCCAAAATAATTTCGTCCACCGAAAAGGCCTTTTAGTCCACGAAACCCCCCATCGGGTAACTTTTGACGCCGGATCGGAGTACACTACGGGGTGGAGACATTATTAACAGACTTTGTGTGGTCCGGCAGACCCGGGTACCGCATTGCGCGGCATGCTCTGTTCTGGACGTTCTGGCTGATTTTTCAGGCATTAATCTACGGCGGATTTGGGCGCGGATCGAACGGGAATCCGTTTTATGTGTCCGTTGTGGACGCAGCGATATTCACTCCGATTCACATGTTTCTCAGCTATGCCATCATCTATTTTCTGTTTCCGAACTACATCTTCAAAGGGAAATATTTTACCGCCATCATTTGGTTTGTCATACTGATCGTGATTACTGCGATACTTTCACACCTCTTTTCGCGGACGCTGATCCTCTTCTTCAGGGGACAGATGGGTGCTCATACCTATGTAAACCCTTTTATTTATGGCATGATGGCAGGACTTCGCGGTTCGAACACCATAGCAGGATTTGCTGCAGCAATCAAACTCATCAAGCACTGGTATCACAAGAAGACAGAAAACGAGCGCCTGGAAAAAGAAAAACTCAAAGCAGAATTGGAGTTGCTTAAAAGTCAACTGCATCCCCACTTTCTCTTCAATACGTTGAATAATCTCTATTCGCTCATCATTAAAAAAAGTAATGAGGCCCCGGAGGTGGTCCTCAAACTGGCGGAACTTCTGCGCTTTATGCTCACCGAAAGTTCAAAGAGCAAAATTGCTTTAGCGCGGGAAATCGATATACTAAAAAACTACATGGCCCTGGAGCGATTGCGATTTGGGGAAAGGCTCGATCTCACAGTCAATCTCGATGGAGATCCTTCGGATAAAATGATCGCACCACTTCTTCTGTTGCCTTTTGCCGAAAATGCATTCAAGCATGGCGTCAACGAAATGCTAGATCAACCATGGGTAAGCATGGACATACAATTGACTAACAACAATCTTGCATTCAAAATGATCAATGGAAAATCGAATAATGGTCATGTTGTCCCGCGGTCGGGGACCGGCCTTCAAAATGTGCGGCGGAGGCTCGATATGCTATATCCTGGGAAGTACATGTTGAGGACCTTCGAACAAGAGGAAAGTTTCATTGTGAACCTGAACCTCGAACTTGAAAGATCATGAATTCAAGAAAAATCCGCTGCCTGATAGTCGACGATGAGCCATTGGCGATCGAGGTGCTCCGGCAATATGTCGTATCGACTCCCCACTTTGAAGTGGCGGGCGAATGCTCAAATGCACTGGCTGCATTCGAATTCTTGCAGAAGGAAGAGGTGGATTTGATATTTCTGGACATCCAGATGCCTAAACTGTTGGGCACCGACCTTGTGAAATCGCTGTCCAATCCACCGCACATCATTTTTACAACCGCGCACAGGGATTTTGCTCTCGACGGGTTTGACCTTGGCGCGCTGGACTACTTGTTGAAACCAATCACATTCGAGCGATTCCTCAAATCAGTTTACAAACTGACGCACCCAGTAGCCACAACTCACTTGCCCGAAAAATCTGAGTTTCCTACGGAAAGGTTTCTCTATTTCCGCGCCGATAGAAAAATGATTAAGGTGACCCTCAATGATATCCTTTATATCGAGAGCCTAAAAGACTATGTTAAGATTGTCACCACAAAAAATCAGATAATCACAAAACAGAGTATTTCCTCCGTAGAGGCAATGCTCCCTGAAAAAGATTTTGTTCGGATACACAGGTCTTTTATCATCGCCTTGAACAAGGTCGATTCATTTACGGCTACAGATGTGATGATTGGAACAATTGATTTACCGGTAGGCCCCTTGTATCGTCATGAAACAACCAGGCGTATTCAAATTGCATCGTAATCACATTGAGAGTCGTAAGGTGTTGCTGTAGACCTTTTACTTGACGGCTTTCAGCGCCGCTTCGTAATTAGGCTCTTGTCCAATCACCGGTACGACCTCGGTGTGCGCGACTTTCCCGTCAGGCGTCACCACTACAATCGCTCTCGCAAATAAACCGGACATAACACCATCGACCATCTCCATTCCATAGACTTTCGAGAAGCCTTTGTTCCGAAAATCTGAAAGCGTCACCACTTTGTCCTTGTCAATTCCTTCCGCTCCGCAAAACCGCCGCATGGCAAAGGGCAGATCTTTGGCAATACACAACACAACCGTATTGGGCGTTGAAGCGGCGCGTTTGTTAAATTCTCTTACTGACGTAGCGCAAGTGCTCGTGTCGATGCTGGGAAAAATATTAAGGATCAGGTTCTTTCCCGCAAAACTCTTCAAGTTCATTTCCCTCAGGTCATTGCCAGCCAGCATAAAATCCGGAGCCGTGCTCCCAACTACGGGAAGGTTCCCGGCAGTGTTTACCGTATTGTCACCAATCTTGGTTTGTGCCATTGCGTGTATATTAAAGTTTGAATTAGCGTATGCGGTCTGAATCGCGCACAAGTTTTTCGTCTTTGCGAATAAATCTGTTTGCAATCATGTTACTGATCATTGCGGCCGCCGGCAGATATAGACCCGCACCATAGGAACCGCCGATTTGATTTGACTTAATTAACGTCGTCGCGAAATAAACCGCCGAGCCGATGCTTCCCGCCATAAACAGTGAGTTAAGCGCAGCGAGTTTAAGCTGCAAAAGCCTGTTGTTGAATTTTCCAATCTCGATGACCGCAATCGTCGCCGCGGCAATGGCCAATATTGCCGAGATCATGTAAGGATAAAAGCTTGCTGAAACGACCTCGCCATTGGTCTTGTTGAGTTCCGTGTATGAAAAGGAGGTTAGTATTTTTTCTGTTTCATTGTCTGAGCCGATCCAGATTGGAAAAAAATTCATCAGAATCAGGCAGAGAACTGCAATGCCCAGGAATATTGTTTGCTTTCTTTGCCACATAGTGCCCTTGAACTAACTTGATTTGGTATTGAATGTCTTTTAATGGGCAAAATTAGGCAATTTTGCACACCCTCACTGCTATGAGAACTGCTTTCATCGTCGATGTTTTAAGAACACCTGTTGGAAAATATGGTGGCACACTTTCTTCTGTTCGTCCCGACGACCTGGCAGCAACCGTCATTCGCGAGCTGTTGAGAAGAAATCCATCGATTGATATCAATAAGGTCGAAGATGTGATTTTTGGTGCGGCCAACCAATCGGGTGAAGACAACAGAAATGTTGCGCGCATGGCCTTACTGCTGGCGGGGATACCGGTGTCGGCAGGCGGTATCACCGTCAACAGGCTCTGTGCTTCCGGCCTTCAGGCAATCATGAATGCTTCACAAGGAGTTGCTACTGGAAATGGAGACATATATATAGCCGGCGGCGTTGAAAGCATGAGCCGTGCGCCATTTGTGTATGGGAAATCCGAAGAACCATTCTCCCGTAAGGCAGAGGTTTTCGATACGACGCTGGGTTGGCGCTTTATTAACTCCGCGCTGTCGAAGCTTTATTATCCATTTACAATGGGAGAAACGGCCGAAAACGTTGCTGAGAAATGGAAAATTTCGAGGCAACAGCAAGACGAGTTCGGTCTTCAATCACAAAAGAAATATTTCAATGCTGAAGCACAGGGTAAGTTCAATGACGAACGCATCACCGTTAAAGTACCGCGCGGAAAAGAATCCGTGAGCTTTGATCGCGACGAATATCCAAGGGAAACATCATTGGAAAAACTGTCGACACTCAAGCCCGCTTTCAAAGAAGGCGGATCGGTCACCGCAGGAAACTCATCCGGAATAAATGATGGTGCGGCCGCATGTTTTGTTGTGGGTGAAAGCGCAGTAAAAGAATTCACTTTGAAGCCAATGGCGCGTGTAGTGTCCATGGCGGTGGCTGGCGTCGATCCTGCATATATGGGAATTGGACCTGTGCCGGCAACAAGAAAAGCATTACAACGCGCCGGTCTTAAGATTTCTGACCTGGGACTGGTCGAACTCAATGAAGCTTTTGCTTCACAGTCGCTGGCCTGTATCCAGGATCTTGGATTAGATCCATCGATCGTAAATGTGAACGGCGGAGCCATTGCGATTGGTCATCCGCTGGGCTGCAGTGGTGTCCGTATCACCGCCACGCTTCTTCATGAAATGAAACGGCGAAAGGTAAAATATGGTCTCGCAACGATGTGCATCGGTGTCGGTCAGGGAGCCGCGGTGGTGTACGAAAACGTGGCAAGTTGAAAATGACTTCGAGTTGTTGCATGTTTCCAGTCGCCCGTCTCCTGTGGTGCGACGCTATCGGGCAGTCAACACTTTTTATCCAGCCTACTGCCAACGGGCAACTTGCAACCGGTGACTATTATACCTTCGCGCAACGCTCAACATCACATGAGGTTTCTCTTTGAAATCACCTACCGCGGCACCCATTACCACGGCTGGCAATCGCAGCATAATGCCATTGGCATTCAGCAAGTGATCGAGGAGGCGATGACAAAATTGCTCCGCGAAAAAATTTCGATAGTGGGGAGTGGCCGAACCGATACCGGTGTGCATTGTGCACAACAGTTTTTCCATGCAGACATCGAGTCGGGGTTTGAATTTGATACGCTGATCATTCGCTTAAATTCTTTGCTCCCTAAGGACATTGCAGTACGCTCAATCAGGAAAATAAAACCAGATGCCAGCGCCCGTTACGATGCGTTCGAACGAACTTATCAGTATCACATCACACGCAAGAAAGACCCGCTCCGGGAAGGTTTGTCGTTCTATTTTTTCAAACACCTAGACTTAACCGTGTTGGAAAGTGGTGCACGCATTCTGCTGGGAAAGCATGATTTCGAATGTTTCAGCAAGGTAAAGACTGATGTCAATCATTTTATTTGTGACATAACACAGGCAGAATGGAATCAAAAAGGTGACATGTTGGTTTTTACCATCACGGCGAATCGGTTCCTCCGTGGCATGGTACGCGCCGTAGTTGGAACCCTGCTGGATGCAGGAACCGGCAAGATCACGTTAGATGACATCAGAACTATTTTGAAGAGTAAGGACAGAAAAAAGGCAGGCATGAATGTACCCCCTGAAGGCCTGTTTCTAACAAGTGTAAAATATCCCAAAACAATTTTTATTAAATAGGGTTCGGATAGTCAGGAAATGGAAAAAGAGAAAGTAAGCAGCGGCAACATCATTGACTTCAGTGTGTTGAAGCGCATTATACAGTTTGTAATGCCCTACAAAGGGCGCTTCTATCTCGTCATAGCACTTACTTTCGTCCTGGGATTTCTCGCGCCTTACAGAACTTATTTGACACAGGTGATGCTGGACAAATATGTGGCAAAGGGAAATTTTCAGATGATGGTTTATTTTACCATCCTCCTGTTTGTCTTGTTGCTGATCAATTCAGCACTTCAATACACGCATACCTACGTGTCTGGCCGGATCGGACAGTATGTTATTCGCGATATCCGTATCAAATTGTATGAGCACATTGTCCGCCTGCGGCTCCGTTTTTTTGACAAGACACCCATTGGACGCCTGGTGACAAGAACCATTTCCGATGTTGAAACACTGTCGGATGTATTCAGTGAAGGGCTTGCTGCGATGTTAAGTGATCTGCTGCAGATAATTTTCATTCTGGCGTTTATGTTCTTTACCGATTGGAGGTTATCGCTTGTGAGTCTTTCCTGTATACCCTTGATGTTCCTGGCCACCTACATTTTTAAGGAAAAGATAAAAGTTGCCTTCAATGATGTTCGGAATGCGGTTTCCAATTTGAATTCATTCGTTCAGGAACACATCACGGGAATGAACATTGTTCAGATTTTTGGCAGCGAAAAACGGGAGTTTGAAAAATTCAAGGAAATCAATAAAGAGCACCTGGACTCTAACCTTAGATCTGTGCTTTATTACTCCATCTACTTTCCTGTTGCCGAAATAATTGCCGCCATGGGTATCGGCCTGGTCATGTGGTACGGCGCCACGAGTGTGCTCAATGTTGAGTCAACCGGGATCACCATAGGAACGCTAACCGCGTTCATCATGTACATCCAGATGTTCTTCCGTCCCATCCGGATGATCGCCGATCGTTACAACACATTGCAAATGGGCATCGTCAGCTCATCGAGGATCATAAATCTTCTTGACAGCAAGGAAGACCTTATGGAAAATGGTATCTACCAACCCGAGCATGTCAAGGGTGAGGTGAAATTTGATCACGTGTGGTTTGCCTACAATGACGCAGACTATGTACTGAAAGACATTAACATCGACATAAAACCCGGCGAAACCGTGGCAATGGTCGGCGCAACAGGCGCAGGTAAATCCTCGATTATTAATTTATTAAGCCGTTTCTATGATATTAACCGCGGCTCAATAAAGGTGGATGGAGTTGATATCAAAGAATATGATCTCAATTTTCTTCGGAAGAACATTGGTCTTGTTCTTCAGGATGTATTTCTTTTCTCCGACACAATCAGAAATAACATTTCCCTCGGCAATCCTGACGTGACCGATGAAATGATCCTTCATGCCGCTGAACTTGTCGGTGCACGCAAGTTTATAGACAGGCTTCCTGGCAAACTCGACTACAACGTAATGGAACGTGGAGCAACCCTGTCAGTCGGACAACGTCAATTGCTTTCGTTCATTCGAGCCATGGTGTACGATCCACGAATTCTGATCCTGGACGAAGCAACATCTTCTGTGGATTCTGAAACTGAGCAAATGATACAGGAAGCAATTGTCAAAATGATGAACCATCGAACGGCTATCGTTATTGCGCATCGGTTGTCGACAATCCAGAAAGCTGACAAAATCATCGTGCTCGACAAGGGTGAGATCAAAGAAGTCGGAAGGCACGAAACACTTCTTGAACAGGCCGGATTCTACGCTCAGCTTCACAAAATGCAGTACAAAGAGGTTGTTTGATCAGTCGATGTAACGGGCTCTTAAACCGGCCCTTTTATCCCGAAATCGGCTATATTTGCTTTAATGCGTTGCGCAAAAAGCACTCTGATTCTGTTGGCTGTAATCGTTGTGGGGCTCTCCGGAGCCCAGGTTGCCCACGCCCAGGTGAAAAAGAGCGTCAGAAGCGCACAGTACCGCGTGCCTCGCGTCAATGGCAACAAAGCGCGGATCATGTGCCCGATATTTGAAGAAAGCAGATATCCCTATCAGGGTATCGGCTTCAAACTGGGTGATCCATTCGCCCTGACGTACAAGTTTTACGCGAACAAGAATTTTTCATTTGCTGCTGACGCAGGAAAGGCCGCAAGCGGATTGTACAATAAATATTACCGCGACGCTTTCAAGGAGTATTTGCCAGACACTTTGTCAAAGGATCAATCAATCACGTATCTCGCTCACACAGTGTCCGTGGATTGGTTCATCGAGGCTAAATTCCTGTATCAATGGGACGCAGAAAAAATTTCCAAAGGTCTTCAGCTGTATGCCGGACTCGGGTGGCAATGGCGCAACACGAAGATCACGTACGACTATAATTTCAATGACCGCTCCTTGCCGCTTTCTGCCTTCATCGAAGTTGAGCTTTTCACAGATGCCCTCATTGACCCGGGTTATCAGCGATTTCAGGGAGGCGTAGGTCTCCGGTATGTATTCTGAAAAATAAATTTCCGAAGCGTGTTATGCGGACGAGACTCATAACCTTTGTTATCCTCGGCTTGATGTTCAGTGGATGTTCGATGCAAAAGCTCGCGCGGATGCAACAGGCGTCCAAATCATCGGCTTACCAGCAATTCGACTTCCAGGCGCTTGTCCGAAAGTATATGGAAAAAGAAAAACCGAATCAGGTTGAAGGCATTTATTCGGTATCGGGTTCTGTTACAAAGCGCGGCAAAGGATTTATGGGCAGCTCTGAAAAGGAAAAGATCACCGATCACAAAGACAATTACGCAAAAGTCGCCATCATTCGGGATGGCAATGACAGCGGCAGACAATTCATCGAGATATCGCTTGATAAAGAAAGTCTCGGGGCGAGCTATAACATCATTGGCGAATTCAGCCTGTCTGCTGGTGGAAGTCTACTTGTGTACAAGCACCTTGAAGGAAAGGGCAAGAGCACTTCATTCACATTCACAACTGATGAAAGCTCGGATATTTTAGAAGGGATACGCGTCGAGAATGAGGGTAACACAGTGATCACGTATAAACTCACTTACGTCAAGCTTTCTACGAAGTAGCAGGTTATCCCTCCACTTCGTCTGTCATCATTTGCTTTTCATACAACTCGCGGTAAATGCCGCTTTGTTCCAGGAGACTTTCATGGGTGCCTTGCTCGGCAACTACGCCATCATTTAATACAATGATCTTTGACGCCAGTTTTGCTGATGAAACCCGGTGTGAGATAATGATCGTACTGCGCCCTACCATAATATTCCGCATGCTATTGAGAATCGTGTTTTCAGTCTTTGTGTCGACGGCTGAAAGGGCATCATCCAGCATGAGAATCTTTGGCGAGCGGGCAATTGCACGGGCAATGGAAACGCGTTGTTTTTGACCCCCTGAGAGCGTTATTCCCCTTTCTCCAACCCGCGTGTTGAAGCCCAGCGGAAATTCCATGATGTTATGATACACATCTGCATCTTTCGCCGCTTTGATGATACCCGCTTCCTCAGGTGACTTCATTCCAAACGCAATGTTGTTGAAAATGGTATCGCTGAATAAAAATACATCCTGCGGAACATAACCGATCTGGCTGCGCAGATTATTGATATTGTAGTTTTTTATGGGAATACCATCGATCAATATTTCACCCTCTGTGACATCGTACAATCGTGACACCAAATTTGAAATCGTGCTCTTGCCTGAACCTGTCCCTCCAATGATTGCAAGTGATTCGCCAGGAAGTATTTCGAAAGAAATATTTCGTAGGGCTTTAATACCCGTGTCTGGGTAAGTGAATGAGACATTCCTGAATGCAATCTTGCCTTCAATATCATGAATCAGATCTTGGTCAGAAAGGATATCAGTCTTCGTATTCAAAAACTCATTGATACGTTTTTGTGAGGCGGCCGCACGTTGCACCAAACTGCTCGTCCAACCCAGGGACGCTACGGGCCAGGTCAACAAGTTGACATAGATGATAAACTCTGCGATGTTTCCAAAAGTTAGCGAACCATTGATCACCTCAACACTTCCCTGGTAGACGGTTAGGATGGTGCTGAGTCCGATCAGACCAAACAAGACCGGAAAAAAGAGCGCTTGCACACGGGTCAATCTTAATGACTTTCGTTTGTATTCGTCATTCTCAAAACCAAATTTGGAAATAGATTCTTTTTCCCGTGTAAAAGATTTTAGCACGCGGATGCCGGAAAATGCCTCTTGCACGAATGTGCTTAACTTCGATTGACTTTGCTGGATTTCTTCCGATCGCCTTTCGATTGTATTGTTAACGTAGTAAATACTAAAAGAAAGTAAGGGCAGTGGAATGAGCGCGAAAAGCGTAAGCTTAACACTGATGATGAACATAAATGGAATGAGCATCAGGAACAACGTAACAAGTTGAAGTCCATACATGATAGATGGTCCAAGATACATGCGGACTCTGCTCACATCCTCTGAAATCCGGTTCATTAGATCGCCTGTGTTATTCCGTCGGTAAAAGCTTAACGGAAGCGTTTGATAATGTTCGAATATGTCGTTTTTGAGATCATATTCAACTAGCCTGCTCATAACAATCAATGTCTGTCTAACGAAATACAGAAACACTCCGCCCAACAGGGCCATGACCAATATTAGCACAGCATAAAAAAGAATTCCGCGCGCAAAAACATCAAAAAAAGTTTTCTGAGCTGCAGTTCCAGCAAAAGACCGATATATCTGAACATTTTCTGTAACCAGGTCGATCGAATAGCGGACCATCCATGCAGGGAAGATCTTTAATGCGTTGGAGATCAACACGAACACCAAACCCCAGATCAGGTGCCACTTATACCGTAGCAGGTATTTATTGAGGCTGGCGAGTTCTTTCATGGACGAAAGATAAAACGGCGATATGGAATTTTAGTTCAAATGGACTGTTTCTCGATGCCAAAAATGTAAATTGCGCCTGCTTTACCGTTCCTTGCCATGCTTAACAGACGCACCCTCCGGATCAAGATCATGCAGAGCTTGTTTGCCTATGAACAATGCATGGAAGCCGACTATCTGCTCGCCCTCGATCATATCGAAGAATTTTTTGCGCCTGACCTGAATTCAATGAAGGTACAGGACAAAGGCCTGCTGAAAGGTCAGCGCTCGGTCGCCGTTAAGCAATTTGAGAAAATCCATAAAGAACAACCTGTAAAAGAGAGCGCTGATCCGCGTGTCATACAGGCAGTAGACGAAGCACTCGCCCTTCAAAAAAAGCTTGTCAAGAAAGATTTTGATTTCCTTAGGAAGAACCTCGTGCTTGAGGTTGAAAAGATCAATCTATTTTATTTCTCCGTACTCAATCTTATACCTGCCTTTGCCGACGTTACGGCACAGGATAAGAAATTGAATTCGAAAAATTTCAACAATAATCCTTTTGTTATTGCGCTTCGAAACAACGCGGTATTGAAAAAGGAAACGCTGCGGGTGGGTGGCGGCTGGGACCAGAAGCAAGACATTGTAAGAGGATGGCTCAGGGATTGCCTCAAGCCTGACAAAGAGTTTCAGCAATACCTAGCCCTGGAGTCACCTGACTTCGATGCGCACAAAGCATTCAGTAAACATCTGATAAGAAAGCTGATCCTGGGTCCCACGATTATTAACTCTTATTTCGAAGAAGAGAATCTGAGATGGTCAGAAGATCATGAGATTGTAAAAAGCATGACCGACAAAACTCTCAAGTCGCTGGAGGGAGATTCGAAGTCTGTAGACCTTCAGAAACTTTCTCTCGACTGGGAAGAGGATAAAGAATTCATTGAGAAGTTATTTGCCGCGTCAGTTAATCTTGACAAGGAGTATCATGTCCTTATTGCAAACAATACGAAAAACTGGGAGGTTGAACGGCTACCGCTTACCGACCGTGTCATCCTTGAAATGGCAATTTCCGAGCTAATCAATTTTCCCAATATTCCCGTCAAGGTTACAATCAACGAATACATTGAGCTTGCTAAACATTACAGCACGCCAAAGAGCCGGCAGTTCATTAATGGCATACTGGATGTAATAGCCAAGGAACTGAAAGACACCGGGAAGATTAAGAAGAGTGGTCGGGGATTGATGGACAATAAATAGCTCTTGGCTGTTAGCCGTTGGCCGTTGGCGAATCCCCGCAAGATGATTGGCGTTATCACCTGTATGCGCTGGCAACATCCACAATAGATCATCTGACAGAATACGGTAGTAGTCGCAGGCGCTGGACTGTCAATGGCCAAAAGCCAATAGCAAATAGCGATTTTTAGTATTATCCGAATGCCTTATCTTTGCTAACTAAGCTAAAACGTCATGAGCAAGAAAAGCAGCAATACGTTGATTGCATTCCTGGTCGGAGCTGCCGCCGGCGCTGTACTTGGAGTTTTGTACGCGCCAGATAAAGGCTCGAACACGCGTGAAAAACTTTCGTTCCGGCTCGATAAATACAAGAAGATCCTCGAAGATTTCCTTGATGATCTCGTTTCGGGCAAAGACACACCGCTGACGTCTGAAGCCAAATCGCAAGGCCAAAAAGTGGTTTCTGAGGCAAAAGGGAAAGCTGAAAGACTGCTTGAAGACGTGGATGACCTGCTGGAGCAAATTCGCGGCAGCAAAAAGAGTTAAAGTTTTGTTAATGCAATGGCGAGTTGATTTTCAGGGCATTTTCTGAATAATTTTGTGACTCGAATTCTTAAAAAATTATCATATGCAAAAGATTAGTTTAGTCGTCGTAGTGGCCGCTTGCGCGCTTCTGGTGATGACCGGCTGCAGGGATAAAGCCGCTGAAAAACGTATCGCTGAGCTTGAAAGCAGACTAGCTCAACTTGAATCAAACAAAGGCACAGCAACTGCTGCAACGGCCACACCTGCCGCAACAACTCCCGCTGCCGAGGAGAAGCCCGAAGGACCGCTTCCTGTTATGGAATTTGAACAGATCGATCATGACTTCGGTACTATAGTTGAAGGCCAGAAAGTGACCTATACATACAAAGTCAAGAATACAGGACAAGCACCTCTCATTATTCAGAGTGCGCAGCCTTCATGCGGTTGCACAGTTCCCAAGTGGTCGCAAGAGCCTATTCCTGTCGGCGGCACCGGCAATGTAACCGCAGAGTTCGACTCTAATGGAAAACCGGGTATCAATAACAAGACAATAACCGTTACCGCCAATACATGGCCCAAGACGACAACACTTCGCTTTAAGGCAATGGTGACTGCAAAGGCAGACGCCAACGGACCGACGAAGTAGTCCCATTTTCCTATTAAAATCACAAATCCTGATGGCAACATCAGGATTTTTTGTTTTATCCGTTTGAGGGTAAAAACTGCTAACTTTGACCTTCCAAAAAATTCAAAATATGATTTATCAGATTATTCTTCAGGCTCAGCAACCCGGTTCAGGCGCGAGTTTTTATATCATGATCGGATTGATGATCATCATCTTCTATTTTTTCATGATCAGGCCTCAACAAAAGAAGCAGAAAGACCAGAAAAAATTTCAGGAAGATATTAAGAAGGGTGACAGCGTGGTGACCATTGGCGGTGCGCACGGGCGTGTAGCTGAAATTGAAGACGACGCATTCATTCTGGAGTTCGAACGCGGCGCGCGCATAAAGTTCTCCAAATCTTCAATATCGATGGATAATACAAAGGCAGCCTATTCTGAAAAGAAACCCGCTACCACGTAAGAATCCATGAAAGTTGAAAATACTGAACATTGAATTTCTTTCGTGCTATCAGCAACGTCCTGCGGTTCGACCGCACAAATTGGAAAGCGCTGGCGCTCTGTGCGGTAGCGGCGGCAGTGTTCTGGATTTTCAATGCGCTGAATAAAGAGTATTCAACCAATCTGAAATTTCCCCTTCAATTCGCTTTCGATGAGGCAAGGTATGTCCCGGTAGATCCGCTACCTGGAACAATTACCGTGAACGTGAAGGGCAACGGTTGGGACCTTCTCCGCAAAAGCCTTGGCTATAAAATCCAACACATCATTGTCGATATCGAGCGGCCGGCCGAGACAAAAAAGATTGCAGGTGCCGCACTTGCCCCTGTTGTCGCCGGGCAGATCGCACCGCTTTTGATCAACTTCACCGTCACCGATACCCTTCGATTTAAGATCGAGCCAAAGGCATCGCGAACTGTTCGACTCATCGCGTCGCTGAATAATGTGTCATTCAGGAAAGGTCTGGGCCGTACCAGTAGCGTAACGATTTTGCCGGATTCTATTTCAGTGGAGGGACCAAAAACGATCATCGATTCGTTAAGTGATCCGGTGGTGTTGAATGTAACAGGCACCCGCGTTGATGCAAACTTTCGCACAAACGTTGAGGTCGATCTTGCGCACAAACAACTCATTCGTCGAAATCCGCCCGTAGCCGAGGTAATGTTTGAAGTAGGTCCGGTGGAGGAGGTTTCAAGACAAGTAAAGCTCAAAGTAGCGAAGGCACCATGGGGAATGGAGTTCGATAAAGACAGCGTCCAATGCATATTTCAAGTCCCGCAGAAAGATCTTCTAAGATTCTCCCAGGACGTAGCAGCGACATTTCTCACCTTTAAGCTTGAGGAAATGACTAAAGGTGAAGTGAGGTCTTATCTGCCTGAAATTTATGACGTACCTTCTTATTCAGTGGTGACACACGTCGATTCGATAAAAGTCAAAAGATATTGACTACATGGCGACTCCACTACAGGTCGGCATTACAGGCGGAATTGGATCGGGCAAAAGCCTTATTTCCCGAATTTTCTCCTGCCTGGACGTTCCCGTGTATGATGCAGATAGCCGCGCTAAAGCTCTTATGGCAACGGATGGCGAGCTCGCCGCTGCAATCAAAAAAGAGTTCGGGCCACTTTCTTATCGTCCGGATGGTACCCTTGACAGGTCTTATATGAGCAAAGTCACGTTTGGGAAAAGTGACCGTCTGGAGAAATTGAACAACCTGGTTCATCCCCGTGTCGCCGAAGATTATCAGCGGTGGCTCAAGGCGCACAGCAAAAGCAAGTACGTATTGCGGGAAGCTGCTTTGCTATATGAGGCAGGCTCCTATAAAACAATCGACCGGATGATTGTTGTGTCAGCGCCTGAAAATCTTAAAATCAAACGAGTATTGGCGCGTGATCCACACCGATCAAGAGATGAGATCAAGGCAATTATGTCGAGTCAATGGCCCGACGAAGAAAAATTAAAACGCGCTGATTTTGTTATTTATAACGACAATCAACATCTCGTTATACCCCAAGTATTGATGCTTCACAATCAATTTATCTCCACACCCGTGAGCGCAAAATAACGATCACGCGAACCAACTGGGGAAGCTCCATACCATCCAGCCATAGAATGCAAACCGGACAATGCGGGAAATACAGATTAGTAAAAAGTCCTTTATTGGAATGTTGACAGATCCCGCAAGCATGCAGGTTGCAGAAAATGGCACCGGCGTGACCGCACCTACGAGGACAATATAAATCCCGAACTTTTTTAGTTGCTGATCATATTTCTTGAGGTACCGGTCGCTGATCTTTTGATAGACATTCGTCTTTGAAAAAAAATATCCGATGTAATAACCAATAATCCCGGCGGCGTAAGAAATCAGTGTGAGGTAGGTAAGATTGATGATATACTCCGAAAGCACTCCCTTCGACTGCCATATCAACATGAAAAGCTCCGGCGGTATAATGCCAAAAACGACTTCCGATACAGTAAAAATTCCAAGCAACAAAGGAAGCCTGTCACCTATGTCGTTGATTTCTTTCTGGTAAACTTTAAGATCTTCACTGGCCAATATATATGCCGTGATGATGACGGCAAACCAGAGTAATCCCCTGATTAGATTTTTCCAGAGAAATCCGGACCGCGTTTCTTCCTTTTCCATAACTATCGCAGGATCGGGTGCCTTTTAAATGGCTTACTTTCGTCGAACAATTTCCGATAGGTAATATGCCTCTTTGCCACGTAACCACCAACTTGTTCAACGACCTGAATCATTTTTGGATTAAAATCACCGATCCAGTTCATCTCAAATTCTTTATAGGGCATCTTTCCAGTTTGGTATTGCTCACGGGCGGCCGCCATGATAAGAGCACCGTCCACACCAAGCCCCTGATGTTCAGGCACAACGCCGAACAATATTCCAAACGCCTTTTTGTTGGTGCCGAGTAACTTATGCCATACAAATTTCGCCTTCCCAACCCAGTCGAGCTTACCGTTCACGTACTTTAAAATTTGATTGATCTCGGGTAGCGAAATGAAAAATGCCACAGGTTCGTCTTTGTAGAATCCAAACCAAAGCAGGCGCTCATCGAGAATTGGTTTCATCTGCTTCACCAGCCCCACTGCTTGCGCTTGAGTAAGTTCTGGATTCTCCGCGCGATTGGCCCATGCCTTGTTGTAGACAACTCTTACATATTCTGCAAGCCTTGCCATTTCCTTACCCTTGATGATACGAAAGCTGTAGTCAGGATCTTTTTTGATAAGCTCTGCCTTATGCAGCAGTTTTTCAGAAAGGGGATCGCTCACCTCACGTGCATAGGTTAATTGATTAAAGTACGGTTTGAACCCGTATGCTTCAAAAAAATTCTGATAGTACGGAAAATTATAGCTCGTTTGATAATTCGGTTCGCGCTGAAAACCTTCAACAAGAAGTCCCCACCATCGGTCACGACTTCCAAAGTTAACCGGCCCATCCATCGCCTCCATTCCGCGAGTCTGCAGCCACGATTTACAATGATCGAACAACATGAACGCGGTAGCTTGGTCTTCAATGCATTCAAAAAATCCCATTCCACCGGTAGGTTGATCGTTCCCCTTGTGAACAATCTTGTCGAGAATGAATGCGGCCACCCGCCCGACTATTTCGCCATTATCCGATTTCAAAAGCCATCGGGTGCATTGGCCATGACGAAACGACTTATTTTTTTCTTTGTCAAAAACAGCTTCGATATCAGCATCTAATGGTCGGATCCATTGCGGCGTATTTTTATACAACCTGACGGGAAGATGCAAGAATTCGTGTACCTCGCGGGGAGTCGTTACTTCTGAGAATTGCATATGTGGACGACCCGAAATATAGCGGTTATTTTACAAGACGATGATTGGGCAAAGTTATTTTAAATGTCGTACCGGTCCCGATTTGACTTTCCACCTTTACGGTGCCCCCCAACTTCTCGATGGCATTCTTTACAATATAGAGTCCCAGGCCGCTCCCCTCCGATTGCGCGCTGGCACGATAAAACATTTCAAAAATCTTTTCGAGATTTTCTTTGTCAATCCCAATGCCATTGTCCCTGAATACGATGTAGCACTGCCCCCTGCTCCCCTGGTCTATATGAATACTTATCGACGTCGTGGCAGCCGCGAGCTTTCGGTATTTTATGGCATTCGAGATTAGATTTCTGAATATCTCCCCAATGCGCCAGGGATCGCTATAGAAACCAGAGACTGCAACTTTTACATCCGTTTCGACGGTTTCTGCCCCTTTGAGGTAGCTAAGGCCGCTAAAAGTCTGATCGATAGTTCTTCTGAAATCTACCTCTTCGATCTTAAGCTCCATCTTCAGGTTCTTGGAATGGCTTAAGACATCGCTGATGAAATGATCGAGTTGTTCCGCCTTTTGTCCCACCAGCTTCAGATAATCAGCGAGGTTGTCAGTGTTTCCAGGCAGACCAGCGAGGTGCACCAACCCTAGTACGGAAGATAAAGGTGCGCGAAGGTCGTGCGAAACTTTATACACGAAATTATCCAGCTCCGTATTTCTCACTTTCAATTCTTCTTCTACTTTTTTTCGTTCGGTAATGTCCACATACATGCCGAAAATGCCGATGGTTTCATCCTCCAACAGCACCGGAACTCCATAAATGATGACCGAAAGAATTGCCTTGTCTTTTCGATGGCGAATCGTTTCCATCTTCACGACCCGATTGCTCGAGATGATGGTATTTAAATCATTGCCCTCTGACTCCAGGTCATCCGGTACAATAAATTGATTCAAACCTTTGCCTTGGAGTTCCTCTGGAGAAAACCCAAACATCTCCTCGAAGCCTTTGTTTATTCGCACAACGTTCCCCTCGTCGTTGAGAAGCGTAACGGCGAGCGGCGTATTCTGGAATAATTGTGAAAATAGTGTTTCCGTTTTCCGCAGACTCGCTTCAGCCTTCTTTCGTTCAGTGATATCGGAAAAGATTACCTGGACCGCAGGTTCTCCGAGGTAACTATACGGATACCCAGCTGCTTCCACATCGATCACCTTTCCATCGAGCCGAATATATTTTTCTTCAACAGGAGGAACGGCATGACCGGCGAGCACCCTATCAACCCGTTCCTTGATCAAAGCCCTGGAATCCGGATGAACAAACTGCGAAATAATCATACCCTCTACCTGTTGCAAATTTTCAGCGCCTATCATTCGAACAGCGGCGGCGTTCATGTATTTGACTATACCTTTTGAATGAATCGCCAGGCCGAGGGGTAACTTTTCCACAAGCTCGCGGTAGCGTTGTTCCGTTTCGATCTGCGTTTTTTCAAGACGCTTTTTGGCTGTGATATCAGAAAAGATACCATTGTAGACAATGCGTCCGTCTTCGGTTCTTAAGGGCGTGCCTCGTGTTTCAAGCCAGAGAATACCGGCCTTGCCTTTGCATCTCCCCTCCCACGACCATTCAGTCAGGCGTTGTACACTGGATTCAATGCTTTGATTGAATGAAGGCATGTCTTCCAGCAGAATAAAGCTACTGATGTGAAAATGTTCATCCATGATGGTGTCGGGATGAACGCCAAGTAGCTCTTCGCAGCGTGGACTGATATAGGTAAATCCGCGGGTTCCATTGGGGAAAAAGGTGTATTCAAACACTACCACCGGTAAGTGGTCGATCAGCGTTTGCCAACTCTCATTTCCCTTGATAACCATCAGGACATTAAAAATACACTTTGCTGGGACGTTGTCAGTCCGGGGTGTAATAAAGAAAAGAAAATTCAAGAATAAGCAGCCCAGAATGATATGCCGCAACAACTCATCAAATTACTAAAGTCCAATGCTAATGCGAAGAATTTTTTTGACGGCCTTTCCTACACCAATCGAAAAGAATATGCAGTATGGATCAGTTCAGCTAAAAAAAGTGAAACACTGGAAAAGCGACTCGCACAAACGTTGACGAAATTATTGGCAGGGAAAAAGAACCCATCTGAAAAATAGCTTACGAACGAATCCACAATCCTGATGTGATGAGTTGTCCGTAAAAGCTTTTTGATTTTTCCTCGCGAAAGCCGGCTGCCTTCATTACGTGGCGCCACTTTGGAAGTCTCTTGATCTTAAGACTCGTCACGATGCGAAAGAAGAAGTACATCATCGAAACCACAAGCCCTTGCCACCATTTTCCATCGACAAAATCAACAATTAACCAGCGTCCATCCAACTTCATTGAACGCGCAAGCTGACTAACAACTTCTTGCAGCGCCAGATCGTCAAACAAATCAAAAAAACAGAATGCAACGATCACATCGAAATCTTCTCCGCCTTTCAACAAAGCCGGCGTGCTTTGGATAAATTTAATATTAATGCCCTCACCATTTACCCGCGCTTTGTGTAGCATCTTTTCTGAAATATCAATGTAAGTAATCTCTGGGTTGGCTTCGCGTACCCATGCTTCCCGGAACCATCTCCCCGTCCCGCCACCCACTACGAGAATTTTTGAATTCGGCTGGATCTCTTTCAAAAAATGGATTTGTGCGCGATACAAAGAATCACCGAAAACCAAAAAGGTGAGCGCATCATAATAGGGTGCGAGGAAATCATATCCACGGGCACTATCCATGAAAAAGCAGGTAGGGCAATGGGAAAAGAAAAATTACATCTCCCGCAATCCGGTCACAATGTTCATCACAGCGATGACAAGTGCCTCGACAAAATAGTTTGTTGTTATCATCAACAATACCAGTACCGCAAACTGAATTGCAAATAACGCTGCGAGGACAAAGCTCGCGGCACGTTTCCCGATGAATGTGACGAGCGAAAGCTGCCCATCGTGCATGTCCTGCTCTAGTCCGAACCATGAGAATGCAATGAGATTAATCAACGCCGTGATAAAAAACGGGATCATCAGATAAACGGCTGGATGCTCCACGGGCCAACGGTGCAACGACAACACAGGCAATAGCACCCCACCGGAGTATAGGACCGCCCCGGCAATCTCTTTTAATGGATACATCCAACGGTGAAACAATAAGTAAAAAACTACAACGCCCGCCAGCAAGACACCCGCATTGAAAACAGACGGCCTGACATAAAATATCATCGCACCGTCTACGATAGTAAAGAATATTACAGCAACCAAAATCCCTTTCTGGTGCTTTTGATGAAACTGATGCCGCTCGGAGGAAGCCGTGTTCTTGAGTCGATACGCATCGAGCAAATGGTCGACGGAGTAGATGATCCACACACTGATTCCAAGTGCGGCAAGCCCCTGCGGGAGCAATGAGGTATGGAAAATGCTTGCAAAAAATGCAGCACCAGTTACCGCGCCCAGAGCCACATCGAGGCTCATGATATTGATAAAGCGATACACCCGAAGCGCTTGCTTCATGTTTAAAACAAACAAAAAAGTCCCGACCAATCGGCCGGGACTCAGAAATTAATCACGATTTTACTTAAGCGGACTTTAGAGCCTCTGCACCGGCCACGATCTCAAGGATTTCCTTTGTAATCGCAGCCTGACGGGTGCGGTTATAGGTCAACTTCAACTCCTTCAGCAACTCACCTGCGTTTTCGTTCGCCTTATCCATTGCAGTCATTCTCGCCCCGTTCTCTGATGCGTTCGAATCAAGTATTGCCTTGTAAAGCTGAACCTTGAGAGACTTGGGTATGATACCCGTTACGATCTCCTCCTGGTTTGGCTGGAAGATATAGTCAAGGTCCTGTTTTTTACCACTTGTTACAGGCAACACTGGTAAAAATTGTTCAACGGTCAGGATTTGGGTCGCCACATTTTTGAATTGATTGTAGACGATCTCAATCTTATCAAATTGACCTTTGCGGAACGCATCCATTAAAAATTCGGCTGCGGTCGACGCCTGCTCAAACGACAAGCTTTGGAAAATTCCGGTAAACTCGCCCTCAACCGGGAAATTGCGCTTAGAAAAAAAGTCGAAAGACTTCTTGCCCAGCGTAAGGACTGTCACATTCTTCTTTGCTTGTTGTGATGGATACTTCTCTTGAATGAGGCGAAGTACGCCTTTGAAAATACTCGAATTAAAAGAACCGCAAAGACCCCTGTCGGAGGTAATTGCCACAATCAAAATCTTCTCCTCCTGTCTCACTTTGCTATACCAGCTATCAACGTCGCCACTCATGTTTGACGACAGGTTTTGCAAAATTGAGGTCATCTTTTGTGCAAAAGGACGCATTTGCATGATCCTGTCCTGCGACTTACGCAACTTCGCCGCCGCAACCATTTTCATTGCTTTGGTGATCTGCTGCGTGCTGATCACTGATGTTATTCGCGTCTTTACCTCCTTTAAGCTCGGCATACAGGATTCTTACTTACTCAATTTCATTAATAACTTCCGGCCTTATCCAAAGCAACTTTCTTCAGCACTTCCAGGTCCGCATCTTCAAACTTACCTGCCTTGAAATTGTTGAGGATATTCTTGTGTTGTGTTTTGAGCAGTGCGAGGAAATCTTTTTCAAATTCCTTCACTTTATTCACCGGTACCTTATCGAGATATCCGCGGGTCGAAGCAGTAATAATGGCAACCTGTTCTTCTACCGTGAAGGGCTCATATTGAGCTTGCTTGAGAACTTCCGTGTTGCGACGACCGCGTTCGATCGTCAATTTCGTTGACGCGTCAAGATCTGACCCAAACTTCGAGAATGCCTCGAGCTCTCTGAACTGCGCCTGATCCAGTTTCAATGTTCCAGCAACTTTCTTCATCGACTTGATTTGAGCCGAACCACCCACGCGCGACACTGAGATACCTACGTTAATCGCCGGGCGGATACCAGAGTTGAAGAGGTTGGTCTCGAGGAAGATCTGTCCATCGGTGATAGAGATCACGTTGGTCGGAATGTATGCCGATACGTCGTTCGCTTGTGTCTCAATGATCGGCAGAGCTGTGAGCGATCCACCACCTTTTACAAGGTGCTTGATCGATGCCGGAAGATCATTCATTTTCTTCGCAAGCTCATCATTATTAATAACCTTTGCAGCTCTCTCGAGCAGACGTGAGTGCAGATAGAATACGTCACCAGGATACGCTTCGCGGCCGGGAGGTCTTCTCAACAGAAGTGACACTTCGCGATACGATACTGCCTGCTTCGAAAGGTCATCATAGATAACCAATGCAGGGCGACCAGTGTCGCGGAAAAACTCGCCAATTGCGGCACCGGTGAATGGCGCGAAAAATTGCATTGGCGCAGGGTCGGATGCCGATGCAGAAACAATGACTGTGTAAGGAAGGGCACCGGCTTTCTCCAGCGTTGCAGCCACTGAAGCTACTGTTGACGCCTTTTGGCCAATCGCCACATAAATACAATAAACAGGCTTTCCTGCTTCATAAAATTCACGCTGGTTGATGATCGTATCGATCGCCACAGCGGTTTTTCCAGTCTGGCGATCGCCGATGATAAGTTCGCGCTGTCCCCGGCCGATAGGAATCATCGCATCGATTGCTTTGATCCCGGTTTGAAGCGGTTCATTAACCGGCTGACGGAAAATAACGCCTGGCGCTTTTCTTTCCAGCGGCATCTCGTATAGCTCGCCGGCGATTGGTCCCTTTCCGTCAATAGGCTTTGCAAGCGTATCAACAACACGACCCAGCACACCTTCACCAACTTTCACAGATGCGATAAGCCCGGTACGCTTCACGACCGCACCTTCTTTAATACCCTGAGGATCTCCGAGCAACACTGCTCCAACGTTGTCCTCTTCCAGGTTGAGCACAAGAGCACGGAGCCCGTTCTCGAACTGAATCAATTCACCGGCTTGCGCTTTTGTAAGTCCATATATACGTGCAACACCGTCACCAATGGTGAGGACGGTTCCTACTTCTTCTAATTCAGCATCCGTGCGCGCTTTGGAAAGTTGTTCGCGTAAGATTGCGGATACTTCTTCGGGTCTGATCTCTGCCATATTGTATTGTGATGAAGGGTGATTCGGTTATTATAATTCTTTGATAAAATAGTTTTCGTTGAACTTCAGGCTCAAGGCCTTGAGCTTACTCTTTATCGATGCGTCGATCTGGCGATCTCCTACATTCAGAACAAAGCCTCCGATGAGTGAAGGGTCAACCTTCTCGATAATTTCCACCTGCTTTTTGTCGTGGAGCTTTTTTACCAATGCTTCGATTTCACTGCGGAATGTGCTGTCCATTGCCACAGTTGTCGTCACGTAGGCTTTTCCAATTCCTTTATAGTCATTGTAGGCATTGTGGAATTCAGATGCTATCGTTGGCAACAGTGACTCTCTGTTCTTCTGTGTAAGGATGTTGAAGATTGCCATCGTCAGCGGATGAACCTTTCCCGAAAACATCTTTGTCAGGATGGCCTTCTTTTGTTCATGGCGAATAACAGGACTCCTCAACATCATGGTGAAAGGTCTGTTCTCTTTACAAACCTTAGCGAACTCCTGCATATCAGCATGAACTGGCTCCAGCGCTTTCTGTTCCACCGCCAGGTCCAGCAGTGACTTTACATACCGTGATGCTACGCGTAGATCAGCCATTGATTAATTAACCTTAATGTCTTTTACAAAACTGTCGACAAGTTCCTTTTGCGCTTTGTCAGTCGAGAGATTCTTCTTAATAAGCTTCTCTGCAATCTCAAGGGAGAATTGTGCCACCTGCGCACGCACATCGCGGAGGGCAGCTTGTTTCTCTGTGTTGATTACCGCCTTTGCGTCGGCTATGATCTTGTCAGCGTTTTTCTTCGCATCAGATTGAGCCTGATCGTGGAGCTTGTTTGCTGTCTCACGGGCTTCACGCAAAATGTGATCCCGTTCTGCACGCGCCTCTTTCAATAATTTTTCATTGTCGGACTTCAACGCGGCCATTTCCGCCTTGGCTTTCTCCGCAGAGTCCAATGCCGCTTGAATGGTATTTTCGCGCTCCTTTAGTGATTCCAGGATCGGTTTCCATGCCAGCTTCCCGAGGAAAAATACGAGGGCAATGAAGACAACGAATTGCCAAAAAAGTAATCCGGATCCAGGTGTTAATAATTCCATACCAATTTATTTTTCTTGAATGCGACTGATCATTTTTCTCTTCAGAAAGAAACTTGCCCGGCCCATCGCCTAAGGCAAGTTTCGATCATGCAGTGGTTCCTATCAGAAACAAAACCTTAACCGATTGTGGCGTTGGTTGCGTTTGAGATAAGGAAGCAAATAACGAGGGCGAAAAGCGCCGCAACTTCAACGAGGGCCGCGATAATCAGCATAGAACCCTGCAGCTTGTTTGCAGATTCCGGCTGACGTGCCATAGCCTCCATCGCTGAGCCACCGATACGACCTACTCCGATTCCAGCGCCAATTGCTGCCAGACCGGCGCCGATACCAGCACCCATGATTGCGTAGCTTACATCCAACAGAAGAGAGAATAACATAACTTTTAAATTAAAGTGAAACAAAATCCGGGTTTTTACCCCGGTTATCTTCTTGCAGTTATATCTGCATTTTTTTCTTACTCAATGCCCATGCTCATCATGTCCGTGATCCTCAATTGCCATCCCGATATACAGGGATGAGAACAATGTGAACACATAAGCCTGAATCCCCGCCACCAAAATCTCAATCAGGCTGATAAACATTACAAAAATGGATGAACCGATTCCCACCAGATAACTATGAAACACAAAGGTTAATCCCACAAGGCTCAATAACACAATATGACCAGCCGTGATGGCGGCGAACAAACGAATCGTCAGCGAAAATGGCTTTGTAAAAATTCCGATGATTTCAACCGGAAGAATGATGACACGCAATGGCAGCGGTACACCCGGTGTCCACAAGATGTGTTTCCAGTACGCTTTGTTCCCGCTGAAATTTGTGATCAGGAATGTCAGGATGGCGAGTACGAGGGTTACTGCGATGTTCCCCGTCAGGTTGCCAGATCCTGGCAGAAGGCCCAATATATTTCCAAACAGAATAAAGAAGAAAAGTGTCAGTAGGTACGGAAGATACTTTTCGTATTTAGGTCCGATATTCGGTTTTACGATCTCGTCTTTTACAAAAAGGATGATCGGTTCCATAAAGGACTGAACTCCCTTCGGTGCCTTCCCCGTGTTCCTTTTGTATGCCTTTGCCGTGGCCGTCAGGATAATGATCAGAAGTGCGGCGTTGATGAACAGCATCATCACGTTCTTCGTGATCGAAAAATCCAATGCTTGTTTTTCGCCTCTGTATACTTTCCCGTTTTCGAGCTTGTAACCGTCATATTCAACGGCCTCATGATGTCCATTGAAAAAGTGCTTTGACGAGAAAATCTCGAGACCGCGCTCCTCTGAATAAACGATCACCGGCAGGTACAATGTACCGTAATGGCCATCAAAAAAATGCCACGTGTGATGGTCCATCACGTGCTCGATGATCACTTCACTGATGTTTATTTTTCCACCGTGTTCGACCGGTGTTTTTGTCGTGTCGACCTCATGCACTTCCTGTGCAAAAACGGGCGCAAAGATCCCTGCGGAGACAAGAAAAATAGCGGCAAAAATCGCGTTTTTGACGACGAGGAATGGGTTTTTGGGGTAGGTTCGCACGGTCCTTTGTAATCGACCGCAAAACTATTCATTAATGGGCCAAAAAAAAATCTTTTGAGTTTTTTTTGGCCCTATCCGTAGCCACATTTAGCTAAAAATTCTTCCCCAAAATTGCAGCTGGTATCATGGGCGTCCTTACACGATCCGTCCCATTTTAGAAACGGATCGCAATTGCATGGGAAACAATTTGGATGACAAAAGTCAGCGTTTTTCTGAACGCAGCGTCGCCAGTAAGCAGGCAATTTCTACCCCGGTAAATGCGATATATGATAGGATAAAGAGAGCCGCATTTCCAGAAGCACCCTTTGGATCTAAGCGAATGATCACAAGAATTAACGCGAGTCCGGTGAGGATCTTGAAGACGATGGAAGCGAGGTACGCCTGCGAAAACAACATGCGGTCATTTTGCTTCTGAATGATCCACAAAACGGCAACAGTCATGAAGGCCATGTAGGCAATGATCACAAATGAATACGAGGGCATAGCATAAAGCTGAAGGCTCGACCCACCAAACACTGCCAGTATGAAAGCAACCGCAAATAAGAGCGTAATGAGAAAAGAGCGTATCATTCCTTGTTGCTACTCTTATAGATCTGATACATCATTCCTGCGAATACCATGAGAAGAAAGGTTAACAGAAATGCAGGAAATTTTATTCCGAGGCGTTGATCTAGTTTATAGCCAAGCCACCCGGCCAACGCCATTCCGCCGAACAGCTGAAGCGCGAAATTGCTGTACTTAAGAAAAGAGTTAGTTGGCTTCTGCCCTGTAGGCATATCCTCCGGATCCGTTCTCGGCAATCTTAATCTCCTTAATCGCTGCGCCCATTTTGCAGCTGCCATTAAATACGGCACCCGGTTCCACAACAAGCTTTCCTGTAGAAATGTCGCCGTGCACAACGGCCGTGGCTTTCAATACAAGCACTTCCGAGATTTCGATTTTACCCTTCACGCCACCTTCAACGTCTGCATTTTGTGCCGTAATGTTCCCATCAACATGGCTGGAGTTTCCGAGTGCAATCTTTGCTTTTGACTTGATGTTTCCGTTTATGCGTCCTTCAATACGGATGTTCCCAAAGGTTTCAATACTTCCTTCGATCGTTGTTCCCTTGCCGATTACATTGCTCGAGTTGCTGATCTCTTCGGCCGCCTTCTTTTCCTCTTTCGTAGTAAACATATCTCTTTACGTTAATTAGAATGTTACAAACTCTTCCGGATTCAATGAATTTCCATTATACCAAAGCTCAAAATGAAGATGGGGTCCATCTGTCATCTCGCCACTGTTTCCAACAATAGAGATAATTTCCCCTGCGTTAACAAAATTACCAACTTTTTTCAATAGTTCGGCATTGTGCTTGAACACCGAAATGAGGTTACCGCGGTGTTGAACAGCAATCACGTACCCTGCATCCTGCGTCCATGACGACATGATCACCGTTCCATCGGCAATGCACTTAACCGGCTCATTTGTCTTGGCTACAATATCAACACCATAGTGTCCTTTTTGCACATCGTATTTATCTGAAATGAATCCTGTTAGTGGTGTGAAGAAGAATGTCTCGCGCAATTCTCTGTACTTGCTGCTCGCGAGCGTGATAACGGATAGTTCCGATTGTTCGAAATCTTTTCTGAATTGTGAATCGGTTGGCGCGAGCTTCATTGTACTCACGGGTTGGATAGGGCGATCTTGTCCCCTCAATACTTCTGCCGGATCTATGAATGAGCTTGTGGTATCGCCGTTAAAGACGCGCTTGAAATTCTGAATGAACCTATCCTTGTTTTCTTCTTCGCGTGCCAATGAATCAACTTTCCTTCCCAGAATTTCCAACTTTTTAGTTGTTTCACGTTGCGCATACCTCGGATCAAACCATTTTGCCAGCAGCGTTTGTGATAGATAAAGGCTACCCGTAAAGACAACAATGAACACCAGTATGGAGAAAACCAGCAACTTGGCGTAAGTGAAGGCGAAGCTCGATTTCTCCTCAAGGTTCTCCTCATTCCGGATAACCATCTGGTACCGGGTTGAAAGACGCTCAGATATCGTTTTTTTGGGTTTCAATTCTGAAAAATACCCCTAAAATTAGATATTCCAGCCGATTATAATATTGAAAATCTGTTTTTTACGTTTGTAAGTCGAACCGATCCATGAACATCCTACGGCGGACTTTTTTGTTGCTGCTCTGCTGCGCCACCGCCATCGTGTGGTGGCAATGTTCATCCAATCAAACCTCCATCACAGGAGACATATACCATAATACTACAGCACATTTCAACGGATATTTCTATGCCAAGGAAAAAGTAAGAGAAGTTGAAAAGGCAATCATGAAAAGCCTTGACGACGATCCGAATCAGATCCTGCGCCTATATCCTAAGCTCGATACGGTATTGGCAAAAAGCTATAAGAAGGATACGGAAGAAATCATCAAGATGGCATCGATATCCATTCAGCGACATCCCAACAGCAAATGGCTTGACGACGACTATCTTCTTGTGGGACTTGCGCGGTTGTACGATTGTGACTTTGCGAACGCAATACAGACGTTCAAATATGTGAATACAAAAAGTCAGGATCCTGACCTCCGTCACAAGGCCCTCGTGCATTTGATACGTGCATTCACGGAACAAAACGAATTTGAAAAAGCAGAAGAAGCTTTCCAATTCTTAGAGAAAGAGAAGCTTAGCCGAAGCAACGCCAAAAGCCTTTACCTGGAAAAAGCATATTACTATCAGATTCGTGTCGACTTCGACAACATGGTCAGAAATCTTACAAAAGCCGATTCGTTGCTAACGAAGGCCGACAGAAAGGGTCGAATCTATTTTATCATCGGGCAGGTTTATCAGAAGCTGGGCTTCGCGTACGAGGCTTACAATTATTACCGGAAATGCCTCACCACAAATCCAGATTATGAAATTGATTTTTATGCCCGGTTGAATATGGCACAGGTGGCCAACTTGAACTCAAAGAACATCAGGATTATCCGAAAGCAATTCGAGCAAATGCTGACAGATACAAAAAATAACGAGTTCAAAGACAAGATATATTTCGAACTGGGAGAGTTTGAACGCAAACAGGGAAACGTGCCGGAGGCGATTGATCAATATGAGCTTTCAGCACACGCTGGTTCCAACAAAAGAATTAAAGGCACCGCCTACCTGCGCGTGGGCCAACTGTATTTCGATTCATTGAAGCGCTTCACTTTAGCGAAGGCATACTACGACAGCGCGATGACAAACCTTCCAAAAGAGTTCGAGAACTACGATCAGCTCCGAAAACGCCAGGAAGTTTTGGGAGAATTTGTGAAGTACACTGAGACAATAATCTGGCAGGATAGCCTGCTAAAAATGGCCTCGATGGATTCAGCGTTACTGCGCGCGAGGATTGATTCCACTTTTGATGCAAAAGAAAAGCTGGCAGCGGGCAAGAAAAAAAAGAAGCGCAAGGTCGACTCTGGGGGAAATGCCAACCAAAACAGTACATTTTTCCAAACTGAATCAACAGGTACCGATGAGTGGTATTTTGGAAATCCATCCGCGGTGGCTTCCGGGCAATCTGAATTTCAAAGGATTTGGGGGAATATTCCACTAGAAGATAATTGGCGGAGATCCACTAAATCCGGGGCCGTCATCGGCAACACTCCCACCGAAGAACTGGCAGCCAATAATCCCTCGGGTGATAAGACATCTCCGGGCGCAGTGACGGCGAACCCTGCCGAGGATGCAGCCAAAAAGATTTTTTCACAACTACCGAGATCGGAAAAGGCAAAGACCGAGTCACTCGGTAAAATCGAGGAGGCTTACTTTAACCTGGGCGATCTCTATTATTTCAAGCTCGTTGAAAAGGACAATGCCAAAGACTCCTACGAAAAACTTCTGGAGCGATTCCCCAAATCGAACTTTAAGCCAGAAGTACTTTACAAGTTATATCTCATTCATAAGGAACGTGGTGATGCCGAGACTGAGGTCATTGCGCAAAATCTAAAAGAAGAATTTCCTAATTCAGAATTCACCAAAATCTTGTTGAATCCGGACTACCTGAAGGAAACAGCCGCTGCCCAGGATAAACAAAAGATCATTTACAAAGATGCATATGAAGAATTCCAGAAAAATAATCTCAGGGGCGCCCAGGAAAAAATCAAAATCGCAAAGGCCGTGGGTGAAACGGCATTCACTCCGCAACTCGATCTACTTCAGATCTTAATCACTGGAAAGACTGAAGATGTTACACGGTATCAGTATGAGCTTGGCGAGTTCATCAAGACATACCCGGATGCAACACAAAAAAGCTATGCAGAAAAATTGCTCGCGAGCTCGCAGACTTTTGTTGCTAAAGCGGAGAGATCGAAAGGGATTCGCTTCGTCGCCTCGTTTGAGGAACCGCACTATTTTGTGGTCGTGTATAAAATTCAGGACCGAATGAGCGCACCTGTATCTGAAGCGCTTGAGACTTTTAATGATACCTATTACAAAAGCCGTAAGCTGGAAACGACGAATCTGATTTTCAACGATGAATTCGCGATGACATTCGTGGGAAATCTTGCCAACAAGACGGAGGCCCTTGAGTATTTCAACCGGTTCAATGGGCAGATGACCGGCCAACGACCGTTTTCCATCTTAAATTTCCATAACTTTGTTATAACCAGGGATAATTTCAATATCTACTATCGCAACAAAGCCCTAGATGAGTACCTCAGCTTCTTCGACCGCTACTACCAAAAGCAGAATCAATAAACTGCTGGAGACACGGCGTCCATGGTTCAAAAAGGTTGTTAAGTATTCCTGGATTCTGTTCCTCGTATTAGTTCTTGGATTGCCAGTGTATGTCTTCACCGTAAGCGTCGATCTTTTCGGATTGTTTGGCGGCATGCCAAGTCTTGCCGACGTTGAGAATCCCGAAAATGACCTTTCATCAGAACTCATTTCTGCCGATGGCGTGTCGTTGGGAAGATACTTTCGCTTCAACAGAAGCCAGGTCAATTATGATGAGCTTTCCGATGATCTTGTGAACACGTTGGTGATATCAGAAGACCATCGCTTCTACGATCACTCAGGTCTTGATTTCCAGGCTTTTATGCGGGTAGGCTGGGGACTGGTAACATTGAACCCTGCAGGTGGCGGTAGCACCATTACCCAGCAGCTTGCAAAAAACCTATATACCCGTAATCCAGACCGATCACTCGACGGCACGCTTGCAAGGCTTGGACGATATCCGCGTCGCGTCATTCAAAAAACAAAAGAGTGGATCATTTCCGTAAACCTCGAGCGAAACTTTACAAAGCACGAGATCATCGCCATGTATCTCAACACGGCTGAATTCAGCAGCAACACTTACGGTATCAAAGTTGCGAGTGAAACGTACTTCGGCAAGCAACCCGATAGCTTGAATTTGCAGGAATCGGCGATGCTTGTAGGCATGCTGCAAAATCCAACATTCTTCAATCCAATCAGACGCCCGGAGAATGCGTTGAGTAAAAGAAACGAAGTACTGCTGAAGATCTATCGCGCCAAATACAAGATCAGTACGCGGGAACAATATGATTCCATTACTGCACTTCCCCTGGGGCTTCGGTTCAAGATCCAAAATCAGAACGAAGGGTTGGCCACATATTTCAGAACGGTGATAACAGCCGACCTAATGCGCTATTGCTCACAACGCGGAATCGATCTTTGGAATTCCGGACTGAGGATATATACAACCATCGACAGTCGACTTCAACGGTATGCGGAGGAGGCGATGATAGAGCATATGAAATTCCTCCAGGAAGAATTTATAAAATCGTGGGAAGGAAAAAATCCCTGGGTGGATGACGACGGAAAAGAGATTCCAAATTTCCTTAAAACCCGCATCAAGCAAACCGACGCATATAAGAATCTGGTTGAGAAATACGGAGAGAAATCTGATTCAGTGCGGATCATGCTCAACAAGAAAAAGCAAATGACTGTATTCAGTTGGAAAGGTGAACGTGATACCCTTTTCAGCTCTATGGATTCATTGAACTACTACAAGCATTTCCTGCAATCGGGACTGATGTCAATGGATCCAAATACAGGCCACATCAAGGCTTGGGTTGGAGGATTTAACTATAAATATTTCAAATACGATCACGTAAGACAGGGCAAGCGTCAGCCCGGATCGACTTTCAAGCCATTTGTCTATGGTTTGGCCATGGAAGCCGGCTATTCCCCATGCTATGAATTGGAAGATATCTCTCCCAGCTTTAAGGTATCAGGAACGACCTGGTATCCGCCGAACTCTGACGGTTCCCGGGGAAAAGGTGAAAAGATGACGATCCGACATGCAATGGCTGAATCAGTTAACTCAATAACAGCGCAAATGATGAAAGCCCTCGGAGAAGAGAACGTCGTGGAATTCGCTCATCGCGTTGGCATTGAAAGCAAGCTCGACGCTGTTCCTTCATTGTGCCTTGGGGTAAGCGATGTGTCACTTTTTGAACTTGTTGGAGCATACAGCACCTATGTAAACAGTGGCTACCACACGGTTCCTTTCTATATCACGCGGATCGAAGACAAAAATGGAAATGTCATTGAAAACTTTGTTCCGAAAACAAGACAGGCGATCAGCGATCAGACTGCATATAAAATGATTTACATGCTTCGCGGTGGTGTTGAAGAACGTGGCGGAACCTCAGCGGCATTGCCCCTCGAACTCAAGAAAGACAATGAGATTGGCGGAAAAACTGGAACCACAAATAATGCTTCAGACGGTTGGTACATGGGCGTTACCCAAAACCTTGTGACGGGTGTATGGGTCGGCGGCGACGAACGAAGCGTGCATTTCAAAAACTGGTTCTTTGGTCAGGGTGGAAAGACTGCCCGGCCCATTTGGGCAAAATATATGACCAAGGTATACGAAGACCCGACCGTCAACATTAAGAAAGGTCCTTTCCGGATCCCCGCATCGGGCTTAGACATGTCCCTGGATTGTGACCATTACACTCAACAAGATTCCACACAGCTAGTCGTAAAACCCTGGGACATCAATAACTGACCTGATGGCCGATGATCTTAAAGAAAGAGTCTCTTCGCTGCCAGATTCACCAGGCATTTATAAATTCTATGACCGAGAAGACATACTGATTTATGTCGGCAAGGCAAAAAGCCTTAAAAAACGTGTAAGTAGTTATTTCAATAAACAATCTCAATATAACCGGAAGACGGAAAAGCTTGTCTCCGAAATAAGAAGGATTGATTTCACATTGGCGCACTCGGAGTTCGATGCGTTGCTACTTGAAAACAACTTCATCAAGCAGAATCAACCCAAATACAACATCCTGTTAAAGGACGACAAAACATTTCCTTATCTCTGCATTCTCAAAGAACGATTTCCCCGCATTATTTACACTCGAAAATATCAGCCAAAACAAGGCGAATATTTCGGTCCATATTCGAGTGTCGTTTCAATGAAGAGTGTCCTTGAGCTCGTCCGCAAACTGTACTCCATCCGGACCTGCAACCTATTGTTGTCCGAAGAGAACATCGAAAAAAAGAAATTCAAAGTCTGTCTCGAATATCACCTGGGCAATTGCCGAGGACCCTGCGAAGGACTCCAGGATGAAACTTCCTATCTCAATGATATCGCCCAGGCAAGAAATGTTTTAAAGGGAAACCTCAGCATCGTCGAAGACTATTTTCACGATAACATGAAAAGTGCTTCGGACGCGCTGGAATTTGAACGTGCCAATCTTTACAAGCACAAACTGGATCTCCTGGAGAAGTTTCAGGCAAAGTCAATGGTAGTAAACCGAAAGCTTACTGACATCGATGTCGTCACCATTACAGCAAGTGAAAAGGATGCGTTCATCAACTACCTGCAAATCAAAGAAGGTGCTATTGTCTTTTCCAAAAATGTCGAAATCAAGAAGAAATTGGAAGAGGCGAATGATGAGATCCTCACGATCGTTGCCCAGCAGCTCCGGATCGAAACCAATAGTACAAACAAGATTATTTACAGTAACATCCCTCTTCAGATCACAGAAGAATCTATTGAAAACATTGTGCCTCAGATCGGCGATAAGAAACGCCTGATCGATCTTTCACTCAAAAATGTTCTCTATCTCAAGGCCAAAAAAGAAATCACCAAAGAGGAAACAAAAATCAGAAACATTGAAGTTCTCAAAGACCTTCAGCGCGACCTCCAACTGAAGAACTTACCACGCATCATCGAGTGCTTCGATAACTCAAATTTGGGTGGCACAAATCCTGTGGCCTCAATGGTTCGCTTTGTAGATGGTAAGCCAGACAAGAAAGGTTATCGTCATTTTAATATCAAGACCGTTGAGGGCCCTGATGATTTTGCCTCGATGAAGGAAATCGTGGGAAGGAGATACCTGCGATTGACCACTGAGCAAAGTGAACTACCGAATCTGATTATCGTGGATGGTGGAAAAGGGCAGCTCAGCAGTGCCGTAGAGGCATTGCAGGCATTAAATATCTACGGACAAATACCGATTATCGGCATCGCCAAAAAGCTTGAAGAGATATATTATCCGGAAGATCCTCTGCCGCTGCACATCAACAAAAAGTCACAAGGCCTTCGCCTGATTCAATATGTTCGGGATGAGGCGCATCGGTTCGCCATCACTTTTCATCGACTCAAGCGGAGCAATAATACAATCTTCACCGAGCTCGAAAGTATACCGGGAATAGGAAAGAAGACCACGGATATTCTCTTGTCCTCTTTTCGCTCAATTAAGAAGATCCAGTCTGCCACCCTCGACGAATTAATCGAAGTTATTGGGAAGTCCAAGGCGGAGATCGTCAAGCAATGGCAACAAAAAAAGGAGAGCTAACAGCTCTCCTTTTTATTATGATTTATGACAATCTTAATACTCCCAAAGATTGTGCTCTTTTTCCATCATCTTCATCTCTTCCCACTCAGTAGCCCAGATAGCCTCCTTGTAAGGGCGACCATTGGCAGTATAAGTATCCATGATCGTCTCGTTGTCAGGATTCTCAAGCTTGGATATCGTTCCGTGAAATAGTCTCAAAAGAAAAGCATCAGCATAATTCTTGTTTTCAGCAGAATTATATCTGTTAAACCAAGTGGCTTCTTTCGGGTGGTTCCTGAACAACTTTTCAAGATCCTTGTACTTAAACCAGCCCAATGATTTGAAGGTGCCGCTGTTTTGATCAAATGCTGAAAACTCTACTGCAAGCATGTCGTAGTATAACCTCGACCTTCTCTTGTCAAAAATAACGTCTTCCTGCAGTGAAAGGTGTGAGATCTCATTGTATCCGTAGTACACAGCCTGACCTGCACTCGTACTCTGCCATTCGTTTTTTGAAGTTTCAGGATTCTTTCCTTTGCTATCGACGAGCGCCTCGTAGTTCTTACCGTTATACGTTACCTGATCGCCCTGATAGAAATCCTGTGTGGGAACCCAGGCATTCAGCGTAGCTCCTTGTTGAGAAATCATGTCTTTGAAAAAATCCTCTTTCGACTTCTTGTTGATGAGTGAATCTTCTTTATAGACATCAGCAAGCTCTCCTGACCTCACGGCCTGGATTACAAGTTTGGTGATCTCGTTGCCCCTCGCAAAGAAGCCTTTATTCTGCTTTTCGTTTAGGTCAATGTTTCTCCAAACCCTGATCTTGTACAGTTGCTCGTACTTAGGAATCGTAAGCAGCGAATTCGGATTCACTTGCCCCTCTTCCTGCTGTGCGAAAACACCAGTACTTCCAAAGACAAAAGCCAGCCCAACAAAAATCTTCTTTGTCATAATATTCAATAGTTATTGAACAGGAATGTTAATTGTTCCTGCCACTACATCAACTTTTTCCTCCTCACCGGTATATGTCCTGCGAGAAACCGATTTAATGTCTACAACAATGCGATCTCCGGGACGAAACTGTGAACGCCATGCGTTCAAATCTACAATCTCTGAAGTGGCGTTAATCGTAGCAACACGCTGCGTTCCACGCGCCAGGATGATTTCAGCGCCTTTCACGCGATACACCGCATCTTTAGGAACTTCAGCCTTGAAGTTTTCATCGGCCTCAGCGTTAATCCTAAGACCAGTAAGTGCGCCTCCTCTTACTCCGTTCTTCAGGTCGATTTCCTTACCCTGATTATCTCTTGGTACGTAGCGCGGTTTAGGGATCGGCTTCACATCGAAGTTTTCGGTTCCGATTGCCGCCCCACCGTTGGATACAGTAACAGCAACTTTTCTTTCCTTTGGAATGATAGTCACTTTGCCAGGCTTATCGCCTTTTTCAATAGTGGCGCCTTTCGCTGAGAAGCTCGGGTTATAAGAAGCTCCAAGAGCAGGAACTTCGATATTCACGAAATTACCGCAGTTCATGTAGAGACTTGGCGCATTGCCATTTGTGATCCTGATCGTCGGCTTAATCACCTCATATTCGATCTTGCGGGTAAGTGGCTCTTTCCCGGAACCTGGATTGATTACTGTAGTGTAAGATTGCTTTCCCTCACCGCTCGCCTGGAATTCAATCTTCGCCATTTTAATGCTGGTCTCGGGATCTGACGTGACAGTCAACTTTGCGCCGTTTCTGAACATTTCAGGCTCAACGCCTGATGCAGCACCTGCCATGAACAGTTTTCCTTCATATTTAGCTCCGGCCGCAACTATCGACGGTCCAATAACCATCGGTACAACTTTGTCGAACTTGATAATTGCGCCTTCGGCTACCACGTTCAATGAATCAAGAGCCATTGCCTCAAATTCGAGAACTTCTGTTTGCATCTGAGTGATTCCGGCGATAGATGCCATAGTAGGAGTGCCCTCGAATGAAAACTCAATAAATGACTTTTCAGCATGCTGCACTTCCCCTTTCTCATTCTTCAACTGTGGGTAGTCAACCGCTCTCTTATCCAGTTTAGGAAATTTCATTCCTGATAGCCTTTCAAGATTGTCATGAAAGCCAACGATCGCTTTCTCATACGTGGGTGCGAGGGTAGACTCTTCGTTCAGCATCTTCTCTTCGGCGATGTTGGTGTTTCCAACGAGTTCATCACCGACCATTGGTCTGCCGTCATGTTCTCGTGAAAGAATATCCTTCACGGAATCCATCGTATTGATTGTCCTTTTTGAAAGCTCCCTGATTTCCTTAGCAGCCGCAATGGCAGCTTTAACTTTGTCAGCTGTACTTGTTGAGCCCTGAATGGCCGCCAGCTTTCTCTCATTGATGTCGTTGTTCTCTTCTTTGAGCTCAATGAGTGTCGTGTTCATGATGGCAAACTTCTCGAGTACCGCGCTGCTTACGTTGAGCGCAAGAAGCGCCGTAAGAACGAGGTACATCATTCCAATCATCTTTTGCCTCGGGGTTTCCTTACCGCCTGACATAGTGTTTTTGTTTAGTTTAGTTCAGTATAACCTTAAACTCTAAATATCAATTATTTGCCTGCGCCTGAGCCCTTCATGGCAGTCAACATGCTTCCATAAACATTGTTGAGGGCTGTCAGGTTATCAGTCAACTTGCCAAGCTCTGAAGTGAACTTGGACGTGTTAGCACCTACAGAGGTCAATCCCTGCATTGCGCCGCCAAGACTTTCATAGAACTTGTTCATATTCTTAACGTGTGAATCAGCATCTTTCAACTCCATCTCATAGATAGTGTTGAGCGCAGCAAGGTTCTTAGTCACCTTCTGAACTTGTGCATGATATTCACCAGTATCTTTAGAAGCATCCGCCATTGCTGAAACTGCCTTCATGGCTGTACCATAAGACTTGTTCATTTCAGCGAGTGATGTGGAAGCAGCTTGTACATTTTTAGCATACTCGTTTGTAGCGACAGCAGCGTTTGACAGATTGTTCATCTGTGTTGCTGATGTGGCAAGGTTAGTCAACCCTTTGCCGAGGTTGTCCAGCAGGTTCTGGTCAACTTTTGCAGTCTTGAGCATATCGTCGATTTTCAAAAGCGGAGATTCTCCTGCTGCAGGACGATTGCTGATGCGCGTTGCTGTTGTATTAGTTGGACCTTCGTATTCTTCAGAAAGTTCAGGATAAACTTTTGACCAATCCGGATCTTCATGCTTAGGTTCAAATGCACTCAAAAAGAAGATACCGGCCTCTACTGAAAGACCGATCATCAACATAAGGTTTGCACCGGGTAAGTGGAGAATTTTAAAGAGTGCCCCTATGATTACAACTGCCGCTCCGATACCATATATCTTGGGCATGATGGTCTCATAAAGCAATTGCATGAATCCGCCTTTTTTCTTTGCCATGTTAGTTAGAGTTTAAAGGTTAAAGGTTTTCTTGATTGATATTGCGCAGGTTAAATATAATACGAGTTTTTATAATTACTAAAATTCGCTTCCAGACGAGCGTCCCAGGTGGGTCATCGCGCAACGGAAACCAATGTATGCTCTGGAAGAATCTTTGAATTCGTATGTCCTGGTACCAGTTTCGAGGTAATAGGCCACGTCCTTCCATGATCCTCCGCGCACCACTTTCTTAGGTGGCACTTTGGCATTGTACTTTTTATTATTCGGATCTGTGCGAGGATCGATGTATTCAGGATTCAAGTCCCATACTGTCGGAACTGAAGCCGGGTTGAAATCATCAAGGCACCACTCTGATACGTTACCTGATGTATCAAACAGGCCGTAGTCGTTGGGGAAATATGATTGAACTGGTGATGTGTAAGCGAATCCATCGTCATAGAAGTTTCCGCGGCCCGGTTTGAAGTTCGCCAGCATACATCCTTTTGAGTTACGGATGTAAGGGTTACCCCAGGGGTATTTCGCCATATCGCGGCCGCCCCGCGCTGAATATTCCCACTCAGCTTCTGATGGCAGGCGGAACTCAGGCATCGGAAATTCTCCGACAGTCTTTCTGAAATCGTTCAGGTACGCTGTTCTCCATTTTCCAAAGAACACACAGGCGTCCCAGTTGATGCCGACTACAGGATAGTCGTCATACCCCGGGTGCCAATAGTAATAGTCCTGGATAGGGTCTCCCATGTGGTGCGCGAAGTCACGAACCCAGGAGGTCGTATCAGGATAGTATTTCTGCCTGAATTCTTCTGCGCTGACAGCCGGGAAACCTTCGATCGTTCCGTTGTCAATGAGGAAGAAGTTGGTGAATTGACGGTACTCGTTATTGGTGATCTCGGTGTCATCCATAAAGAATGGTCCGATCGTGATCTGCTTATTGAAGTTGATTTGCGTAGATGCAGGATCTTCATCTGCCTGACCCATGTGGAACGTTCCGGCGGGGATTGGTACCATTCCATAAGGAATCGTCATGACCCAACCCTCACGATTTGGCACACCAACTAACTCGCCCTGGTCGCCTCCTTTTTTGCCTCCGATCCCCAGCAGGCCGCAGCCAGCCATGGAAAGGCACATTACCCCCAGAGCCAAATAACCAAGACTTTTTGATTTCGCCTGTACCTTCATATTCATGATGTTGAGTCTAGTTTGTAGTTGGTTTTTGTCCAACGAACGGACCATAAATTTATTTCATTAGTCTGTTTTGCCAAAAATAAGGTTCCGAAATTCCGCAAAATCTTCAAAAAACCCAAAAATGTTTCGTTTTAGTAACGGAAACGTGGTGTTCTGATAATCTTCTTACCACTCAAATTCACGGGCAGGCTGTAGGAAACCATCAATTCGTGCGATGTTGGCTGCTTTGCCTGCTGGTCCTTAATGATATAGTCGAGTGAATAGCCAACTTTGAGGGTCTTGTCCTTCAAAAGGCTGTAACCCAGTAAAAGAATCGCTGCTTCGGATTGCCGGAACGACAAGCCGCCCCACATCACGTCTTTGAAGTACGCAATGCCACCGATGTCGAAGGATGTCTTTGTCAGGTCGCTTTTTATCAAAGTCACAAACTGCACACGAACGTCGAAATTGACGTCATAAAAGTAGGATCCCGTGACATACAGGTGCTGTTTCAGCTGATTGCTTTGCGGCAATCCGAACGTGTAGGTTGGCTGGTTAAGGTGATCCATTCCTACACCGATATAATACTTCTCTTTTTTATACATGACGCCCGCCGCAAAATCAGGTCGCATCTGCGTTTCCTTACCTGCCTTTCCGGCTAGCAACGGATCATCAGGATCGATGGCCCTTAAGATCTCAAAGTTCAGCGTTTGAGAAACCATGCCGGCACGGATGCCGATACTTAGCTTGGCGTCCTTCATATTGACATAATAAGCATATGACGCCTGGGCCTCAAAGTTTGAAAGTGGGCCTAGTTGATCGTTGACTATATAGCCTCCCACCCCGCCCTTGAATTTAGGGACGGGTGTATTGATGCTCAATATTTGCGTTGTCGGGGCACCACCATCGCCGTAGGTTGGTGAATATCCTACCCATTGAGCGCGGTAAAGGCCAGTGATTTTGGTAGCATTCTCAATGCCAGCAAAACCAGGGTTGTAATAAAAAGTGTTGAACATGTATTGTGAAAACTGAGGGTCCTGCTGGGCCCAGCCGTCGATCCATATCAACAATGCAATAAGCGGCAGTAGTTTTTTCACAATAGCGTGACGATGGATATCAAATATAAAATAATAGCGCCGCAAGTCTTTATAAAAGCGACGGTTGGCGCATTATCAGCGAAGTAACGAAAGAATCGGATCGTTTTATTTAGAACCGTTAGCCTTTTTAATATAGAGTTCCAGCGCTCCCGTCATTGAGGGGGCATTTGGGAGGGGGGCTTCTATATCTAAAATAAGTCCGGCATCACGGACGGCCTTGGCAGTTGCTGGACCGAATGCAGCGATGCGGGTATTATTCTGCTTGAAATCCGGAAAATTTGTAAAGAGTGAATGAATTCCAGATGGGCTGAAAAAAGCGAGTATATCGTAAAACACTTCTTTCAAATCAGAAAGGTTGGCAGCAACAGTGTGATGCGTGATAGCCTCGCTGAAGTGGTAATTGTTTTCGCGCAGGAAGTCTGGGATATCGTTTTTGCGAATATCCGAACACGGGAAAAGAAACTTTTCATTCTTATGTTTCTTGATGATCTCCATCAAGTCACGGGTATCTTTCAGCCCGGTGAAAATTTTTCTTTTTCTGATGACTATATATTTCTGCAGATAGTTGGAAGTCTGTTCTGAGATGCAGAAGTATTTCATGTCCGGCGGCATCTCGATCTTAAGTTCCCGGCAGATAGCGAAGAAATGGTCCACCGCGTTGCGACTTGTGAAAATAATCGCCGTATAGTTGAGTATTTCGATCTTCTGTTTTCGGAATTCTTTAACAGGTACAGCCTCCACCTGTATAAAAGGGCGGAAATCAACTTTGATGTTATACTTCTCAGCAATTTTGAAGTAAGGAGACGTCGGGTCGGTGGGCGCTTCCTGGGTGACGAGAATGCTTTTTACTTTCCGCATCCTGTCAAGAACAACCGTTTCTGTCATATCGGCACACGTCGGTTCGGTAGTCAAAAGAATATCTTGATGATGATCACCAAGGGAATAATTTCCGAAGCACAAAGGTAGGAAAATAAATGAAAAAAGGAGAAGGGCGCTCGTGCCAATAATTTTATCAAGACCATAACTGACCCAGCACTTAACAGCATCAGTGAAAGAATCACCAGTCGCTCATAAAATATGATTTGCTGACCCTTGAAAACGAAATAGCCCAGGCTCAACAGGGCCATTACAACGGAAGTGAACAACACAAACCGCAAAAAATTGAAAAATTGAAAGCTGACCGTTTCCCTGAAATTAAATAGGGATGAAAAAATCAATACGATGACAAGTTTTGCTGCAAGCAACAGGAGAATAAACAGCGAAAGGCGCAACCAAACGATGAAGGCAGCACCGAATGAATTGATTTTTACAAACCGTGACACCAGGAAATAAGAGCCTCCTGTATAAAAGACCGCAGAGAGAAGAAATCCAGTGAGCAATGCACAAAAAACATAGAACAACAGGTTCGCGCTCGATGTAATTCTGGATGCAAGCAGGTTCTCATTTCGCTCCTGGACTGAAAATATTTTTGCAAACGAAAAGTAATCCAATGTCAACTGTGGATTTGTACGAAATAACACAAGGAAGAACAATAACAAGAAGGCCGCTGCCAGAATGCCATAGTCACGAAAGAACGTTGGTGGCCTTTTATCGATTTCGTCACGCGCAAACGATGATCCCTCAGGCGCAACAATGGATGTTGTGAGTCTGCTGGCTCCGGTGGCAGAATAAACGGCGAAAAACAATGTGCCTGGATAAAGCTTTGCCAGACTGTCCAGGCTTAATAGTTTCTTTTTGCCGGAGAAAATCAGTTTCTGATTTACGAACAGTGTCCATTCCTCAGGGGCAGCTGCAGACAAGTATTGGCCTTTGAATGATGAGGGATTTACTGAAAAATAAATGGTGCGAAGTGTCGCAGTCTCCTGGTCGCCAATCGGAGCATAACGATCAGCGTCGTAGGTAAGCCAGTCTGCGCGAAGATCTTTGACCACAACGGGCGCTGCCCAGCCAGTCTGGGTCAAAAAAAGAAACATTAGCGCGCGGATCATCGCCGCAAAAATATCTTAAACCAAGGCCATTCCCGAAAAAACTATTTGCATTTTTAGTTCAGGAACCGTGGACGCGCGGAGCCGCTGAGAAAAAAGTAAGGAGCTTATTCAAAATATTTCTTTGCGTCTTCGCGCCTTTGCGGTTTAAAAAATTTATCCGTTGAAAGTGTAACACGATGGCTGGCCTTTATCTCCATATTCCCTTTTGCAAACAAGCCTGCCATTATTGCGACTTCCATTTTTCCACCGATCAAAAGCATCGTTCCGAGCTTGTACATGCAATGGTGCATGAGATTGAGATCCAACGTTCTTACCTCAGTGATCCGATCGAGACAATTTATTTTGGCGGCGGTACACCTTCGATTCTCGCCATAGAAGAGTTAATGCTGCTTATGAAGGCCGCAAAAAACAATCTTGAAGTAAAGGAGAATATCGAAGTAACCCTCGAATGCAATCCTGATGACATTTCAATTGTCAAGTTAAAAGCCTGGCGCGACCTCGGCATCAACCGTCTTAGCGTTGGAATCCAGTCTTTTCATGATGACGTTCTGAAGTTCTTGAACCGCGCGCATACAGGCACCGTGGCAAGACAAACCATGGAGCAGGCGCGTGAGGCGGGCTTCAACAACATAAGTGTCGACGCAATCTATGCGATCCCAGATCTGAGCGATGCCAAATGGAAGCAAACCCTCCAGGAGATTGTGGATTTTTCGCCGGAGCACATTTCGTCATATTCTCTCACCATTGAAGAAAGGACGGTTTTCGGCAACTGGAGCAAGCACGGGAAGTTGCATCCGGTTTCAGATGAGGTTGCTGCACGTCAGTTTGAGATCCTGATGGATGTGCTGAGTGATAAAGGATATGAACATTACGAGATTTCAAATTTTTCAAAGCCGGGTTTTAATTCGCAGCACAACAGCAGTTACTGGAAAGGTGTGTCTTATTTGGGTATTGGGCCGGGTGCCCATTCTTTCAATGGTTCGTCACGGCAGTTTAATGTGCGGAATAATGCGATTTATACACGCGCGTTAGCGAAGGATGAAATACCATTTGAAAAAGAAGTGTTAACGCGCGAGAATAAGATCAACGAATACATCATGACTTCACTTCGAACAAGTCGGGGTTGTGATTTGAATGTATTAAAGAAAGTGTTTGACGATGATTTACTGCTGCGCTGCGGAAAATATCTCGCGTTTATTCAGATTGAACAACTTGCTGTCATCAACGGTAGCCTTGTCAGGCTAACGCGAAAGGGAAAATTGTTGGCGGATAAGATTGCAGAGGATTTGATGATCCAATAATTAGTAGGCAGTAGCGGCGATTGTGAATTGTAAGTTATCGAAGGCAGAGCGCTACCAAAGGCTAAAGGCTAACAGCAATCCTGATAGCTATCGGGACCAACAAGCGCACTGAAAGTCAAATTGAGTGTGCTGCTGAGTAAGGAATTATGTACTATTTTCGAAGTTCAATCTCACATGAGCTCAGAGGAAAAACGTGTTTACCTGTTGTTGAAGGCGGTAATTTTTTATTACCACGGGTTAGATTATGCGGAGAAGCAAGACCTGGAAGCGGCTGCACAAAAACTGCATGCACCTGATGAATTGAAATGGGCAGTGGATTTTATTGAAAAGGATCAGATCACAGCATTCGATCGCGCGCGCGCGTTTCTCAATGAAATTATCGGCGACTATCCCAAACAAAAACGTGTTGACCTGATCAACATGGTCTGGCAATCCAACAATTTGAAAGGCTACGTCACAGAAATGGAAGCGACGGCTATGATCAAGCTGGCGAGGGACTGGACTGTGGAGAAGGAGTTGGTGGAGTTGGTGCTGAAATAACGAGCATCGACGACAAGCAAGAAAATGAAATCGGCTTTTGTTTTTATTGCTATTTTTTTCCTTGCTGGGTGCCTGTCATCTAGACAAGTCAAATTGTCGAGATTTTCCTTCAATGGGCACACCCAGAATTCCCTTATTGTAAATCGTGTGCCAGACTACGGAATCAATGGAAGGGATGGATGTGTGGTTGAAGGACAATTCTTTTTATCGCTGATGTCAACATTGGATTCAAAAATTCACGGCACGCTTAAAGACTCAAAAACTTTGGCTTCGTTGGTTGGCGCTCACATCGTAATTTATTTTTCAGGATACGTTGACCCTGTTCAATTATTCACAAACGGCAATGGGGAATTTTCTTTGACGCAAAAGGCACCAATAACAAAAATCGTTGTTAACTCAATTGGATGGCGAACCCTAGTTGTAGATTTAGGACAGAGAAAAGTAGTTCTAGACCAGTTGAATCCTAAAGACTCATCATATCCTTAAACTTCGCGGCCTGCCTCCTGCTCACTTCAACCTTATCCCCGCCGCGCAGTTTCACCATCAAACCGCCATTGAACCACGGCTCGATGCCTTCAACCCAGCTGAGGTTGACGATGTGCTTGCGGCTTGCACGGAAGAAGGCGCGCTCGTCGAGCTTTTCATCCAGGGCATTCAATGACTTGTGGATCATCGGCCGGTTGGTGTCAAAATATACTTTGATGTAGTTGCCGTCGGATTCGAACAGGCGGATATTGGCAAGACTCACAAACCAGCAACGCTCGCCGTCTTTTACGAATACCTGGTCTTCGAGCCCAAGTTTCTGATCGCGACCACGACCCGATCGGGTGCGTTCTTTTTCCTGGATCTTATGAACCGCCTCGGCAAGTCGTTCTGCAGTGATAGGTTTCAACAAATAATCCAGTGCGCTTACTTCAAATGCTTTCAAAGCAAACTCATCGTACGCTGTGGTGAAAACAACCAGCGGCACCTGATCCAATGACTCGAGCAACTGGAAGCCTGTGCGTCCGGGCATTTGTATATCTAAAAACAACAGATCCGGATTCAATTCCGTGATCATCTGTTCGGCCTCGTCGGCATTCTGTGCTTCACCTACAATTTCAATGGATGGATGTTCTTCCAGGAGCTTCATCAGCTCTTTCCGCGCCAGGCGCTCGTCGTCAACAATCAGGGCTTTCATCTAGTTAATTATCTCAAATGCGGTATTTCAATCTCTGTCAAAACAAAAGTATCGTTTTCGGTCATAATTCTAAATGAAGCCTTATCACCATAAATAAGTTTCAATCGCTGACGCGTGTTTTCCAATCCTAATCCTGTAGAGCTTCTTTTCACGCCATTCACATATTGACCGCTATTTCGTATTTGAATGGTCAATCGGTCATTATGAACGGAAGTTTTCATTCGAATAGTTCCGCCTGCAGTGAGTTTTGAGATCCCATGCTTGATTCCGTTTTCCACCAGGGTTTGCACCATCAGCGGAGGTACCAGGAAGTCGCGGGACTGAGGATCAATGTCGAATTCCGTTTTCAGACGTTCCTCAAAACGGATGCTCTCCAGACCAAGGTAATCGTTCACGACTTTGAGCTCATCTTCGAATTTGGTCAATCCTCTTTTACCTGTTGCAAAAGAGTTTCTCAGGATATTGGCTAGTTGGTTGATGGCCATTTTGGACTTGTCCGGATTCTCATCCACCAGTGCACGAATGCTGTTCAAGGCATTGAAAATAAAATGCGGATTGAGCTGCGATTTGAGATTATTCAATTCAATCTCTTTGATGGATGCTTCAAGCTTTAGAGAAGTATTATATCGTTCGAAGTAGTTATAAACAAAGTAGAGAACGCACCACAAAAAGAAAATCAAAGAATAAATGAATGTGAGTCCAAGAATGTTTCCGATGTCAAAAGCAACCTTGCTTGTATAAATCCCGAGTGGAAGCGAGATGGGTAATCTCAAGAAATACAGGATCAAACCGAGAACGAACACACTAATGATGATCCTTGGAATGAGCAGCGCAATACTTCCGTCAAGCCAACGCCAATGATTGATCAGGTTGCGGAGAATGTGCGTCAGCAAAAGACAAAAGAATGCATCATACGTAAGGAAGATCACTCGCTGGGTGCTCACACTCTGGCCATCCGAGGCGAATACACTCACGACGATCTGAATGACAGCATACAGCAGCCAGCCGCCGATCTGAAGAGTCCAGTAGAGTCGTGATTTGTTGTTGATCATGGGGGAAAGGCTGTTGGCTGTTGGCCATTAGCTTTTGGCAAGGCGTAGCCAACGGCAAAGTTAATAGTTACGGGGCTTTGTTGGGTGGGGAGTGCCATTGGGTGTTGGCAATTGGCAGGTCGCGGCTCGAGCTACGATAGCAGATCAAAAAGAGTTGACTGTTGACAAATCCTCGCTGCGCTCGGAGGCAGTTGACAATGCTCTCGACTACGAAACTTAACGGGATGCGTAGCTCGGTGCTGGAAAGTCGATTAAGCAGGCACATTGTCAATTGCGCGCGAGCGCGTTTGTCAACTGACTAACTCTGCCTTCAAAAACTTGCCGGTATAACTCGCCGGATTCTTCGAAACCTCCTCCGGTGTTCCTTTCGCAATGATGCGCCCGCCTTTTTCGCCGCCCTCAGGGCCAAGATCAATCACTTGATCCGCGGATTTGATGATATCCATGTTGTGCTCAATGACAAGAACGGTGTTTCCTTTGTCGACGAGCTTTTGCAGCACGAGCAACAAGTGAGAGATATCCTGGAAATGCAACCCGGTTGTCGGCTCGTCGAGGATGTACAGTGTTTTGCCTGTGTCACGCTTAGATAATTCTGTCGCCAGTTTCACACGCTGGGCTTCACCGCCCGAAAGGGTAGTTGCGTGCTGACCCAATGAAATGTATCCCAAGCCAACATCATTCAGTGTTTCAATCTTCCTCAGGATCTTCGGTTGATTCTCGAAGAATGTTACAGCTTCCTCCACGGTCATATCCAAAACATCTGAAATGGATTTTCCCTTGAATCTAACCTCCAGGGTTTCGCGGTTGTAGCGTTTCCCTTTACAGGTTTCGCAAACAACATACACATCGGGCAGAAACTCCATTTCAATCAATCGCAAGCCTGCACCCTCACAGGTTTCACAGCGTCCTCCCTTGACGTTGAAGGAGAATCTTCCGGGTTTGTATCCGCGAATTTTTGCTTCGGGCAATTGAGTGAATAAATCCCTGATCTCAGAAAACACACCCGTGTATGTAGCAGGGTTTGAACGAGGTGTGCGACCAATGGGCGACTGATCTACTTCAATCACTTTATCGATGTACTCCAGGCCTTCAATCTTTTTATAAGGCAAAGGTTCGGTGCGTGAGTTGAAGAAGTGTTTATTGAGTATCGGAAAGAGTGTTTCGTGAATGAGCGTTGACTTGCCACTTCCTGAAACGCCAGTGATGCACGTGAATGTTCCGAGTTGAATATTAAGGTCGACGTTCTTCAGGTTATTACCCGTCGCACCCAGCAACGAAATCTTTTCGCCGCTTCCCTTTCTTTTTTCTTTGACGTATGGAATAGAAATTTTTCCATTCAGGTATTTAGATGTTGTGCTTTGACCTTTTAAAAATTCAGCTGGAGGTCCTTCTGCGACAACCTGGCCCCCATGTCGTCCGGCGCCAGGGCCTACATCTATGATATAGTCCGACTCGAGCATCATGTCTTTATCATGCTCTACAACCACTACTGAATTACCAAGGTCACGCAGATCTTTCAAGGCTTTAATGAGCTTCACGTTGTCACGTGCATGAAGGCCGATGCTCGGCTCGTCAAGGATATAAAGCACGCCAACGAGTTGAGTGCCAATTTGGGTTGCAAGCCGGATCCGCTGTGCTTCTCCACCGCTCAGCGTTCGCAATGGCCGATCGAGGTTGAGGTATTCAAGCCCAACATCCAATAGAAATCCGATACGCTTCCTGATCTCCTTGAGTATCTCCGCTGCAATTGCGCGTTGCTTTTCATTTACCCGGTCTTCCAGTTTATTGAACCACTTTTGTAATTCAAGGATGTCCAGTTGGGCAAGCTCTGCGATGTTCTTCTTATCTATCTTAAAGTGAAGCGACTCCTTCTTCAGACGCGCACCATTGCATTCGGGGCAAGTTCGGGAAACCATGAAGTCTTCCACCCATCGTTTAAGCGCTTCAGAACCGTCATCACGCTGCTTCTCAAGAAAGTTGACGATCCCTTCAAACCTTGTATTCCATTCCGTGCCGGGATATTTGACCGACGCCACAGCAACCGGAACATCGTCACCATATAACAATGTCTTGATCACCTCCTTCGGAATGTCTTTGATCGGAGTCGTAAGAGTAAGCTTATGACGCTTGAGGATTGCCTCGACTTTCTTAAAGATCCAGATATCCCTGTATTCGCCCAACGGCAAAATTCCACCGCGTGCGATGCTAAGTTTTTTATCTGGAATGACAGATTCTTCAGTGATTTCTTCGATTACTCCAAGTCCATTACAAACAGGACAAGCTCCGTAGGGTGAGTTAAAAGAAAACAAATTCGGCGCAGGCTCATCGTACGAAAGACCCGTAGTAGGATCCATCAGATATTTTGAGAAGTGGTGCACCTTCCCGCCTTCCTCCAACAGCATCATGACACCCTTTCCCTCTTTCAATGAGCGGGCAACAGACTGACCGATGCGAAACCGATCCTTGGCATCGGCAACAATTCTGTCAATGACGATTTCTATGTCGTGGATCTTGTAACGATCAAGTTGCATTTTGGCGGTAATCTCTTCAATGGCGCCATCAACACGCACCTTTGTAAATCCGCTCTTTCTTATCTGTACAAACAATTCACGGTAGTGTCCCTTGCGACCCTTCACGACGGGCGAAAGCAAGGTTAGTTTCTTCCCATTGAAATGCTGAAAAATGCCATTCAGAATTTGTTCTTCTGATTGACGCACCATCTTCTCTCCTGACAGGTAAGAAAATGCTTCACCTGCGCGCGCAAACAGCAAACGCATGAAGTCATATATCTCCGTGACAGTGCCCACCGTCGATCGCGGATTGCGGGAGGTAGTCTTTTGTTCAATCGAAATAACGGGGCTAAGCCCGTTAATCTTGTCGACGTCCGGGCGCTCAAGGTTGCCAATAAAACTCCGAGCGTAGGCCGAGAAGCTTTCCATGTAGCGCCTTTGCCCCTCAGCGTAGATGGTATCAAAGGCAAGTGAGGATTTGCCGCTTCCGCTGATCCCCGTTACCACAACGAGGCGATTGCGGGGGAAACTCACACTGATGTTTTTCAGGTTGTGTTCCCGTGCGCCGATGACCTCAATGAAATCGTGGCCGGTGCCGTCAGAAAATTCGGATGTCTTTTGTGTGTTACTCTTCGCCATGAAGTGCCCAATCGCGGACAAAATGACCGTAAAAATACGTTAACAATTCCGATGTAAAGTGGGTTTGTTCGTTCTTCTTTTTCGCTGGCGTGTGTCCATCAAATCCGGGATAAAATTCCTTGAGTGACTTACAGAATCCCCAACCAGTTGATTGAAATACAGCACACCGAATAAGTATATTTAGTTCCTATGAATCAAAAACTCATGATTCAGCCTGTAGTGCGTTTTGCGGTTGTGCTTTCATTGATGGCCACATGCGCATCCGCTCAGTCGCCTCACGTCATCGACAGTCTCGAAGCCAGCCTTGACAAATTTAATGTTGATCAAAAGTCCGAGGCGTTGTTTACACTGGTTTCATTCTATCAACGCTCCAACCAGGAAAAGACAAAGAAATATCGGGACGAGTCCCATCCCTTTTTAAAGGCGAGAAGCGAGAGTGCAAGAGTCTATGCGCTTGCAACTGAAGGCGTATATGATTCAGGGATCGGCATGCTGGACAGTGCCATTTATTGGTTTTACCAGGCCCGGGACAGGGCAAAGCGAACAAACAATGAAGATGCCTTACGCGTCATTTACAGCAGCCTCGGAAAAACCCTTGTAACGGCTGGAAAGGCCGAAGCGGCAGTATCTAACCTGCTGGAAGGTTTGCGATTAACCGACAAAGACCGCAACCAGGAGACTGCCATGAAGATGCGCATCAATCTGACGTGGGCCTATCTCGAGCTTAAACGTTACCGTGATGGGATCAATCTCGGACTTCACACACTGAACAGAATGGATTCATCATTGCAGTGGATGGCCCTCTATTTGTATAACAACGTCGCTATTTGTTACGGCGCGGTTGGCAAGCTCGATTCAGCCCGCTATTTCGTAGAAAAGGCTATTGTAGCTGCAGAAGTCGCTCAAAATTTTGTCTCTCTTGCAAACGCACACTTTATCCTTGGCACAATTTATTCTGACGCAGGTGAAGATAAACTCGCAATCGAGCAGTACGAAAAAGCACTTCCATACCGCGCTAAAGTTGGTGACCCGGTTTTCATGGTTTCAGACCTGTATACACTATCGGCGCTCTACGAAAAAACCGGCAGCTATTCCAAAGGTCTTAAGACTGGTCTTGAAGCACTTGGTATTGCGCGGAAGCATAAGTTGCTTCTGAAATTTCAAAACACGTATGAAGTATTGGCCAAGAATTATGAAGGGTTGAACGATTTTAAGAATGCCAGCAAGTATTACCGACTCTGGGCCACGGCAAAAGACAGTATCTACCAAAACGCAAACGCTCAGGCGATTGCCGATATGGAAACAAAATACGAGACGGAGAAAAAGGAGCAGCAGATCGCGTTGCAAAACGCCACGATTGCGACACAAGACGCCAACATTCAACGTAATTATGTTTTCATTGCCGCGCTCGTCATCGTCATTGTTTTGGTTGTTGTCATCCTTCTGCTTATCCGCAGCAGGCTGCGCCGCAAGCAGGAAAATCTTAAGAAGGAATACGAGCTGTCATTGCGGGAGGCACAGATCTCTGCAACTATTCAGTCACAGGAAAGCGAGCGGAAACGCTTTGCCCAGGATCTGCATGACGGCATGGGGCAATTGATCTCTGCTCTCAGGTTTACGATTACACCCGGCAACGCTGATGCCTCAGAGGAAAAGCGGCTGGACCGAATGATAAAGGCAGAAGGAATTCTCAATGACATGCACAAAGAAATCCGTGGCGTCGCATACAACCTTATGCCTCAAATGTTAATCCGCGGAGGACTTATTCCTGCAATCCAGGAGATGTCCTTGCGCGTGAATAGCACTTCTCCGGTGAAACTTTCGGTCAACAGCTTTGAGATGCCCGAACGTTTTCCCGAGATACACGAGATTTCATTGTATCGTGTCGTTCAGGAGTGGGTCAACAACATTCTGAAATATTCTCATGCTCAAAATATTCTCGTCCAGATTGTCGGTCACGACGATGAAATCACACTCACGATCGAAGATGACGGCTTAGGGTTCGATAAATCAACACTCGAGCATTCATCCGGAAATGGCTGGAAAAATATTCAGTCGCGATTAAGTCTTATCAAGGCAAGCTATGAACTGGATACTCAGCCTGGGAGAAAAGGTACGACACTGATTGTTGTATTGCCGCGGCATCAGCCCGGCACTTAAGTGCCGGGCTATTGGGCCGGGCTATTACGCCTTTACGAGAAACTTACTGAGGTCTTTAAGTTTCATGACACCTTCATAGTATGCCTTTCCAAAGATGACGGCGAAGATGCCCATGTCATTGAGACGCTGAATATCGTCGGCATTGCGAACGCCACCGCTCGCAAGGATTTTCAAGTCCGGAAATGTGTCGAGGATTTCCTGGTAGAACGCGAAGTCAGGTCCCTCCAGCACACCATCACGGGAGATGTCAGTGCACTTGGCATACTTTAGGCCGCGATCATAAAAGAAACGAAGGTGTTCGTATAATGTGAGATCGGATTTTTTCAACCAGCCACGGAATGCCACCTGCTTTGATTTAACGTCGGTGACATCTGCACTGAGAGTCATCTTTTCACGACCATAAGAAACAATCCACGAAGCAAACAATTCGGGGTTGGTGATTGCTATACTGGAGGCAGTGATATAATCAGCACCAAATTCATAAGCACTTGAAACATCACCATCGGTGCTGATACCGCCAGTGAAGTCGATCTTCAAATCCGTGTGGTTAGCCATCGCTTCAAGAACATGAAAGTTCTTCGGGCTACCGCGCTCAGCACCATCCAGGTCCACGAGGTGTACGACATCGATTCCATGGTCTTCGAATCTCTTCGCCAGATCCAATGGATTTTCGTCGTACGCTTTTTCGCTGGCGGGATCACCTTTGCGCATTTTGACAACTTTTCCTTTACGGATTGCGATGGATGGAATTACCTGGATCATGATCCCTAAAACTACTTCAAATTTTCAAGCGATTAAAGCAACTAATCTAAAATTAAGTCGCCCTCCCGCCTGTTAGGCATTGTGGCTTCCGACAACTCAGGTTCGGGATGAAGGGTTTTGATTAATTTTAATCATGGAATGGAAATTTGCAATGGTCTGTGTGATGGCCTTGACGGCCGCAGCACCTTGTCATCCGTCGATGGGACAGGCGAAGCTGAGGAAGATGCCGGCAAACATCAATCACCCGCCGATCAATAACTATGCGCCGTACATCAGTCTTGACGGCAACTCAATGGTTTACATAGCAGATGTCGCGGAAGATAATGCGCTTACGATGAGCTACACCGTGCGCGACGGGGTGAGCTGGCGCGAACCTGTTGCAATGCCGAAGGTGGTGAACACACGGCTCAATTTTCTTCGTGGTTTCGCGCTAAGTCCTGACGGCAAGACACTCTACTTATCAAACAACCGTGGCAATGGATTGGGAGGCTTTGATCTTTATTCAAGTCAATTCAATGGAACGACGTGGAGCGAACCGGTAAACATCGGACTGCCCATCAATTCAAAAAGTAATGAAAGTTGTCCCAGCATTTCAGTCGACGGTAACACAATGTACTTTACGCGCTGTGACAAAATGGATTATCAAAAGGCCGAAGGCTGCCACATTTTTGTCGTGACCAAAAAAGCAAATGGCCTCTGGGACAATCCGATCGAATTGCCGGCGGCAATTAACACGGGCAATTCACAAACTCCACGGATCATGGGCGACAGTGAGAGCCTCATCTTTTCTTCCGACAAGTTTCCAGGTAATAAAGGTGGAATGGATCTCTATCTCACAAAATTCAGTAATGGACAATGGAGTGCACCGATTGCCCTCGACTTTGCCAACACACCTTGAGGGTGTAGTCTCGAGCGACAATCCGGGCGCGGCCTATGTAACCGTTTTTAACACAAAAGATCAGAGCAAGGCGACCTCTACTCGCCCTGCAAAAGACGGTACGTTTGTTACCTATATTAAAGAGGGAGGTGCATATGAACTTTCTGTGGATCCCGAGAAAGACAACTACACTTTCTATTCAAAATCATTTGATCTTACTGGTGACAAATTTTCTTTGATAGAAAAAGTGAGTGCGAACATTAAGCCAGTAGAGTCCGGCGACGAGATTATTCTTGATGGAATTACATTCAAGCCAGGTTCATCTGAACTTGCTCCCACATCACAACAGGAGTTACGCCGTCTTCAACGCGTTATACAAGGCAATCCGGGAAAATCATTTTCTATTCAAGTCACGATGACGGGATATGAGCACGACTCCGTTCGGTCGAAGCCCGATCTTACCGAGACGACAGTAGACACCTTAAAAATTCCAGTAAAAAAGGTCGAACTCATTGATTCAACATCAACTCAAGTATCGATGCGGGATTCAATTGTGCTTAAGTATACCTATCACAATGACCGTACGCTTAAGCAGGCTAAGGCAATCGGAAATGATCTTGTCAAGTTAGGAGTGGCTCCGGGACGGATCGCGTGTTCAGGGAAGGCAGAACCCGAGGCTATATTGGAAAACCGAAAGACGTTGGTAAAAGTGATTATTCACTGACCACAAACGGAACAGCCACCAGCGTTTTGTCCCACGCCAGCACAAGCTCCATCATATCATCTGTCTTCTCGATCGAGATCGTGAATTGCTCAAACTCTTTTTCAGTGTTTACCACCGGAGCCTCGACGACCAGCACATCAGTTTGAGGATCACGCGCCGCTTCTCCATTGTTCATCACGTCAATACCCCAGTTTGGAATCGTTGAATTGAATACCACCGACCACGATTGTTCATTAGGGACGGTCCACAACGAGTATTTACCAGGGGGCAATGTTTTATCACCGATAGCCAATGACTTATTTGTCTCGAATGTAGTGGGCTCATTGGCACCTGTTCTCCAGGTTTTGCCGTAAGGCACCAGGCCGCCAAAGATTACTCTTCCCTTTTTTGATGGGCGATTGTAAAAGACCGAAATCTTCAATCCAGCGTTTTCAAACATTGTATTGGACTCAGGGCTGTACGACTTGGTAGTAACCCTGAGAACAAGTGCTGCTGCGAACACCACAACAATTAAAACGCCCGCTGCCACCAGAATTTTCTTCATTATTTAAGGTATTAAGTGCGTTTTAAACTCAATTTAAAAGAATAAGGTTTCCACAATATTCAAATATTGCAAGAAACCACAAAAGCCCCTTAATTTGGGGTTTTAAAACCAATTCAATGAACATTTGCGTTTTCTGCGGATCCAGTACCGGAAAAGATGCAGTGTACGCTGATGCAGCGCGCGAAACCGGTGAAATACTGGGGCGCGCAGGTCATACCCTTATATATGGTGGTGGAAATATCGGCCTGATGGGAATTGTGGCCGATGCGGTGTTATCGACTGGTGGAAAGGTTATCGGCGTCATTCCTGATTTTCTTGTTAGGCGCGAGGTGGGCCATCGGGGTCTCACCGAACTGATCGAAGTTCGCTCCATGCATGAAAGGAAAAAGAGAATGGCCGACCTTACGGATGCCTTCATTGCGCTTCCGGGGGGCTGGGGTACGCTTGATGAACTGGCAGAAATCTTAACCTGGCGACAGTTGGGTCTCATCAATCAACCCGTGGGGTTGCTCAATATCAATTCATTCTTCTCCCCGCTCATTTCACAAATGGAAACCATGTTGGAAAATGGTTTTATTCGCAGCGAGAATATGAAAATTCTAACGGTGGAAAAATCCCCTTCGAAATTGCTCACCGCGTTGGGGGTAGTTACCGTTTAAGTATTTATCAGTTATTAAAATTTTCAATAGTTTTATCAGGGGCGATTTGGCTCATGAAATTTAGGCGCTTATTCTGTTTTTTCCTGATCGTTACTCCAATATGGTGTAGCGCTCAATTGGGCTTTAGTTTGACAAATGGCCAACGCCGTGTACGCTTTCCAATTGAAGTAACAAATAACCTGGTGATTATTCCGGTTGTGCTGAATGGGCAGCTTCCATTGAAGTTCATTCTCGATACCGGCGTCCGGACTACTATTCTCACCGAAAAAAGCTTTAGTGATATTTTGAAACTCACTTATGGTCGGCACCTGCTTGTTGCGGGGCCAGGCGGAGAAAAAATTGTTGAGGCTTACATTACGAATGATGTCACACTCGACATGCCTGGAGTTCACGGCGACGGGCATGCAATGCTCGTGCTGGAAAAAGACTATCTCGAGCTACGGAACTACCTTGGAACAGATGTTCAAGGCGTGCTCGGCTATGAAGTTTTCAGCCGCTTCGTCGTAGAAGTGGATTATGAAAAAAAGTTCTTGACGTTGAGTCTGCCCGATGCATTTAAGCCACGAACATCCTTTCAGATGTTGCCGATGACGATCGAGGACACCAAACCGTACGTGCACGTGCCCGTGGAGATGAGTAATGGCAATACCGTCGACGCAAAACTTATGATCGATACCGGGGCCAGTCATGGGCTTGTACTTGATCCCGCATCAAATGAAAAAATTACCATACCGGAAAAACATGTGCCCAGCCTCATCGGGCGCGGAATTGGAGGATTAATCACTGGTCAGATTGGGCGTATTAAATCTGTAAAACTTGGGAAGTATAAGATTCCCGACATCGTAGCAAATTTTCCTGATGCCAACAGTTACATGGACACGCTCAAGACGACAGATGTGTTTCGTAATGGCGTGATTGGCGGCGAACTCTTGTCGCGTTTTACAGTCATATACAATTTTGCAGGAGAGGCCCTTTATCTAAGAAAGAACTCGGCTTACGCTCAAAAATTTCACTTCAATATGAGCGGGATAACCCTGAAAGCGAAAGGCGCGAGGTTAAGGCGTTTCGAGGTGACCGATGTGCGCAAGGAGTCTGCTGCCGAGAAAGTAGGCATAAAGCCGGGTGACGAGGTTATTTCCATCAATGGACTACTAGCCGCCGAACTCAATCTGAATACGATCAACGCCTTTTTTAATTCCAAGCCCGGTAAAAAAATAAAAATCGATCTCCTTCGGGCAGGTCAGAAGATTCACACAACTTTCAAGCTTGAAAGTCAGATCTAAGCTTGAGTAAAAAATGATGAAAGTTGATTCGGGCGGCTTCTGAACAGCTTATTCCAATATCGTTGTGATTCCAGAAAACGCAGTGAGTTTAACAACTCACGATAGAGCAATTCACTTGTGAGATTCTTCTTTAACACGAAGTTCATTACACCCGCACCGATTGTCTCCTGATAATTTGAATTTTTTAAGACTGTAATCGGGACATGCCGGGTCTTTCGTGCGTGCAATCGCGACACCATGGCATGAAGCTCATGCCGACCCACGTTGTCGTCTATGATTATGTGCTGGGGATGAAAAAGGACCAAGCGTTCAAGGATGGTCTTAAGGTCGAAAGCCATTTCAGTTTTAATGACTCTTTCAGTGATTCCATGCAGGCGATCAAAAATATGCCCGAGCTCGATCGGATTATTTCCAACGACAAGAATTTTCCAATTATCCTCACCGTCCTGCGGGGTCATCGTTAATTGATTTCTGAACATTAAGATTTACAAATGGCCGGAAGTAACCGCTCATTGATTGAAAAACAGTTGAACGCTATCTCTTGTTCCAATTTATTAGATTTAGCTTGTGACGAAGCATAAAATAATCATAGCCGGCGGTGGCCTTGCCGGATTAATTGCTTCCATACACCTCACCCGTGCAGGGGTACCATCCCTGGTGATTGAGAAAAAGACCTATCCATTTCATCGCGTTTGTGGTGAATATGTTTCTAATGAAGTGGTACCGTACCTTCAATCTCTTGATGCGTTTCCAGGCAAATTGAAACCATCGAACCTTCAGCGATTTCAACTCACTTCAATCAATGGAAGCGTTTCAAATATGCCACTCGATCTTGGTGGGTTCGGCATCAGTCGGTTCGCGTTTGATCACTTTTTGTATGAGCGTGCTTGTAATGTGGGTGTTGAGTTTCTTCTTAATACAGATGTCGAAAAAATAAATTTCGGCGACGACCAGTTCCGGGTTGAAACATCGCGCGGAAATTTTAGTGCACCTGTCGTGATCGGGGCGTTCGGCAAGCGATCGAAAGTTGACGTTGCTATGAATCGTTCATTCATCCGTAAGCGATCACCTTATGTAGGCGTGAAATACCACATCCGTTTAAAAGATTTCCCAACGGACCTCATTGCCCTTCATAATTTTCACAATGGCTATTGTGGCATCAGTCGGGTTGAGGACGATCTGATTAACCTGTGTTATCTGACGAGCCGAAGCAACCTGAAAAAATATGGTAGCATCCCAGCGATGGAAAATGCGATTCTTATGAAGAATCCTTTTCTGAAGGAAATATTTCACCAGGCTGATTTCGCATTTGACAAGCCTGAAACAATAAACGAGATTTCATTTGAAACCAAAGCGCCCGTCGAACAACATATTCTTATGGCAGGCGATGCTGCCGGCATGATCTCTCCGCTTTGTGGCAACGGCATGGCCATTGCGATTCATTCGGCCAGGATTGCATGCGAACATATACTGAGATTTTTGCGTGCGCCTGATTATTCGAGAACGCAAATGGAGGATGACTATCGGAGGGCCTGGACGAACCAATTTGCCGGAAGACTTTGGGCAGGAAGGCAAATTCAGCGACTTTTTGGTGGAACCACGGTTTCGAATTTTGCAGTGAACCTTGCGAAGGCAACGCCGGCGGTTGCCGGTTTTCTGATGAAAAAGACACACGGCAAGCCGTTTTAGTTCAGCACTTCAACTTCGAAGGCATTATAACAATCCTTTTTATTCTCCACCCAACAATCTAAATTCACCCAACCAACCAGACCTAAACTTGAGATTATGAACTCCAACCGCAGAGAATTTCTTCGTTCGCTGGGACTTATGACGATGGCGTCCGGACTGGGCAGCACATTGATTGAATCCTGCTCGCCCAAATCTTCCTCTACAGATCAGAAAACCGACTCAACCACAGTCGCAAAAGAGATGAAAAAAGAACCGTTCTTCAAGATATCACTGGCCGAATGGTCATTACATAGGGCATTGAAAGCGAATGAACTCGTCAATCTCGACTTCCCCGCCAAGGCTAAAAATGATTTCGGGATTTCGGCGGTTGAGTATGTGAATCAGTTCTTCATGGACAAAGCAAAAGATACGGCTTATCTCACTGAGCTTAAGAAGCGCTGCGATGACAATGGTGTGACAAGCGTCCTTATTATGTGTGATCACGAAGGCTCAATGGCAGACTTGAATGCAAAGAAAAGACAGGAAGCGGTTGACAATCATAAGAAGTGGGCCGATGCCGCAAAATTCCTTGGATGTCATTCAATCCGTGTCAATTGCTTTGGCGAAGGAACACCTGAAGAAGTGGCAAAGACTGGCGCCGATGGCCTACGCAAGTTGAGTGAATACGCACAAACCGTGGGTATTAACGTCATCGTTGAAAATCACGGCGGAATCACATCGAATGGCAAATGGCTAAGGGCCGTGATTTCATCTGTTGGGCTCCCGAATTGCGGAACCCTGCCTGATTTTGGAAACTTTTGCGTAAAGCGCGAGAAGGGCGATATGTGGGAATCGAAATGCCTGGAGTACTATGATCGATACCAGGGTGTTACAGAACTGATGCCATTTGCAAAAGGTGTGAGCGCAAAGACTTACGATTTCGACGCTAGTGGAAATTGCGTCGAAACAGATTATTCAAAGATGCTTCCCATTGTAAAGCAGGCGGGTTACAACGGATACATTGGAATTGAATACGAGGGCAGCACCCTTTCCGAACCGGATGGAATTAAGGCAACTAAGGCGTTGCTGGAAAAATACGCTACGATTTAATAAATCCCTCTGCAAAGCTTTAAGGGCAATCGCTGTTACGGCAGTGGCTGCTCTTTCTTTTTTTAACCATGGCTTTGCCCAAACCATCCTTCAGGGAAAAGTCACTGATGCCAAAACGACTGAAGTGGTGCCGTTTGCCAACGTTTATTTGGGGGGAACCACAATTGGCGTGGCTTCAGATTCCAGCGGTGAATTCAAATTTGAGGTGAACATGAAGGGGGCGTTCGACCTCATTGTCTCATTCATAGGCTATGCAAAGGTCAAGATTCCTGTAATCATCGGAGCAGATTCAACGATTTCAGCAGACATTAAGCTGAAGCCGGAGTCTGTAACGTTGAATGCGCTCACTGTTCATGGCGACACAACACCAACAAGAAGTCGCGACTTGCGGGAATTTATGCGCATCCTGATCGGGACAACTAAAAACGCCTCAGGGTGTTCTTTGAAAAATCCACGCGATGTTTTTGTCCGCAAGGATAAATCCGGGAGGTCAATGACCGCCTATGCAAAAGGGCCGATTATTATTGAGAATCGGGCGCTTGGATATGAAGTGCAATATGATCTCGAAAGATTTCGCGCCGACGAACGCAGCACAAGTTTCGGGGGCACCGTGTTTTTCAAAGAATTAATCGCAGCGAATGAAAAAGAAAGGAACAGATGGGTTGTGAACCGTGAAAAAGCCTATCAAGGATCAATGGTGCACCTTATCCGCTCGATAATGTCTGATCGCATACAGGCTGAAGGATGGGATGTAAGAATTCTTTATAATAAATTCAGGCCTTCTGAAAGATACATTCTCGAACAAATTAAAAAGTTTCGTGAGCTTGGATTGAAAGATAGCATTGACCACTACAAAGAGATGAGGCTGATACCGGTCAATGAACGTCTCCGGTCAAAACCGCTCAATGGTCATGAAATTTTGGACAATTCCCAACCACCGCTCATGATGTTTCGCGGTGTTTTGGTCGTGGTATTCAAAAAAGAAAGCGACCCCAGAAACATTCGTGGCAACGGACCCAATGCATTTAGCCAATCTTCAGAACTGGAATTTCAAACGCAACCACATGTCTTATATGAAAATGGAAGTTACTCACCACAGAATGATGTAATGCTCGGTGGTTATTTCGCTTTTGGTGAGAGAATTGCTGAATGGATTCCTTATGAATATGGGATTGCTAATAAATAATTTTCAATACCCAGCGCGAATAGCGCCCATGACGCCAGTGAAGTCAAGGAAAAAATAAATGAAGAAAAAAATAAGGCAGGTCGCCGAGATGAAATTCAAACGCATCGTATGCCTGAAGTCTGCCTGCGATGGATCTTTTAGAACTTTCAGAAACCAAAAAGTGAAATATAGTACGACAGGACTGAGTGCGACCAGAAATATCAATCCATAATAGGCATAGAAATATTTTCTGAACAGCAATACAAATCCTGCAGCGGTGATCGCAAAAAATATTCCGGCAAAGTAAAATGTCCCGCGTACTCCCAACATCCGACTCATCGTCATATCACCATGCTTGGCATCTTCTTCGTGTTGATAAACCTGCGTCATCGGGTAATTCGCCCATAGCATTACGGTGGTGAGCGCGGCTGCGAATGCCACCTTTGGTTGTAGCAGGTTTTCAACTCCAAACTGATTGATACCCACATAACACATCATAAAAGTAAATGCACCCTGAAAGAGGCCGGTAATTACCCAACTCGTGATCGCATACTTTTTTAACCGGATCGATGGATGGCTATACGCTTTCGAAACAAGGCCATAAATCAGGAGCATCATCGCGAACAACAATCCTATTTGAAGAAACCCGGCAATCACTGCAATCAAATCAAGCAACAGTGAAATCCAGTATAGTCCCTTTTCAACGGGAGGCGGATGCTTTAATCCACCGATACTCTTTTCGTCTTTGTCGAAATAGCTATTGAATCCGTTGCTTGCTGGATATAGCATGAGGTGAAGAATAGCAAAAACCCATAACAAGCGTTTTTCAGTTATGTTGGGGGACACCGAAACAGCAAACAAGTAAACGGGTAGCAGGAAGTAAGAGAACGGAATACGCAAGTGTAGAAGCGTGGATCGTGAAAACATAGAACGAAACTAGTTGATAAAAGTCTTTTTTAAAGTATTATTGAGAAATGAGTTTCATCACAGCCATTGGCACTGCCACGCCGCCACACACACTCATGCAAACACACATTGCTGACTTTATGGTACGGGCTATGGCAATGGGTGATGACGATGCGCGTAAGCTACGTGTGCTTTTCAGAGCAAGCGGTATTGAAACACGACATTCTGTAATTGAGGATTATGGCAAGGTAGAAGGGTTTTCCTTTTATGAGAATTCAAAAAACATGGAGCCCTTTCCCACGACAAAGCGCAGGTTGGAGCTCTACAGACGTCACGCTTTGGCCGTCAGCATCGACGCCGTGTTGCGTTGCCTTGCGACAACACCTGAAATAAGGAAAGATTCGATCACGCATCTTATTGTCGTGAGCTGTACGGGTATGTATGCCCCGGGTCTTGATATCGACCTGGTAAAAGCTCTTGGTCTGAATTCAAATATTGAGCGCACCTCGATAAATTTTATGGGGTGTTATGCCGCATTTAATGCTTTAAAACTTGCAGAGGCAGCGTGTTCTGCAAAACCGGCGTCGAAGGTATTGATTGTGTGTACTGAACTTTGCACAATTCACTTTCAAAAGGAGAATTCGGAGGACAACATTCTTGCGAACGCACTTTTTTCTGATGGCGCGGCCGCTGCCCTCGTGGAGTCAGAACCGCGCACAGGGTTAAACCTGATGATGGAAAGCTTTCATTGCCAGCTGGCCATTGAAGGCGAGCATGATATGACATGGACTGTTGGAAATGTGGGGTTTGAAATGCGGCTATCTTCTTATGTTCCCGAATTTGTTCGCGGCGGCATAAAAAGCCTCACCCGATCGCTGCTTTCAAAGATTCACAAAAGCCTGCCGGAGGTATCCTATTTTGCGATACATCCCGGCGGAAAGAAAATATTGGAAGCCATCGAACGTGAATTGGGTCTTTCCAGAGAACATAACAAGTACGCCTACGAAGTCTTGAGGAAATACGGGAACATGTCCTCCGCGACCATTCTTTTTGTCTTAAATGAACTCACAAGTGAGCTCACGTCCGCTGATAAGGGAAAAAGCGTTCTAAGCTGTGCCTTCGGGCCCGGGCTCACTTTGGAAAGCATGTTACTCAAAGTGGCGTAACGATGACTACGTTCTCCACCCGATCCCCCGGCATAGAGATCATGGATGACCTGAATTGCCATGGCGAAGTTGTCGAACAAACATTACGTGAACTGGAAATCATTAATAAGTGGTTAGGCGGAAATGCCGTTACGGTCGAAGGCGTTGAACAATTAACAAAAAATCTCAAGCAGCGCACCATTTCAATTGCAGATCTCGGCTGTGGAAGTGGCGATATGCTGCGGTTGCTCGCAAGCTGGGCATCAAAGAGAAAAATCAGCGTTCAACTGACAGGAATTGATGCAAACCCTCACATCATCGAATACGCAAGGAAACGATGTGCAGATCATCCGGAAATTGTTTTCGAAGCTATCGATATCTTCTCTCCTGAATTTGAAAATCGAAAGTTTGATATTGTTATCGGAACGCTTTTCTATCATCATTTCGATAGTAATCAACTCGAACGATTTTTCGCACAGCTTAAGCATCAGGTGGGCCTTGGCATACTAATCAATGACATTCATCGGCATTGGCTCGCATACTACTCCATAAAATTTTTAACTGGTCTTTTTTCGCGCTCAAGCATGGTTAGATTCGATGCTCCGCTTTCTGTGTTGAGAGCATTTACACGAGGCGAACTTCATAACATCTTGAAAAAATCAGGAATGGAAAATTATGCAATGAATTGGAAATGGGCGTTTCGCTGGCAGGTAATATGGCATAATCACGATCGCTAATTTTGGCATAGTTTTTCCTTACCTTATACTGAAGTCAAATTCTAAAATCCTATGAAATCGAGTATTCAATGCATGTTTTTACTGTCAATTGTGTTGTTTTCAGGTTGTGGTGGTTCCAGCCCATTCGGTGCAAAAGTGAAGGAACCATTCCGCGGTTCGGCGTATGAATCAAACAATCGTTTCTTTCGCGCGACAGGAAAAGGTGAAAGTACTTCAGATAATATCGCACGAAGCAAAGCCGATATAGAGGCGAAAACAATTCTTGCCGGCCAGGTGAATACTACGATGAAGCAGGTTGCAGACAATTACGTCGGGCAAACTGACAACGTTCGCTCAGCTGACGTAGCGCAAAAATTCCAAAGCCTTTCAAGGGAAGTGATGAACACGAGTCTGGCGGACCTTCGCAAGATCGGTGAGGAAAAATATTATGACAAGAAACTGAATAAGTACACGGTGTTCATCGCTTACGAAATAAAGAAGAATGCGATGTTTCGTTTCATGAAGAAGCAAGCGAAAACCGATCAGACGATCGATGAACGCCAACAGGCGATTATTCAAAAAATCCTGGATGAGGAAGAGAAGAAGGCGGATGCGGAGGAAAAGAATGATTAACTCAGCACATTAGCACATAGAAACATTTCCAACTCTATTTCGCTTCCGCCATCTTCTCGGCTGTCTCGGCAATCTTCAACTGCTCGATAAAACTATCGATCTCGCCATTCATAATGGCTGGGAGGTTATGTTGTGTATAGCTTATTCTGTGATCGGTAACGCGACTTTGCGGGTAGTTGTAGGTTCGAATTTTTTCGGAACGATCGCCGCTTCGCACCTGTGACCGTCTTGACGCACCAATCTCAGCGTTTTGTTTCTCGACTTCCATCTCATACAATTTCGAGCGGAGCATTGCGAGGGCTCGTTCCCGGTTTCCGTGCTGGGACCGTTCCACCTGGCAGGTGATTACAATTCCAGTCGGCTTGTGCGTGAGCTGAACTTTCGTCTCAACTTTATTTACGTTCTGTCCGCCTGCGCCGCTGCTTCGCGCAGTCTGATATTCAAGGTCGGCGGGATTGATGGTGACGTCAACTTCTTCTGCTTCAGGGAGGACGATCACTGATGCTGCTGATGTATGAACGCGTCCTTGTTGCTCGGTCTCGGGCACGCGCTGGACGCGGTGCACCCCCGACTCATACTTGAATATTCCGAAAGCGCCCGGCCCCTCAATCAAGCTGATTACTTCTTTATACCCACCTGCAGTTCCTTCTGTTACGTCCACTACAGATACTTTTAATCCCTTTCTGTCGCAGAAGCGTTGATACATGCGCCAAAGATCACCGGCGAAGATGGCGGCTTCATCACCGCCCGTTCCTGCCCTGATTTCAAGAATACAATTGCGGTCGTCGTTAGGATCTTTTGGCATCAACTGCTCCTTGATCTGTTCCTCAATCGCTTCGCGTTTTGGAGTGAGTTCATCGAGTTCCATCTTTGCCAGCTCCCTCAACTCGGCGTCCTTCTCAGTCTCAAGCACTTCGCGCGCATGATCAAGACCCTCCAAAACGGCCTTATACTCTTTATATTTGTTTACCACCTTTTCAAGGTCACGGTATTCTTTGCTGAGCTGTGTGAATTTCTTGATGTCTTTCACAACATCTTGCTGTACAAGCAGCTGTCCCACTTCCTCAAACCGATGGCTTATCTCTTCCAGTTTATCTATCATATCCTTGAGCGGCCGCAAAGATAACCATTTGATAATTTTCCCTGGGGTAAGCCTCTCGTAGCAGAATCAGGTAAAATGCGCCACCATTTTGGCAGAGAAAATGTAATTTTGACTACATCCGGTTCAGTATGAAATATTCGTTGATCTGCGTTTTCGTTCTCCTTGCCTGCGGCGGCAAGCTCAGTGATGAGGAGAGAAAGAAACTTCATGAGGGGATGTCTACCCTGGACATAAAGAAGATTTCCGAAGCCGACCTTCAAAATGCGGGACTTGCCTATGGACAAGCCGTATGGGAAGACATTCAGAAGGTGGATAAAAACTTGTCCACACCGGCAAAACTTGACTCAATTGGCGCAAAGCGGCACGTGAGGATATATTCATTGGTCCCGAATGATTCAACATTGATTGAAATAGAGAAAATGCTTGTTGAAGCTTACGTTAGCGGCGGAGATGCGGGACAGCCTGAATTGCAGAAAGCGGGCGAAGATTCTCTTCTTTATACCAAACCTGTTTTTAAGGAAAGGCCCGACGGGTCTATGCAATTCAACTATGCCGTCGGCATCATGATGTCAACGAAAGCCGTTGTGCTGTCAATGCCAAAACCATGATCTAAAGTTTCCAGCGTGTCACAAGAGGAACGGCCATGGCAACTATGGATTGATACTGGCGGTACGTTCACAGATTGTATTTCTGTTAATCCCAGCGGTATCATTCAGCGTTTGAAAGTTCTCAGCAGCAGTGTGCTGCGCGGAACAATCGAGCGCTCCGAAGGCCCTCGTGCTGTGCACGTCGCAATGAACTGGGCAGGTTCTAAAGACATTTTCGAAAATTTTTCATTTAGGATAGTCGGAACAAGTTTCTCCTCACGCATTCAAAAAGTTGACCTGGCTACGGGTGTAATTTCACTGAGTGACAACTTACCCCGAAATATCCGGGGGAGGTCAATCGAAATAACATCGCATGAGGAAGTGCCTGTACTGGCAGCACGCCTTCTCACCGCTACGTCTCTGTCAGATTCTTTTCCCAGGATGGAGGTAAAGCTTGGTTCTACCCGCGGTACCAATGCCATCCTTGAGCGTAAGGGCGCAAATACAGCATTGTTGGTTACCAGAGGTTTCAAAGATCTTTTGCTGATCGGCAATCAGCAACGACCGGACCTCTTTACGGTCAATATTATCAAACAGGAACCCCTGTATAAGTTGGTGCTTGAAGTGGATGAGCGCGTCGAAGCGAGTGGCGATGTGCTTCAAGGATTGCATCAAAAATCAATTGACGCAATTATTCGTTCGCTTAAAAAACAAAGGGTAGACTCGGTTGCGATAGCACTGATGAACAGCTTTCGGAATCCAGTGCACGAAATCATGCTTTCAAAGGCGCTGGAGGCAGCCGGATTTATCTACCGATCAGTATCATCAATCCTATCGTCACAAATAAAAATTCTTCCCCGGGCAGAAACGAGTGTCGTGAATGCATACCTCGACCCAATCATCCACACGTATATAGCCGGAATAGAAAAAAAACTTTCGGGCAATGCGATCAACATCATGACCAGCGCGGGTAGTCTTGTGAAATCAAATTCATTCTTTCCCAAAGACAGTCTGCTGAGTGGTCCGGCGGGTGGTGTTGTAGGTGCTGCGAGCCAGGCAAAGAGGTCCGGAACAAACAAAATAATCGCATTCGACATGGGGGGCACGAGCACCGACGTGTCGTTGTACAATGACAGATTCGATTATCGTTTCGAGTCACGGGTGGGCAATTTCAAAATCCTTTCACCATCACTTGCGATCGAAACCATTGCTGCCGGCGGGGGCTCGATTTGCGATTTCGATGGGCATAGACTCACAGTTGGACCGCACAGCGCCGGCGCTTTTCCCGGTCCTGCGTGTTATGGTGCCGGGGGACCGCTGACTATAACTGACGTGAACGTTTTGCTGGGTCGTATAAACCCGACCCGGTTTGCCATTCCGATTGACGCAACAAAATCACGCGCTGCATTGGATGCACTTGCAAAAAAGGTTCGTAAACATACCGGTAGAGACGTTAAGCCATTAAGTCTGCTGAATTCTTTAATACAAATCGCCAATGAGAAGATGGCTGAGGCGATAAAAAAGATTTCAGTTCAGGAAGGACACGACCCACGTGACTTCACTTTGCTGAGTTTTGGCGGTGCTGGCGGACAGCACGCGTGCTCGCTCGCAGACATTCTTGAAATGAAGCAAGTGCTGGTGCCCTATGATGCAGGCTTGTTAAGCGCCTATGGAATTGGTCATGCCTTCGCTGAGAAGTTCGAAGAGAAGCTCGTGCTGCAGCCCCTGCAATCAGCTAAAAGCAACATTGCAAAAGTATTAGACTCACTTTTCGCAACAGCCAAAGAGAATCTAATGAAAGATGGCCACAGCGAAAATGATATCGTTCGGAAAAAGACGCTGATCTTTTTACGGTTCGCTGGTCAGGATAGTCCGTTGGAGATTGAATACAAAGCCGGAGACGATATTCTTTCACTGTTCCGGGCAAGATACGTTTCGATCTTCGGCCACTGGATTGAACGCGAGGTGGAAGTGGAATCTATCCGTGTGATTGCCGCTGTAAAATCTAAGATCGACGTAGAGTCAACGACATCAACTAAAAAATATAATCCCAAACCGGAGGCAAGACAATCAATCGTTGTCGGGACAAAACAAATCTCTGCGAATGTTTATGTCTGGGAAAGTTTGAAACCCGGCGCATCAATCACCGGTCCAGCCCTTGTCACGAGTGAAAATTCGACGACCTTCATTGATGCCGACTGGCAATTCAGTCTGGATAAGGTAAATAATGCGCTCCTTTCGAGAAAAAAAACAAAAGTTGAAAAATCGAAGCACTCCGAGGAAGCATCACTAGAACTTTTCACCAATCGCTTCACTGCCCTCGCTCAGGAGATGGGAGCACTCTTACAAAGAACTTCGTTTTCCGTCAACGTCAAGGAGCGACTGGACTTTTCTTGTGCCGTACTTGATTCGAAAGGCCATCTTGTTGTGAACGCACCTCACATACCCGTTCACCTTGGTAGTATGGGAGTTTGTGTTCGTGAGGTGAAGAAAGCGATCACAATGGATGAGGGCGATGTGATTATCACGAATCATCCGGCCTTCGGAGGATCGCATCTCCCTGACGTGACTTTGATCAAACCAGTCTTTCATAAAAAGAGGCTTATCGGTTATGTCGCTAACCGGGCACACCACGCAGAAATTGGCGGGCGCAAGCCAGGATCCATGCCTGCTGATGCGTCAAGCCTGGAAGAGGAAGGCGTGATTATTCCTCCAACATATCTCGTGAAGGGCGGCAAACCTCAGTGGGATCATGTGAGGAACATTCTTCAAAGTGCAGTTTATCCGACCAGGTCCATTGAGGAAAATCTTGCCGACTTGAATGGCGCGCTCGCAGCGGTAAATCTTGGAGACAAAGGGCTGCAGCAGCTGTGTAATTTATATACTGAAAAGCAAGTCCTCGTTCATATGAAGGTATTGCGGAAATATGCGTCCGCATTGCTCTCAGAGAAAATCAGATCGCTCAAGAAAAAGTCGTTTGCTGCAATTGAATATCTTGACGACGGCTCTCCTTTGAAGTTGGCGATTACTAAGCGCAAGAATCGACTCAGCATCGACTTCAGTGGATCATCCAAAATGCATCACGGAAATTTGAATGCAACAAAGGCGATTGTTCAGAGCGTCGTTCTTTACACCTTACGTCTGCTTGTTAATCAACCACTCCCCATGAATGAGGGGCTGATGGAACCCGTCGATTTAGTATTACCGACAGGCCTGTTGAATCCTGACTTTACGAAAAAACCTCTACCGGCTGTTGTCGGCGGAAATACAGAAGTCAGTCAGCGATTGACCGACACTTTGCTCAAGGCATTTGAGCTGGCCGCTTGCAGCCAGGGAACGATGAACAATTTCCTTTTTGGAAATGAGAGGTTCGGATATTATGAAACGATCTGTGGCGGCACCGGGGCAGGTGAAGGCTTCGATGGCGCTGATGCTGTCCACCAGCACATGACCAATACCCGCATTACAGATCCCGAATTGCTGGAGTTCCGTTATCCTGTCAGACTCGAAAAATTTGAGATCAGAAAAAATTCAGGTGGTAAGGGAAAGTGGCACGGCGGCGATGGCATCGAGCGGGAGATCAATTTTAAAGAGACACTCGAAGTCAATTTGCTGACACAACACCGCGTTGAAAAACCTTATGGTTTTAAAGGAGGCAAACCAGGAAAATCAGGAGAGCAGTTGATTCTTAGAAAAGGAGGTCAAAAGGAAAAATTAAAGGGGATGGACAGTGCAACTGTAAATGCCGGCGACAAATTAATAATAAAGACTCCGGGCGGTGGCGGCTGGGGAGCATAACTGGTTCTGTTATAACGAGCCGCGTCTTTACGTCTCCTCGATTCAATCAGAAACCATCATCCTCGCTCTTATCATCTTTCTTCTTCTTATCCTTCTTCGCGGCGGCGGCATTCAATTCGTAGGGAGCCTCGATGTTCAGATAATTCTTGCGGAATCGGTTGATGAAGGTCAATGTTTCTTCGTCGCTTCCGGGAATGAAAACCAACTCGCCAGCTTTAGCCTTGGAAGCGTTTGTTTTCTTTGAAATCGCCGTATTAAAAAGGCTGTTGGACGACTGAATCATCAGCCTGTTGTCTTCATATCCAAAGTAGTACCAGGATTCCGGCGACGCTTTGAAGAATACATGGAACACAGGTGTTCCATCCTCATTCTTTCTGAGTTCCATAAATCCCTCGAACGCACCATTGATATCGGATTTTAGAATGTTGCTCAAGCCCAGGGCTCCTTCACTGAAGAATGCCTTATATTTTTGAGACCACTTCAGGCTCACATTCGAGAATACCAGTGGTTGCGCCAACCCGGGCAGCGTGCCTAGAGACACATAGGACTGCAAAGAACGCTGCTCAAAATCCTTGGCAACACGCTCGCCAACAATATCGGCGATCTTGTACAGCAGTTCTGTTTGGTCACCAAGCCCTTCAGGAACACTTTCGTTTTTGACAACTGCCTGGAGGTCGGCCGCCATGATCTGGTAAGCAGCTTCAGGCACATTCATATTAGCCATCACGAATGAATTCATCTTAATATCATTCGTCGCGAGGTTGCCTGTGCCTAGCGCAGATGCGGTAATGTTGAAATCTTTAAATCCTTTGAAAAAATTAACGGGGCCTTCAAACTTCACTTCGCCCTTCTCTTCATTATAATCGAACACTTTACCCGAAAGCTTTTCTCCGGCAGCTTTCTGCCTGTCTTCAATTTTGAATTCACCACTTTCCTTGTCGAAGAATAATGATCCGCTCGGCAAAAAGAAATCCTCGTCTTCGGGCATTTTTTTGTCCGAAACAAATGTTATATAAAGGCTATTGTCCGATGCGAAATGTAATCCTGCTTCTGCCTTTCGCCCTTCTTCTGTCATCGCTTTGTCAAAGTCCAGGTACACATCCTTCTCGTCACCGCTTTGTTGATACTGAATCCAGGTATTGTAGTTTTTGATCTTTTTCAGGTCGAGCTTGACGAATCCGCGTAGTTGCAATGCCGGCTTTGACGCATACATCACCATATCTCCTTTATAGAATATCCTGGGCGCCAGCAACAATTTAGCTGTTTCGTTCACGGCTCCATTTGCCACTGTCTGCTGATGCGATGCGCCTTTATGACGCTTTGACTTCGTGGCCTCGTCCATGGCTTCGAGGTGGAAGTCAGTCATCTTGATTGCGAATGTATCTGAGCTCGCATTTACGTATTGATAGGTGGCGTATCCGCTGAATTCATTTCTCGAAACAATATCAACGACTCCATTCGTGAGATGGTGATATCCATTCAGGGTGTCAAGTATAATGGTGGTGTTCTTAAGTTGGCCGATCTTGGCGTTTTCGAGAATAAGCACTTCGTTGTTTTCAGGTGTGATCTTTGCATCCGCGACAACGATATAAGGAATGCCGCTCACTTTGAGCTGTTGCGATTTGATATCGTACTCAGCTTTGGCCGCATTGAACGCAAGTGAATCCAACTCCTTTCTCGTTGTATAGAAATAAGAATTTTCGATAGGCACGTCTTCGTCCTTGGTCATTGTGATCTTTTGGGTATTCAAGTCCCAACGGGCTTTTGGAATAGACGTTTTGAACTGCGCATAAGGAAAATCGATGGCAGCGACGCCTTCTACCTCCGGGCTAATGTCAGCGTAGTTCTGCGCCAGGTCGAATTTTAGCCGGATATCTTCACCAGCGAGCGCCGGTTTGTCAGGATTCGTTGTCTTCACCTGAAACGCTGCGTGTCGTGCTGAGAAATCCTTAGCCGTAAACCCAAGTTCTTCGGACACAGCTTCCGAACCACGTGTAATGAGTTTTCCCGAACCAGTTACACCCTCCTTGGAAACCGTCAGCATTCCATCCAATTGCGCCGTCGTACTGTACAGGTTGAATGGATCTTTGAGATTCTTTATCGAGAACCGGTCCTGCTTTGGCTTCCAGTTCAACTCGAATTCGGGCAGTGTGACTTGTGGGAACCAAACTTTGCCAAACTGCTTTTCTTTCAGCTCTCCGACCTTTCCCTTTCCTATGACCGAGTCGGGATAGAAAACAAAATCATTCGATTCCACGGAGGCCGCGAGGTATTCTATCTTGCCTGCAACACGCAAGCCATCGTTGTCCATATTCAATCCTCCATATACCTTTCCATCTCCCTTGAACAATTGATAGCCGGCCTGAGGAATCGCATGGGTGAAGCCGAGCGATTTATCAGGCATCGTATGCAGCTTTTCCTTAAAGCTTGGAAACATCCCGCTCGAGACGAAGGTACCTTCGAAGTTGATCGAGCCTGGATCTGCATCGTTCAAACTATCGAGTTTGAAAGGTGGTACTACAAAAAATACGGAGCGATCATAAGCGCCGTCGAGCACTTCACTGCGATCAAAATATATTACACCGCCAGAGGTCGCGTCGAGTCGCGGATAGTCTGAAGTCTTGATCCTTCCTGATTTATTATCCGGCAAGTTGATAAAGAGTGTTCCCGACGTTTTGTTCTTACCCACCTCGAGTCCGGCGGCTGCAGTGGCTGCCGAATCGGCTCCAACCATTGCATTATTTACGCGACGGCGTGTGGTCTGACCTTTGGCATTTTTCTCCGTGACGTAAAATCTGATTGAGTCAATGTGATTAAGGCTAATAAAAAAACTATCGTACTTGAATGTGAAGTCCTTTCCGTTGATCTCGAAATTGCCCGCCGTGATCTTGCCATCAAATTTAATATCGCGGTTCTGCAGGATGGTGACCGTGGAACTGTCGGGCTTGAGAATGACATTCAGTGAATCGCTTACGTTTACCTCCTCCACTCCTCTTACTACCATCCGTCTACGCGGGATGTTAAGTGACGCGTTGGCAACCTTGTCAGTAATGGAGTGAATCTTCAGGTTGTCATAGTCCGCGATTCCCTTCTTAGCATCGGCAAAATGCATTGCCTTTTCCTTCACCTGTACCAATCCGGTCGACGCATTATAATTGATCATTCCTTTTTGAGACAGGAATGTCATTGCCATCCGGATTTCTTCGAGTTTCTTTCCAGCCTGGTTCGCAAGGTCAGAATCATAAAAATCGCGCACCCCATTGCGTTGTGCATACCCCACAACAAGACCCAACGGGTGAAACGTGAATCCTTTTCCTCCCAGCAGACGATAATCATCGGGATTGTAGAAATCGATGGATTGAATAATCATGGGAGCCTGATTTCCACCGCCGAGGGCCGTGAGATTCATACTGTCAGACTTCAGGTCCCAACGAATCAGGTCGACTCCAAAGTCCACGTTAAAAAAAGTCGATGTGAACGGTGCATCGCGCAACTGACCTTTCTCCCTTTGAAGGCTAAGGCGTTCTTTGCCAAAATCGTAGCGCAATTGCATGGCAGGATGAAACAATGAATCATTGTCCTGGTACATCATGATCATGGCGCGGGGAGAGCTGACGACTGAATCCTGGAACTCAAATAACCTGGACTTAGCTGTGAATTTTTTTTCGTTCGGACTGGCGACATCGAGCCTGGAATAGTCTCCGTTCACTGATGAGCTGTATATACGATGGCCGTTGAGCGCAAAGCCGCCCGTATATTTCATCTTGTCGTTACTGAAGCCGAGAATGGGAATGTTTGACTGAAACGACATGAACCTTGGATAGCTTGCCGAAAGCTTGTCCTTGTGCTTCACGCTTTTGAATTCAAAGATGCCATCGACTTTGTTTGCTACCCGGCCAACATAACGCATCTTTCCCACCGCAGCCTTAACCTGTGGCTTGTCGACTTTAAAATTGTATTCTGAAAACTCATAATGAACGGAGTCGGAGTTCAGGCCTGCAGGCGCCCAGCCAAATGATCCCATCTTACCAACAAATGTTCCATCTGTCAGCGAAACCGATCCTGCCGTATTTTTAATAAAGGCGGAATCGTAAGGCGTACAAAAATTAAATGTGACTGACGAAAACTTCATGATCGGTCCCGTTAACACCGGTTGTGGCGGCGGTTGCATCCAGGAAGGCACGGCGTTTTCCACCACCTTTGTCGTGTCATCCTGCCAGACTGTGTTATTGTCCTGCTGTGGATTCGGATTATCCCACTGCTTGAAATTGTCCTGGGATTTTGTGGTGTCTCCGGGCGCAGGAATCTCCTGACTAAGATCTTTTATGTATTCAAAGGTGTAGTCGTCATCGCTCGCAAACAACCGATAAGACTTTTCATAGTGGAGTGCGCGGTACTCGAAGAAGTCACGGCAATACCGGAAGAAAGCATTGGTCTTTGCTGCGGTTTCTTTATTGACAACCTGTTGTGCTACTTTAAGGAAGGCTGTTAACTTTTCATTGTCTAAATTTTCTTTCTCTACTGCGAAACCAAATGAACCATAGAAGTCATTCAGCAGTGGAAAAGGTTTGTATTTTTTTTTCTTGAGCGTAAAGGCCATGTCCTTTATCATCTCCTGTTGGTCGAGGGTCAGCTTGTGCCAGCCTGTGGCAAAGACTGCCCCCATGGCATGGGCATCTGTCGAGCCATGTTCATTTTCCAGGGTGACACGCACACTGTCCTGGAAGGCAAGCTTCATCTTCTCCTGCGCAAGGGTCACCTGCGAGCAGTTTATCAGCAGCAAAAGATAAAAAAAGGCCTTTTTCACGCGCTTAAACCATGAAATTCGCAAAATATTCGGACTAATACGGCTCCCGGCAGGTGGTATAACGCAAAAGCTTGCTAAATCATCTCGTTTCGCCCGTGTTTCACGGCATTTTCATCAGCAACAGGGATGCCCAGGTATCCCTCTCATCTCTGCGTTGTTCGATGAAGTTGTGGCTTTGGGCAGCCATTAAAAGATCTATAATGTCAGAGGTATAAAAGCCACTCAGCAGCAACAAACCGCTTGTTTTTAGATTCAACGAATAAACAGCCATTTCATCGAGAAGGACATTCTTGTTGATGTTGGCGAGAATGATGTCAAACTTGTGAGGCCAGGAAAAATCGCGCACCGTCCCTTTCCTGATGTTGATGTTGGTACATCCATTCCGGGCCGCATTCTCCAGACCGTTTTCTATACTCCAGTCATCAATGTCAAACGCTTCAATTTGTCTCGCCCCCCGCATGGATGCCATCACGGAAAGGATTGCGGTGCCGCAACCTGCATCCATCACATCCTTATTCTTGTGGTCAATGCCGAGCTGCGCTTTGATCATCAGGTAAGTTGTCTGATGGTGCCCGGTGCCGAATGACATTTTCGGCGTAATAATTATTTCGTAGGGATACTTTTCAGGAATCTTGTGAAACTCAGCGCGAATGAGGCATTGATTGTCAACTATGATCGGCTCGACATTTTTTTCCCACTGCTCATTCCAGTTTTCTTTTTTAACCTTGTCAGAATAGAAGAGCAGCGGCTGAACTGATTTATACTTCTGCTTTATCTCATCGATCAACTGTACATCCTCTTTCGAATCTTCTGCATACGCCTCAAATCCTTCATCCGTTTCCATAAAAGTATCGAAGCCGGCTTCTGCGATCTCGGCCATCAGGATTTCCCTGAAGTCCGGATCGCAAACAACTTTTAGGCGGACGTAAAACAAGTTCAGATGGAATACTAGTTTTCTACCTCCACAATCATTTCAATCTCAACCGCAATGTTGTTGGGCAACGCATACATGCCAACGGCTGAACGCGCATGTTTTCCTTTTTCTCCGTAAAGCGCCACCATCAGGTCAGAGAAGCCATTGATGACCTTGGGTTGCTCTGTGAATCCTTCAGCACAATTCACCATCCCTAGCACTTTAACGATGCGTTTAACTTTGTTTAAATCACCGATCTCTGCCTTCAGCGAAGTAAGCAGGTTGAGTCCAACGGATTTCGCGGCATCATAACCTTGTTGTACGGTGAGGTCTTTGCCTACTTTACCGGCAATGTCGGTACCATCCAGATTGGAGGGGCCATGACCTGCGAGGAACACGAGGTTGCCAACCCGCACAGCCTTGACATAGTTGGCGATGGGTTTCTGCGCAGCGGGGAGTTTAAGCCCCATTTCAGCAAGCTTTTTTTCAACGTCAGTTTTTTGAGAGAACGCTGGGGTAACGAAGGCCAGCGCAAGGCAAACGATCAGAAGATTTTTCATGGGTAGCATTTTTCAGTAAGATAATTCATCCGGCAGGCGGTTGCAATGGATTTTTTAACTTGGCCTATGGATGAAAAATTTCGTTGTCCCTGGTGTACAAAAACCGAAAAGTACATACGATACCACGATGAAGAGTGGGGTGTTCCGGTGCATGACGACCGTCGGCATTTCGAGTTTCTCGTGTTGGAAGCTGCGCAGGCAGGACTGAGCTGGCTCACTGTGCTGAATAAACGTGAGGGTTATGCAAAAAACTTTGCTGACTTCGATCCGGAAAAGGTTGCCCGATTCACACAGAAAAGGATTGAAAAGATTCTTCAGGATCCAGGCATCATTCGCAATCGACTGAAAGTACACGCGGCAGTAAACAACGCTAAAAGGTTTCTCGACGTACAGAAAGAGTTTGCTTCATTCGACAAGTACATCTGGCAGTTTGTCAACGGGAAACCAATCGTGAACAAATGGAAATCACTCAAGCAGATCCCTCCTACCTCCAAAGAATCCGACGCGCTCAGCAAAGATCTCATCAAGCGTGGATTCAAATTCGTGGGAACAACCGTTATCTATGCCCACATGCAAGCCTGTGGATTGGTCAATGATCACCTTATCGATTGTCATCGATTCCGCGAAACAAAAGACTTACGATAGCTTCGATAGGTAGCGGGAGAATGTATAGATCCCAAGCCCGAGGATAACCAATCCCGGGATTATTTTTACCCACCTGCTTCCTTGCACGTAGGGCGCAAGCCGTTGCGCAAAGAAAATTAACAACGCAAGCAAGGCCAATGCGCCGAGCGAAGTTCCCAATACGTACACATGTAGTTCGGCTGCCGTTTCCAACCCAAGCCAGCCGTGCAATTTCATATAAGCGGTGAATCCCATCCAGTATGGAATTGCCATGGGATTAAGAATGCTTAAAACAAGGCCGCGCCTGAAACCGCTTTCTTCAAATTTCTTTGCCAGGCCCGTTGTCTCTTTCGTAGGCCAAAGATTAAACCCGGCGAGCGCGAACATGACAATAGAAGCGATCAGCTCAAAATTGCCTACGATGACTTGTGATGAAGAAATCAAGTATTCAAAATGAACGCCTATCCACGCATACGGATATTCAACGATGGCAACCGCAAACGCAAATCTCAAAGCTGTGTCTCTTTTATTTTGAAGTGCCAATTGGAGCACCGTCATGTTTAATGTGCCTGGAGGAATGGATCCAAAAAAGCTGAATATGAATCCCAGGATGAACGCAATTAGATATACCATGCGCTATGCTGCGGTCAACGATTTGAATTTTCGAAAGATAGAACGTGCTTCACGGAAGGAAATATACGGAACACCGCGTTTATGATTGTCGACGCTGATTCTGTAAATGTCATTCCAATGCCGGAACATGGTCCGCACCGCCTCGAAAAACGAAAATCCCGGTTGATAAATGTGAGCCGGTTCCGCACCGCATCCGTTTAGTTCCAGAATCTTTACGTTGCCCTTAGATAGATCTTCAAAAGATGCTGTCCGCAAATCAAAACGTCCAAAATAGAATCCAGCAACCTGCTTGCTAATCGCGTCAAATGCTTTCGACAACTCCGGAGTAATCAAGTCATTCCTGTTCAAAAACTTCGTACCAAGGCAGTGATTCCCTATGGAGATGAGTTCTTTCTTCTCTCCTGCAGCTGGAATATCAGTCAATTGGTCCCTGTAAACATTTTGCAATACTTCCCATTGCAGCTTCGCGCGTTCTTTTTCAAGAATAAGGGTCTGCAAAGTTTTTTGTCCGTCACCGGTAACACTCAACATTTCTTTTCCTACAATCGACGTGACACGGCCCGACGATTCATTCGGATAACGAACATAAAATACTCCGAACTCCAGGGGAAGGTCAACGAGCTCCTGAATCAGGAAATCAATCTTTATTTGCGAAAGATATGCCGCCAGTGTGCTCTCTGAGTCGATTCGCTTCACCATCCATCCGCGCTCACCAAGATCTGGCTTGGCTATCACGGGAAAGTTTAAGCCGGCACTCTTCATCTGCTGAAGAATGGCTGACACGGTGGATTGATTCTTCACCAGAATTGTAACAGGTTTAACTCCGGCCGGTACTTTCTCCAACACGTCAAATTTGGATTCACCAAACATTCCGCCCATGAGTATACCTGGGTTGGACGCCGAAAAAAATACAAGCGACCGCGCTTTCAGAGAAAGCCACAGCCAATAAGGAAACAACGGTGCCTGCAAGACACCAAAAGGCCAATACTCCCAGCTTTTTAGTTTGATAATAAAATTGCTGCGCGCAATTCTTTTGAAAAGATCCATTCGCTGTTTAACGCGCGGCTTCGACAGATTCACGGTGGCGCACTGTACTCATAGCAATACCAAAATCTGAAGGCAACGCGACATAAGGCGCAACCTCGCGTATGCCGATTTTCATAATTGCCATATGGTGTACGGCATGCTCTATGTTGTAAGTCAATTCCCGCAAATAGTTCGTAGAAAGAACGACAAAGTCTTCATTGTCCCGCTCATATCCGACCTCCAGCAAAAGCGGCGCATCTGCTTTCTGGGAAGAGATGAAATGTTCGATCCGGGCGATTGCGCTCAACGCAACAAATTTGTCGGTCTCTATAAGTTTGTCGTGGGCGCGTTTGTCATAATTGACAACTCCCTTTTGAAATCCTTGTTCGAGGCAGAGAAAAAACTCAAGCGTATGACGTACGTGTTGACCGACTGTCGACTTGCTCAACGCCATTGAAGGCTGTGAAAAATCCTTCTCATCCAATTGAAGAAGAATATTTTTCAATTGACTTAGAATTGTCTGACAGGCGTCTGAAAGGTGCGTGTGCATTTAGCCAGCGAATTTATGACTTTTTGATTGAATAATAGATTTTGATGCAAGACTGTTCTCCCCCGTTTACGGTACAATTTTCTTCCAGTTCTGATCGGCGTGCGCTTTCAATGTATTTTCGTTCTTATTCCATTTGGTGAGCGTGTTGTTGCCCCAGGAATTATAGAAGAGATAAAGTTTACCCTCTAAAACTTTGAATGTTTCCGGATCAACCTCGACTTTCTCGCCTTTCTCCCCCATCGCATAGGCACACCATCCACCGTATGACGGTTCATATTTATCGGGACTTGCTTTAAATTTTTCAAGATTATTCTGGTCCGAGAATAAATAGGTAATCCCCTTGTAGGTGTACTTGAGTTTCTTTTCGCCTTTTTTCGGTGATTGACTGAAATAGCTTACGGGGTCGTATCCAGAGATAGCCACCTGGCTGGAAACATTGAAATTATTCTTCCTGACGTCATCGGATTGTGCCGCGACTGATCCTGGCAATGCCAAAACCGCTATTAGAATTACAGAATTGATGGTTTTCATAGGGTATGGTAACGATACACGTTCAAAGGTAGATGCAGGCAACGGATCGCTTTGTCGCGCACTGTACATTTCTGCTTTTAGTCCGTCATCTCTTTCAGGGCTTTCCACACAGCATCAGGTTCGTATCCTTTGCCAATAACAAAGCGTGCTGCCTTGTCTTTTCTTCTGAATTCGTTGGGTTCAGTGGTCTGCGAAAGCTTTTTCTTCAGGAGATCTCTCAATGTTTTCCGATAATCCGATTCATCAATTGATTCAAGTCCACGCCGGATGCAACGTGACGTTACACCCAGGGCCTCCAGCTCATGCACGATTTTGTTCCGTCCCCATCGCTTGATTCTGAATTTGCCACCGGCGAATGCTTTTGCAAACCGCTCTTCGTTCAGGAATCCGTCTGTTATCAATTTTGAGATTAACTCCTCGACATCATTTTTATGAAGTCCATATTCATAAAGCTTGTTACGCACCTCTTTGTGGGAGCGCTCCTGGTAGGCGCAATAGTTTGAGATTTTCAAAAGCGCCTCGGCAGGCGTATGGAATTTCTTTCTCCTGGATTCCTGATCAAACATTCTTTAAATATCCAACTCACCAAACTTGGAGTCAAGAAATGCACTAACTATTAACCGGATTCAAAAGGAGTGTTGAATGCAGTATGAAAAACTTTAATCCTTGAAGATGCCAGAGATCGAAAGTGAAACTTATTTTGTCAGGCCCTTGGCTTTTAGAATACCTGCGACAAATTTTCGCTCATTCTCTGTATTGAAAATCTTAAAAGGAAGGTGGATAAGCTGAGCCTTGTTCACAAAAAGCAAGAAATAATCTTTCCCGAGCTCGACCCTTTTAATCTGATCCCATTTGAGTGGCATACCTTCTCTCGCATTGAGCTTCATTAATATTTGCTGGCTTGTGATTTCGTATGAAAATCTTTCAAACAGCATCTTGCCTTGCTCGAGCTGTGTTACGCCGTAGAATTGAATGAGCCAGAACAGGACATATAAACCATATGCCAGAACGCCTCCGATGATCCACCAAATGCTCGGGATCAGGAAATATAAAAGGCAAATCGCAACAGCAATAAGGCCGGCCCACCATTGCTGTTTAAGCACACTGCTCAGGGCCATTTTAACGTATTGGTTCTTCTCGAGGCGGTAATTTCGTGTCTTAACTAGCATGGTTCATTCCTGAATTTGGGCCGCAAAGTTAATCGGCCGCCCCCAATCTGCCTACTGCGGTTTTATTACTTTCAGGCTCAGATCGAGGCTTTTGACTGAGTGTGTCAATGCCCCAACGGAAATATAATCCACCCCACATTCGGCCACTTGCCGCAAAGTAGCCTCCGTGATTCCGCCGCTTGCTTCTGTTTTGTATTTGCCACCGATGCGCGCAACGGCAGTTTTCATGTCTGCAAGACTCATATTGTCCAGCATAATAACATCTATACCTCCAGCAGAAATTACCTCATCAACCTCCGCAAGGTTTCTGGTTTCCACCTCAATGGAAAGATCCTTTCCTGATCTTTTCAAATAACTAATGGTGTTGCGAATTGCAGGCTTGATACCGCCAGCCATGTCGACGTGGTTATCTTTCAACATAATCATGCTGTAAAGCGCGAACCTGTGATTCAAACCGCCTCCAATGTGAACAGCCCACTTCTCCATCAGCCTGAAATTGGGAGTGGTCTTGCGCGTATCCATAAGCCGCGCTTTTGTTCCCGAAAGCAACTGGCAAAGATGATGGGTATATGTGGCAATGCCACTCATTCGCTGCATACAATTAAGCACCAGGCGCTCGGCAGCAAGCACGGAACGCGCCGGCCCTCGCACGATGAATGCTACTTCACCTTTATGCACTGTATCACCATCCTTCTTAAACAATTCCAATTGAAGTGATGAGTCCACCGCTTCAAAAATCATTGCAGCGAGTTCAATACCGGCAATGATGCCATTATCTTTAACAAGTAGTCGGGCGGCAGTCGTAATGTTTTCAGGTACGGAGCCCAGCGAGGAATGGTCACCTTCCCCGATGTCTTCTGCGAGTGCAGAAGTAATGAATGATTGAATGGCGCTGCGGGTGAGGTACGATGGGTGCATAGTGCCCGGAAGGGACTCGAAAACTACTCTTTCACAAAGCTGATTTCATGTACAAGGTTCTCGTTGCCAACCTGTCGCACGCGCATAAGAACATTGTAGCTTTCCGGTCCGCTGACATATTTTCCAATGCAAAATTGAAGGCCACCTTTCGATGAGCCAACGTGCACAATACTGAAATCATTCACAGGGTGTTTTCTGAAGAATTCTTTCAAAACGAATTCCGACTGTGCCCTGCTGTAAGTATTTATGTTTCCTTCCAAATTGATATCAACCGATTGCGCGAAGGATTTGACGAGGCCCGTAGCATCACTTGATTTAATGGCATCGCGCATCGGGGTAAATATCTCCGATTGGGCATTGGCCGAGAATCCTGCACCCAAGAGAATGACCCACAAAATCGCTGTCTTTTTCATTGCCAAAGCTTCAGTCCAAAAGTATGCCATTAAATTCGTCCGGCCAACATGGGCCGGAACGGGCACTAAATCGATCTTTTGCGGGTTATATTTGAAGAAAAACTGGAGTAAAATTTTATGAACAGGAAAGTGCTTTTGATGATTCTGGATGGGTGGGGCATTGCTAAAAACAAGAACGTGTCTGCAATCGATCACGCAAAGACGCCATATATAAATTCGTTGTATAAAAAATATCCTCATGGGACGCTCGAAGCTTCAGGACTTGCGGTGGGTCTCCCTGAAGGTCAGATGGGAAATTCAGAAGTGGGTCACATGAACATTGGTGCGGGGCGTGTTGTCTACCAGGATTTGGTTAAAATCAACAAGGCTGTTGAAGAACATACGCTCGACAAAAGTCAGGTACTTATTGACGCACTTGACTATGCTAAGGAAAAAAACAAAAATGTTCACCTGATCGGTTTGGTTTCCGATGGTGGCGTTCACTCGCACATTAAACACCTGGAAGGCCTTTGTAGTATTGCAAAAGCGAGAAACGTCCACAACGTTTTTGTTCACGCGTTTACAGATGGCCGTGACACAGATCCAAAATCTGGCGCCGGCTTTATCAAGCAGCTTCAAAGCCATATGTCAAAATCGACAGGAAAAGTTGCCACGATTATTGGACGCTATTATTCAATGGATCGCGACAAGCGTTGGGAACGCGTCAAGCTTGCTTATGACCTGCTCGTAAAAGGAATAGGCGAAAAGTCAAACGACGCGGTTAAGAGCATCGAAAAATCCTACAGCGCAGATGTCACGGATGAATTCATCAAGCCTATTGTAATAACCGGAAACGATGGGCAGCCCATAGGTCTTATCCGTGAAGGTGATGTGGTGTTGTGTTTTAATTTCAGAACAGACCGCGGCAGGGAAATCACTCAGGTGTTGACCCAGATCGACATTCCAGAGCAAGGAATGAAGAAATTGGATCTCTACTATGTCACGATGTCGAATTATGACGACACATTCAAGAACGTTAAAGTCATTTTCGATAAAGATGACTTGAAGAATACGTTAGGAGAAGTGGTGTCTGCGGCAGGGAAGAAACAGATTCGTATTGCAGAAACAGAAAAATATCCACACGTGACTTTCTTTTTCTCGGGAGGTCGCGAGACGCCATTTGATGGAGAAAGTCGGATTCTGTGTCCATCGCCAAAAGTGGCGACTTACGATCTGAAGCCTGAGATGAGCGCGGCCGATATTCGTGATAAGATCATTCCTGAACTCAACAAGAAGGAAGCGGATTTCATCTGCCTGAATTTTGCAAACCCTGATATGGTCGGACACACGGGTGTGTTCGATGCGGTGATTAAAGCCGTTGAAACCGTGGATCAATGTAATGAAGCCGTCACAGAGGCAGCCCGAAAAAATGGTTACGCGACTATCATTATCGCCGACCATGGTAATGCGGATATGATGATCAACGAGGACGGATCGCCAAACACGGCTCACACGACCAACCTGGTTCCTTTCATACTGGTAGACGACCAATACAAAGGCTCTCTTAAGAATGGTAAGCTTGGCGATTTGGCGCCGACGATTCTGAAACTCATGGGGGTCAAGATCCCAAATGAAATGAGCGGGAACGTTTTGGTCGACGACAAAGTTTGAAACCTTGAACTTTCAACTTGAACTTCTATGTATAAACAGTTTGATTCTATGCCGGCTCATTCCCGCCTTTGGGTGTACCAGGCGAATAGGAAGTTCACGGTTGCCGAAAGAGAAATTCTCGAAGAAGGGCTGAAATCGTTGTGTACCCAATGGACGGCACACGGCGCGCCTTTACAGACCTCTTTCACCATTATATATAACCAATTCGTTGTGATCGTTGTGGATGAAGAGGTCCACGGAGCCAGCGGTTGTTCGATTGACAGCAGTGTGCATTTTCTTCACGGTCTGCAACGTGATCTTGGCCTCGATTTTTTTGACCGCAGCCAGGTCGCATTCAAAGACGGAGAGGATATATTCATCTACCCTTTTACTTCCATCAAAAATCTCCTCGCCGACAAAACACTATCCCCCGAAACCCTTTCGTTTAATAATGCTGTCACGACAAAAGCTGACTGGGAAAAGCAATGGCTCATACCGGTAAAAGATTCGTGGATGGCGCGTTTCTTACCTAAAACTCCGGTAGTCAGCTGAACTGCTTTCAGCCGATGGCGGGGGCTGGAGTGTAGTTTTTTGTAACTTTCGATTTATGCGTAGAAGGGGAAATAATATTGGGTGGTGCTTCACGCTTGCACTGTTGATCCCGATCGCTATCGGAATCGCAGCTTGCAGTGCGGAGAAAAAAGCGTTGAAGAATTTTCGTTTCGCGAACTACGAAGACGTCATTACCTATTACAAGAGCGTACTTGCCAAGCAACCCAACAATGGCAAGGCAAATTATTATATCGCTGAGTCGTACCGTAGGTCAAACCGAATTAAGGAATCGGAGGAATTTTATAAAAAGGCCGGCGGTCAGGACATCAGTAAAGACACCGTGTTGTTTTATCTGAGCAAGGCGCAGGAGGCAAACGGAAATTATGACGAAGCCAGGCGAACACTCGAAGAACTTGTTTCAACCACCACGATCGATGGAGTGCGCGATAGGGCAAACAAAGAACTGAGCGGTCTTGCCGACCTTGCGAAACTTAATGAAAAGAAGAGCTACTACAAGATCAAGAATCTGGAATCGCTGAATTCCAACTTCAGCGAATACTCCCCTGCCTATCTCAATGGAGAATTGTATTTCACTTCCTCACGCTCGAACGATAAGATTTACGCTTCTACCGGCACGCCCTATACCGATCTGTATAAGGCAGAAACTAAGGGAGCAAATGTCGACGTCAACACAATCAAACCATTACCAGAGGCAATCAATACCCCCAATGTGAATGTGGGTACGATTACATTTTCCCCCGACGGCAAGACAATGGTCTTTGCAAAAGGCAATACCGGAAAACGAAAAGGCGCAAATGATGTGGACCTGTACCTCACACGCTTTAGAAATGGCGTATGGTCGGACCCGATCCAGGTTAATATAAATCAGCCGGACTCGTGGGAATCATCGCCCGCATTCAGCCCGGACGGCAGAACTTTATACTTTGCTTCCAACAGGAAAGGCGGCTATGGTGGTTTGGATCTTTATTCAGCACAGATGGATTCGCGTGGAAGGTTTTCGAAAGTCCGGAATCTGGGGCCCGAGATAAATACTTCAGGCAACGAGATGTTCCCTTACATGTCGGAAAACGGAAAGCTATATTTCTCGTCAGACGGACATCCAGGCTATGGCATGCTGGATATTTATGTCGTCAACAGGCTCAACGGAAAGACAGTTGTCGAGAACCTCGGCCAACCTGTGAATTCAACAGGCGATGATTTTGGAATATTTCTTTTCAAGGCCGACCGCGGATTTTTTACCTCTAACAGAGATGGTGGAAAAGGTGATGATGACATTTACACATTTATCAATGAAGACCCGAATTTGCGTGTTGTCAATTATTATCTGCAGGGTGTCACTTACATGCTCCGAACAGACAGCTCACGCGAGGTACTTCCCAACACAAAGGTTACCCTGTTGGATGGCAAAGGAGATGTGATGCAGGATTTTGTGACAGGCAACGACGGAAAGTTCCTTTTCCATGTGTATGAAAATGAGAAATACACGCTAGTCGGAGAAACGGACGGGTTTTTAGTCAAACGCGGTGCATACACGACTGTTGGGAAATCTGTTCCACTCGAATCTTTTAAAGAGCTCATCAATACGGTCACACTTGATACGTTGTTGGTGCTTGACAGGCTTGAGAAAAACAAAGCGTATGCTTTGAAGAATATATACTTCGGATTTGACAGTGCTGCTATCCGGAAGGAAGCAGCGATTGAACTGGATAAACTTGCAGAATTACTGGAAGATAATCCGGAGATCATTATAGAAATGGGTTCACACACCGACAGCGTCGATGATGAAGCGTACAACCAGCGCCTTTCTCAGCGCAGAGCGGAAGCGACCGTAAATTATCTTATCAAAAAAGGAATTGATCCGAAACGTCTTGTTGCAAAGGGCTATGGCGAGTCAAAGCCTATCGCGCGCAACACAAACCCAGACGGCACTGACAATCCTGCCGGGCGCCAGCGCAACCGTCGCACGGAGTTCAAGATCCTTGAAGTTGGCATTCGCCAGGAAAAGCCTGAGGAAGAAGAAGACGACGAGGACAAGTATTTCAAGAAGGATCATTAACGATAGAGTGCCCCGAAGCTATCGTATTACAAAATCAGCGTTAGCGATTGAATGGGTATTCATTGACCCAATTGAATCCGCGTGACAATAGCAATGGTTGCTTTGCGTCTACGGTTGTGCGTTCGAGTATGACGTGAACGCTGTCACGGGTATTATCTTTCAGCCCCATTGTGATCCTTGGCCCCCAAAGCTCGATTTCCTTCCCAGTCTTCCGAAAATGTAGAAAATACTGCTGCTTTGGCGTCAGGAGCGTGAAATTCTTCTGCAATGTGTCTAATTCAAACTTGAAGTCAATTCCGTGGCCGTTCAAGGCCACCGCTCTTGCGTATCCTGCATAGTCGATTCTAAATGAGTTCCACACTACAGAGTCCTCTGGTTGAAAGGACGTGCTCCCATTGCATGAGAAATTCTTTACATCATACTTCCCGTGAAGAAGTGGTTTGGGTTCGGGCAGGAATTCTTTTCTATATTGAAAATAGGAGTATGCCTGGCTACACAATAGCAGCAAAACAAGGAGCACATTTCCAAACACTCTCGTCTTCCCGATTAGGCCATCTGACAAATATGTTTTTCGCATTATTGGCTCCGCCGGCCTGTTTAAAATGAAATTCAGGATTCGCTTGCCGTCGCAAAGCGCAATTATCAGGGCCATTGCCAATAAATGAGATGAAAACAATTTCACCGGAACATCATAGGTAAAATTGAGGATCACTACATTACTCAGAATGGTGATCAACAACAGACTTCCGGTTGTTGTCGTACGGCGAAACAGGAGTAGTACGCCACCGATTACTTCTCCCATTCCCGTAAACATGTTATAGGCAGGAGAATATCCCATAAATGTCCACAGAAGTCCCATCGGTGATGAATCTCCATATGTCTGAGTCAACCTCACCTCATGGAGTTGAAATTGCATCATAAATACTTTTGCAAAGCCGTATCCTATCATCGTCAGGGCGAGGTAATATCTCATGGTGATCAATGTCCAATAAGACAATTGATCATATGTCTTTCTCCTGCGGTCTAGAATAGACCAAACAATGCATACGAGGATCGAAATGATACCGATCAATAAAACATGCACATAGTTATATGTCGTATCGCCGCTCCCATTGGGAAACACATTTATTTGCAAATGCAAAAATCGTTCAGCGAACCATGGTACAAGTGCATGCCACAATTCATAATAAGGCATGACCAATGCATTTACCCCCGGAATGTATCCGATAGGAAAAGGCAGTACATACAAAATGAAATACACGACTGCGAACCTGAACGCGATCTTTCCGACCGTGGTCCAGGATGACTGAATTGCATCCATCGTAAAATTGAGTTGGGTTAATTCAAGTTACGACAAAATCATGCCAAAAACTTCGCAGCCTCCAATACCGGACACATTGAATTGAAAGCCGGATATCTATCCCTCACACACTCTGCCAAAAGCCAAAGGCCAAAACCTAACAGCCTTCCTAATACCCCTTATTGATCCCCTTCTCTATCGCCGGCACTCCCTTTACCATCCATTCCGGCTCAGGCGCACCTTTCAAATAGTAGTCAAAGAATTGCATCATACGTGTCTGAAAATCCATCCGGTTTTCCCGCTTCACGGGCCAGTGTGGCTCACCGTTATAGTTCAGCATCCATACGGGCTTGTTGAGCCGTCGTAATGCAAGATAAAATTCAATTCCCTGGTACCAGGGTACTGCGCCGTCAGCATCGTTGTGCAGCAACAGCAAAGGCGTTTGAATTTTATCGACAAAAAATATCGGTGAGTTCTCAATGAAGTGCATGGGTTTTTCCCAAAGGGTACCCCCGATCCTGCTTTGTGAGTGTTCATACTGAAACATCCTGCTAAGACCCGTTTCCCAACGGATACCGCCATAGGCACTGATCATGTTCACGACAGGCGCTCCAGCTTCGGCAGCTTTGAAGAGGTTGGTACGCGTCACCAGGTAGGCGATCTGATATCCTCCCCAGCTGTGCCCCTGCACGCCGATGTTTTTCTCATCAACAAATCCTTTTTCAATGAGCGATGTAACGCCAGGCATCACACAGTTTCTTGCACTTTCTCCAGGGAATCCGATTTTATAAATGATGTCAGGAACAAAAACGAGATAGCCATTACTTGCATAGACAGTCTTATTGATCGTAGAGCGACCTGGCTCGGGCTTAATGTGTGCATTGAGGTTGTCACTTTCCTTTTCATAAAAGTTGACGATCATCGGATATTTCTTTTTCGGGTCAAAACCCTCTGGTTTGTAGAGGAGCCCGCTCAATGGAACATTATCTAATGATGTCCAGTGCACCAACTCCACACTACCCCAGAAATAGTTTTTCATTTGTGGATTGACCCCGGTGATTTTTTTCGGGGCGGTGAAATTCATGTCTGATGTCCAAACGTCAGGATACTCACGATAGCTTTCACGCGTGTATAAAATCTGCCCAGCATTTTTTGCTTTGACTGTTCCACCAAAACGGTAGTTATCCATGATAAGCTTCGTCAGCTTACCGTCATTTAAAGAAAGCTTGTAAAATCCCGAAGCTTTAGTCACTTCATTGAAAGCAGATAAAAGCAAATCCTTTGACGGGTCGATTGAGCGCTCTTCGCTGTCAGTACGGATATAGCGGAACACGATCTTATCTTGACGACCCGTCTTGGTGAGATTTACCGGCGCGCTTGCCTTTTGAGGATCAAAAGCCCAGATATCGTAGCGGTCGTACGCCAGGAATCGCTGATCATCTGATGTCCATCCTGCAAAACCATAGTTACTGGGAAAGTCCGGCGAATCATTCTCTTCATCCGCAAACTGGACTTTCAATCCGGCATTAAGGCGCTCTGTTTTTTCTGTTGCCACTGAATAAGCGAACCACGAAGTGTCAGGCTGACTAAACCAGAATACATATTTCGCTTTGGGAGAAAGGCTGGCGTTGCCCTTCACGCGACTTGCAACGGGGTTGCGCATTTGCTTCTTCAAATCGAAAAGATAAATGTCGTTGTAAGCCGAAGGATCCCACGTAATCATCTTTCTATAGGGAACATTGGTTTCGCCGAGGGCGACGTTGGCATTTCCTTCATCTCCCAATTCAATCGAAGGAACTTCGCGATCACCGAGCTGCATGACTTTCTTTTCCGCGAAGTCCATTGCCGCGACGTACGATCGCTTTCTTTCGAAATCAACCTGTCGGTTTTGCTGTGGATAAATGTATTGATCTTCCCCTCCCCAAATTTCCACTTGTACGACTTCCTCCGGCAGTCTTGTTGTGTCGGGCATCATCAATGTTGGCGACGATCCAAAAAAGAGCTTCGCGCCGTCCTTTGAAAATATGGGCGTGTAGAATTCACTTACCACCCAGTTCTGTGGAATGGCCATCGACTTTTCAACGTCAAGAAACGCGGCCGATGCGTTCCCAGCCTTCCAATGGTAAAGTCCGAAATGCCTTATCTGCGCCTTTGTTGTATCCGTGTCCACCAGGAATGACGCTTGTGTTCCATCTTCGCTGACGCTTAATCCCCTGAACTTGTATTTACTCCTGCCTTCATACAACTGCTGGAGTTTCCCTGCCGTCAGGTCATACCAAAAAACTCCTGCCTTCATCGTACTGTCATTGCCACCAGATGAGAACAGAAGACCCTGGCCCCACTTGGCAAATGAATAATCGCGAACAAACCCAAATGAAGTTTCGGAACCTTCCGGAAGTTTTTTCAAAACCAGCGTGTAGCCGTTCTCGTCGTTGTTAAGCTTTTTCTTTTTGGATTTCTTATCGTCAGGTTTCGCCTTTGGCTCTTTCTTCGGTTCAAGCTGGAAAGCCACCCATCCTGACGCCTTTTCCGGAGTCTTGAAAGATCTTACTTCAGGGAAGCGCTGTGTCTTTCGACCAAGGAAGGAGTAGATACCAAGTGAATCCTTCGGCAGGTCCTCCTTCTTCTTTTTCAGGCGCCTGAGCTCTTTCACTATTTTTTGTTGTGGCTTAATCTTAAACACCGCGTATTTGCTATCCGCAGTTAGAGAAATATTGTCAGCACGATGTACAGAGTCCAACATCATCGACTTCAAATTGTAGAACACCACTTTTCCGTCACCATCCTGTGGATTGATGGTAATGGCCGCAAAATTACCATCGGGGGTGATGGCCTTTGATGAAACATCTTTCCATGAATCGTAAACCGAATGGGTGAGTGGCTTCTTTTGGATCACAACTGATCCTTCCTTTTGTGCTGATACCTTCCATCCTACGGACAGCATCAACATTACTATAACGAGTTTTTTCATCTGGTCGGAAAGATTTGAAAATAGGTAATAAAGACAACCTGCATCAAGCTAGTTGTGACAGCCGGTCACATTAGAAAATATCTTTAGAGATAGGGATTTGCGGTTTCAGGATTCGGGATCAGAGATGAAGTCGGGATCAAAGATTCAGTCGGGATCAGAGATCCCGACTAACAGACTAACAGCGAAGTCGGGATCGGAGATCCCGACTAGCAGTTCAGTTGTAGATGAAGTCGCCTTCAGCGGTTCGAAGCGTCACTTGCTTTCCGTTATTGGCCTCAACCCGCCCAATAACTTTTGCGTCCACACCAAAGCTCTTTGAAATCCCGACGACACGTGCCGCAAGCTTTTCAGGCAGATAGACTTCCATCCGATGACCCATGTTGAAAACTTTGTACATCTCCTGCCAGGATGTTGCACTTTGCTCATAGATAAGTCGAAACAAAGGCGGAGGAGCAAACAGGTTGTCTTTTATGACGTGCAGGTTGTCGATGAAATGTAGAACCTTTGTCTGCGCACCTCCACTGCAATGCACCAGGCCGTGGATGGAGGACCGCATTTCTTTTAGCAATTGCACCATGATCGGCGCATAGGTTCTTGTAGGAGAAAGCACGAGTTTCCCAATGTCAACGGGAACGTCCGGAAGGGAATCCGTCAGGTTATACTTTCCGCTGTAGACAAGGTCATCGGGAACTTCTGGGTTAAAAGACTCAGGATATTTCTGTGCATAGCTATGCGAGAAGATATCGTGACGGGCAGAAGTGAGTCCATTGCTTCCCATACCGCCATTGTAAGCCTCTTCATAGGTGGCCTTTCCAAATGACGCGAGGGCCACAATGCAATCGCCCGACTGGATATTCGCGTTGTTAATCACATCACTTCTTTTCAATCTCGTCGTGACAGTACTATCGACGATGATCGTTCGAACCAGGTCGCCAACATCCGCAGTCTCGCCGCCTGTGCTTTGTATTTCAAGCCCATGACTTCTCAACATGGCAAGCACTTCTTCCGTGCCTGAAATGATTGCAGCAACCACTTCGCCGGGAATCCTGTTCTTGTTTCTCCCGATCGTTGATGAAAGAAAAATCGGACCGGTGGCGCCGACACAAAGAAGATCATCGACATTCATAATGATAGCATCCTGTGCTATCCCTTTCCAAACCGAAAGATCTCCAGTCTCCCGCCAATAAATGTATGCCAGCGATGATTTAGTTCCCGCGCCATCCGCGTGCATTACTGTGCAATACGCTGGGTCGCCGGCGAGCAAGTCAGGAACTACTTTACAAAATGCCTTTGGGAAGAGGCCTTTGTCGAGATGACGAATGGCTTCGTGAACATCCTCTTTTGATGCAGAAACTCCGCGCTGATTGTAACGATTTGTATTTGATTCCAAAGCGCCGTTCAGATCAATGCATTTTTACAGTGAACCACGCTGTAGTAGATGAGGCCATCGGGTGACTTCCTCCGCGCGGAGCGCCGCCCCCATACCCGCCATATCCGCCGTATCCTCCATATCCACGACCGCCAAAGCCACCACCATATCCGCCTCTGCCACCATTATTTCCAACGCCACCTTGCGGTACCGTCTGGCTGGCCGGGGGATTCTTGTCCTTGGGTGGCACGTACTTTCCAGTCTCAAAGCCAAACCCTAAAGTCTCAATGGATTTTTTTGACAACCTGTATGACTTGAACGGAAGCACGGCTTCATACACATAAGCCCTTGTGTCAGGATCGACCGCAATCGCGACCTTGATTCCATTTGTGATGCCGGATCGGGTAGCGGTGATTGGATCATCCGTTAATCCTATCAGTTCGATTATCTCCAGATCTTTGACGAGATCAACATCCATTTTTTTCTGAAATTCTGCTTTGTCACTGGCAGACTCTCTATCATCTTTTTTTGATTCCGCTTCCTGTCGGTAGGCCTCCATGCGTTCCGCACCTTCTACACCAGATGGAAACTTGAATCCCAGCTTACGCTTCTTCTTTCCATTTGGGTCCATCCACACGGTGAACCCGAAGAGTCCGATCTTTCTCTTCACCATGTCATTGGTTGTTTTCATTCGGATATAAATGTTATTGTCGTCGCTGCAAACATTATAACTGAAATGCTTGTCTTCATCTTCAATCCAGGTGAGTTTCCACTCATCGGCCTTGCCGTCAACAACAATGACATCGGCCATTTGACAACTGCTTTCAGTGTCCTGTGCTGCAGTTCTTACAACGAGGATCGCCACCAACGAAACCGACAAAAATATCTTCGTCATATTTTCTTTTGTTAAACAGAAAACAAAGGTATCAATTCCCTGAAAATGGCACTTGATGTTCACTGATCGTGGTCGGCAAAACAGCGGAATTGCCTATGCACGCATTTCGTGAGTCACCCACCAGGACACGATACCAAGGCAAACCGATACATTCAACGAATGCTTGGTTCCCGATTGAGGAATCTCGATCGCGGCATCGGCGGCATCAATTACTTCATCACTCACGCCGTTGATTTCGTTACCAAAAACGAAGCAATATGGAATTCCGGGTTCCGGTTTAAAATCGTGCAGTGGTATACTCGCCGTCGTCTGCTCTACGACAATTATTCTGTATTGCTTTTTTTTGAGCTCAGTGATAGCCTTCACCGGATCTGCGTGATATTCCCAATTGACCGAATCAGTTGCGCCAAGGGCCGTTTTATGAATTTCACGGTGGGGCGGAGTTCCGGTAATACCAGTCAGATATATTTTTTCGAGCCTGAAGGCGTCCGCCGTTCTGAATGCAGAACCCACGTTATGTAAGCTTCTGATATTATCCAGGAGCAAAGTGACAGGCACTTTTTCCACCTCCTTGAATGCCTCAACGGAGATCCGGCCCAATTCTTCAAGCTTGAGTTTTTTCATCAAAATCGCCGGAGTAAAGATAACATTTGACGCCGGTCACAAATCCGAAACATATGTAGTATCCCGGCGTAACTTTAGGTATGAGCAGAATACTTTTATTTGCCGCACTTATTCTCGTTTGTTCTTCATTTCAGGATCAGTGGAAGAACGTTTATTCTGAAAGTGCCTGGAAGGACCGGGATCGCTGGCAGCGGGCCGATGATTTGATTCGCCAACTTTCCCTTCGGAAGGGCGGTACTGTTGCCGACATCGGAAGTCACGAAGGCTATATGACTTTTAAGCTCTCGGATGCCGTTGGGCCCAATGGAAAAGTCTATTCGGTGGATGTCGAGCAACATAAACTGGATCGTCTTAAAGAAATCGCACAAACACGCGGGGTCTCTAATATCATAACGATCAAAGGAGCCTATGATGATCCTGCTCTTCCTGTCGGCGTGATTGATGCTGCCATCATTTTGGATACTTACCATGAGATGAAGCAGCACGACGCTATCTTGCTGCATATCAAAACGGCGCTTAAATCCGGTGGCCGCCTGGTACTTTGTGAGCCCATTGCTGAAGAACGAAGAAAAATTACCCGCAGTGAGCAGGAAAGCAAACACGAGCTGAGCATCGAATTCGCAATAAGTGATCTTACCAAGGCCGGCTTCTCAATCATCCGCAAGCAGGATCCTTTTGTCGATCGGGAAAAGGAAAAAGGAGATAAGATGTGGCTACTGGTTGCAGTGAAGAAATGACTGCGGCATTACCGATGTGCCGTTCGCCTTTGCCGCAATAACTCATGATCGCAGAGAATCACCACCTGTTTGGCAAAACTCTGCGATCATGAACGCCGCAACACTTATCTCGTGCTCACACTTTCATTGTTAACCGCAACTTTTAATATGGTGCCCTTGACTTTGTTTTGAATGGTTGCATTCAAAACAAGCTGATAGGTGCCTGCAGTAGCTGTCGGTGATGCCGTGATGGTGGCCGTACTTACATCGAAGTGCCCCACGGCAGGGTCGTAGGTTACGGTGATCCCAGTCGGCAGCGCATTGGAAAGACTTAAAGTCACGTCGCCTTTCGTAAATCCTTTCGATCGGACGATGGAGATTCCGACCTGCCTGGTTTCACCTGGTTTCAAAGTAATAGTGCTTTCCGAAACATTTAATGAGAATTCCTGACGCGTTTGGGCGGTGGCCATCAACGCTGCAAAGACAAGGAGGGCAATAAAAGTTGTTTTCATTTGTTTTGATTTTTTATCCAGGAACGAATCCGTTGGATAATTCGACTGCCGCAAGCAACTGTTTGGGGTGAATTTGAGGTGAAGCGTTGGCTCGCGGGGTGAACAACAAAAGGATGGGGTGAATGTGAACGACTATTAGCACACTTTGTCGCCCGGAATCACGTGCTCAGCGTTTGAGGTGTCTGCCTTTTCTCAGTTAAGCTCCATCATGTTGCGAAGCTGACTGATTTTGTCCATTACCTCCTTGCCCTTTGGCCTGGAGACAGGGATAGAAAAATCTGTATCGCGAATTTTAAGCTTGTAGCCGTTCGTATTCCCGCTGATTGCGCCGATGGCGTTTACATTCACAATAAATGAACGGTGACAACGCAGCGTGAATGAGTTGTTCAGCTGGGATTCAATGTTTTTCAGATTTGCGCGAAGAAGTTTTTTGCGGACGCCATCGGCGTCCTTCCATACTACCGTGGAATAATTGTCATCCGCTTCAACAAATAGTAAGTCTGGAAAGTTGAACGACAGGCTTTCACTGGTGTCGGAGTACAGCGTCACCTGATTATCAGACTTTGGGACATCCTTCTTAAGCTGTTTGATCTTTTGCAGTTCGCGGTTCGTTGAGATGGCCTCTTCAAGGTTTTTCTGAAGAAGATGGGCTTTGAGAAAAAGTGTCGTTAATGCGACGGGAATAATTCCTTTTAATGCGACCTGCGTTCCCACGTGCGACGCCACCGTTGTCCACGAAAGATCCGGGCAGATAATCGGTTTTTCGATTGCCGTGCAGGTTGCCCAGATGAGCGCAAGGTGGCCAATATTCAACGCGATGTATTTCTTCCATGTCCACGATACCGGGTCCATTGCAACCGGAAATATCTTGGGCAGAAAAATGATGTTAAAAATCAGGCATCCGAAAGTAATTGTTCCATGGAGCCACTGGTAGCCTTCTGAAAAGTGATGCTCTGTCGGTATCTGGAAGACGTATAGGAACCCGGTTACAAACAGGCTGATAATGAAAATCAGTGCAACGTTCTTTCTGTCATCGTTGAGGTAAAATGGGAAGGGCGCGTTTAGAAACGAATTCAACGTGTCCCACAGATTTTTCTGTGACAAAGTCGCCTGAGCTCTGATCATACCGGGCTGTTCCATGCAGCAAACTTATAAACACGTCCCGGGGTTGCAAGTATCCAACTGTCGTTGGGGTGAAATGTGAAACTTTGGGGTAATCCAACTGCAGAATAGTTGAAATTCCTGGCTAAACACCCACCTTTTTTTCATTGTTCTTTCTGCATCTTTGTCGGTGGGGCTGGACGATTTTAAAAAGAACAGCCACAATTGAAGGTATGCTGCTGAAAAAAATCTGGGAAATTGGCGTTAAGGAGGGGATGGACCCAGAGGACCGCAAAAGGGTAATGTTCTCCAATGGGGTCTTCATCATTTTAGGTTCGGTGATACTGTTTCAGGAGATTATCACCGGCGTACGCTCGTACGTTCCTTTATCATTGATCCTTCTGTCAGCATTTTGTGTCGCCTTGAATCATTTCAAGCTTCACCTCACAGCGCGAATCCTATTTGCCCTCGTTGCCACTTTTCTGATCTCGATTTTTCCAGTCGTGTCCCGGGCCTTTTCGCCGTCTAGTTATTTTATGCATCCCGTGTACCTCTTGTGCTATTCACCGGTGTTCCACCTGCTTTTTTCCCGTGAAAAAGAAAAGGTGACGCTGTATGTGTTTCTTACATTTTCGTTTTTAATGACAGTTTTCTCATCAGACTTTTTATTAGCATTTGACAAGTCTGATCCGCCTGTGGTGCCACTCGTAAGATCGGTGACTATTCTGAAGATGACTTTCGGAATGCTCTGGATTTTCGTCAACACGGTGATTGCGTACGCATTGAAAACGAATTCTGATTTCTATACAATTCTTGAAGAGCAACGGGACCTGGTTGGTAAACAACGCTCGATGCTTCAATCGCGAAACGAAGAGTTAAGCAACGCCAATAATGAATTGCTGAACCTGAATAAGCGTGTATTCGAGCTTAATGAAGTGCTGGAGCAAAGGGTTTCAGAACGTACACAGGAGCTCACCAATCGAAATAAGATCCTCTCTGACTATGCGCATATGAATGCCCATTTACTGCGCACGCCCGTCACCAGAATCATGGGGTTAATAGAATTACTTCGAATTACTGAAGATCCGGAAGAGAAGAAGAAAGTGCAGGAAATCCTGATGACTTCGGCTGAAGACCTGGACACGGTGGTGCGCTCGATCAACGACAGGTTGTCGGAGACGCGATAAAAACATCAGGAATACCAGTTAACAGATAATCGCCGGCAACGATTAAATTGCTGCGCATGTCAGCTGTCGAAACCCCACTCATGAAGCAGTACAACGTCATCAAGGCGAAATATCCTGGTGCTCTTCTTCTTTTTCGTGTGGGCGACTTTTATGAAACGTTTGGGCAGGACGCGGTCGAAGCGAGTAAGGTGCTGGACATCGTCCTCACTAAAAGAGGCAATGGATCAGCTTCGGAAACAGAGCTTGCCGGATTTCCTCACCATGCCCTTGATACATACCTTCCAAAGCTTGTGCGCGCGGGGCACCGCGTAGCGATATGTGATCAACTCGAGGATCCGCGCTTTGTAAAAGGCATTGTCAAACGCGGCGTGACAGAATTGGTAACTCCAGGTGTTTCATACAACGATAACGTATTGGAGCGCAAACGGAATAATTTCCTGGCATCCTTGTTTGTCGATAAAGATATTATAGGGGTTGCGTTCCTTGACATCAGTACCGGAGAATTTTATTGCGCGCAGGGATCAGAGAATTATGTATTCAAGCTGCTACAAAGTCTGAACCCATCTGAAGTGATTTTCAGGAAAGGTCAGCGTGAAAAATTCGAAGCGCGCCTGGGCGAAGAATATGCCGTTTTCACACTCGATGATTGGGCATTTGCATTTGAGTATGGACAGGAGAAACTTCTAAGCCAGTTCAAGACCGCCACTTTAAAAGGATATGGAATCGAAGGATTGAACGCGGCGATTGTAGCTGCAGGAGCAATCCTTCATTACCTAGAAGCAACAGAACATAGAGATACGCATCACGTAGCTTCAATATCGAGGATCGACGAAGAGGCCTATGTCTGGCTCGATAAGTTTACGATCCGGAATCTTGAGTTGGTGTCATCTCCTCATGAAGGCGGGGTTCCTCTGCTTCAGATAATTGATCAGACTGTCACACCGATGGGTTCGCGCCAGCTGCGCAAATGGATTGTTCTTCCCTTGAAGGAGAAGCAGGCGATCGATGCCCGCCTCGACGTGGTAAAGAAGTTTGTTGACACTCCGGAATTGGCTGAAAAAATCACGGGTCACTTGCGCACAATGTCCGATCTCGAGCGTCTGATTTCCAAAGTCGCTGTTGGGCGGATCAATCCGCGCGAGATGATCCAGCTTAAGCGATCGATGCTTGCGATTCTTCCTATCAAGGACTTGATATCGCATGCTGGCACCGCCGAACTTACAAAATTGGGTGACCAGTTAAACAAGTGTGAATTCCTGCTCGAGAAGATTGAATTGGCGCTGAAAGAAGATGCGCCCATGTTGGTACATCAGGGGGGAATAATAAATGACGGCGTCAACAGTGAGCTCGATGAGTTGAGGGCGATTGCATATTCAGGCAAAGACTACCTGCTGCAAATTCAGAAACGCGAGATTGAACGTACCGGTATCAATTCTCTGAAAATCTCATATAATAAAGTATTCGGCTATTACCTGGAAGTGAGCAATGCTAACAAAGACAAAGTGCCCACTGACTGGATTAGAAAGCAAACGCTCGTCAACGCAGAGCGATACATCACCGAGGAGCTGAAAGTTTATGAGGAAAAGATCCTGCATGCAGAAGAAAAGCTCACGGTCATAGAGCAAAAATTGTTTTTGGAATTAGTCAGGCATGCAGCTGACTTTGTTTCGCAAATTCAACAGAACGCGAGAATTATCTCGATGCTCGACTGCATGTTGTCCTTTTCGTTCACCGCAGTATCGAATCGCTATGCAAAACCTGAAATCAATGACTCTACCGAGATCATGATTAAGGCAGGAAGGCATCCTGTCATAGAAATGCAGTTGCCCCCCGGAGAAACATTTGTTCCCAATGACATCTCACTGGATAGCGACAGTCAGCAGATTCTTGTGATCACCGGACCAAACATGGCCGGAAAGTCAGCTTTGCTACGCCAGACTGCATTGATCGTTCTCATGGCTCAAATGGGAAGTTACGTTCCTGCCGAATCGGCGACCATTGGAATTGTCGACAAGATTTTTACACGCGTAGGCGCCTCCGACAATCTGTCCCGCGGTGAGTCAACGTTCATGGTCGAAATGACCGAAACGGCAAGCATACTTAATAACCTTAGCCACCGGAGTCTTATTCTGATGGATGAGATAGGCCGTGGGACGAGTACCTACGATGGCGTTTCGATTGCATGGGCCATTGTTGAGTATTTACACCAACACAAGGATGCCAAACCAAAGACTTTGTTTGCAACACATTATCATGAACTCAACCAGCTCGCCGAAGATTTTCCACGCATAAAGAACTTCAACGTTTCGGTAAAAGAAGCCGGAGATAAAATCATCTTCATGCGCAAGTTGAAAGAAGGTGGTAGTGAACACAGCTTTGGGATCCATGTTGCTCAGATGGCCGGAATGCCCAACAAGATTGTTCTACGCGCGAACGAGATTCTGCACTTTCTTGAAAAGGACAAGCACAAGAACGAACCGACAAAAAGGCTCGCTGAAATGCCGAAAGAAAATTTTCAGATGAGCCTTTTCGAGATGGATCCGAAGTTTAAAGAGTTGCAGGAGCTTCTTTCCAAGATTGACATCAATACCATAAGTCCGGTCGAAGCACTCCTCAAGCTAAACGAGATCATTTCTCTCACCCGAAAAAAATAGAAGTTCACGCGCCTACAGTATTTCAGCATTTGCTAAAATGTTAATTGAGAAAGATGCAGAATAACCGTAAATTGAGGGTTCGTGTGCATTATGAGAAGATCCTTCTATTTGAGAATTCTTGTGTTGTTGGTGCTCGGATTGAGCGCTGTAACAGCGTTGGCGCAGACTGGTCCCGGCGGAGTCGGAAGCAACACTACGAATGTCCTTTGGTTGCGGGCAAATGATAATGTTTACACTGATGCGGGTGTAACGTTAGCCACCAACAATCAACTTGTACAGCAATGGAATGATCAATCTGGAAATGCTAAAAATGCATCACAGGTTGCTACTGACCAACCCACATATAGGACAAACATTCTTAATGGATTCCCAACGCTCCGGTTCACCACCGCGACAACGCGAATTCTTTCCACCGGCGTTGCAACAGGAAACTCTGCATCTGTGTGGGCTGTCGCCCAGTATTCCTCAGTGCCAACTAACAATCCTGGCATAATTCAGGCATCTCCCGCAGGCGCTGCGTTCTCAACCGCTGGCGCTGATAAGGTCATTGGTGTCTGGGTAAGTGGGACCTCGACGCCGTCTCTCCATTTGTGGGGTCGCGGCGTTCAGTCTAACAGTAATCCGGTTAATTTCTCGCAGACCACAGGAGCACTAACTGCCGCAAACACACCATTCATTTGTGCAAGCATTTACAACAGCACCTCCCTTGGAATGCAGCAATGGTACATGGGGACATCATCAAGCACAAACACCTACGATGGAACACTGAGGAGCTGGAGCGACTTCGGTGTCGGAAACCAAGGCGGAACTGAAGGCTGGAGAGGCGATATAGCCGAAGTTGTCGCCTTCAATACGGCTGTCAACAATGCGCAACGGATCATCATCGATAATTACTTGTCCGCCAAATATGGATTAACGCTGAGCGCAAACGATCTGTACACACAGGACAATGGGACTGCCCCGGATAACTATGATTACGATGTTGCTGGCATTGGACGTTTCTCGGCGACAGAGACTCAAACTGACTCGCGGGGCTCCGGTTTTGTTAGAATATCAAATCCGACCGACCTGCTGTCAGATGGTGAATACCTTTTCTGGGGACATAATAATCTTGCTGCAACAGCAACCAATACAACAGACATACCTGCAGGATACGGTTTAACTGCAAGATTCACCCGCGTTTGGCGCGTAGATGAAATTGGTGAAGTGGGAAACGTAGATATTGCGTTTGATGTAACGGGGTTATCGGATTTTGCAGGAGTTTCAAATTGCGATGCCGCGAATGCCATTCGCCTTCTCATTGACACCAACAATGACGGAAACTTTGCCGACCAGACTCCCATTTCTGGTGCAACGAATATCGGAGGTAATGTATATCGTTTCGCCAATGTCAGCGCCCTCAACGATAACTACAGATTTACGATTGCCGTCATCGCAAGCTCCGTTACCGGACCAGGTGGTGTTGGAGGCGCCAACGGAACCACCAGCCTCAAACTCTGGTTGGATGCCGCCAAAGGTGTAAGCACAACGGGCGCAAACGTAAACAGTTGGACCGACCAATCGGGAAATAGTATTGTTGCAACACCGCAGGCCGCAGGGAACAGGCCCACCCTTACAAGCAACGCTTTGAACGGCTTGCCGGTGATCAACTTTGCCAGCGCCTCATCTCAATACCTCCAAATGAGTGCGAACATTTCTGCCGGCACTCCCAGCATGTTCACCGTCGTCAATAAACCGGCTGTCGGCAGTGGACGAATGACCATGCTTGCACTGACACAAAATCAATGGACCTCACGAAACGCGGGCACAGATCAATGGGGTATGCTGGCAGGGATTGATATCACATCAAATTCTACATTGAATTCAACTTATGGGGTGCTCGGCACGCTTGAACGGGCATTCAACGACATTGACTTTTATACGAATGAAACTTTGCAGAATCGCACCACGGGCACGGCACTCACGGGGAAAACCATCGGAACTATTGGCTCTAGCAATACCAATTCACTTGGAACCGGCACGGAGTTCTTCAATGGAAACATAGCCGAGTTGGCTGTTTACAATGTTGTTGTCAACAGTGCACAACGGATTATTGTCGACAATTACCTGGCTGCGAAATATGGACTGACATTGAACTCGAACGACATCTATACGCAGGACAACGCACCAAACAATTTTGATTATGATGTCGCAGGCATTGGACGCGTGAACGTAACTAATCAACACAGCGATGCGCGCGGAACCGGAATTTTGCGAGTATCTAATCCCTCCAGCCTTGGCGACGGTGACTACCTTCTTTGGGGACACAATAACCTCGCTTTGGCAGCTGTAACCACCGACGTCCCTACCGGCGTTCAAGCCAAATTCCAACGCATTTGGGCTGTAAATGAAGTGAACGAAGTTGGAACAATTGACATGCAATTTGATCTCTCGAGCCAAAGTCCGGTAACAGCGTCCGATCTCCGGCTGATCATAGATGTTGAAGGTAATGGCATTTTCAATGAAGGTTCAACTATTGTGATATCCGGAGCAGTAGCGCTGTCTTGCAGTAACTACCTTTTTTCAGCTGTTCCGGCAGCAAGCCTCGGTAATAACATGCGCTTCACCATAGGAACAGCAAATAAGATCCAAACACCGCTACCCATCGAACTCTTGTCGTTTTATGCTACCGCCGATGGCGATGGTGTTGGGTTACATTGGACCACAGCAACCGAGCACAACAGCGACTATTTCTCGATCGAGCGTTCGCTCACAGGAGAACAGTTCTCTGAAGTGTTGAACATCCGCGCTGCAGGAAATAGCGCTGAGCAAAAAAGTTATTCCGCGACAGACAACTCAGCGCCCCTCGGGAGACTCTACTATCGCCTGAAGTCCGTGGACTACGATGGGAAGTATTCGATTTCAAAGATCGTTGTGGTCGACAATTTATATGCTGAGAGTAAGATTATTGTGAGCCCTAACCCGGTGCGCATCGGAAATGATCTGGAAGTCAGGTTGTTGAATTTTGGAGCAGTTGACGAACAGAATCTTAGCGCCGCTCTTTATGACCTCCTCGGGCAGCCCGTGTCGATCGGCTTCGAAAAAAAGACTGATAATTTATTCGCAGTCAGGACTAACTCTGCACACGGTTCAGGGTTCTACATATTAAAGATCAAATCAACGGGCTGGACGCGCGAGTACGTCCAGCGTATTTACTTGTCAGAGTGACCTTAATGCGGTCTCTGAAAAAATCTCAACTAGAACCGCAAAAGAATTTGACGTCCGGCTACCTGTTCATCTCTTGCGAAATCTCCGGTGAGGGTTCTTCTTGTTTCCACCTCTCTTTGGATCAAAGGATCTTTTAACTCGCAGTTCGGGTTGATAAGCAGGACCAGCGCCCAGGAATTCCGGCAGTGGTAGTTTGGGGATGGTTGTGCCGATCATGTTCTCTATCGTGAAGAACTTCCGTTGATCCATTTCTGTGATAAACGTGATCGCTGTACCGGTAGTCTCTGCCCGGGCAGTCCTCCCAACACGATGCACATAATCTTCGGGATCCGGTGGAACATCGTAGTTTACGACAAGGCTAATCCCTTCAACATCAATACCTCTTGAAAGTACGTCTGTACCGATAATAATGTTAATCTGCTTGCTTTTGAACGCGCGCAAAATTTCTTCGCGTTCATTTTGTTCAAGGTCGGAATGAAACGCGCGCACAGGCAGTCCGGCTTTCATTAACGTGTGATCAAGCTTCTTGACATTCTCTTTTGTTGAGGCAAATACGATAACACTGGTGTAACCGCCCTTCTCGAGAATATGTTTGATCAACGGAACCTTCTGTGCGTCATGAACCATGTAAGCCTGTTGCAAAATCCCTGCGGCGGGCTTAGCGATCGCAATGTTGATCTCTTCTGGCTGGTTAAGAATCTTGTTGGCGAGCTTTCGGATATTCGGTGGCATTGTCGCGGAAAACAACAATGTCTGCCGCTCCTTGGGGAGATAGTTTATGATCCTGATAATATCTTCGTAGAAGCCCATGTCGAGCATTCTGTCCGCTTCGTCAAGAATCAAGTGCTTAAGATGTTCCAGTTTGACTGTACCACCCGCAAGTAAGGCGATCAACCTGCCTGGCGTTGCAATGATGATATCGGCGCCGTGATCCAGGGCTTTTCTCTGCTGATCCCACGTGGCGCCGTCGCCTCCGCCATACACAGGAATAGAACTCACGCCGGTAAAATAAGCGAAGCCTTCTATTTGCTGATCGATCTGTTGCGCAAGTTCACGGGTCGGAGCAATCACGAGTGTATTCAAGTGCCTGTGATCGGTGTGAATAATTTTGTGCAGCACAGGCAAAATATAGGCAGCTGTTTTTCCGGTGCCCGTTTGAGCACAGGCAATGACATCCTTGTTCTTGAGAATGACTGGAATAGCCTGTTCCTGTATCGGGGTAGGCTTTTCATAGCCCATGGAGTCAAGCCCTTCCTGGAGCTTGCTGTCGAAATGAAAATCTTGAAATGTCAAAGAGGAGTGTTGTTAGTGCTCAATGCTACGCGATTATTTAGCGTTTATTAAATCAAAGCCTGTAAAAGGAACCAATACCTGAGGTACGCGAATGCCGCTGTCGGATTGATTATTTTCCAAAATCGCAGCAACGATGCGCGGCAATGCCAGAGCGCTTCCATTCAATGTGTGGAGAAGCTCAGTCTTTCCGTCTTTGTTCTTATACCTCAGTTTTAAACGGTTTGCCTGGAATGTCTCAAAGTTGCTTACAGAACTCACCTCAAGCCATCTTTGCTGCGCACCTGCATAGACTTCCATATCATACGTCATCGCCGAATTGAAGCCCATGTCGCCGCCACACAGCAACAGTTTTCGATACGGAAGTTCCAATTTCTCCAGCAGGCTTTGCACATAAAGACACATTTGCTCGAGCGCTTCGTATGATTCCTCCGGTTTCCGTACCTGCACAATTTCCACCTTATCGAATTGGTGCAATCTGTTCAAGCCACGCACGTGGGCGCCCCAACTACCGGCTTCCCTCCTGAAACAAGGTGTGTAGCCAACGTTCCTTACCGGCAAATCATTGTCGGTAAGTATCAAGTCGCGGTAAAGATTGGTAATCGGAACTTCTGCTGTAGGAATGAGATACAATTCATCTTCGCCGATGAAATACATCTGACCTTCTTTATCCGGGAGTTGGCCCGTGCCATATCCACTGGCTTTATTAACTACGATAGGTGGCTGGATCTCAAGATAGCCTTGCTTTTCCGCTTCCTGCAAAAAGAAATTTATTAATGCCCGCTGGAGCTTCGCACCCTTTCCTTTGTAAACGGGAAAACCTGCACCGGAGATCTTATTGCCGAGATCGAAATCGATGATGTCGTATTTTTTGATGAGCTCCCAATGAGGAAGGGCCTCAGCGCCAAGCACAGGTTTAACGCCATGCTCATGTACAGTAATATTATCTTCGGGAGTCTTACCAGCCGGTACTTTGTCGGCCGGAACATTCGGAATTTTGTATAGCAGCTCCTGCAACTTTTGTTCCTGGACGACTAAACTCTCTTCGAGCGATTTTATTTGTTGTTTGTCGTTGGCAACCTGACTTCTGAGTGATGACGCTTCATCAGACTTTCCGGACTTAATAAGCTCACCGATTTTCTTCGAATCAGAATTTGATTTTGCTTTTAAATCGTCCGCTTGTTTCTGAATGTCTTTGCGCTGTTGGTCGGTGGAAAGCACCTCTCTTATGAGGTCTCCAGCCGATCCAAAGTTCCTTTTCTTCAGACCTTCTAAAATTCTCGCCTGGTTTTCCCGTATAACAGCTAGTTGCAGCATGTCTATTGATTTAATCTGCTTTTATTCACGCATTGTAATCAAGGTCTCGTGAAGTGCAAAGGCATGTTGCGATTTCTTTGCGAGCTTGGCGCCTTTGCGTGAGTAAAGGCCCCCAAAATTACAAACCTTCTTCATACAAAAATTGATGGCAAGAATCGCTAATCGGATCCGTCCATTATATTTTCGTCAGGTAGGTTGACAAATATTCCATTTTGGCCTATACTTGCAGGGTCGATCAGCCTTCCCGGCCTTTCCCGATAGACTAATTCACGGTTTCTTGTTCTTTTCTTACAAAACTCAATCGATATAGTCGGAAATTCATCCGGCCTCTCTGCGTGACTTTTTTACTTATCCTATTCATTACTAAACGACCACCTTTATTTTTCCGAACTCATGTATACTATTGATGATCTCAATGTTCGGCTTCTGTCTGAATTAAAGGACATAGCCGAAGAAATGGGTGTTAAAAACGCCAAAAAACTGGCCAAACAGGAACTTGTCTACAAGATCCTGGATCAGCAGGCCACTAAAGGGGACCCCGCTCCCTCCCCTAAGAAAAATGAAAAACACGACGACGAAAGAAAGATGCGACCGCGCCGGCGCGAAAATGTCGCTCCCGCATCTGCTTCGCAGCAAACCAGTGCACAAAAGCCGGCAGCATCTGATGAAATGATGCGCTCGGCTGATATGGAAGTAGAGCAGGCTCCTGCCAGATTTGAAAATAGCGCTCCGAAATTCGAGGAGCGCAGTAATCAGGCACCCTCAAACCAGCAGAATAATAATGGCGGAGATGGTCAGCAAAAGAATGAAAGCCCCCGCGAAGACCGTCAGCAACAAGCGCGCATTCTAAACATCAAGGATTTCGATGGTGCTATCACCAATGAAGGCGTGCTAGAGCTTATGCAGGATGGTTACGGGTTCTTGCGCTCTTCCGATTACAATTACCTGGCCAGCCCGGATGACATTTACGTGTCACCATCGCAGATAAAATTACTTGGCTTAAAAACCGGCGATACCGTAAAGGGACAAATTCGCCCGCCAAAAGAAGGCGAGAAGTACTTCGCATTATTGAAAGTCGACAATGTCAACGGGAAGACAACCGAAGAAATTCGTGACAGAGTCGCGTTCGAATACCTCACACCTCTTTTTCCCAACGAGAAACTGAGACTGAGCACCACGCCCGACAACATGTCGACGAGGATACTCGATCTTTTTGCTCCCATCGGTAAAGGCCAGCGCGGTATGATCGTGGCACAACCGAAAACAGGTAAGACTGTGTTGCTGAAACAAATCGCGAACGCAATTGCAGAAAATCATCCCGAAGTATACCTGATCGTATTGCTTATCGATGAGCGCCCTGAAGAAGTAACTGACATGGCACGCAGTGTACGCGCAGAGGTGATTGCTTCCACGTTCGATGAACAAGCTGACAGACATGTTAAGATTGCAAGCATCGTGCTGGAAAAGGCGAAAAGAATGACAGAATGCGGTCACGATGTCGTGATTTTGCTTGACTCTATTACCCGTCTTGCACGCGCTTACAATACCGTCGTTCCATCTTCGGGAAAAATCCTTTCAGGAGGTGTGGATGCCAATGCACTTCATAAGCCGAAACGATTCTTCGGCGCAGCGCGTAAAATTGAAAACGGTGGGTCGCTTACGATCATCGCCACGGCGTTGATTGATACGGGTTCAAAGATGGATGAAGTGATCTTTGAAGAATTCAAAGGCACCGGAAACATGGAATTGCAATTGGATCGCAAGCTTTCAAACAAGCGTGTCTATCCTGCCATCGATGTTCCCGCTTCAGGAACCCGACGCGAAGAATTGCTCATGAAAGAAGAAGAGCTTGCAAGGGTATGGATTCTCCGCAAGTACATGAGCGATATGAACTCAATTGAGGCTATGGAATTCCTGTTGAGCAAGATGAAGGGAACGCGCAATAACAGCGAATTCCTCATCTCAATGAACGGGTAGATCTTTCTTAAAGTCTGAAGACGGGGCGCAGCGAAAGTTGCGCCCTTGTTATTTATAAGAACGCCACCCATCAAAATCAATCGCAGCCTACCATCAAATAAAAAACCCTGACATCACGATGGCTATCGGGAGGGGTCAGGGTTTCCGGGTGAATAATGGGGCTCGAACCCACGACCTCCAGAATCACAATCTGGCGTTCTAACCAACTGAACTATATTCACCGTTTAGGGATCGCAAAGGTAGCTAGCCCTTCAGAATTGAAAAAATAAAATTTACGATGCCTTAAATAACAGTCGTTTTCCCCGTACGGATTCGTCAATTTTCCCATTTTCATATGCCAGGCTTCCCGATATGAAGGTATGCGTGACCGTGGAATGAAATGTCGTTCCTTCAAACGGTGACCACCCGCATTTCGCAAGAATGTTCGATTGGGCAACAGTCCATTCTCTATTCGGATCAACCAGCACAACGTCTGCAAAGAATCCTTCCCTGATAAATCCGCGGTCCTGGATCCGGAAAAGGATGGCGGGATTATGACACATTTTATCCGCTATTCTTTCAATTGGAATTTTACCGGCCTTTGAAAATTCCATCATCGCCACAAGGCTGTGCTGCACCAATGGACCGCCGGAAGGAGCTTTGAAATACGTGTTGGCTTTTTCAGTCAACGTGTGAGGTGCATGGTCCGTCGCGATCACGTCAATGCGGTCATCGAGCATTGCATCGAACACAGCCTTCCGGTCTGATGAAGTTTTGATCGCCGGATTCCATTTGATTTTCGTTCCAAGCCGCGCATAATCTTCGTCACAAAACCATAGGTGGTGGATGCAGGCTTCTGACGTAATTTTTTTCTGCGCTAAAGGAATACTGTTGTTAAAAAGGGCAGTCTCCTTTGCGGTGGAAATGTGAAGTATATGAAGCCTTGAACCAAAACGTTTTGCAAGCTCAATGGAAAAAGACGAAGACTTATAACATGCGTCAGCACTTCTAATAAGGGGATGGCAGTCTATCGGAACGTCTTCGCCAAATCGATGGCGATATTCTTCCGAATTCTTCCTGATCGTTGCTTCATCTTCGCAATGGGTTGCGATGAGTCCAGGGAAGCGCGAAAAAAATCCTTCGAGTACCTCCTCATTGTCCACAAGCAGGTTACCAGTCGATGAACCCATAAAGATCTTAAGTCCACAAACGTTGGTAAGATTTGTTTTCAATACCTCCTCAAGGTTATCGTTCGAGGCGCCCATGAAGAAGGAAAAATTAGCATACGAGTCCCGCATTGCGATCGCATACTTCTGTTCCAGTAACTCTTGTGTAAATACAGGTGGGACGGTGTTGGGCATTTCCATAAAACTGGTCACGCCACCTGCAATCGCAGCGCGCGATTCACTGTGAATCGTCCCCTTGTGAGTAAGTCCCGGCTCGCGAAAATGAACCTGATCATCGATCGCCCCTGGAAACAAGAATGTTCCCTTCGCATCGATCACGCGCGCGTTTCGATCTGAGAGTTGAGAACCTACCTTTTCTATTCTTTCACCAGAGATAAGAACGTCTCCATCGACGACCTTGCCTTCGTTTACTATCTTCGCGTTGACAATCAGTGTCTTCATTTGACGCAAAGATAAATCCATTTGATTTGGAAGCCTCTACTAATTCCTGGGAGAATCTCAAGCTTAATCCACAATTGCTCAAAGCAGTTCAGGAAGAAGGGTTTCAAGCTCCAACTGAGATCCAGCAAAAGACGATTCCGCTAGTCCTGGGAGGCCAGGCTGTCATCGGCATTGCGCAAACGGGCACCGGCAAGACAGCAGCATATGTGTTGCCGATTCTGAAAAAGCTGGGTTATGCCCAGGCTAATGATCCACGTGCACTCATCCTCGCCCCCACAAAGGAGCTGGTCATACAGATTTGCGAACACGCACGAGCACTTGCCAGGTTCACTGATCTTCGCGTGGGAGCCCTGTTTGGTGGCATTGGGCCAAAGACACAGATTGAAATGGTTCAAAAGGGAGTTGATGTCATTATCGCGACCCCCGGTCGTTTCATGGAGATCTATCTCCGCAATGAACTCCCCGTAAAAATGATCAAGACATTGGTTCTTGATGAAGCGGACCGCATGCTGGACATGGGGTTTATTCATCAGCTAAGAAAAGTCTTTGAGGTGATACCGCAGAAAAGGCAGAATCTGTTGTTCACCGCTACATTCCCACAAAAAGTCGAAAAGCTCACAGAGGAATTCCTTGAGTTTCCCGTGAAAGTGCAGGCAACCCCCGATGTTGTTGCTGCCGAATATGTCGACCAGGTCCTCTATTATGTTCCGAATCTCAAGACAAAGATTCATCTACTGGAGCATTTGCTGGTAGATCGCAACAGTTTCGCGCGGGTACTGATTTTCACACGCACTAAAGATTCAGCTGACAATGTGTTTAAGTATCTGGATCGAAAGCAAATGGGTCCTGTAAGAGTGATCCATAGCAATAAGGGTCAGAACAGCAGGATCAACGCGATGAATGAGTTTAAAGAAGGGGGGCTTCGTATTCTTGTTTCAACCGATGTGTCGTCGAGAGGGATAGATGTATCCGGCGTCTCCCATGTAATTAATTTTGAAGTTCCGGTACAATACGAAGATTACATTCATCGCATAGGCAGAACGGGCCGTGCATTCAGGCCAGGTCAGGCAATTACATTCGTTGATGATGCGGAGAAATACCACATCAAAAAGATTGAAGCTTTGATGAAGGAAAAGATAAGCGTGAAAAAGATGCCCACAACGGTATCAATCGCTGAAACAACAACCGAAGAGGCGAAGCGGATCGCTAAGGAAATTGATCGTCAAAAAAGGTATGAGGATCCTGATTTTCAAGGGGCGTTTCATCAGAGAAAGAAAGAAAAAGGCAGCCGCTAGTTTTACATAAAAGGCCAGATTTATCGGTGTCGTTTACGTGGCTCCTATAAGACATTTTTATAAGAAATATCGATTAAGATATCTCGTTGCCATTGACCGCCGGGCTGGATTTTGATAAATTTATTTTATGATCTCGTGTAAGGACTTTCAACTGCAGTCACTCAGCAACCAAATTGTGCTGCTGTATGAGCATGGATCATGCGTAATGAGTATCCGCTATTATGGGTATAAGGTCAACCTATATCTTCTCGGAAATTTTTACCTGGAGGTCTTCTACAATCACAAGAAAGATCTGATTGAAAAAATCGTCCCATTGGACACGCGACATAGTCGAATGGATTTTTACGCTGCGCAGATTAAACTGCCCGTGACGCTATAGTTGCTCACTATAGTTGATTGTAATCGGTTTTACTTGGCGTTGCTGTCAATAAACAAAAAAACCCTGGCGTTTCCGTCAGGGTTTTTGTTTCGTCTTGAATCGGTTAGGCAGTAGTGGCGGCGGCCGCCTCAGGCGTTTTAACCTGTTGCTTGAGGACAACGTTCTTACGCGCCTTATATCCGCAATAGCTGCACTGATAATGCTTGATAAGTTCGCCTTCTTCCGTTTCCGTCGGCTGCTTCACAATCTCTTCACGCATTACTTTAAATGTCTGATAGTTACACTCAGGGCACTGAATCGCATGTAGGTGACCTGCGTATTTTTCAATTTTAATGAAGCCAGTCTCTTCATCTTTCCATACATCGTAGTCGACAGAGAAAAGATTTTCTTCAGCCTGCATCCCCTCATCAAGGTGCACATCTTCCTCCTCTTCGCTTAGGAGCTTCATCGGCTTACCTGTTTTCGGAGAAATCCGTGGCTTGTAGCGCAGGACTTTGAGACGTTTTTCGATGAAGAAAGGATAGTAGAATTTCAAGAGGTTCTGAACGATCAAAGCAGCGATTGTTCCCAACATAGCTGTAAGGAATACGCGCACGAAGATCAGAATGGTGGTAAGCTCAACAATGTTGGCGTTAAAAAAGAAACACGCGCCCAGGATAATAATAAGGCTCGCGTACCAAAGGAAATTGACTTCGTGCTTGTTGATGAAGTCATACTTGTCTTTGGCGTCTGGAATGGTCGAGAACCTGACCAGGTAGCCAAGTACTACCAAAATGCCTGCTGCCCAGCAGATATACGACAGATTAAGGGCCATGCTGTTCCAGGATGCGTAAGGACTCATGGTGTTTACGTGTTTTTCAGTTTATAATCTTAACAAATATAGCACTCGGTCTATTACCTACAATTTCAATCTTAAGTACTTGTTGATGCTGAATGAATCACCAATTTAAGGTGATTACTGAAAAATTCCAATGCAAGCTAAAATTTAATCTATTTCCCGGAAAAAACTGCGTCAGCAAATCTCTTAATGATCAACTGCGAGTTCAAAATATTGCAGATTCCGTCCAATTCCGGCCATTTGCCTTGATGTCGCAATTGGCACTATCGTATCCTCTTTTCCAGCGATAACCAGCTTTCGAGTATTTGCCTTCTTCCACCACTCAGACCGGTCGGGCCGATCGCGCATGGCAATAAGGTATCCCGTTAACGTACCCTGATCCGTTTGAGAGGCAATCCTGTGTGTCTTCGCTACACCAGCTCCCTTCTTATTCATAAAAAGTCCCGGAACAAAGGTGTCGACATACGCGAGAACACCATGGTCTTTAACAAACTTCGCAACCTTATTACGGTTTTCTTTTTTTTCTTCAGAATCAGGGAATACGGTAGAATGAAACAGACAAATTCCTCTAACATCCGATTCATATCGCTCTGCTAACGATAATGCAACATATCCACCCAATGAATGGCCAATGATGACTGCGCCGGAGACATTGATTTTTTTCATCAACGTATTGACTTCGTCAGCAACATCATCAATGGTGAATCCGGACTTAAGTGAAGGCGATGTCCCGAAGCCGGGCAGATCCACTGTCAGCGTTCTAAATCGATCGTTAAAAACCGGGACAAATTCTTTCCAAATTTCAAGTGATTCGCAAAATCCATGAAGAAAAACCAATGCAGGTCCGTTGCCTTTGTCAACGAAGTTCATTTACACCGCTTTGGGAACGGATTCAAGCATGGAGAGGACAGCCTTTTCAATCCCTGTTGGACCAAAGCCAGCATCGTCATGGAGTTCAATTTGTTCACCATGTTCAATGACGGCATCCGGTATGCCTAGTCGCTTTAACTCAGCGTGGTAATTATTATCGGCCATGAATTCAAGTATGGCACTGCCGAAGCCTCCCTGAACACAGCCATCTTCTACTGTCAGAATCTTACTGAAATTTGAAAATACGTGATGAAGCAATTTTTCATCAAGGGGTTTTACAAAACGGAGGTCATAGTGCGCAACGTTTATGCCGCGCTCTTCCAACTTCGAACACACCTCGACGGCATAATTCCCGATGTGCCCTATCGTAAGGATCGCCAGGTCTTCACCTTCCTTGATCAGTCTTCCCGTTCCTATTTCAATTTTTTCAAAAGGCGTTTTCCAATTGACTAACACACCCTGCCCGCGCGGATAGCGAATCGAAAAAGCTTTCCCTGTACGTGGAAGCTGCGCTGTGTACATCAGATTCCTCAGTTCTTCCTCGTTCATTGGCGCCGAGACGATCATATTGGGCAAGCACCTGAAATAGGCAAGATCATAAGCCCCATGGTGAGTGGGACCATCGGAACCCGCAAAGCCAGCGCGGTCAAGACAAAAATTTACCGCAAGGTCCTGAATGCAAACATCATGAATGACCTGGTCATATGCCCGCTGCATAAATGAACTGTAGATATTGCAGAAAGGAATCAATCCTTGCGTGGCGAGACCGGCAGAAAACGTAACAGCATGTTGTTCTGCAATACCTACATCAAACGCACGGTCAGGCATCTCCTTCATCATGATATTCATTGACGAACCTGATGGCATCGCCGGTGTTATGCCCATGATTTTGTCATTGGTGCGTGCCAGCTCAACAAGGGTATGCCCAAAAACATCCTGATACTTTGGAGGCTGCGGCTGATCATAGACCTTCTTATGTATCTCGCCGGTGATCTTATCAAACGTGCCGGGGGAATGCCAGGTAGTCTTATTGCCGGTTTCTGCAGGACCGAAACCTTTTCCCTTCACAGTAACACAATGAAGTATTTTAGGACCCTTGATATTCTTCAGATCGTGAAGGATTGCAACAAGGTGATCGACGTCGTGACCATCCACTGGTCCAAAATATCTGAGGTTCAATGATTCGAACAGGTTGCTCTGACTGAGCAATGCTGACTTGAGTGCAGCATCAACCTTTGAAGCGATTTCCTGCGCGCTCTTTCCAAATTTTGAAAATTTGCCCAACAGGTTCCAAACGTCATCCTTAAGTCGATTGTAGGTCTGAGACGTTGTGATGTCGGTGAGGTAATCTTTCAATGCTCCAACATTCGGATCGATCGACATACAGTTGTCATTAAGAACGATCAGAATATTCGTGTCAGAAACACCAGCATGATTTAATCCTTCGAATGCGATGCCACCCGTAAGTGCTCCATCCCCAATGACAGCAACGTGTTGCTTGTCGTTTTCACCGAGATATTTTGAAGCGGTCGCCATGCCGAGCGCGGCCGAAACAGATGTAGAAGAATGCCCGACACCGAATGCGTCGTAAATGCTTTCACTTCTCTTTGGAAATCCTGAAATGCCCTTGTAGATACGGTTGGTATGGAATACATCCCGGCGACCTGTAAGGATCTTATGCCCATACGCCTGGTGGCCGACGTCCCATACAATTTGATCATATGGGGCATTGAAAACATAATGCAGCGCGACTGTCAATTCTGTAACACCCAGGCTCGCGCCGAAATGGCCACCGTAGATGGAAACATTATCAACAATGTACTGACGTAATTCCTGGCACACTTGTACGAGCTCCGCCTGATCCAGTTTTTTAAGGTCAGCCGGGCTGTTAATCTTCGCTAAAAGCTTTCCAGGAGTGATGAGCATGAGCCGTTTTAGATATTAACAACAGTTTAAGGTAACTGTTTAGACCCTGATTTGATTCAATTTCGTCCCAAATTTACGGATTTGCATTTCATTCTATTTTGTCGTGGCGTTTGAATAATTTTGCCGCCCATGACGCAGGAAAATTTTGAAGTTAAGCTTCCCCTATTTAAAGGTCCATTTGACTTGTTGCTGTTCTTTATCGAGCGCGATGAGCTGGATATATATGACATTCCGATATCCAAAATCACGAATGATTTTTTGAGCTACCTCCACCACCTGGAAAGCCTAAACGTCGAACTGGCGAGCGAGTTTATTTTGGTGGCAGCCACGCTGATGCGCATCAAGTCTAAGATGCTCCTGCCCCGCCCTCAATTGGATGCTGAAGGCAACGAAATCGACCCGCGTGAGGAGCTTGTTAAGCACCTCCTTGAGTATAAGAAATACAAGTCAGTGATTGAGTCTTTCCAGAAGATGGAAGAAGACGAGCTGCAGAAGGAGAAACGCGGTAACATCATGCGCGAGCTAAAATCACTCGCAGCTGCAGTGAATGTGGAGGCTGAGCTTCAGGATGTTGACCTGTACAAACTGATGCAGGTTCTGGAGAAGGTGATGAAGCGTTATGATGAAGAGAAGAATCGCCCTGTGCATCAGGTCGTGCAATATCCTTATACGGTAGAAGGACAGAAAGAATACATCTTAAATACGCTTACCCGCAAGCGCATGATGTCATTCACGGAAATGCTCGAATCTAACCCTACGCGTGTCGCGTTGGTTTTCAACTTTTTGGCGATCCTTGAAATGCTGGCCACCGGAAATCTTAACATTCAGATGGGCGAAGGGTACAATAACTTTTGGGTGTCGCTGAAGGACGAGGTGGAAGCGCCTAGCGAACCTTCCTGATTTTCCTCATCACACATTCTCTTTGTCGTTAAGTCAGGTTGCTCTATATTGATTTGATGTGGCGCCGTTAAGCGCCCATTTTTGCATCCCTAACCAAATCAATACCAATGAAGAAGATTTTGCTTTTCATTTTTTTGACCGGCGCATTCATCGTAAAGGGTCAGAAACAATACTTACTTCCCGACCGCATCTTCGATGGCAACGAAATGCACGAAGGCTGGATAGTCGTTGTAGAGAACGATCGCATTTCCGCGGTCGGAAGCAAAGAATCAATTCAGGTCCCAAGGGATGCGCAAGTAATTACAATGTCGGGCACCACATTGCTTCCTGGCCTGATCGAAGGGCATTCCCATATGCTTCTATATCCTTACAACATCACTGACTGGGACACACAGGTATTAAAAGAAAGTGATTCCTATAGAACTGCGCGTGCGACTGTTCACGCAAGAAATACCTTGATGGCCGGCTTCACCACCGCGCGCGATCTGGGAACTGAGGGCGCCGGTTATTCTGACGTGGCACTCAAGCGTGCCATCAATGAAGGAATCATTCCTGGTCCACGACTCATTGTAGCCGGAAGAGCCATCGTCACAACCGGCTCTTACGGACCGAAAGGGTATGACTCAGATATGGACATTATGTTGGGCGCTGAAGCTGCCGATGGTAATGATCTGATCCGGGTGGTCCGTGATCAGATTGGCAAGGGTGCAGACTTTATTAAGGTGTATGCAGATTATCGGTGGGGCACAAAAGGCGAAGACCAACCTACTTTTACCCTTGAGGAGTTGAAAATGGTCAATGAAGTTGCTAAGAGCAGCGGAAGATATTTCGTCTGTCACGCGAACAGCAAAGAAGCAATGCGACGTGCCATTCTTGCAGGTGCTGAAACCATTGAACATGGAAATTTTATTGATGCTGAAATTGCCCAATTGATGAAGGAGCACAAGGTGACTTACTTTCCAACAGTTGCGGCTGTGGACGCCATTAATCAATACCGTGGATGGAAGAAAGGCAAGGAGGAAGACCCGGCGGCGGTGAAGCAAAAAAAGAAAAGTTTGAGGGCCGCTGTCGAAGGAGGCGTGACCATCGGCGTCGGCGGTGATGTTGGAGTGTTCCCGCACGGCGAGAACGTCTATGAAATGGAACTGCTGGCAGAATACGGCGGTATGAAACCACTTGATATCATGCGGTCAGCAACAACCGTTAATGCCCGCGCCGTGCATCTTGAAAATGAAATAGGAGCCATCAAAGTCGGCATGAAAGCCGACCTGATGGCTGTGAAGGGTGATCCTTCGAAAAATATTTCAGACCTGCGGAAGGTGACGTTCGTGATGAAGGATGGCGTTGTGTATAGAAATGAGGTGGCGAAAAAATAAGGACGCAGTGTAAACAGTAGGCAGGTCGTTGACTGCGTTGGGTGAGATTGTTTAACTTTAAGAATGAACAGGAAACAGGCAATTAAATCATTGGCAGCCAGTGTTGCCGGATCTATGGCGATATCAGAAGTCAGTCTTGGTATGAACATGGTGCCGGAGGCACTCAAGCATAATATCAATCATTCCGTGTGTCAATGGTGTTATTCGAGCATGCCGCTCGAAGACCTTGTCAAGGCGTCGAAAGAGATCGGTATAAAATCAGTGGAACTGCTAAACGCCGAGCAGTGGCCGGTTGCTATTAAGCATGGCCTGACATGCGCGATGGGCTACGCAAGTTCCCTGGGTCTCACGAAGGGATTTAACGACACAACATTGCATGAGCAACTGTTGAAAGACTACACCGCAAATATTCCTAAAGCCGCAGACGCCGGACTTAAAAACGTTATTTGTTTCAGCGGAAATGCGAATGGCCTTAGTTCAGAGCAGGGCCTGGAAAATTGCGCGAAGGGCCTCGAGCCTGTTCTGAAGGTTGCTGCCAAACACAATATTCAAGTGTGTATGGAATTGCTCAACAGCCGTGTAGACCACAAAGACTACCAATGTGACCATACGGAATGGGGCGTAAAGCTTTGCGAAAAGATCGGCTCGCCGAATTTCAAGTTGCTATACGACATCTACCATATGCAGATCATGGAAGGCGACGTCATCGCGACCATAAAGAAGAACAAAGATTACATTGGTCATTATCACACCGGCGGTGTGCCCGGCCGGAACGAAATCGACAAAACCCAGGAGCTCTATTATCCTGCAATCATGGAGGCGATTGTGTCAACCGGATTCAAGGGATTCGTAGCACAGGAATTCATCCCTAAACGGCCTGATAAAATAGCCTCGCTGAAAGAATGCGTGGGCATATGTGACGTGTAAGGCAATCTTGCTCTCCATAAAAAGACGTTGTCGACTCATATGAAACCCGTCAGTGCAGCTATGGTGTGTATCGCATTTGCAGGCATCGTCGAGTGCAATGCGCAGAAGGTCGTCGACGCAAAAAATGAACATGCAACTTTGGATGGATACTTTGCGGCCCTGACTTCAAGAAACAATGCTTATTTCTATGGCTTGTATGTGAATAATTACCTGGCCAGTCTGTCGGCAGCCGACTCGATGACAATCAAAAATTTTTTTTCACTTGCAAATCAATCGTCAGGTCAGCGTTGCATTCAGATAGCACAAATAACCGACCTTGCCCAATTGGATCATCTGAAAGATACTGTGCTTGTTTATGGCCCGCGTAAGATGCGGCCCTTAGTCCGTGACTATGTACCGTCGCCACGGATTGACCATGCTGACGGAAAACGACTCACCTTGTTCAAGTGGTTTGGAAACACGTTTGCCAACTCAGTTGGATTCTCCGCGTCACGGGTTGCTTATGGAAGATGGCGAGTGCCTTATTCAATGAGGTCGGTTGAGTGTAATCCCAACGCACTACCCTACTACATGACCAGCACCAATACCAACAAATATTTATGGTCTGTAGAGAAATAGATTTACTCATCTCTCAATGAGTGAACTGGATTCGCTGTTGCGGCTTTGACGACATGATACCCCACGGTGATAACCGTGATCGCGATAGCTGCCAGTGCGGAAAACAAGAATGTGCTCCATTCGTGCTGCAGCTCAATCCGATACGCGAAATTCCGGAGCCACCGGTCTGTAAACATCCATGCCGCCGGAAAGGCCAGGATCATTCCGACAGTCACAAGTAAAAAGAATTCACGTGAAATCAACATCACAAGCCCGTTTACGCTGGCGCCGATAACCTTCCTTACTCCAATCTCTTTGGTCCGTTGTTCGGTGGTAAATGCCGCGAGTCCAAGCAAGCCAAGGCAAGCGATAAAAATTGTTAGCCCCGAAAACGCGGTAAAGATCTGGCTTCGTTTCTCATCCGCACGGTATTGTGAGTTCAAATCTTCATCCAGAAAAACATATTCAAAAGGACTTTCAGGATAAATGCCCTTCCATTCTTTCTCGATGGCAGCCATCGACTTATGCAAATCTCCCGGGGCAACGCGCACAAACACGTAATTGCTTTGCTTCTGCCATAGAATGATAAGCGGTTCGATCATATCGTACAAAGAATTCTGATTGTAATCTTTGATGACGCCTACAACAAGCCTTTCATTTGGACCGCCAGGACCTCCACCGAAAAGAAATTTTTTTCCAAGTGGATCCTTCCACCCCATTCTTGCCACCATACTTTCATTGACCAAAACTGAATGCGCGGTGTCGCCTGGATTATCCTTCGAAAAATTTCTACCGTGCACGACCTTCATGCCCATTGCATCGAGGTATTGATAATCGGCTGAGTACAGATCGATTCCGCGATCAACCATCTTTCCTTCGGCGTCTTCAATCTGTGCGAGGATCTTCCCAATGGGTTCTCCGGGGGACGCATCCGCCTTGCCAACAGCAACCACTTCAGGCAATTGCCTTAGTCTTTCGGCAAGCACTTCTCCATTATTGACCATCTTTCGATTAAGATTCAGGCGCACAACATTTTCTTTGTCAAAGCCGAGGTCTTTTGTACGCAAGTATTGTAGTTGGTCAAACACGATCCAGGTGCTGATCAACATGAAGATGCTAAGGGCGAACTGTACGACCACAAGTGCACGCCTGAAAAAAGAGCTGCCTCCTTTTGCAGACAGCTTACCTTTGAGTACGCTCACAGGACTGAACCCTGACAAATAGAACGCTGGGTAACTTCCTCCCAGGATCCCGGTGAAAACGATAATGCCGATCAAACTCATCAGCACTGCTGGCTGCATGACATATGAAAACGGCAATTGTTTGTTTGCAAGAACATTGAATCCAGGAAGTAACGCATAGATCAATGCAAGGCTGATGGCCAAAGATATTGATGCCACTAGCACTGATTCAGTAAGAAACTGCGCAATGAGTTGCCCGCGTTGTGAACCCATCACTTTTCTGAGACCCACTTCTTTTGCGCGATTGGCAGATCGCGCCGTTGAGAGGTTCATGTAGTTGATACATGCAATGAGTACCATAAAGCCGGCGATTGCACCGAAGATGTAGACATACGAAATGTCACCGCCTTCTTCTGCCTCATCGGCGATTTTTGAATGAAGGTGTATGTCTGTGATGCGTTGCAACCCATACTGCACCTTTACCCCCATTTGTTCGAACACCGGGTTGACTTTTTCTTTCACGATCTTGTCCAGACTCTGCTGCATTTTGTTCAGGTCATAGCCGGGAGGCAGCTGAATGTAGGTGGTAACACCAAATCCTCCCCATGCACCCTGAAATTGCGGGCGCGTGCTTCTCGCTGCAAGGCCATCAAAACGGAAGTGCGAATTGCGGGGAACATCGCGGATGACACCTGTGATCTTATAATCTTCGTTTTGTTGATTTGTTAATGATTGTCCAAGGGCTTCGCGTGGATCTGCAAAATATTTCTTCGCAGTGGATTCGGTTAAAACAAGACTGAACGGATTGTCCAAAGCCGTTGAGGGATCGCCAGTAATAAATTCATAATCAAACATCTCGAACACAGTTGAATCGGACATGAAGAATTTATCCTCGTAAAATTGCTTGTCCCCATGCTTGTATTGATTTCTGTTCATGCCGATAAAGCGCACGGCATTACGGATCTCCGGATAGTTGTCCCTCAGTTCATCGCGCAATGGCATTTGCGTGCTTGCCCAGGTGAAGGCATCATCGGGTTCCTTGATATTGGATACGATGCGATAGATGTTTTCTGCATCGCTGTGGTACCTGTCAAAACTTGTTTCGTCAAGGATGTATAACAAAAGAAAGAGACTGCACGTGATGCCAATCGTCAGGCCGAGTACATTGATCGTTGTATAGGTTTTGTCCTTCAAAAGGTTGCGGAAGGCGATTGTCAGCAGGTTCCTGAGCATAAGATTTCAATTTTGACGATATACAGATTCCTTTGGATGATTGTTCTTACGTGATGCCCCTGGGCCGGAAAAAGTTTTAAATGCCTTGTTATTTGGCCCGTTTCGGTCAGACCCTATCCGGATTCATCGTGAAGACAGGCGAGTCAAGCGGAATTGACTGATCTCCAACGTGTCAATTAACGTTATTTGTACCATGAATGGCAAAGTTAAACCGGTGACGTACGTTCCAAAATCGCTGCTGATTGTCTTTGGCGTTTTCGTGGCCTTTGTCGTAACGCACGTCGCTATTGCACAATCCAATGAGGGTTTCATGTACGGTAAAATCACAACGCGCAGCAATGTGTATGAGGGCCAGCTTCGCTGGGGAAATGAAGAAGCATTCTGGACCGACTATTTCAATGCTGCTAAACGCTCACCTGATAAGTACAGCCACATTGTACGGGCAGAAAAAAAGATTAAGGTTCATTCGCAGGAAGAGTTCGATTGGGATATTCTCAGTATCTGGGCTGACAAAACGACCACACATCAGTTCAGCTGTCAGTTCGGAGACATTAAAAGGATTTTCGTTCTCGGCAGAAATAGCGCTCGTCTTCAATTCAAAAACGGGGTTGAAATTGAGTTGAACGGTCAGGGATACAACGACGTGGGGAGCAAAATACAAGTATTGGACAAGGAGCTTGGACTCACGTCCATTGAATGGGACCGCATCGATCAAATCGAATTTCTCGCTTTCCCGAAAAGCATCACCGCGCGTCTTGGTGACCCGTTGTTTGGAACCGTTGAGACAGATCGCAGGGAAAAATTTACAGGATACATTCAATGGGATCATGACGAGCGTCTCACAACCGATAAACTCGACGGTGAAAGCCGTGACGGGCACGTTTCGATTTCATTTGCCAATATTGTTTCGATTGAAAGGGAAGGGCGAGGATCTTATATCACTTTGCGCTCAGGAAAGGAAATGCTTCTGAAAGGATCAAATGATGTAGACGACGGAAATCGCGGTGTGATTGTGATCGTTCCAGGAAAGGGAATGGTCGATGTACCGTGGCAGGAATTCAAGAAATTGACTATCAGTGCCGCAGAGTCATCAGGGCCTTCCTATGAAAGCTTCACGACACCAAAATATTTGTTGGGCAAAGTGGCCCTATATGACGAGAAGGAAATCTCCGGAAAGCTTGTGTATGATATCGACGAGGCATTGGACGTTGAAACGTTGGAAGGGAAAGACAATGGTGTAAAGTATACCATCCCTTTCCGGAACATTCGCATTATTCGCCCGAAAAACGAAGATTATTCATTCATCGAACTAAGGAACGGCGAGGTGTTGCTTCTTGGTGATGGTCGCGATGTCAATTCAGAAAATGACGGCATCCTGGTTTTTGAAAAAGGGAAAAAGGACGCGACCCACATTCGCTGGAGACGAGTTGAACGCATATCCTTTGATTAGAATTGCCAGTGAGGATTTCAAAGTCGATTATTCTTGTCTGTACAGTAGCCGCAATTTTCATTGCGGCATTGGTTTTTTTTGAGCTTCAGTATCATCCGACATCGCTTATATATTATACCATCGGATGGACGTTTCTTGTCATTGCATTGCTGTGGGCTGGCAATCGGACTGTCACCAAAATTCTCAACAGGATATTACCCTGGACGGAATATGGAAACTTTCGATTTTTCACACACCTGCTCCTTGGAATCGTTGTTTCATTGTTGGTTGTGAATGGGAGCTATGCGCTCCTTAAATATTTATTGACAACTGATCCACCGACCCGCGGGCAGCTTATTGTAATGAACGTCTACGGAGGGATTTTATTTATACCGATCTTTTCGGTGTACTTCAGTCTCCATTTTTTAAGAAGCTGGAGGAAGTCCGAATTGGATTCCGAAAAATTTCAGAAGGAGAGCATTCGATCGCAGTTGGAATCGCTGAAGAGTCACCTCGATCCGCATTTTCTATTTAACAATTTGAATATCCTTTCTTCATTAATCGATAAGGATAAGGAAGAGTCACGCGTTTTCCTCGATCATTTTGCCGAAGTGTACAGGCTCATTCTCAGAAGCAAGTCCGAGGACCTGATCCGCCTTGCTGATGAACTAAAATTCATTGAGTCATATTGCTTTCTTCTCCAGACAAGGTTTGGAAACTCTATCTGTTTCAAAATCGCTATCGACGCATCATTGTATGATCGGATGCTTCCTCCGTTAACACTTCAAATGCTGATTGAAAATGCCATCAAGCACAGCACAATCACCGAAAGAAAGCCGTTGGAAGTGCGGGTGGTATCCGTTCCGGTGGATTGTCTTGAAGTCACGAATTCCTTGCTTCCCGGGCCCAATTTGAAGGAAGCCAACGGCGGCAGCGGCCTGGAAAATATTCGATCGCGCTATAGACATTTCACTTCGCGAAAGGTGCGGGTGGAAAAAACGGATAGTGAATTCAGAGTAACAATCCCACTTTTGGAAATCATTCACGCATGACGGTATTGATCCTTGAAGATGAAATTCTTGCGGCCGAAAAGACGGCCACGCTGCTGAAAGAAATTGATGCATCCCTGGAAATTGTTGGTTCTTTGCGATCCGTTGAATCGGGCACCGAATGGCTCAGTCAAAATCAACATCCCGATCTGATCGTCAGCGATGTGCAACTGCTGGACGGGCTCTGTTTTGAAATCTTTCAACGCGTAAAAGTTGAAAAGCCTGTCATTTTTATCACTGCATTCGACCATTATGCGATCCGGGCATTCGAGGTACACAGCATCGATTATATTCTGAAGCCGGTGCAGAAAGAAAAGCTTGCGCAAAGTCTTCTCAAACTCCAATCGCGCAATCAGCAATCGCCTTTGAGTTTTCAACATGTTCTTACTTATCTGAAAGCTCAGCAACAGGAATACAAAGCAAGATTTATGGTTCGCATCGGCCAACGGATCTTGGCCATTCCGGTAGAACAAATTGCGTATTTCTCGAGTGAGAGCAAGCTGACCTATATTGTCACTGCTGACCACAAACGCTATCCATTTGATCTCACGCTTGAAGAAGTGGATCAGCAACTTGATCCTAAAGTCTTTTTCAAGATCAATCGACAATATATCATTCGCTTCAGCGCCATCGCAGAGATTCATCCTTACTTCAAGGGACGAATCAAACTGAAACTCAATCCTGAGCAAACAGAAGAAATAATCGTGAGTTCGGAACGCACGCCCGAATTCAAAAGATGGCTGGACAGGTAGTGCAAAACCAACACTAAGCCACTAAGACACGAAGCAAGACAAAGGCTGCTCGATATCGACGCTTAAGGGGCTTACCGACATGAAAATTCATCGCCCTTTATTCCCGTTTCGGCACGAAGGCGGTCCGCTCCATCTCTAAAACCTTCATAATAGACATCCAGAGGGGCATTTTTGCGTTCGTAATCCAGGAACGCAATCAACCTTTATATGAAAAAAATATTTTGGACAATCGCTTTGGTCGCCATCAACCTCATAGCAATCGCACAGGATGAAGGTTTCATTTACGGCAAAATCTTTACCGAAGATGGACGCTCATATGAAGGGCCGATACGCTGGGGAAAAGAAGAAGTGTATTGGGTAGATGTTTTCAACGGTTCGAAAGACGGAAACGAAAATCTGAGACACCTGACGCACGAACAGCGCGACAAGCTGGATGATCAGCTTCATTGGTCTCACCGGCACTTTTCCGGATCTTCCAATTGGCGATTGATAAGCTGGAACGATGAAAACAATGATTTCACGCATCAATTCAGTTGTCAGTTTGGTGAAATCAAAAGCGTCAGGATCGTGAGCAGAAATCTCGTGGAGGTCGAACTTCAAAGTGGCATCAAAGTCGATGTGAAGGGACAAGGATATAATGATATCGGATCGGATATCAGGGTGATCGATCAAGAGATCGGCGAATTGCAAATTGAGTGGCACGATATTGAAAAGATCGAATTCAAGGCGACACCGGCCAAGCTTGCGCAAAAATTCGGGATGCCACTGTACGGTACCGTGGATGCCTATTCAAAATCGTTTACGGGTTACATTCAATGGGACCATGATGAAAGACTGACGACTGACAAATTGGATGGCGATGCCGAAGACGGAAAGGTCCATCTGCTCTTTGAGAAAATAAAGACCCTTGAACGTTCAATGAATCACACCAGTGTCACATTGAAATCAGGCAGGCAACTGGACATGCGTGGGTCGAACGATGTGAATTCCGGCAACCGTGGCATTATTATAACCACCGAGAGCGGCGCAATCGTCGATGTACCGTGGGACGAATTCAAGCGCGTAAACTTTGCCGATGCCCCCGCTAAACCGTTGAGGCGCTATGATGACTTCAGAGCCCAGAAAGAGATATCAGCAACCGTCACTACCAAGGATGGCAAATCTATATCAGGAAAAATTATCCTTGACCTTGACGAGGCATATGACTTCGAATTGTACCAGGGGAAGGAGGCTGACATTGATTTTGCCATACCGTTGCGCAACGTAAAAAAGATCACAATCAAGACCCGCGATAAAGTGACTGTGGAGCTGAGGAATGGAGAAAATTTATCGCTGGCAGAATCGCAGGATGTGGGGGAGCTTAACCAGGGCGTACTCGTTTTTGCAGGAAAAGACGAGCCGAAATACATCGCCTGGGAAGATGTAAGCACGATTCTATTCAATTGAGCTCCATGCTTACCGTCATTCGAGAGGCGGTGAGTTGTAGCCGGAGAAATACATAATAAACATCAGTAAAAAGTATTTCTTCTTCATAGGGAAAAGGAAAACCCGCTGGCATGCCGGCGGGTTTCCTGATTTAATGAACTCTCACGCAACGTCGCAAAGCCCGCAAAAAAAGAATTGAGAATCCGGGTGCGCCACTTCGACAGTTATAGTTGGCCTGTCGATTATCTCTTGATCAGTTTCACCCTTGCGTCGTCGGCACGGATGTCGACACGGGCGGTGCCATTTGAAGCTGTTACACGCGTCCAGTTTTCACTGTCTTCTTCTGTAGTGAAATCTCCGTCTGTGGTAACACGGCCATCGTCATGTCGGATATCGAATTTGCCACCGCCTTTCGTTACTGTAAATGCGATCAAACCATCCTGTGCGTTAATGCGGTATTCGCCTTTGTCTGACAATGCGGTCTCAATGATGAGGTCGCCATCATCAAGTTTTGCTTCTACGAAATCAAAGTTACCGTTCTTTATCTCAACATCAGCGTCATCGCCATCGATCTCAAGACTTCCTTTTCCCTCATCCATTCGAATATCACCGTCATCTATTCTGAAATAAAATTTGTTGCCGGAACATTGGCTTAGTTCGACGTCCGCATCATCAAGAACAAGCGATATAGCGCCATCGACATTCTTCAGCCAGTAATCGCCATCATCTCCCTTCACCTGAAGGCTCGTGCCCTGGGGAAGGTCAATGTTGATCGTATATTTTTCATAATGATATCCGATCATACCTACCGACACCGAGTTGGAATGCTCGCGTATCTCGAGGTCGCCCGCTTGTTCGGAAATATCAACGCTAAACTCATCGTGTCCAAAGCTGATACCTTTTGTGGTAACAACGCGATCTATTTTGACATGTGCATTCGATCGCGATGAGCCAGTGATATAAACTTTTGCATCGGAGCAGTTCAGGCGAAGGGTGCCGGTAGGGCTGATCTTGTAGTCCCTGTCAACATGATATTCACCTTCGTTCTTTGTCTGCGCAAAAGACGAAAATGCCAGAAATAGGCTGAAAACGGATAAAATTGGTTTCATGGGGTCTTATTTGGGGTATAAGACACCTATAACGCGATAAAGGTTGCGCTGTTACAAATGCGCGATCAGACCTACGTACAGCTCCGTGAGCTTTGATTCAGCCTTTTGGGCAACCTTGACAATCTCGGAAATGGTGGCAGGCTTAAGATTGTCGGGATCACAGTCGTCGGTAAGAACTGAAATCGCACAGCAAGGCAGCCCCATATGATTTGCAACGATGACTTCGGGTACTGTACTCATTCCGACTACATCCGCTCCGATGGTGCGCAGAAATCTATATTCCGCACGTGTCTCCAGATTCGGGCCGGTAACGCCGGCATAAACACCTACGTTCAGTTTGATACCAGCTTTCTTTGCGAGCTTAACTAACTTCTTGTTAAGATCGGGCGCGTAAGGTCTGCTCATGTCCGGAAAACGGGGTCCAAGCACTTCAAAGTTTTCTCCACGCAGGGGATTGTCGGGCTGAAGGTTGATGTGGTCATCGATCAGCATGAGCTGACCTTTCTTCCATTTCATGTTCATATTGCCTGCTGCATTGGATATCAGCAGGTTTTCAACGCCAAGCATCTTCATTACGCGAACAGGCAACGTTATCTGTTGCATGTTGTATCCCTCATAATAATGGAACCTTCCCTGCATGGCGAGGACTTTTTTTCCTTTGATCGTTCCATAGATGAGCTTTCCACGATGGAACTCAACGGTAGATACCGGAAAATGTGGAATCGAATTATAATTAATGACGACAGGATTCTTTATCTCCTTCACGAAGCGGTCGCCAAGACCAGTGCCTAAAATAACGCCGACTTTCGGCTCTGTAATTCCATGCTGATGAATAAAAGATGCAGCTTCTTTGATCTCTTGTAGCATAACTTATACTTGAGTAATGGTCAAATATAACCTCAAAATCACGGTTAAATATTCGCTTCAACGCTTCTTTTTCCCCTTGTCACAAAGCCGACAGATTCTTGAAGCCAATCATTATCTTTGATTATACCTAAACTTTTTATCCGGTATGGGAAAATATATAACGCTCCTGCTGATAAGTGTCGCTACTCTAAGCGCGCACAGTCAGTCATTCAACAACTTTCCAGTAACGACACAAAAGCCTCCCCTGCACGGAAAGCATTGGATGGCTATCACTGGTAAACCGCTTGCTGCAACAGCCGGTGCGATGATATTCAGTAAAGGAGGAAATGCAGTCGATGCATCGTGTGCAATGCTCGCAGCCACGTGCACAATGTGGGATGTACTTGCCTGGGGTGGCGAAACTCAAGCCCTCATTTATAATCCTAAAACAAAGAAAGTCATTGCCATCAATGCATTGGGTGTTGCGCCAACCGGTGCGACGCCAGAATTTTTTAAGGGGAAGGGCATGAAATATCCGCCACAATATGGTCCGCTTGCTGCAGTCACCCCGGGAACGCCAGGCGGTTTGATGACGATCCTTGCGGAATATGGAACGATGAGTCTTAAAGATGTATTGACTCCCGCGATGCAACTTGCAGAGGGTTATCCGATAGAAGCGCAGACTGCCAATTCCATCGAAAGAGGAAAAGATGAAATCAAGAAGTGGCCATATTCTACGAAGGTGTTTTTGCCGCATCTCGGTTCTAAGAGAGAAGCACCGGATGCCGGAGAAATTTTTGTTCAGAAGGATTTGCTTTCAACTCTTCAAAAGATGGTAGAAGCCGAGCAGCAGGCTTTAAAGAAAGGAAAGAGTCGTAAGGAGGCAATCTATGCAGCTTATGATCGGTTCTATAAAGGAGATATAGCCAAAGAATTTGCGAGAGGATCGCAAGAACAAGGTGGATTGATAACAGAACAGGATCTCGCAAACTGGAAAGTCAAGATCGAGGAGCCGTTGATGACAACGTACAAGGGCATTGAAGTCTATAAGCTCCAACAGTGGACACAAGGTCCGGCGCTGCTTCAGACACTCAACATTCTCGAAAATTTTGATCTCAAAAGCATGGGGTACAATTCAACACGCTACATCCACACGTTGTATCAGGCTATGAACCTTGCTTTTGCAGATCGTGATTTTTATTACGGCGATCCTGCTTTCGCGAAAAGCGAACAGCCAATGAAGGGATTGTTGTCAAAAGAATATGCGAAAGAGCGAGTGAAGAGCATCAATTGGGAAATGAATGATGTGAAGGCAGGCCCCGGTGATCCCTATCCCTTCGAAGGAAGGCAAAACCCTTTCAATGATGTTCTGAAAAAGTGGGGCACGTCACAGGCATCACTGAGTATTTTGAACAACCCGTTCAATGAAAAGTTTCTTGAAAACTTCGCCGCCGGAACCACATCAGTCGAGGCAACAGATAAGGAGGGTTGGGTTGTATCAATCACACCCAGCGGTGGATGGGTTCCATCCTGCATTGCCGGAAATACTGGCATTGGTATGAGTCAGCGCATGCAGTCATTTGTATTGGATGCAAATGAAAGTCCGTTTAATGTCGTCGAGCCGGGAAAACGTCCACGCGTAACGCTTACTCCCAGTATGGCACTAAAAGATGGCAAACCATTCCTCTCCTTTGCAAAACAGGCGGGTGATGAACAGGATCAACTGCTGTTGCAATTCTTCTTAAACATTGTTGAATTTGGAATGACGGTCCAGGAGTCTTGCGAGGCTCCGAGCTTCAAAACATTCCAGATGTACTCAAGCTTTGGCGATCATGAAAAAGTACCGGGCGGATTAACCCTTAACAGTGCGATGCCACCATGGGTGAGAAAGGACCTCACGCGGATGGGATACAAACTCTCCTATCAAGATAGAACGAGTGGACCGATCAATGCGATCTGGTTTGATTGGGCACATGGAAGTTTCTGGGGAGGTTCGAGCAATCACGGGGAGGATTATGGGATAGGTTGGTAAAAACAATTCGAAAATTTGAAGATTTGGAAATTTGAAGATTATTGAACCCACGACTATGAAATACATATCCATTATTCTCTTGGTGATCCTGACAACGCTTGCATCAGCTCAGACAAACATTCCATCACCAGAGACTCAGATCAAAGTTGCGTTGCTTGCTGCGCCGGAGGAGGCGAAGGAGAAAGCCATGGTGTATGGGTATTCACCGAAGGGCGATTTTATCGTCTTACGAAAAGGTGAAAATGAACTGGTATGCCTTGCGGATGATCCTTCGCAGAATGGCATCAGCGTTTCATGCTATCATAAGAGTCTCGAACCCTTCATGGCGCGTGGACGTCAGTTGAAGAAAGAAGGAAAAACGTTTGACCAGGTTTTTGAGATACGTGAGGCGGAAGTCAAAGCCGGAAAATTGAAAATGAATACCGCTCCAGCGAACCTGGTTGTTTTTACTGCCGATAAATACGATGAACAAACCGGACAAGTCACAAACGGTTATTCAAGATCTGTAGTCTACATTCCATATGCAACGCCGGAAAGCACCGGTTTACCAGCCAAACCCGGCGCACCAGGTATGCCTTGGATCATGAATCCAGGGACGCACAGGGCGCATATTATGATTGATCCACCGAAGAAGTGATTCGCAGCAGAGTCTCGCGTTTTGCGGACTCTGCACGTGTTGCATCAATTGTTCAAATTAAGAGGCGATCTGAGTTTTCGCAGAGTCCCCTGACGGGAGACTCTGCTTGGAACTAGACGTAGAAATCTTTTTTGTCTGTCTTCGCCACCTCATAAAATAACTGCGCTACTTTTTCTGTCACAGCTTTAAAATACTTCGCTCCCTTTTCAGCTGACGCTTTGCGCGGATCGCCTACTCCCGTGTCCTTGGTAACCTGTGTCCATTTGCGCTCCGCCCACGCCCAGCCTTCCTGCATTGCAGTGAACCGGAATTTTTTTGCAGCGCCGTCTCCGGCTTCACTCAATGGGCGAACAAGGTTTGGTGTGAGGTGCATGACAAGACTTGTTTCCATTTCACCGGCATGGTCATCCTTGTTTTCAAAAAACAATTTCTGATCGATGGACTGAAACCAGTTGCATTGCGCCAGGAACATGTTTGGAAACTTTAGTCCTAGCTCGCGGATCATCGTCCTGAAATCATTGCCACCATGACTATTTAAGATGATCAGCTTATGGATAACCTGCCGGTCCAATACTTCTATTATGTCGCGTAACACGGCAAGCTGCGTGCTCGGATTCATGTTGATATCAAGCTTCACGTCTGACTGACCGGTATTGACTCCAAAAGGAATAACCGGCAACACAATGACTTTCGCTCCTCGCTCCCACGCGATACGTGCCGACTCCGCCGCGATGTGTTCTGCTTCGATGATGTCGGTGCCGTAGGGCATGTGATAATTATGCGCTTCAGTCGCGCCCCAGGGAAGGATCGCAAGGTCATATTGCGTGTCTTTGACGGTCTTCCAATTGTTTTCGACGAGGATGTAGGGTCGCATGATGGGTGGTGGGTTCTGAGTTCTAAGTTCTGTGTTCTAAGTTCTGTGTTCTAAGTTCTGTGTTCTGGGTTCTGGATTCTGGATTCTAGTTGCTGGTTAGGTTAACCGTGTGTTTGCGTGATCCCAACTTAATCTGTACCTGTGAGACGTTATAGCGGGATGGCGATTGAGTAACTCTTTCCTTTTTTTACAGTAAGCTTATCATCACGGAGCCAGGGGTTGTGACGTTTGAGAAGCTTGTAATTAATTCCTTCCTGCTTCGCAAATGTGATGAGATTCTTGATCGTCTCGGTTACACGCACGTGACGCACCGGTTCTCTATTGTACAAGTGACTCTCCTGCGTGATAAATCCGTATTTACGCGGATGTTCAATGATCTCTTTGATGGCAAGGATTCTGAAAACGTATCGCGCAGTTTCGTCATTGAGATACAGATCATAGTAACTTTTTACCTGTTGATTCTCCACTGACTTGTCGAGCCCGAACTGACCGCGGTTGTAAGACGCTGCAGCCAACGTCCAGTTGCCGAACCTTGCATAGGCTTGTTTGAGATATTTGCATGCGGCCTCAGTTGACTTCAACGGATCATAACGCTCGTCGACTTCTTTAGTGACTTCAAGTCCAAGTTCTTTGCCGGAGCCTTTCAATATCTGCCAAAATCCAACCGCCTCTTTAGGAGAAACATCATTAATCAGTGCCGACTCGATCAGCGGCAGATATTTGAAATCATCTGGTATTCCGTTTTTATCGAGGATCGAATCGATTTGTGGAAGCCAGCGATTCGCACGCTTGATAAGAAAAAGTGTGTTGCTGTGTGTGTAGGTGTTTACCTGTATCTCACGATCGAGGCGCTCCTTAACATCGGGATCGTTCAATGGAACAGGCTCGCCTGCAAAAGACGCTTCGGTAGGGAGATCCAATGAGATTGCCGGAACCGGAAACGCATCTTCGGTTTCCTCCTCGATGTTATCCAACGCAACTTCTTCGTCTGAGATCGCTCCTTTTTCGATATGGTCCGTTCCACCGCGGTAAGTGATATACCCCAACAGAATAACGAGTGTTCCCAGCGAAACAAAAAGCGACAGGTCTTTCATCAAAAGTTCGGCGACAACAAATACTTAGCGTAGAAATCGTCAATTACTTTAACGGCATCGGCAGGTGTGTCCACAACATTGAACAGGTACAAGTCGTCCGGGTGTACCATGGCTTCTTCGACGAGAACTTTCTTGATCCAGTCGATCATGCCATGCCAGAATTTCTTACCGACGAGCACAATCGGGAATCGCCCGATCTTTTTGGTTTGAATCAGGGTCAATGCCTCTGTAAGCTCGTCCATCGTACCAAATCCCCCAGGCATCACGATGAAACCTTGAGAATATTTTACAAACATCACTTTTCGAACAAAAAAGTAATCAAAGGTGATCAGCTTGTCGGCATCAATGTAGGGATTGCCTTTTTGTTCATGCGGCAAATAAATGTTGAGACCTACCGACTTTCCACCTGCGCGATTAGCGCCTTTATTTCCTGCCTCCATGATACCAGGTCCACCACCGGTAACAACGCCGTAACCGTGCTGGACTAGCTTGTATGCAATTTCCTCAGCGGTTTTATAATATGGGTGTCCGGCTTTCACCCGGGCAGATCCGAAAATAGTAACACATGGTCCGATCTTGGCGAGCTTTTCAAATCCTTCCACAAATTCACTCATGACTTTGAATATCACCCATGAGTCAGAACTCTTGATCTCTGCCCAATCCTTGTCTTTGAATGCTTTTCTGATTCTATGTTCTTCTTCTAATGCCTGTTTGATCAGTTCCTCACCGTTCTTTTTCTTCTTCGTTTTCGTTGCCATAGTTTATAACTTCATAAATCAAAGTCGAAGATAGAAAAATGCACAATATCAATGTTCGAAGGCTCGCTGCGGTCGCAACATGTTCTCTTTATTCGCTGATCCTCATGTATTGCACCGAGAGAAAATCAGTGGCTCACGATGACTGGGCGATAACTGCATTTTCAAAGGTCGACAGTATCAACCCGGTGCTGAAGCCAGACACAAATCAATTTCTTTGTCCCGTGCTAAATCAAAAGGTAATGTGGGATAAAAAAGATGTGTTCAATCCGGCAGCTGTCGTGCGGGATGGGAAGATCTATTTGTTGTTTCGTGCCGAAGACACCATTGGAAAATTTGCTGGCACTTCCCGCATCGGACTTGCGTCAAGCACCGATGGTTTTCATTTCTCTAAGCATCCAGAGCCCGTCTTGTATCCACAAAACGATGACATGAAAATTTATGAGTGGGAAGGTGGCATTGAAGATCCACGCATTGTCGAAAGTGAAGATACCACGTACATCATGACCTACACGGCCTACGATGGCAAGCTCGCACGGCTTTGTTTGGCAACTTCAAAAGATCTAACCCATTGGATTAAACGTGGGCTAGTTTTAACCGACGAGCACAAAGATACCTGGAGTAAATCCGGGTCAATTGTAGCGGAAGAAAAAGGCGGAAGGATTGTCGCCGCAAGGATCAGTGGATACTATTGGATGTATTGGGGCGATACCGATCTGTTCATGGCAACTTCAGAAGATCTTATTCATTGGAAGCCTGTGCTAGAGAATGGCAAACTCAAATCAGTACTCAAACCGCGGCCTGGATATTTTGACAGTCGCCTCGTCGAGAGCGGGCCTTCTGCATTGGTCACCGAGGCAGGAATCTTGTTGATATATAACGGAATGAATCTAGAACAAGGCGGCGATCCGGCGATTCCGCAAGGTGCGTATTGTATGGGGCAAGCATTATTCGACAAAATCAATCCATCCGTCATGATTAAGAGGCTTGAGAAAAATTTTCTTATGCCTGACAAGCCCTACGAAATCACAGGCCAGGTCAATAGAGTTTGCTTTGCAGAGGGAATGGTGCGTTTCAAGGGTAAATGGTTTCTGTATTACGGCACTGCAGATTCGCGAATCGCTGTAGCTGTTGCTGAATAATCGACTAAAGCGTACTTCCACTCCTTGTACAATTTTCCTACGCTTTCCAGACAAGCGCCATCGGCGCGTTCTGTGTTTAGTCACGTGGGTTAATTTGTATTCAAGCTCCGTAGGAGCGTCCTGTGTAATCATTTCAAACAATCTGCCAGCGCATCGCGCAGATTTTCGAATCTAAAGCGAAATCCGGCTTTCAAGATTCTTTCCGCTGAGACATTGCTCCCTTTGACCACTGCGTCAACCATTTCTCCCAGAATGATGCGCAGCAAAAATGTGGGGACAGGTGGAAAGATGATCGGCCGTTTCAACACGTTTGCTATCTCTTTGGTCATTTCGCGATTTGATGCCGGATGCGGCGCCACAGCGTTGTAAGCACCGGCCATAGAATCATCTTCAATTGCTTTGATAAATATTCCACAAAGGTCATCGATGTGGATCCAGCTCACGATCTGGTTGCCTGTCCCGAGTGGTGAGCCCACAAAAAGTTTTACAGGTCTTGCCATTTTTTTCAACGCGCCGCCTTCCTTAGCAAGAACTATCCCTATCCTTATACGGGCCACTCTTATACCAAGCGAAGATATTTTCTCCACCGATTTTTCCCACGCGTTGACCACTCCAGCAAGGAAGTCACCACCTGCATCATCATCCTCTTTAAACACCTTATCACTTAATGTACTACCGTAATAACCGATCGCTGAAGCTGAGATGACAGCCTTCACAGGATGCGTTGAGTTCTGAAGCGTTTTGAAAAGCAATTCAGACGACTTCGTGCGGCTTTCAAGAATCTCGCGTTTTCTTTTGTCTGTCCACCGCTTTTCCGCCACACCTGCACCGGCAAGGTGTATAACAACTTGAACGCCACGCAATGCGTCTTCGTCCATTGTACCCTTATCGACATCCCACACAAATGATGGAACGCGTTCCAGTTTCTTTGAACGCCCGAGATGAGATACCTGGAAGCCCTTTTCAATAAGCAAGTCAGTCAGGCGCGAGCCAACTAATCCAGATGCACCGGTGATCAAAACAGAGATTGCCAAAACAATATTTTTTAAATCATCTTTGTGTAAGATAACCAATCAATGATGAAAAAGTTTACGGTACTTCTCGCGCTATGCATCACCACTTTCGCTTTTTCTCAAAAAGTCACAGTGAATAAGAAGGGCGATAAGATAAAAGGAGATGCAGCAGATGGCTATGGCACTACGTTGGAGGGAAGTCAGGATAAAGTCACTACAGCCTTGAATCGGTTTCTAAAAGACCTCGGAAAAGTTCGTTCAGGAAGCAATTACCAGTATATAGAAGGCCCTGCCATGGGCGGAACAGTTTATCAAACGGGCATCTTATATGTGATTGCCGATGGAAACGAAGAGAAAACTTCAGTCTGGATGGGCATTAAGGCGGAGGAGTGGACAGTAAACGACATCAAAATCGTGGAAGGACAGATTGAAAAGCTCGTTTACCAATTTGGTGTTAAGTTTTATCGTGATAAGATCCAGGCTCAGATCGATGAGGCGATTCGCGCAAGTGAGGCCGTGACCCGGCAACAACAAAGGTTGGTTAATGAAAATAAAAACCTGAACCTGAGGTTGACCAACAACGCGCAGGAAAAAATTCAACTTGAAAAAAACCTGGAAACAAATAAGCTCGAGAAGCTTGTGCTCGACCAAAAGATCATCAACAACAAGAAGTCACAGGATTCTGTGAAACTAGCCGGCGAGCAGATTCAAAAAGTAATAGAGCTTCACAGGGAGCGACAAAGAAAGGTGAATTAACGGCGGTGTTATTTGGGGTAAAAACCCCATTGCATGTCATTTAAACACATAGCCCGAGGTTTAAACCCCGGGCTATGATTATCGACACCACGGAGGAGCGTGTTTTTCGGTTGAAGATTATTTAGAAGATATACCTGACTCCTAACTGACCCTGCCACCTTGAACTGAATTGGTCGATGGAGTAAGTCGCGCCGGGTGTGGTAAACGTGTAAGTGGGTGCCGCTGTTGAAGTGGCTGCCCGGGTAACCCTTAAGCCAACGTCGACAGAAGAGTTCAGCGTATTTGGTGTATAGTAAACGACTCCCCAATCCTTGTTTATCAGATTCGACAAGTTGATTATATCAAAACTTACCTGGATGGTGTTCATTTTTCCACCGCCCACAGAGAAGTTAAAATCCTGCATCAATCGAAGGTCGAGTTGATTGTTCCATGGCGTCCTCGCACCATTTCTTTCTGCAAATTGACCTCTGTGACTGTTCAGATAGCTATCGCTCTTTATGAAATTATCCAACTCTTGATACTGCTGAGCAGGCGTTGTAATCGACCCATCAGCATTTACCCTGTTAACCAGGTTGATTTGATCTGACGATGCAGGTATAAAGAACATGTCGATTTGCTGACCGTTTCTCGTCAGGTTGTTGCTGGAAGTGATCGCATAGGTAAAGGGTGAACCTGACTGAGAAGTGTAGATAAGAGAAGCATAGGAAGTTGTTCTCTTTGCCCAGGTCTTTTTGTATTGAATAGAGGAAACAATCCGGTGACGGATATCAAAGTTTGAATATGTGAGACCAGGGTTATTTGGATTCAAAGCCTGATTCAACTGCCAACCAGACTCAGGCGAGTTGCGGATACCGTTGAGGATATCCTTTGATTGACCGTAAGTGTAAGCTGCCATGATGCTCAACCCGGATTTAAACTCCTTCGTCATTTTCGCAGTCAACTGATAACGGCTTCCCAGATTGGTGTTCGTAATCAGATAGACGCTGGAGAAGTTGTTGCTCACGCGGTTCGATGTTCCGGTAGCCGTCGATGACGACAAGTAAAGAGGCTGCTGCTTATTTACATCATTCGGAGCGTAGTACACGGAGTCCTTAAGATTGATTTGCTTGATTTGAACATCCTTGATGACCTGGGTATAAAGCGCTTCCAAAGTCAATCCGTAGCCATTACCTAGTTTAAAGTCCACTGCGAGGTTGCTTCTCCATGCCCTTGGCATCTGGAAGTTCTTGTCGATAACGTCAAGCTCTGTTCTGTTCTTGGAGCCATTTGCTGCAGCAAAAGCTTGAAATTTCGTAGGGTCAGTTGGAATAGGAGTGCCGGCCTTGGGAGGATTCAAGTCCATTGCACCGTAAGAGACTCCATTATTATAAAAGGCATAACCCAGCCATGCGAAAGGAATTCTTCCAGTGAAGATCCCAGATCCTCCACGAACGATCACGCTTTGATCTCCCTTAACGTCGTAGTTGAATCCAACTCTTGGAGAGACATACAGTTGACTAAAGTACTGGCTTCCAATTTGAGGAACAGGGGTTCCATAATCGTAGGTCGTTCCGTAGTTGGCCGGATTGGCTGGAAAATTCTTTTGCCCGCTTGCATCCGGACCTGAAGGAAGCAATGTCATATCTCCTCTCAAACCGTAGGTCAACCTGAACTTATCATTAACCGCCAATTCATCCTGCATATAGAAGCTCAGCATCGCTATGTTGAATTTGGCAGGTGAGCTGGAAAGGTTGACGTCGCGCGTGTTGTCTGCAGGATTATAGATCGCTCTCATCCTGGATGGCGTGTCTGCAAGGAAACTTGCAAGACTTGCATAATCATAGCGGCCGTTCCACGAGTTAATAAAATTGTAATCGATGTTGTAGAATTCATTGTGTGTGCCAATGGTGTATGTGTGCTTGCCAGCGAAAAACCGGAAGTTGTCGGTCACTTCGAAAGTCTTTTGACGCATGTTGAAAATGCCGGCCTCGCGATTTGTTCCTATCAACGCGCGGCCACTGCCGATACCGTTGATTTGAATTTGGGGGAATATCGTGCCAAGTGGGTCGCGACTGTCTTTGATATCTGTATAGCCGACAATAAGGCTGTTGCTGGCTGCATTTCCGAAGCGGCTCTTCAATTCCGCCACGGTACTGATATTAGTATTTTTCTGGAGGAAGTCGTAGTTGCCGAACTGAAACTCGTTGGTTGATCGCTCAAGGTTTGTTGCTTCTGAAATAACAGAGTTATTACGAATAGCTAACTGGTGATTTTTGTTGATGATCCAGTCAATCCTGTTAAAGAACTTTCTGCTTTTCGAATAAATACTGTAGTCCGTTGTTGCGCCGGCGTCATAACCACCGGTAGGATTGTACGCGCTTACGGGCAGTGTGGCTAGCTTGTTCTTAATTTGATTCGCGATATCGGTGGTCATAAAGTAGCCCGGCGCTCCTGCAGGAAAGAAAAGCGGCATCTGGCTATTAGTCACCTCTTCATTGGTGAACAAAAATAATTTGTCCTTGATGATCGGAAGACCGATGCGAACACCAGTCTGATAGTCTGAATAGGTGTTGTCAATCGACCCGTCGCCAACCTTGTCACTACCCTTGTATTTGCCGGTGATCGAGGCATTTCTACCAAACCCATAAACTGAACCTGACACAGTGTTACTGCCACTACGCGATACAGCGTTGACACTTCCGCCTGTGAAATTCCCAAGCGTTACGTCGTAAGGTGCTATCTGAACCTGCACTTCCTGGATGGCGTCAAGGCTGAATGAATTGGTCCGGGTACTGCTGCCGGGTTGGTTGGCTGTTCCACTTACACCACCGAGGGAAGGACTGAAGCCAATTGCATCATTGTTTATTGCGCCGTCGAGTGTAATGTTGTTATATCTGAAACTTGTGCCTGCAAAAGAGTTGTTGCTCACTTGTGGTGTTAGCCTGGTGAAGTCCGAAAAGCTGCGACTCAACGTGGGCAAAGTTTGAATCTGGGATTTTCCAACGCTGTTACCTGTACCTATTTTCTCAGTAGCATCTGTCAATACACCGACTACAACTACTTCGCCTAACTGCTGGGTTTCATCCTGAAGGGTAAAGTTCAGAATGTGAGCCTCGCCAAGTCTTAGTGTCACATCATTCTGGCTTTGCGGCAAGTAACCAACGAAAGACACCATGACATCGTAAGGTCCACCAGGAGGAAGGTTGGCGATATTAAACCGTCCTTCTGCATTTGTGGCAACGCCAAAATTTGTATTCGTGGGCTTGTACACCAGTTGCACGGTGGCGCCTGGCAAGCTTTCTCCTTTGGAGTCGATGATCCTTCCAGTGACCGAACTGGTCGTGACCTGGCCAAACAAAGGTGTAATGATCAGTGTAAGCGCACAAACAGCATAAAAGACATTCCTCCTCGTCCTTCTCATATGGGTAAATTTTGCCACAAAGGTGCCTTGACGGTATTACCCAAAATGATTCCCTATGTTACCAAATCTTTAAGAACATGATGCGTAGATAATGTGTCAAAAAAGGTCATTTTAGATACAAAAAGGCATTATTAACCAACCTTGTATTGCTTCAATTCACTCTCAGCGAATCAATAAGAAATCTATCACGCCAACGTTTTTCCTTTGGATCCCAAAATGAGCGGTCATCGGGAAATTCAATGTAGCGGTCACGCTGAAATTTTGCATGATAGGGCGTAAGGTCTTTTCCCTTGACCATTACATCGAACAATTCAAACGCCCGTGTATTAAGAGAGTCTTCAGTCATTTTCCATGTTCTAAAGGCTTCATGGTAATCAACAAGATTGTTTTGATCGTCCAGTCTGAGTTTTCCACCGATTGCTTCACGTGCTGGCCAAATGCTCCTCGCCTTTCTTGTCATCAAAAAGAAATAGCCGCTGTCGTGGTCTTGCATGCAGGCACGCAAATCATACTCCTTTGCGGCAAGGTTATAATACCAATTAAAAGCAGTGTCAAACCTGGTTTCATGAGTAGCCTGTGGCGCAAGTTTGGCTGAATATCTCACGCTTTGTGATATGACTTTGTTCTGGACTTCCGGGGTAAAGCATTTTTCCGGATTTCGATTCGGTGTAGCGCAGGCCGCAAACACGAATGAAATAAGATATAATGTTCGGACTCCGGATGTTCTTATAAAAATTGCCATGTGATACACTGAATGTGGTGCGCAACTCATCAGTGGATTGGTCATTGCCACCATTGAAGAAAAGCTCTCCGGGATTTAGCACCGGAGAGCCTTATCAAACTTTGAGAACTAATACGCTGTATTGTTGGGATCGTAGTTTGTCCAGGTGCTGGATGCCCAATTATTCGATGCATCAAATGCTCCTCTATAAGCAACCTGAGTGAATCCACCACTTGCAGGGAGTGTTACCGCTCCTGTGAGCAGCGGAGATCCAGCTGCCAGCAATGCCGATGGGGTTGTGATGTTCCAAAGATTGGATGAAGATCCCGCAAACGTTGCAGATAAATCGACCTTGTTTACAGGACTCTCGATTGTATTGTCCGTAGCGAAATTCGCTGTGTTATAAACTGTACCTCCGGCGAGGGCGTTCGGAATCGGCGTAACCAATGCGGATGTTTGAGGAATACGGCCAATATAGTTCCCTTTGAACTCAGCAGACCCACTAGCCTGATCGAAAAAGATTCCAACTGTATTGGCGCCCGCAAACACGCAGTTATATGCTTTCATCGCCGTGTTTCTTCGGATGTGCGCACCCCGCTGATAATTGGCGCTCACAGTAGAAGTCTGCAGTGCGCCCGCTCCTGAAAGATTAGCGAACATATATGGCCCAAAGAATGTCACGTTCGCAAATGTTGCTGCGGTCTGCGGTGTTTTACCGTCGCCCTGCGCATTATTGTCGGATTCAAATCCGTTTGAGCCTGATTTGTCAGCGATGTTTGGATCACGGAAGGAAACCAGAAACTGGTTGTTGCCGCTGTATCCAAAATCCGTATCGAACTCATCATCCCAACCTCTGTAGGCGATTAAGTAGCTCGTGTTAACTTTTCCGCCAAACCACTCATAGGAGTCATCGCCAGAATAGGAAACCTGTATGTGGTCGATCTTTGTTCCACTACCGACACCGCCGAAAGTCAGTCCATTGAGTTCGTTGTCAGTTGACAAAGCAATCCCCGCAAATTCAATCCGGACGTATTGCATCTCACCACTATTATCATTTTCAGTGGTACCGTCGCCACCATACAATCCGTTATCGCCTGTAGGCGCAGAGATTCCCTCGATTGCCTGGCTTGAAGATTGGTTGTTTTGAGCCTTCCCAAGGAGAACAACTCCACCCCAGTCTCCGTAGTTTCTGAATGCTTGAGGAGCGGATGATGTAAAGACAATAGGTTTTGTTGCTGTTCCGACAGCGTGGATCTTAGCCCCACGACTTACAATCAATGCACCTTTTGTCACTTTATCACCCATGATCACCGTACCCGCTTCGATCGTGAGTTCTGCGGGAGCCTGGACATAAATATTTCCTTTTAGAAGATATTTTTTTGACGCTGACCATGTTGTATTTGTCGTGATGGGAGCAGTTATCTCGGTCTGAGTGGTTGTTGTGGTATTGCTGGGAGTTGCATCATCTTTCTTACATGAGGTGGTAAGAAGTGATAATGCGATCGCCAGTATGGGTAAGAGAGACGCAATTCTTTTCATGCTGAGTGAGTTTAAGTTGGCTTATAGTTTCTTCAGCAAACATAGATGCGAGGGATTACGGGACCATTAACGAAGAATTAGCACTGCTTTAATAAAACCCGATTGGTGTTAATGGAAACAAAATATAGTCCTCGAAAGGACCTCTTTTCTAAACTGACTTAATAACAATTCGTTAATGCACTTTCCAGACCAATCCCAACGTGGCATACTGACCCCAGCGATAGCTTTGAATTGTCTCATCCACACTGGTAATTTTTCCATCGCGATTCGAATCCTGGACCAACTGATATTTTTGATTGATTATATCCTGTATTCCAAACCGAATCTCGATTCGCTCGGATACTTGCTTTGAAACAGTCAGGTCAACCTGATTCCGTGGCATTTCATACTGATTTGGATTGGAGTCTTTGTCTCCCACGGCGAATATTCGTTTACCAAAGACGTTATATTGAACGCTGAACTGCCATCCATTATCAGGGTGACTATAAAAAACACTTGCATTAACTACATAAGGTGATTGGCCCTGCATCGGCCGGTCATGCTCGAGATTGCTCAAACTGGCTGGGAGTATGATGTTACTGCTAATAAGCGCACCATTGAAAACAAGTGTGAGGTCTTTAATAAATGGTGCATTCAGGTTCGCAAGTGATTTTCTGATTTCAGTCTCAACACCATAACTGGTTGCTTCATCGGCGTTTGTGTAACCATAACGCAAGTTTGATCCCGGCGAAAGGTATTGTTCGATTGGGTTCTGAAAGTGCTTATAAAAAACACCAAATGATATCTTCTCGGGCTTTGATGGATACAATTCCCAACTGAGATCTACGTTGTCGATTTTTGCGGTTTTCAAATCTTTGTTTCCGAATATGTCTGCGTTGCGATCAAAGTCGTAAAAATTGAATGGCGCCAACTCGCGAAAGACAGGTCTATTCACGGTTTTACTATAAGCAAGACGCAACATCATCTTTTCGTTAAGACTGTATGACAGATTTGAAAAAGGCATCGGGATCGTCGTCACATTATCTGTCACGCGTCTCCTGTTCCCGTTCGCTTCGTACACATCGATTTGTTGCTGGTTATGCTCAAGCCTCACGCCGGCCGAAAGGCGGAATCTTTGAGCAAATGGCGTGACGACACCTGCATACCCGGCATAAAGCTGGTTATGCCCGTCGTACTGATCGTAAAGATCCGGGCCTTCATTGGTCCCTTCCTCCAAGATGAATTTGGTTCCCAGATTTTCCGGAACGAAGATTTTATCAAAGCTGGTTAGAAGAAGGTTGTTGTCGATAACACCGCTGTTTATCCATTTATAAGAAAACCAACGAGCATCAAATGACCGATCCTTTTGTTCAACATAGTATCCGCCTATGAGTTTCGCTTGTAATTCTTCCGTTGCGGCGGGATTAAGCTTGATTTCCAGATTACCCGTGGCAGAAAATGCCTGCTCCTTAAGGGAGGAATAGAACCTGCCGGCATCAAATGAACTTGCTCCCGGTGGAATGACGATGGCGAATGGCTCGTTCGTCCCAATCGTGCGTTGTGACCGGATTCGTCGATAGTCTGGTTGATCGGCCGATGTATTATTATAACCCAAAATCCAATTGAAACTAACGGCATCTGAAAAGCTGTGCTTGCCAGACAGTTGGCCAGAATAGATGTTTCTGCCGAAGTAATTAAATGCCTGGTTGTTCACATCATATCCCTGAGCATCTTCTGTTCCGGTACGAAAAGTTGATTGGTTCTGGCCTTGCTGATTGTAAAAGTTTCTGAATTCAAGTCTATGCAGCGGACTGAGTTCCAGTGTGAAGTTACTTACGATACCGAGCCTTTTCGTTTGCATAAAGCGGACGTCGTTGAATCGATATCGCGGTGTACTCTTCTGAAAGGTGGTCGAAAACACATCGTAGTAGTTTTGCTCCAACTCCAATCGCTGATTGGTCGACGCGTAGCTGATTGATGTGATATTGTCAAAACGCTTTTTGCCCAGCCGCATGGTACGCGCGAAGTCAACATTTAGTCTGAAATCCGGAGCGACATTAACACTTCGGGTGCCCCATGTATTGGGCAAACTATGCGTGGCGGCAATCAATTGATTTTGCTCGGTTGGATCGGCCATTGACAGCGTCCGGAGATTCGCCGACGGAAAGCCCGATGGCAAGGCACGCGTCCCATCGTCCCTGCCAATCCAATCTTTGGAACCTTGCTCCGGGCTGAGCGCAACTTGCTGTCCTGTTGTATTGGCGCGATAGCTACCCATTGCAGATACTGAAAGCGCGTTCTCCTCAACAACACTCTTGGTATATATACTAATGTCCGCGCCTGCAAATTCGCCCGGGAGCTCCGCCGACCCCGATTTATAAACCAACATCCTGTCAAGCATGTTGCTTGGAATAAGGTCGAAGGAAAATGCCCTTGAATCAACTTCGGAACTGGGCGCAATAATGCCATTCAACATTACAGTGCTGTAGCGTTCGCTGAGACCGCGCACATTCACGAAGCGGTTACCCACGATTGTGACGCCTGGCACGCGCTTGATTACTTGTGCTGCGTCGCGATCCTGGGACATTCGTATTTGTTGTGACGATATTCCCACGGCCACGAGATCAGCCATCTTCAATTCCGTTACAACGGCGACGTCGGTGTCTGTGGATCGCGCCGCTTTCACCACGACCGATTCTAACTCCTGTGAATCTTCCTTGAGAAAAGTATTGACCACCGTGGTCTGATCGGGATATACTTGAATACCTGGAATTGTCCTACTGGCATATGAAACTGAAGATACAACAATTGAATACGTGCCTGCCTTCACCTTGGGAATCACAAAAGCACCTTCAATATCCGTCGATCCACCTGTCGTTGTCCCTTCAATCACAACGTTTGCGCCAATCATGGGCTCGCCCGTTTTCTCATCCTTGATTGTGCCTTTTATAGAACCCGTTTGTGAAAAAGCAAAATTCGCTGCAACCAAGATGAGAATCACTGTAAGAACATTGCGCATAGGGGTGGTCGGTGTTTGCGCAAAGTTGATTTCTAAGTATTACCGGGCTAATGCTGGTAGGTTACCTAATTGTTAAAACCCGAGGTCGCTTATAAGCAGATCATAGCCGAGCAAGGCAATGCGACGTAAAATAAGCTTGCGTATTAAAATGATTCAGAAGAAGTTACGTTCCTTCCGTAAAGAAAATTTCGTTAAAAGAATTTTAAAGAAATTAAAGTTGCGATAAAGCGCTATATCCTAACATCGTGACTATCGTCAGAGTTACTTGCTGATCGGTACGCGGTTGAGAATCGCCTTAATGATATCCGGTGTCTTCACGTTGTCAGCCTCCGCTTCATAATTCAGCAGGATTCGGTGGTTGAGCACATCACGCGCAATTTCCTTGATATCCTCGGGCAGCACGTAATCACGACCCTCAAGATAAGCCGCTGCTTTCGCTGCAAGGTTAAGGTTAATGCTGGCACGAGGTGATGCTCCGAACTGAATGTATTGCGCTTCATGATCCAGCTTGTATTCTTTCGCACGGCGTGTTGCAGTGACAAGCTCTATTATATAACGCTCAAGTGAATCGGATATTTTGATCTTGTTGACTTCTGCACGGATAGCAAAGATATCTTCCTTCGTAAGAACGGCATTGACGGTAAAATCAAACTGAAGATTTGATATTCTCCGCATGATCTCCAATTCCTGCTCTTTAGTCGGATAATCCACGAACACTTTCATCATAAAGCGATCGACCTGTGCTTCAGGGAGCGGATAAGTACCCTCGTTCTCAACCGGGTTCTGTGTTGCCAACACGAGAAAAGGCTTATCAAGTGTAAACGTCGTCTCACCGATCGTTACCGTTTTTTCCTGCATCGCTTCAAGCAAAGCAGACTGAACTTTTGCTGGAGAACGGTTGATCTCGTCCGCAAGAATGATATTCGCGAAAATCGGACCTTTCTTTACTTCAAACTTTCCTTCCTTCTGGTTATAAATCATTGTTCCAACCAGGTCGGACGGCAACAAGTCGGGCGTGAACTGTATTCGTTGAAAATCGAGGTGAAGAACTTTTGCTACCGTCGAGATGGTCAACGTTTTTGCAAGTCCGGGCACACCTTCTAGCAACACGTGGCCGTTGGTAAAAAGCCCGATCAACAATCTGTTGACCATGTATTCCTGACCGACAACGACTTTAGCCACTTCGGTGTATACCTGCTTGATCTTTCTGTGGTGTTCCTGTTGTTGCTCGGTAGTCGATTCGAATGCCATAACTATTTGAAATAAACCGCAATAATAGGGATTTGGGGCCTGAATTCGTCAAAACGCTGCCGGGATTATTCAACCGGTTAATTGTTGGCCCCGGCATAGCCATGGTTGCGCCAAAATGGGTGACGGTCACCGATCGAACGCAATGATCTCTGTGCCCCTTGGATTCATTAAAAAGGAGTTGACCAGATTTTGCACCAAGCGGTTTTCCTTCCCGGTTTTTATATAACTCTTGGCCGCTTCAAAATCGGTAATGGCGACGTCCTGGCTAAGAAAGCCAAATCCCAGGTAACTACCCTTCTCAACCAACACGAGCGACTTCTCGTCTACCACACGACCACGTCCGACAATGGCGACAGTTTCTCCATCTCCAAAAAATGAATCGATGGAAGTCTGGACACGACTATTGTATTCTTCTACTGTCTCTTTTGATTCGCACGCGCCCTTGCATGTTCCAGACTGATGTGCATAACACGGACCTTTTGCCGTTTGCAATCCCGACAACTTTGGACACAATTCTGATTCGCGGACTTTTTCCCAAAGAAAATTCCATGCATCTCCTTTCGAACTGAATGTGATCAGTGGTCTTGAGTTCCTGCTGACGATGTTCACGGCGAACCGCATGTACCCACGCTGATCTTCATAATCAAATATTCCCCATTCTTCGATCCTGAATTTTTGAGCGAGGTTATATTTTGGCCAAAGCCTTCTGATCTCCTGCGACTCAAGGATGAGCGCTATCAATTCATTCCCTGTAAGCTCGTAAGAGATGTGATGGATCTCGTTGCGAATGTTGGAACGATTCCATTCCCGGGCGTCGCCGGAAAAATGTCCTGCAATTCGCTTTCTGATGTTGATTGCCTTGCCGACATATATTACTGTGCCGTGACCATCGTGGAAATAATAGACACCCGCTTTGGCTGGGAGCTTGTCGAATTCCTCTTTTGCAAGATTCGGTGGAAGAATCGTTTCGCCGGAGTTGCGTTTCAAAGCTTTGGCGATCACTCCTTCATTGTCCCGCTTGAGAAAGATGTCAAAAATCTTTGCCGTTGCTTCGGCATCGCCCCCTGCGCGGTGCCTGTCGGCAATCCTGATTCCGAGGCTCTCTGCCATCCGGCCCAAACTGTAAGAATCAAGGCCAGGAATAATTTTCCGTCCAAGTCTTACTGTGCAGAGTTTGCGCGTGCTCCAATGGATGCCCGCATCATCGAACTCCTTCTTCAGAAAGCTATAATCGAAGTGAGCGTTGTGCGCTACAAAGACCCTGTCTTTGAGCCAATCATATATTTCTTCTGCAATGTCTGTAAACGCGGGCGCCTGGCTCACCATTTCAGTGGTGATCCCGGTCAGTCCTGTGATGAAATACGGAACACGTCGGCCTGGATTGATTAGCGTCTGAAACTTATCCGTGATCTGAATGCCATCATGGTGATAAATGGCAATTTCTGTGACCTTATGATTTTCTGCGTAGCCTCCCGTCGTCTCAATATCTACAATGGCATACATGATCGAAATTTACTAAACGCATTCGGGTTATCTAATGCAATGCCGCTAAGAAACAATAAGGCTATCTAGGCTTCGTGGCACTACGCGCAAATTGCATTCTATTGCCAACTTGAGTTAAATTTAGCGAATGAATCTGATCATCCGCTTTCTCCTCTCCGGTGTCGCTGTGATGCTTACGGCATATCTCTTGCCAGGAGCGCATGTTGAGGACTATTGGGCTGCGTTGCTCGTCGCCGTACTGGTCTCATTATCCAATACATTCATCCGCCCCTTGCTGATCTTCTTCACTTTTCCCATCACCATCGTAACGTTGGGACTGTTTCTGCTTGTCATCAATGCTTCCATCATATTGCTCGTTGATTATTTCGTCGACAGCTTTTATGTCGATGGTTTTTGGTGGGCACTGGGCTTTAGTCTGGTCCTTTCGGTCTTCAATAGCCTATTCACCGATCTCACCAAAGATAAGGGCAATCATAACAATTAAGCCACCCGTCACAACACTGGTTCGGCCGCCTCCTATTTTCAATATATTACCCCCAAATTTCCCCTATCCCATGAAAAGGATTTTGTTTTTGCTGTTTGCCACCTCTTACATACAGGCACAGCAGCTTGCACCCCTGACCGTTGAAAAAATAATGCGCGATCCAAAATGGATCGGCACGGCGCCATCCAACATCTTCTGGAGTGAAGATAGTAAGCAACTGTATTTCAATTGGAACCCCGATAAGAATGCCGGCGATTCACTTTATTCGATCACGCCGGTAAATCGTACGCCGCAAAAAGTAAGTACGGCAATTCGCAGGGCCCTGCCATCAGTCAACGGGATGTACAACCGCACAAAGACAAAAAAGGTATATGAGAAGAATGGCGATATATTCCTTCTTGATATCCCCACTGCAAAACTCATTCAGATAACATCAACGAATGAACGCGAATTCAATCCAGTTTTTTCATTTGACGAAAGGAAGATCCTGTTCACGATGGCAGGAAATCTTTTTAGCTGGGAAGCAGTCAACGGTTCATTTGCTCAGTTGACAGATTTTCGAAAGGGTACAAAAAAACCTGATGCAAAATTAACCGAACAAGAAAAATGGCTGAAGGCTGACCAGCTTGCGTATTTTCAGGTTCTACGGGAAAGAAATGCTAACAAGAAAGCAGCCGACAAGATCCAACGCGCCGACAGGCCGCGGCGCCCAAAAGAAATCTATATCGAAGAAAAGGGTGTCGATCAAATTCAACTGAGCCCGGACGGAAAGTTTATCACGTTCCGCCTTGTAAAGGCAGGTAATGGTAGGAGTACGATTGTACCCAACTACGTTACAGAGTCGGGCTTCACCGAGGATATTCCAGCGCGCACTAAAGTCGGCGCAGCACAAAACACATCTGAGCTAATGGTGTATAATATCGAGCGCGATACGGTCCTCACTGTAAAAACAGCTGATATCCCGGGCGTCACTGACATTGCGGCTTTCAAAAAGGATTATCCGGCGAAGACAACAAAGGAAAAAGAAAAGAAACCCGATTCACGCGCATTGGCGCTGTTCGGTCCATATTGGAGCGACGATGGAAAAAACAATGTACTCGTTGCCCGCGCTTCTGATAACAAGGACCGATGGATCCTTTCCCTCGATGTGCCGACACAAACATTGAAATTGATCGACCGTCAGCATGACGATGCGTGGATCAGTGGTCCGGGTTCAGGCTTTGGCCCTGGTGCGATCGGCTGGGTAAACGGCAGTCAGGCATGGTTCCAGACTGAAGAGACAGGATATTCTCATCTCTACGTGTATGATTTTGTTACGTCAAAAAAGCAAGCGTTAACATCAGGCAAGTACGAGGTTCAGACGGTCGACGTTTCCAGAGACAAAAAGTTCTTTTATATCACCACCAACGAATCACATCCCGGTGAAAAAAATGTCTACAAACTTCCCGTCACCGGCGGCAAAGCAGAACGGCTGACAACGATGACGGGCGCCAATGAAGTCACTTTTTCTCCCGATGAAAAGTGGATGGCGATTCGTTACTCGTACACCAATAAACCCTGGGAATTATATCTTCAGGAGAACAAGCCCGGCGCCAAACCCCAACAAATCACGAATTCACTTAGTGATGAATTCAAATCCTATCCGTGGCGCGATGTCGAAGTGACGACTTTTAAAGCAAGTGATGGAGCGGATGTCTACACGCGCGTATTCAAGCCCGCAAATCCGAATGGCGCAGCGGTAATTTTTGTTCACGGCGCTGGCTATTTGCAGAACGCCCACAAATGGTGGAGCAATTATTTCAGAGAATACATGTTCAATAATCTGCTTGCCGATCGCGGGTATACGGTTCTGGACATGGATTATCGCGCCAGTGCAGGGTATGGCCGCGACTGGCGCACTGGAATTTACAGGTTCATGGGAGGAAAGGATCTGACAGATCATGTTGACGGCGCGAAATGGCTTGTGGAAAAGCACAACATTGATCCGAAGCGCATTGGAATCTATGGCGGCTCCTATGGTGGGTTTATTACCTTGATGGCCATGTTTACGACACCCGATGTTTTCGCGGCAGGCGCCGCATTACGGCCGGTCACCGACTGGGCGCATTACAATCACGGGTACACGTCCAGTATTCTTAATGAACCTGTTACCGATAGCATCGCCTATGTTAAAAGCTCGCCGATTTACTATGCGAACGGATTAAAGGGTGCGTTGTTGATCTGTCATGGAATGGTAGACGTGAATGTGCACTTCGAAGATGCCGTTCGCTTGCAACAACGCCTGATCGAACTGGGCAAAGATAACTGGGAGCTTGCAGCTTATCCTGTTGAAGATCATGGCTTTGTTGAGCCCAGCAGTTGGACCGATGAGTACAAACGCATCCTGAAATTGTTTGAACAGAATTTGAAAAAATAACAGTCAACCTTCTTTTTAAATATTTTATCACCATGAATAAATCTTTCTCCTTCCTGCTCGCTGCGTTAATCCTTGCTATCGGCATTGCAGCTTGTTCAAAAAAAGAAACCCTCCACGACACATTCGTGCGCATCGACAGCGAAGTGAAAAAGAACTCAAAAGCATACGCCACACTGAAGGAGGCGACGTCAACAATCGGGCACAGGCTTACCGGATCAACCAATGGCCATCGTGCAGAAGACTACACCTATAACAAATTCAAAGAATATGGATTTGATGATGTGCAGTTCCAGGAATTTGAGGTTGAAGCTTGGGCGCGGGGGTATATTTCTGTTGCAATCGATGGCGACAGCGTTCCTGCTGTAACGCTGGGTCATTCGCCTATCACAGCTGATGTTACTGGCGAGCTTGTAGATCTCGGAAACGGTTTGGAGAAAGATTACGAAGGCAAGGCGGGCGAGGCCGTTAAGGGTAAGATCGCCTTCTTTTACATTGGTATTTTGGAGGGAAGTGAAAAGGGACTGCATAACCTGCATCGCAGTGAAAAAACGGCGATCGCCATTAAACATGGAGCGAAGGGTGTGATAATCTTCAATCAGGTTGACAACGGTGTACTGCTTACTGGCACTGCATCAGTGACAGGTGAATTAATCCCGATCCCCGCTGTCTGTATCAGTAAAGAGAACGGGATGGCCATCAAGGAAAAATTGAAGAGTAAGAAGATTCAGGCTCATATCGCAATGAGCAACCACAGCGACGTAATCAGAGCGCGCAATGTAATTGCAACACTGAAAGGCACTGAACTCCCCAATGAAGAAATAGTCATCGGCGGGCATCTCGATTCATGGGATCTTGCTACCGGCGCAATCGACAATGGGATCGGATCTTTTTCTGTTCTGGATATTGCACGCGCGTTCAAAGCCAACAAGCTGGCGCCAAAACGCACTGTGAAATTTGTCATGTTCATGGGCGAAGAGCAAGGTTTGCTGGGTTCACGTTACATGGTTGAACAGGCTGCAAAAGATGGCAGCATTGAGCGCGTGAAATATATGATGAACCTCGACATGACTGGTAATCCGATTGGACTCAATGCCGGCGGCAAACTCGATGACTCAACATTTTTCAAAAATGTTGGTGCAGAGATTCAGAAAATAGACACGTTGTTTGTGAATAAATTTTCAAACACATCAGGATTGCACAGCGACCACCAACCGTTCATGCTTGAAGGTGTTCCGATTTTGTCGATGCACAGCAATCTTGACCGTTCGATCTATGGCTGCTACCATTCTGACTGCGATGACTTCAACCTTGTAAATGAAGAACACCTTGTCAATACAGCCAGGTTTGGAACCATGGCATTGTATGCGCTTGCCAATGCCGATAAGCTTCCGGCGCAAAAAATGGACAGCGAGACGACAAAGCAGTTCATGATCGACAATAACCTGAAGGAACCGCTGATTATTGCCGGCGACTGGAAATGGGAGAAATAAATTTCTAATGCGTACCCTTTGACTCGTATTGGAGTATTGTCGCCCGATCGATGATCTGACTCAGCTTAAACCGGCTCGTTGAGTCTGTGAAGTTCACGACTTCTGTTTTTTGCCAGCTTGTGCACGGCCCAAGGCCCTCAGCACCATAACTGGAAATAAGCCCGTTGCTTCCTTTGGGCGTGATCGTTCGGATCTGATAGAATTTCGAGTTGTCACATTCGCCACATGCAGCAAGTACGGCTGCCAACGCGAGAACAAATAAATATTTCATAACCGAAGTAACGTTGTGCATTAATCGGTATTGTTCGCACACAGTAAGTGTGAACTGCGATTCTCATCGCTAAAAGGACGAAACTGCCGTCGGGTTGCGGGAAATAGCGGCCGAGTGTATTGGGCGTAATCGGCCCGAATTAGCGGCTTTTCAGGCCGGAAATTGCTTGGGAGAATGTATTAGCAATTGAGGCGTGATTCACATGCCGGCTATGCCGTACGATCCATCGGCCGTTCACCATCGTACCAAGGCTTGTTGCAGGGTCTTGTGTATAAACAATGGTAGCTGCAAGATTGCGAAGCGAAGTCTCAGAAATAAGCGGTGATGAAGCATCAACAATAAACGCATCGAGCGGCTGTCCCAAAGAAAAATTATCAGCTGCTTTAACGCCCATCGCTTTCCGGCCCGCTATGATCGATTCGTTTATCAAATATTTTCCCACGTCGCCGGTAAATGTGTTCCTTCTGTTGGTTACCAGGCGTTGGCGGTAGTCAATCATTCTGAATTCTTCCAACGGATTCAGTCCGATGTGACTGTCCGTGCCAATGCACCAATTTCCATTTAAGGCATAATATTCTTTCATCCGGAATATGCCATCGCCGAGGTTCCCCTCAGTTGATGGACACAGTACAACATTAGCTTTCGATGAAGCCAGCTTCTCTAATTCATTGTCGTCAAGGTGCGTAGAGTGGACGAGAAAAAACCGGTCATCGACAGCAAGATTATCGAGCAGCCATTGCATGGGACGTTTGCTGCAAAACTCCAGGCAATCAGAAATTTCCTTCTTTTGTTCAGCAACGTGAAGGTGAAAGGGTAAATCTTTCGGACCCTTCTCAAAAGTTTTTACAATATCATTCAAGTTGACGGCACGCAATGAGTGTACGCTGAATCCAAGGCTTGCATGCTCATGTCCTGAAACGACTGACCGTGAAGCATCCAGCAATTTGAAATATTCATCGAGTGTCTTCGATATGAATCGCCGTTGTCTCGGCTGTGGCTCCATGCCGAACCCACCTTTCTGGTAAAAGACCGGAACAAGTGTAATTTTTATGCCTGCCGTTTTTGCCGCGGCGACCAATCGCTCACCTATTTCAGCGAGATTGCTGTATGGTTTCCCGTCTTTATTATGATGGAGGTAATGGAACTCCGCTACATGAGTATATCCGTGTCGAACCATTTCAGCATATAGCATGGCAGCAATAGCCTCTACCTGATCGGGATCGACAGTTAGTGCGCACTTGTACATTTCCTCGCGCCACGTCCAGAAGTCGTCGTCTGTGCCAGCAGCATGATTCTCTGCAAGGCCTGCCATGGCATATTGAAATGCATGTGAATGTGCATTTTGGAATCCGGGAATTGCATATCCGTTTATAGTCTCTACAGCAATTCCATCGGGAGAATGATTTGAAAGATATTGGATCTTGCCCGATGCGTCGACACCCACGTACGCGGGGAGCAACCAATCTTCGCGTTGGAGCATTCCGTTGAAGCGAAAATATTTCAATTGCTCGTGGTTCATAATTCCTTGCTCACAGATTCCAGCGTCTTCATCAACAACGTGCGCATGTTGTCGGCTCTGGTTTTGTCATAACGCACTTCATGATCATCCATGTAGTTGACCTTTGTCATCTCGAGTTGCAGCGCATGGTGACCGATTGCAGGCCTCCCGAAATGTCTTGTAATATAACCACCCTTGAAAGGATGATTGTGACTGACTTTAAATCTATCGGCCCTCAGGCTTTCCAGAGTTCGTTGAGTCAATATTGCAGCCGCAGAAGTGCCGTCTGCATCGCCCAGGATCAGATCAGGAAATTTTTCCCTTTGAATCGTTGGCACTACCTGGCGGATTGAGTGACAATCCCAAAGCAACACATTTTTGAATTTCTTTTTCAACTCATCAAGCATCAACTGTATTTGCGTATGATACGGCAGGTAGTAATGCTTCAACCGATGTGCGACTTCAGTATCGTCAATGTCTACCCGGTTGTCCCTGTAAAGGGGTTGTCCTAGAAAATTTGTCATCGGACATAATCCCGTTATGATGCGGCCATCTGTATAGAGCGGTTTACTTTCCGGATCACGGTTAAGATCAATGACCCACCGACTGTAATTTGCTGCAATCATCGTGATTCCCATATCGGCAGCGAAGTCGTACAACTGATCGACAAACCAATCGGTGTCGTCAGGGTTTTTTATGAGTTCAGGATGATATAGATGTGTGAGTTCATCGGGAAATTTTGTCCCACAGTGGGGCACGCTGAGAAGAATGGGTAGTCCTTTAGCTTTTGCCGGAATTATCCGAAACGGTTTATCCATGCTCAAAGCTGGCAACTATTTTCCGGTTTTGCATTTTTCGAGTTGTCTTTTAAGGTCGTCATTTATTTGCTGAGCCTTCTTTGCATACGCTTCATTTATTTGATGACCCCTTTTTGCATCTGCTTCCGCCATTATCGCTCTTTGTAGGTTTTGCAGAACCATTGCTTCTGCCGTCGCTAGCGACTTTCCACACTCTTGTTGAGCGTCCTTGACGTTTCGGGCACTGCACGCATCAAGTTGATTCCGGAGGTCAGCATTCTGACGTTCCAAATCTTTATTTAAGTCGCTTTGTTTGCCGGCAAGCAACCGTGATTCGATTGCTTCCTTTTCATTTCTCATGGCGAGATTCATTTGCGCCTCAGCTTCAATGTTCTTTATTAATCCATACAAAATTCCGAGGACCCCAATCATTCCAGCGAGGCCGAACACTATTGAATGGATACGTGCTTGTCTTCGTACTTTTCTTTGGAACTTTTCTTTGTCGAATTCCAATGGTTCCTGACTTGTCATTTAGATTCTTTTGAAAGTTGTTGACAGGCTTGCATGAGACTATCCGCGATTCGCGTCTGGCGCTGGGCGATTGCTTCAAACTTCGCAGCTTTTTCGTCTGCTATACGCACAGACTCGACAGCTGACTTTGCACTCATTTCGGCTTCCAGTCGCGCTCTGTTGGCAGCAGTTTGCTGAAAGAATGCATAGACAAGGGCAATCAAACCAGTGATTGCAAGGACACCAAATATTAAAGCCGTAATCCTGGCGCGTTTTAGGCGGTGTTTCTTTTCCTCACGGAATTGGAGCAGTTCTTCGTGTTCTGTCATATTATTTGGTTTTTGGTTGCACCTTTTTATACGAATGTCTGGAGGTTGTTCAAAAGCTGAGGTAAGATGTTTTTGCGTATCAACAAATCAACGTGGCAGTGATGGCATATACGTCTGTCACCAACGTATGATACCCTCACGCAAAGGCGCTAAGATTGCAAAGGAGCTTATGCTTTTTCTTGGCGAGTTTTGCGTGTGAAATATTTTTAAACACCAAGCTGATAATGCATCGATCAGGCAAGGTTCTGTTTTCGACAGCGGCGATTTATTTAGACTTCTTCTTTTTCTTTTTTGACTTCGGTTCTTCTTCTTTGACCGAATCAGTAGCCGGGGACGGACTTACCGGCTTTTGCTTCAGCTGCTCCACCTCACGACGGAGCGCGGCAGCTTCATTTCTGGAAGCCTCCAGGTCACGTGCCAAATTTTCTTCGTCGGACCGGTTGATTCGCATTTTTAACTTCCTGATCCTGTCATACGATTTATCAATGCGTTCGCGGGTAATTTGTCCTTTCTCAACCATGCTTCGGATGATCGCATGAACTTTGTTCACCGTTCGATTCTCGCTGTCCTGAATGTTGTTTGAAAAACACAGCACATCGATCCCCGCGTTGATGGATAATCTGATCGCTTCCTCCAGTCCATACTCCTTTGCAATGGCCTGCATTTGCATATCGTCAGAAAAAAGAACGCCATCGTAATTCATCTTCTTGCGAAGCAAACTGTCGAGTACTCTCTTTGACAGCGTGCCTGGCAGACCGGCGGGATCGAGTTGTTTGTTTACGATGTGTGCGCTCATGATGGCATCTACTTCATGCGAATCAATCAACTTTTGGTATGGAATCAATTCCGCATTCGTCCAGGTTTTGGTCACGTCGGCCACACCCAGGTGTGTATCGGCCATCGAGCTGCCGTGCCCGGGAAAATGTTTCAATACCGTGATAACACCCAATCTCCGGTGTGGTTTGATGAACTCTCCGGCCATCATAGCAACCGAATCCGCATTAGCTGAAAACGATCTCCCAACTTTATAAATAACGGTGTTGTCCTTGTTGACTCCCAGGTCAACAACCGGCGCAAAATTCACATTGAAGCCAAGTCCAACGAGTGTCGCGGCGGTTGACTCAGAATAAAATCTCACAGAATCCAGGTTGGGAGATTTCCCCATCTCCTGAGCGGTAATGGATCTCGCAAAGCCATATTTGTCTTTGAGGCGGTTAACCTTTCCACCTTCCTGATCAATCGCTACTATCAACCTTGTGGGTGCGGCTTGTTGATAGGTCCATATTATTTTCTTTAAAGCGGTGAATGACGCCGTTCCCTTTGGAATATTTTTTTCAAATAATATGATCGAACCAACTTTACCTGCTCTTACTTCTTCCAACACAAGTGGATCTACTTCTGCTCTCGGAATACCGATCAGCAGCATCTGACCGATTTTAATATCGAGCGAGTCACTGCTTTGTCCGAAAGAAAATCCCGTGACAAGCAACAACAGTATTACGGCTTGACTAATATTTTTCATAGATCCATTTTAGCACTTCTTCCATTCTTCCGCGGACCTCAGCGTTGGGAGATACAAAGTTATTATTCATCCAGCTAAAGATGAGTGTACGCCCGCGTTTGGTAACCAAAAATCCGCTTAACGCATGATTGTTACTCAATGTACCCGTTTTGCCAAAAATGTAGGGTTTTTCGGCTTTGTAGGTGTTTTTAAGCGTACCATTTTTTCCGCCTACCGCCAACAATTGAAATAATCTTTCGCGGGGTATCATTGCATCGATCTTTGTCCACAGCGATACAATCGAGCGCGGCGTGAATAAATTGTATCGTGACAACCCCGATCCATCAACCCAAAATGGTTCATCCGGAAGATCATTAAGCAAATTCTTTTTTACATGCCTGATGGCAATTTCAGGTTTCAGGGTGTCGCTCAAGACGCCTGCGCACATCAACAACAACTGCTCAGCGATGAAATTATCGCTCTCCACCATCATCACTTTGTACAGACTGTCTGGGTGAGGGGCGTACAATGTTTGGGCATTTGAGGGAAGGTTTCGTCTGACGGGCGTGACCTCCTTTCTCAACGTGTCTTTTAACATCCGGGCAACAACATCATCGGTAACATGGAATGGTACCGTCCATTGCTTTGGTTTATCTACAAGTCCCTGCTGGAACACCACAAGATTAGATTCTTTGCCCCTCAGCAGGGTTGAGGTTTTTCCGGGTGAAGAAGTGGAGTTGATGACAAAGTCAAATACACGTGGATCAGACAAGAAGGCATTCTCCAGTTTCTTCACTTTTGCCAGGTTTCCATAAATAGGGAGTGGTGTTCGTTCGACCTGGAAATAATACATATAATCATCCCAACTCCACCCCGGGCCGAAAACTTCAGATTGAAAATTCGAAGAGGAAAAAAATAGCTGTTCGCGACGCGCTTTTAAAAATTTATAAACAACGCTGTCCTGCCAGGTATTCTCATATAAAAATCCCGGGTGCCCGGTTCCCCACATAAACAGTGAGTCATTCGACGAAGTATAGCGAAGTGCAGGAATCGAATCGCCTAATAACTTAAGTGAAGAAAAAAGCGTGAATATTTTTGTATTGGATGCTGGCGTGAAGTAACGCTCGCCCTGGTGGTCAAAGATGGTTTTTTTAGCAGTCGGATCGTAGAGTACAAATCCAACGTGGTCATGAAAGTCTTTTTCCGTCTGACGGATTGAGTTTGAAAGGTATCGGTTCGACGAGCATGCACCAGCCAATAAGAGGATTAGCAGGTACGCCCCAGGTCTTTTAATCATGCCTTAAGATACCGCTCCTGCAGGATCTTGCAATGATGCATCTCATGGCCGGCAATAATAAAGCCCAACGCCACAACGGACAGCTCGTTATTATTTGCCGTTCCCTTTCTCTTCAACATCTCTTCGCTGAAGCTATCGAAGAGATCGACAGATGTTGTACGAAGATGTTGCATCTGATCTCCGATGTGTCGAAGGCTTCTTGACGTTGCATTCAGATGCGCAGCATATGCATTTTCATCAAAACCCGGAAGGGGTGTCTTATCGTTGCGCGCAAATGTGAGGGCACGGTAGGCAAATATTCTTTCAGCATCCATCATGTGACAAAGCACTTCACGGATCGACCACTTTCCTTCTGCGTACCGAAAGTCAGCTTTGGCCTCTGGAATTGTATGGACTATTTCCAGTGCGCGGTACCCTGAGATCCGCAAAGCCTGAAGGGGATCAGCTTGCTCAACAAGCTTAATATAGCCTTTATAAAAAGATGGAATGGTGTCGAGATTGAGGAACATAGTGGGTTAGAATTCTGTGAATGTTTTTTCAGGCAAATTTTCATCAAGGGACAGGCCACCTGACCCTGCGGACAACATTACATCTCCGTATTTATCGCTTGACCATGTCCGGATGAAGCTGGCTGTGTCCTGATTCATGTCTGCAAAATAGGCCCAATATCTGATTGTCTTGGTCTTAATATCAACGTACACTTTGTATTTGTCCTGACTCGTCCCGTCATTGGCAAGTGTAAGTTGAAGGACATTGAAAAGTCCACCTTTCAAAGAATCTTCGCCCATGTATTTCAATGTCGCTCCTGCATCCTTCAGGCGGAAGGGCATCGCCAGAGCATAGATATCATTGACCCACGTGAACCTCGCTTTTGCAAGCATTTTTTTAAGTTCAGACGGATCAGTGATCTCTTCTCCCTTCTGTTGAACACGTCCTTGCCCGTTGTTCAGGTCCACAAGGTAAATCGCATCTTCCGTTAGGCTTTCCATACGCAGTTTTCCGCGTTGTGTGTCCCACACCAGTTTCCTCTCAGGAGTCGTCCATGAAATAAACTTCATTTTACTCCAGTTCTCATGCCCACCGGCAAGCAGCATCACGCTGTCCGCCAGCTCCACTGCTGCAGGATCAGATTCAGCGACATTGAACGTCTTTGGTAGAGAGGCCGTTTCCGAATTACTGTTCTTACCGCATGAGCTGCAAAGAGTTAAAGCTGTAAGCAAGAGCGCGAAAAACCTCATGGTATTTTATTTACTACGGTGAATTTAATCATTGCCGACCAATTCACTTACCCTTCGTGTGTTCGCCTGGGTGATTTTCCCCCGAAGAAATTCTTCAACCGGAAGGACAAGCAATGCGATCACCACTTGGATGAAGAAGTCTGCAACAGGAGTGCTTTTCAACGAGATCGTAGAGTACGCAACCGTCTGGATCAGCTGGATCAAGATGATCACGGTAAGTGCAGAAAGAAATCTGCTCAGATACTGATACCGTGAACTCTTCACACGCAGTGAAAGAGCAACGAGGGATCCGATCAGGAAAAACTCGAGCGCATAAAACCACGGGCGCTTCCAGTAAGGTGGCAACACATCAAACTCCACCGCGTTCAACTCCGTGATTTTTCCAAAAAGATCTTTCGACTGAATCTGAACTTTGTACTTGCCCGGTGGAAGGAATGGAAAATTGATAACGTTATTCAGCGTCGACCAATCCGACCATTCCAATTGAAGGCCCTTTACCCAATAGCGATATTCCACCGCCTGGAGGCTAACATACTCGGGTTGAATAAATTCAAATGTGAGCGCGCTTTCCTGTTCGTCGACCATCACCACTTGCTGCGGCAACAACTTATTCTGTTGGCTTCGGACTTCTTTTAGAAACAATGGATTCGGCAGTACTGTACCCTGATTCTGGTCGCTGGAAAACCGGTAAAGCTCATTGGATGCTGTAATCACCCAGAGACTTTTACCTTGTTCTGCAGGAGCGAGAAACCGGATGTCAGGGAAAAGCGCCAACCATTCGGTCTTGATGGAACCCTGAAGACGTCTGTCAACCGTGCGCCACTTGTGGCCATCATAAAACCAGAAATACCCCGCCGAAGCAAAATATTTCTTTGGACCAGGTAGCGAATCATATTTGACAAACTTGTTCTTAAAACTTTGGTAATGAAAAAATTCTCCGTTCTGAGTGAGATACACTTCTGATCCATAAGACAAGCCAACTGTTCTATCAATTGAAGTGTACGGCAATGGTATTGTCTCCGCATCCAGAATTTCACCTTCTTCGATTCCTACCTTCACAGCGCGGTCGCGACCGCATATCCATAGATCCTGCAGATTGTCTTCAAAGAAATAATCTGCATACATCGATAGTGAATCAGGGAAGTCCGTCTCCTCCCATCCCTTTGCATTCGAGCGAAAAGATTTTATTTGATCATCATACGTGCTGACAAGAATCTGCTTTAGATTCTGAGAATAAAAAACTGTACGCATGGGTTTAGGACTGATGGATGTAGCTGAAAGACCTTTCACCTCATAGACCCCACCAACACCACCGCAAAGCAGCTTGTCACCAACGACGAGAAGCTGGTCGGCTTTGCCAAAAATCCCATCAACGCGTTTGTACACATACTCGATGCCCTTCAAGACCTTTCTGGTTTTTTGAATCTTGACTTTCGTTGATTGAGTCGTTTTGGATTTTACGGCTTCTTCCTTAGGGGCTTCCTGCGCGATTTGTTTTTTCTTAAGGCGATTAAGAATTCCCTTCCTTTTCTTCTGCACCTGCGGTGGGGTTGCGTCGCTGACTGGCTCTTGTTTTTCCTGTACAGTCCGGCTTACACTGTACGATTCGTCTTCGAAGCGCTCTTCCCCGGCAAGAACAAAAAGGCCCAATGTTGTACCCACGTACACCTGACCGTTAAAGGACTGAACACACAACAAATTCCCGACAAGTCCAGGATAATGATTGAATGTTCTGAAAGGAAGAAAAGGTGCTGCCCGCGTGAATCCATAATCATGGGCGACCCAAACTCCAAGATGCCTGTCGGTATGCAATGCATACACTTCATTGTCGGGAAGCCCGGCATAATAATTCGATATTTCCTCCGTCTCTCCTGTTTCTATGTCAATAAAAACGACACCTCCCCGAAGTGTACCGATTGCTACCAACTTCTCGGTGACCCAGGTACAATTGGCAACTACATTCGTTGCGAGGTAAGAAACATCTTTTGGAAAAAATTCGACTGTTGGGGCTCCCTCCTTCTGAAGAAAGAATCTATTTTCTACAGTCGCGATCAGGTAGGTTTTGCCATCCGGAGAAGCCTTGCTGAAAATGAGATGATTGTCCTTCGTTCCCTGCACATCGGAGGGTTCAAGTGAAGTGCCGTTAATTTTTTTCAGGCCTGCATGCTCCGACTCCAAATACAGATGTGAGCCAATTTGATAGAGGCCGGTGAAAAGGCCCTGGGCCGGCGTGGTGGAGAAAATTGCTTTCGATGCCGCTGTTGCAACATCGAACTCAAAAAGGTTTTCATCATTTAAGAAATAGACAGAATTGTTAAGAGCATATGCTGCAAAGATATTTTTGGCTTTTGGTAATGAATCTGAGAGCGAGAGGTAGCTCAGTTGATTGGTTCCATTGAGTCCCATCTTACCGAAGCCAGATGGACCACCTGCGTAAACGACACCTGCCGTCGTGACTGCAAGCGAGTATACACCACTGCCTACAGGAACCATCGTCCACGTCCGGCCGTCAAATTGCAGAACACCCGAGCGATTGGCAAAGTATAATATTCCGTTGTTGTCCTGTTTGATATCAAAGCTCAGGTAGCTGATGTTATCATTGCCAGGTTTATAATGTGAGAGAAAATAATGTCCCGTCTGGGCATTTGTAGAATGACAGATTAGCGCAACCAGGACTACAGCAAAGAAGGGTTTTTTCATTTGATAAGAATATCAAATATAGCAGTTAGCCATTGATGCGTGTTAACTGATTTTTGCCCAATTCACCGCACTTTTTCGAAGTGATGCAATGTGAACTTTGATTGACTGATGTTCAGGTTTTGTCAATTCAGGATCAATGTCAAGAATACGTGCAGCCGCTTCGCGCGCAGCAGAAAGTATTTTCCCGTCTTTGCTGAGATCAGCAATGAGTAAGTCAAGTACACCACTCTGCTGTGTGCCCATTAAATCACCCGGGCCGCGCAGTTTTAAGTCCGTATCCGCAATTTCAAATCCATTGTTGGTTCTCACCATGGTATCCATGCGCAGCCGGGCTTCGGAGCTGAGCTTAAAGCTTGTTAAAAGAATACAATAGGATTGTTCTGCTCCCCTGCCTACCCTTCCCCTGAGTTGATGAAGCTGAGAAAGTCCGAATCTCTCGGCGCTTTCGATAATCATTACCGACGCATTCGGCACATCGACGCCTACTTCGATCACCGTAGTCGCAACCATGATCTTTGTTTCACCTTTGAGAAACCGGGCCATTTCAAAATTCTTGGCTTCAGGTTTCATTTGCCCGTGAAGGATGCTGATTGCATAGTCAGGAAACGCGCGTGAAATACTTTCATATCCATCCATCAGGTGCTTCAGATCCAGCTTTTCTGATTCCTCGATCAATGGATATACGATGTACACCTGCCTGCCTGCCTCAACTTGTGATTTGATAAATCCATTCACCTGCAAACGGTGCGAGTCATATTGATGCGTTGTTTTAATTGGCTTACGACCTTTTGGCAATTCGTCGATCACAGAAATTTCAAGGTCGCCATACAAAGTCATTGCAAGGGTTCGTGGAATGGGCGTGGCCGTCATCACCAGGACATGCGGATACACCGACGCATTTTTTTGCCACAACTTCGATCGCTGGGCAACACCAAACCGATGCTGTTCATCAATAATGGCAAGGCCAAGACGCTTGAACATGACTTCTTCCTCAAGCAGGGCGTGTGTTCCTACCAAAATTTTCAGGTCACCACTTCGCAGATCTTCATGCAATTTTTTTCGCTCAGATTTCTTCGTAGATCCCGTTAGCAGACCGATCGTAATGCCCATGGGCTCGGCGTATTTTTTCAGACTATTGTAATGCTGCTGTGATAGAATCTCTGTTGGCGCCATGAGCGCTGCTTGTGCATCGCCACCCAGCACCAGCAATATGCTAATGAATCCGACAATAGTTTTCCCGCTCCCGACGTCACCCTGAAGCAATCGGTTCATCTGGTGGCCAGACTTCATATCGGTGTAAATCTCCCGGATAACTTTCTTCTGAGCATTTGTCAGCGGAAACGGCAGGAACTCATTATAGAATTTTGTGAGGATTGATGTATCGGAAAAAACCTGTCCTTTGAACTTATCATATCTAACAATTTTCATCTTCAGCAGCCGCAGCTGTAGATAAAACAATTCCTCAAACTTCAGCCTGTTCTGGGCAGCAGTCAGTCTCTCAAGGGATGAAGGAAAATGAATATTGATGATCGCCTCCTTTTTGCTGATCAGATTAAATTGTTTTAGTAATGCAGGAGGTAATGTTTCATGAATATGCGGTTGCGCTACGCGAAGTAGTTCCTGTTCAAGCTTTGAAATGAATTTACTGTCGAGATATTTATTGCGAAGTTTTTCGCTCAGCGGATAGACCGGTTGCAGGTATCCGCCTTTTGTGCTGCGCGTGCTGGCGAGCTCGATTTCAGGATGCGCGATGGAAAGGGTTTTTCCAAACCGGTTGGGCTTTCCAAAGATGACGTACTCAATCTCGGGCTTAATTTTTTGAAGAACCCAGGGGATTCCCTTAAACCACACAAGCTCCAGCGTATTTGATCCATCGGTAAATTTTCCAACAAGTCGTTTTTTAAATCCTGTCCCCGCAATTTCAAGCTTTGTGATCTTTCCGATGACCTGCACATACTGCATATCCTCGGTTACATCCTGGATTTTATAAAACTGTGTGCGATCCTCGTACCGGAACGGATAGTGTTGAATCAGATCGCCGAACGTAAATATCTTCAGCTCCTTTTGAAGCAGTGCAGCGCGCTGCGTGCCTACGCCTTTGAGAAATTCTATGGAGGTATCGAAGAATGGCAATTGCTATTGCGTCTCGTGACAATGAATTGCAGCTAAATTATGAATAAACCGTCACGCGAAATACACCTCACGCAAAGGCGCTAAGCTCCCAAAGGCTATTAACGACACCTCTTCACGCACTAGGCGTCTTTGCGTTGGATAATCCACGCGTTCATCTTTGTTGGAGTAAAGTTGTGTTACTAATTCCAGCGAAGCGTGTTTATTAAGTGCATCGCATCCTTCTTCACATAATCAATAGCTGGCTGCAATGAATCATTCTGCACTTTCACATTGAAATACAACGCCCCCCGCAGAAAATTGGTCGACGAATCGGTCATTGTAAACTGAAACTGACTCGGCACCTCACCTTCGAGCTCGGCAATCACTGCTGTTTTACCGGAGGGCGTGTGAACGATTGTCTCTTCAATAGCATAAGCTTTGATCTGGTGCTTTGAAGTCAATACATACGCATCGTTATAAAATTCCTTCAACAACTTTTGGTTGTGATTGATCGCCTTGTATGTGACGTGTATGGTTGCGTTGAGGATTGGATAATAAATTTCAACCCAATGTTTGTCGCTCACCCACGAAGTGTCCTTTAAAAATTTTGCATTGGTTGAATATTCAAACTGATAAGGCAATGTATCGGGAGAAATCTGATAGGCAACAGCAGGCAGTTCAAGGCGATTATATCCTTTGGGCTTGGGCTGATAATCGCGTGAGCACGAAAATCCACACAACGCAATCGTAATAAGAACAAGAAAGCTTTTCATCAGGTTTTCCGAACGCAATCCGAAGCAATTAACGCGTAAAGTACCGTTAAATTTGAGAGACAAACCAGAATAAAATTGACGGATCAGATTAAAGAACAGATTCGCTTTAATACAGAGGTGATTAGAGTAGCATCTGTCTTTCTTTTAGCGTCAAGTGGTGGAGTGGCAACACTTATACTCGGTGATATTGATTCCGGCAAAGAAGTCTTCTTCATCACGTCGGGAATACTGATTATCTTTGGATGCATTGTCGGATTGTACAAATTTTACAGCCGAACAAAGAAACTATTGAGAATGTAATGGCAGATTTCTACGAAATATTCTCCTATGTGGCGATGACATGCCTCTTTGTGGCACTGATGATTCCACTTGTTGGCCTTATTGTTTCCATCTCTAGGGAAAACAGAGAGCTTGAAAAGATGGAAAAGCTAAAGAAAGCAGGAAAGGATGCTGCCGCCTAATCCTCTTCTCCAGTTTCCCCATCTAACACCGTCACACGTATTCGCTTGATTCTTTTCTGGTCCACCGACACGATGGTGAATAAGAATCTCTCGTAAGTAATTTTCTCTCCGGCATTGGGCATGGAACGATTCAATTCAAGTATCAAACCACCCAGTGACTCCGCTTCTCCTTTGACTTCGTCGAAGTACTGCGGATCGATGTCCATCGCTTTGCAAAAATCATGAAGCGAAATTTTTCCTTCAAAGATGAACGTTCTGTCATCTACCTTTTGGAATTGAACAGAGACTTCATCGAATTCATCGTTGATCTCGCCGATGATCTCTTCAATCAGATCTTCAAGTGTGACAAGACCACTGGTTCCACCGTACTCGTCTGAGACAATGGCCATGTGTACGCGCTTGCTTTGGAAATCCTTCAATAACGAATCGAGCTTCTTCGTCTCCGGAACGAAAAATCCCGAACGAAGCAATTCCTGCCACTTGAATGTCTCTGACTCGCCAAGGTAAGGAAGGAGATCCTTAGTGTATAAAATACCCTGGATATGATCGATCGTTTCTTTGTAAACGGGTATTCTTGAAAAGCCGGATTTGTTCACCGCTTCAAGGAGCTCTTTGAAATTAAGATCCACTTCAACAGCGGAGATCTCCATCCTGGATCTCATCACCTGTGTGACGGTGAATGTTCCGAAATTGACAATACCTTTTAATATTTCCTTTTCGTCTTCAGAAGTCTCTTCGTTGTCGGTCGTTAACTCAAGGGCCTGATTGAGCTCTTCAACCGTGCTGCTGTATCCCTTTTTCTTGATCCTCCTCTCAATCAGCCCGCTCATACCCATAAGCATAAATGAAACGGGCCGGCATATGCGTTCAAGCACTTTCCACACACCCGCCATGATCCGCGCCACCAGAATATTGCGTTGTGTGGCATATACCTTAGGTATGATCTCGCCGAAAAAGGTGATGGCAAATGTCGTGGCAAAGGTTACGATACCAATAATTGTATCAGATGGGTTCCTCGTATTCGCCATATCCCACATGAGGAAAGTGGAGATGGTCACAACTCCGACATTCACAAAATTGTTCATGATCAGGATTGTCGCCAACAACAAACGGGGGCGCTTCAAAAGGTCGATGATGCTGGCGTCTTGTGGATTGTCAGAATCGCGGCATCTGTCAAGATCATCCGGCTTCAGCGAAAAAAAAGCGACCTCTGATGCTGAAATCATGGCAGACATCAATAGCAATACTGCAATTGCCAGAAAACTGAAAAGATAAAACGGAGTCAACTCCAGCGCGAAAATCCCTGCGAGGAAAATACTGGGGGGTTCATCCAAAGAAACCGGTTGTTCCAAGTGGCGGTCTGAATATGTTCAACTCAGAAAGGAAGGTCATCTGTGCTGTTGTCAGCGCCTGGTTTGAAATCATCCGAGCCGGCCGATTGCTGCGATGGCGCCGAAGGTCTGTATTCCTGACTGCCTCCGTCGCGTCGCGTGCTAAGCATGGTCATATTGTCGCCGATAATTTCAGTTGTATAGCGTGTGACACCTTCTTTTTCCCAGGAACGCGTCCTCAATTTCCCTTCTACATAAATCATGTCACCTTTATGAAGATATTTGGCGGCAACATCAGCCAATCCCCTCCACAAAACGATGTTGTGCCATTCAGTAACTTCTTTCTTTTCACCAGTCGTCTTGTCTTTATAGGATTCTGAAGTGGCCATAGTAAAGTTTGCAACGGTGGCACCGTTCTCAAGATTCCTTACCTCAGGATCTTTTCCGAGCCTTCCTACTAAAATGACTTTGTTTACTCCTGACATATATATGTTGCGGTTATTGTTCGAGTTTGAAAATGCTGCCGGGCGGGCCTGCCGTAGCGCCGACGACTAAATCGGGACGAAGGCAGGGTTGTAAAAATACCAAATCTCCCCGACTCCTATAAAATGGATTCGTCCTTCAGATATCTGGAAATCAGGACGGGTTTCGGAATTTTTTCCAGCGAGTTGATTGATCGCCACCTTGCATCAGCGTTCCTGAGCCAGGCTTCGGGGATGTTTTCCGGATCAACTTTAACTTCAATGAACGTGGCAAAGATCAACTGATGTGTCAACACATGTTTATAGCTATTTGAGATGTTAATAACATCTGCGACTCCATTCGGGAATATTTTTGCTAAGATTTTTTTGGCGTTCACGTGTTTATTTTCCTCGTGTAGCGGAAAGTCGTGTAATCCTTTCCATATGTCATTGCCGTTCCGCTCAATCATCAGTAATTTCTTTTCCTTCCGCATCAGGAAATAGTAGAAGTAGCGAGTGCTGACAGCACTTTTCTTTTTCTTGACAGGCAGCAGCTTCTGGCTATTATGTATGTATGCAAAACACGCTGAGCGAAAGATGCAGTTTTCGCAATCCGGCATGCCAGGAACGCATTGCAGTGCGCCGAATTCCATAATGGCCTGGTTGTGAATGGCAGGATTATCTTTTGATATAAGTTGGTTCGCAATCGTGGAAAAGTATGTCTTTCCGTCGGGTGAAGAAACTTCTTTGTCGATTCCAAAAATCCTTGCCAATACACGTTGCACATTGCCGTCCACCACTGCCACCTTCTCATCAAATGCAAACGATGCTATCGCTGCTGCTGTATATGTGCCTATTCCGGGCAATTGCAATAGTTCCTGGTACGTTCGCGGGAACCTTCCTTTATACCTGTTTGCGATCGTTTTCGCACATGCATGCAAATTTCGGGCACGGGTATAGTATCCCAATCCCTGCCACAAACGAAGCACTTCCTGTTCTTTTGCCTTGGCAAGGGCTTTTACATTTGGATATCTTCTGATGAATTTTTCATAGTAAGGAAGACCCTGCATTTCCTTGATAATCAGAATTTTTCAATATTGTTTTTAATTCTGGCTGCGCAAATTAATTTTGCCCTCCCTAAACTCAATCAATAACACCCAAGCACCGTGACGAAAGCAGACGTTATTAATCAAATTGCGGAAAAAACTGGCATCGACAAAGCTGATGTCACGGCATCCGTGGAAGCATTTTTTTCCATTGTAAAGAATTCGATGTCGGGCGGACACAATATCTACGTTCGCGGCTTCGGCAGCTTTATCAATAAGAAACGTAAAAAGAAGATTGCACGAAACATTTCGCGTAACACGGCAATTGTTATCGATGAGCATTTCATCCCAAGCTTCAAACCTGCGAAAGTCTTCATCAATAAGATCAAGAACAGTGACAAGGTTAAGCAGCTCGCTGAGAAATAAGTTCGGCCAGCAGTCAGTCGTCTGACGCTGACTTTTTCCTATGTCTAAAACACGGATCATCCTAATTGCCGCAAGTGTTGTCCTCATTGTTGCATTATATTTTTTGCCCAAAGCAGTAGTTGAGAATGACAGCCAGTTGCAAGCCGAAGGCTCCGATGAAAATGCGGTAGCATCCGCCGGAGGTCCTCATGCTCAAACTCCGATAGCGCTTCGTGCCGACATTAACAGGTTGAGAGCCCGTTACTTATCTGCTTTACCTGAAGAAAAAAATGCTATCTTTGCCGACTCTTTGGCAGTCATGTACAATGAGGCGGGTCTTTTTGACAGCGCTGCATGGTTTGCTGAAAGAGCAGCGACGTTCTTTAAAACTGATGAAAGCCTGCTGAAAGCCGGCAACGCATACTACGAAGCGTACACTTTCGCGCTGGATGCCAATAAGCAAAAGGCATTGGCGGAAAAAACGCGGGAAATATTCGGCTCTATTTTGGACAAACATCCGGATAACCTGGAGGTGAAGACAAAGACGGCGATGACATATCTAAGCTCGGCGCCGATGAAGGGAGTCGGGATGCTCAGGGAAGTACTCGCTAAAGATCCTCAAAACGAGCTAGCGTTGTTCAATATGGGGATGCTCTCGATACAATCCACGCAATACGCAAAAGCAGTTGAATGGCTTGAAAAGCTAATGAGTGTCAATGACAAGCACCTGCAAGGCAACTTGCTTCTTGGAGTGGCCTACATGAATACAGGTGATAAATCGCGGGCGCGTCAACAGTTTGAAAAAGTAAAAAAGATGGATAAGGATCCTTCCGTTCAGGCAACGGTTGATTCGTATCTGGAGGAACTTAAATAATTTTTTAACTCACTCTGAAGCGCAATGCTTTAGGGCTAACAAAACACACTATGCCAAGCGGTAAAAAAAGAAAGAAACACAAGATGGCGACCCATAAGCGCAAAAAGCGTCTCAGAAAAAATCGCCACAAAAAGAAATAGGCGCATAATCCAATCATAAGCCGTGAGTAACGAACTAATCATCAGCGCTACTCCGGAAGGATGCCGCATCGCCTTGTTGCGCGACAAGCAGCTTGTCGAATTTCACGAAGACACAGGGGGAGGAAAATTTTCAGTTGGTGACATTTACCTGGGCAACGTAAAAAAGGTTGTCCAGGGCTTGAATGCCGCCTTCATCGATATCGGGTATGAGAAGGACGCGTTCCTCCACTACCTTGATCTCGGCCCTCAGTTCTCGTCACTTCAGAAGTTCACAAAGCTCGTTCGTGCGAAAAAGATCACCGGCGGCCGACTCGACAAATTCCAGCCTGAAAGAGATATTGACAAGCATGGAAAAATCGGCCAACAGCTCTCGAAAAACCAACTGATTCCAGTTCAGGTCGTAAAAGAGCCGATCTCCACAAAAGGTCCGCGATTATCTTCCGAGTTGTCCATTGCCGGCCGCTACCTGGTAATGGTGCCGTTTTCACATTCGGTGAATGTGTCGAAACGGATTAGCAGTAGTGAAGAACGAAAGCGTCTTCAACGCCTTATCCAATCGATCAAGCCCGAGGGGTTTGGTGTCATTGTCCGAACAGTGGCTGAAGGCAAGGAAGTAGCAGAGCTCGATAAAGATCTCAGAACACTCGTCAAAACCTGGGAGGACGGTATTGCCCGTCTTGCAACAGGTAATGCCAGAGACAAAATCATTGGCGAGCTCAGCAAGACTTCTTCTATTCTGCGCGATCTGCTCAACGAATCATTCGATAACATACACGTCGATGATAAAAAGATCTTTGAGGAGGTCAAGACGTACATCCACAACATCGCGCCTGAAAAGGAAAAGATCGTTAAGCTGTATAGTGGCAAAGCCAAAATATTCGAGCATTACGGAATAGAAAAGCTGATCAAGTCAGCTTTCGGACAAACCGTAAGCCTGAAGGCTGGTGGCTACCTCATCATCGAACACACAGAGGCTCTTCACGTCATCGATGTAAACAGTGGAAACAAATCGAACCGTGAAGAAAACCAGGAGACTACGGCGTTGAGTGTGAACCTCGAGGCTGCTCGTGAGGTTGCAAGACAACTGCGTCTGCGTGATATGGGCGGAATCATCGTTGTCGATTTTATCGACATGCGAAACCAGGAGAACAAGAAGCTCATTTACAAGACCATGATCGATGAGATGGATCAGGATCGTGCAAAGCACACGGTACTTCCACTCTCAAAATTCGGTCTGATGCAGATCACCCGGGAGCGCGTTCGTCCGCAGATGAATATTGCTACCAAAGAAGTTTGCCCGACCTGTAATGGTACCGGCAGTATCACAGCAAGTATTCTGATTACCGACCAGATCGAAGAGCATATTCAGCATCTGTATGAAAAGCAAAACGAGACAAATCTAGTGCTGGCTGTCCATCCATTTCTGTATGCCTACTATACGAAGGGATTGATTTCTAAGCAGCTGAAGATGTATTTCAAATACAAACGCTGGATTACCATCGTAAAGGACTCATCCCTGGGAATCGTGGAATTCCACTTTCTCAATAAGGATGGCGAAGAAATCGTGCTGACAAAAGCGAATAATGTCGCTCCACAGCTGGAAACCATGACAAGCTGACATTTTTCAATTTTCTGGAACACAGTTTGAAATCCTCGCCGCCGAGGATTTTTTACTTTAAATCAATACCCATATGGCAGAAATGGCAGAAACCGCGGAAAAAGGAACGATATCGATCAACACCGAGAATATCTTCCCGATCATTAAAAAGTTTTTGTATTCCGACCACGAAATATTTCTTCGTGAGCTTGTGAGCAATGCCGTTGATGCAACACAAAAGCTCAAGAAACTTTCGTCAATGGGGGAATTCAACGGCGACCTCGGCGATCTTAAGATTGAAGTAACATTCAATAAAGATAAAAAGACGATTACTGTCAGTGACCACGGTCTTGGCATGACAGGTGACGAGATCAAAAAGTATATCAACCAGATTGCATTTTCGGGCGCCACGGAATTCGTAGAAAAATTCAAAGACAAAACAGACGCAAAAGATATTATCGGAAAGTTCGGCTTGGGATTCTACTCCGCGTTCATGGTATCGGACCGAGTGGTGATCCATTCCCGATCCTATAAAGTCGGTGAAGAACAAGGCGCCCGGTGGGAATGCGATGGCTCAACAGAATTTGAGTTGTCGACCATGCCGAAAGCGAGCAGGGGCACGGATGTAATCCTTCATGTCAACAAAGATTCGGAGGAGTTTTTGGATGAGTTCAGGCTAAAGGGAATTCTTGAAAAGTATTGCAAGTTTCTGCCGGTCGAGATCAAATTTGGTACGAAAGAAGAGAGCGTCGAGGATGGCGTTGATAAAGATGGCAAGCCAAAATATACGACGGTTACCAAAGACCGGATCATCAACAATCCCGAACCGTTGTGGACGAAATCACCCAACGACTTGAAGGATGAAGATTACCTCAAATTCTACAAAGAGCTTTATCCGTTTGCGGAAGATCCGCTATTCTGGATTCATCTCAACGTTGATTACCCATTCAACCTTACCGGAATTCTTTATTTCCCGAAGCTGAAAAATGAATTCGAAGTAAATAAGAACAAGATCCAGCTGTACAGCCGTCAGGTATTTATTACTGACGAAGTGAAGGACGTGGTGCCTGACTTCTTAATGCTGCTGCACGGCGTGTTGGATTCACCCGACATCCCTCTCAACGTTTCGAGGAGTTACCTCCAGAGCGACTCCAATGTGAAAAAGATCAGCCAGCACATTACGAAAAAAGTTGGCGACAAACTTCAGGAGATGTTCAAAAAGGATCGAACCGATTTTGAAAAGAAGTGGGACGATATCAACATCTTCGTAAAATATGGAATGATCAGCGACGAGAAGTTCTATGACCGCGCAAAGGATTTCGCGCTGTTGAAGAACACGATGAAAAAATATTACACGCTGCCCGAGTACGGGACTTACGTCAAAGATCTTCAAACTGATAAAGACAAAAACATCATTTATCTCTACTCAAGCGACGTCGCAAAACAGCATAGCTTCATCGAAGTTGCCAACCGTAAAGCATATGATGTGCTCGTTCTGGACGGCGTTCTGGATAGTCACTTCATCAACACACTTGAACAGAAGCTCGAGAAAACACAATTCCGCCGGGTGGACAGTGATACCATCGACAAACTCATCGTCAAAGACGAAAAGGTAGAAAGTGTATTAAGCAAAGAGGATCAGGACAAGCTGAAGGGAGTTTTTGAGAAAGCTATCAACAACCCTTCGATGACCGTTGCAATTGACTCGCTGGCCCCTGATAACTTACCGGTGACTGTCACGATGAGTGAATGGTCGCGGAGAATGAAGGATATGGCAAAGACGGGTGGCGGGATGTACAGTTTCATGGGGGCGATGCCTGACCAGTATTCTGTATCTGTAAATAGCAATCACAAGGTTGCTCAGAAAATATTGGCCGCTGAAAACGAGGAGCACCAACTACAACTTGCCAAACAATCCTATGACCTCGCGCTGTTGTCGCAGGGAATGTTGACTGGAGCAGATCTTACAAATTTCATCAGGAGAAGCGTCGACCTGGTTTCCTAGTAAGTTAAGGATTCAGGACGCTACGCTCATAAAAGTTGCGCGGCGGACACTCAACGTCAATTCGTAGTGCCCGCCGTAAACACTGAGTGCAGGAAGGGCGTCGCGGCATTCGTGTCGTGGTATTCTTCATGAAATAAACTTTTGATAAATTCGTTAGACTGCAAATGCGCCTCATTGCCACGATAACGCTGTTTTTCTCCTGGTTTTCCCTGTTTTCTCAGCAGAAGGAAAAGGAGGTTTTTGGCACCGAGGGGCAATTCACGTTTGAAACAGACAAACCCTATAAGCTATTGGAATTGGATGAACAAACATCCGAGCCAATCGTGGCCAAAAAGAAGAAGCCGAAGCGCAATACATTCTACGGTATCCGGACACGGAAAAGCTATACACGCAAAGGCGTGGCTGATAAGATGACGATTGAGCTTTTCTATGTGCTAAAGAAACCCGATAAGCCAACCGCTTTCGTTCGCGATATATATTGGTATGATTTTACCCGTCGCGAAGTACGTAAGACAGCGACCTTTGATCCAAGTAAAGGAGTATTGCTTCACGGGCCTTACAAAAGAATGCAGGCAGGGATACTGTTGGAAGAGGGCATCTTCTACAAGGGTGCTAAGCATGGACGGTGGATGAAATATGACAAACAAAATCTCCTCGACGATAAAGACAAGTTTTACAAAGGCTGGCCCAAAGAATCCATTGTAACTTATTATGATGCGATCGAGCATAAGAAGGTCAAAGAGATGATCCCCGTTGAGATTGACGAACGAGAAGGATTTTATTATCTGTTCCATGAAAATGGAACCATAGCGGTCACAGGCGAGTATAAATGGGGAGAAAGGGTCGGCGATTGGATTGAGAATTATCCCAACGGCAAGCGAAAAAAAATCGTGTCGTATCCTAGAGAACCTTTTGAAAAAGAGATCAAACCATTCGTTCGCAAAGAGTGGGATGACAAAGGCCGCGAAATCTTTTCCTCAAACAAAGGCATCTAGCTTGCCCGGCACTTAAGTGCCGGGCAAGTGTGCCGGGCTAATGTCTGCCGGGCTAATAAAACGCATCCTCCATGTGATGGATTTCGGATTTGCCATGTACTATTGTTATGGCAACAATGTCATATCGCACATTGCCTTGCCAGTTCTTCCTCGTCATATATTCCAACGCCCCGGCGAAGATCATTTTTCTCTTGGCATAATCAACAAACTCTTCGGGATAACCGAAGGCAGTGGAGGTCCTTGTCTTCACTTCAATAAACACAAGCCAGTTACCGCGCTTTACAATTAAATCTATTTCAGATTTTTTGAAACGAAAATTCCGCTCCAGGATAACGAATCCTTTTTGTTCAAGGAATGCTGCTGCCTGATCTTCGCCATCGCTTCCGGTTTTTATTTTATCTGTCATGGGCATAACTTTGGATGCAATTTCCGCTCCTGAGCCACGAGATGAAAAAATTAATCGAAGGATTTACCAGACAATTAAGCGATGCGTTGAAGATCGGACAGGCGGTGGACCTGGTGCGACAAGGAACTGACATCCGTAATGTGCTGATCACGGGGATGGGTGGCAGTGGTATTGGGGCAAATCTTGTCGAGTCACTCACATTTGGAAGGATTCCCATACCCGTTACCGTGTGCAAAGGCTATAACATCCCCCAATTCGTCAGTCCGCATACATTGTTCATCGCATGCTCATATAGCGGATCTTCTGAGGAAACACTCGCCGCAGTGCAGAAGGCAATGTTAAAACGTGCGCACATAATCTGTATCACCTCGGGAGGTCGGCTTTTAGAACTCGCGAAAGAATACAACTTTTACTACATACAGCTACCCCAGGGCGAAAGCCCACGAGCGATGCTTGGTTACATGATCGTATCGTTGCTCTACGCCTTGTATCATACTAACCTTATTGGCGCGGCCTTTATCAAGGAGACCGAAAACGCAGTTGAGTACCTTGATCGTGGAGAAAAGGCCATCCAATCAGAAGCCGAACTGATTGCAAAAAAACTGAAGGGAAAGTTCCCATTTATATACTGTGATGGTCGGCTTGAAGCAATGGCTATACGCTTTCAGCAACAGCTGAACGAGAATGCCAAGCAAATCGCGCATGTCAATACCTTTCCGGAAATGAATCACAATGAGCTTACAGGGTGGCGTTTCCCGGAACCAATCCTCCAGCAAGTTCAGGTGATCTACTTGTATTCCGATCACGATCATGAGCGCGTGGAAAAACGTCTGGAAATTTGTCGGGAGCTTTTCGAAAAGCGTTCCAATCCGATCATCGATATCGTAGCAGAAGGCGCCTCCCTTCTTGAACAATATTATTACCTCATCCACCTGACTGACTGGATCTCATTTTTCCTTGCCAAAGAGAATGATGTAGATCCGGATTCTGGAGAGACAGTTGCATTTTTGAAAGGCGAGCTCGCAAAATCCAGGTGAACACCACTGTCAATCACGAAATTGAAATTATTGACCTTGGCCGCATCGATTACGCAGCAGGTCTTGAATTTCAAACGAGACTTTTTGACGAGATCCTCACAGTAAAAAAAGAAAACCGCGAGCGTCACGAAGACGACCAGCTTCCAACGAAAAATTATCTGATTTTTTGCGAACATCCTCACGTATTCACCCTTGGTAAAAGCGGCGAAGAAAAAAACCTTCTATTGGAAAAACGCGAGTTGGAAGAAGTTGGCGCAACCTATTTTCACATAAATCGCGGCGGCGACATCACATACCATGGCGAAGGTCAGATTGTCGTGTACCCAATCCTCGACCTCGAAAATTTCTTTACCGACATTCATCGCTATATGAGGCTGCTGGAAGAGTCTGTCATCCTCACCTTGAAAGATTACCACCTTGAGGCGGGGCGCATTCCGGGTCTCACCGGTGTATGGCTCGGCGCAAATGAAATGGCAAGAAAAATATGCGCATTAGGTGTTAAATCAAGCCGCTGGGTAACACTTCATGGGCTGGCGTTTAACGTCAACACTGACCTTCATTACTTTGATTACATAGTGCCCTGCGGGATCTCCGACAAGGCGGTTACCTCATTGGAAAAAGAGCTTGGAAAAAAGCAGGATATGGATGAAGTAAAGAGCAGACTTCAGAAACACTTGCTCGACTTACTCCACAGTTCCGTCTCGTAAAGCAGCACGTGAATCTTTTTTACTGCGCACAGGTTTAGAAGGTATATTTTTCGAAATCACATGATCAAGGATATCAAGTTGCCAGAGGTTAAGAATGTGACGCTCGCTGTCACCAAAGAAAAAAATAACCTTATGCAGGACGAATGGAAGGTTTATATAATCAACCACAACGAAGTTTCACTCGAAAACACGCTTGTGGCAAGTACGGGTTATGGCGAGCGCAACGGTGAGAATCAAAAGACTTCCACATTACGTCATTTCCTGCAAACAGTTCCTCCGAACAGTGCAATGCTTATTGAGCCCATTGATTCAGCGGTGTTCCACCTCAATAATGAATACTGGGTAAGCTACTATATCGGCACCCAGATTTACGATAAGAAGTTCGTCTTCGTGCCGGACACGATTTGCGACGAGAACCTGACGTTTATTAAAATGCTGGACCGTGACGGAGTGCTTCACTCCTGAAGTTGTCAGTCGAAAAAATTTTCGAGGTATTTGTAGCCGGAACCGGTGTTTAGCAGAAGGATATGCTCATCGCGGGAAATGTAGTTCTCCGTAAGAAGTCCCTTTAGCGCTGATAAAAGTGCAGCGCCTTCCGGTGCGACAAGAATACCTTCCTCGCGCGCAATTGAATGCATGCACGCTGCAATCTCCGTTTCGGCTACGGTAACTGGCTTACCACCCGAGGTACGGAGAATGTCCAGAATCATTTGTTCAGCAAATGGATTAGGCACGGCTAAGCCATTTGCGACCGTTGCCTGACCTATATAGTTTTTGGAATTGTTTTGCTGACCTGTCCAGGTTTGAACAAGCGGCTGGCAATTCGCAGACTGGACGGCGATCATCTTGGGCAGCGTTGGAGCGATCCATCCCATGTCGATCATTTCATGAAATGCTTTCCACATCCCGATCAATCCTGTGCCACCGCCAGTCGGATAAATGATTACATCCGGCAACTTCCAATCTAATTGCTCTGCGATTTCATATCCCATCGTTTTTTTTCCTTCAAGTCTATAGGGTTCTTTAAGCGTGGAAATGTCAAAGTACTCGTTGTCTTTATTGATTTCCCGCACTTTTCGAGCGCAAGCGCTGATCAACCCCTTTTCCAGAATTACCTGCGCGCCATACATCCGACATTCATTTTTGAAGATCTCCGGCGTATGGTCAGGCATCACCACAATTGCCTCCAAACCCGCCTTCGCACAATATGCGCTTAAGGCGCCTCCCGCATTTCCTGCCGTAGGGACAATACACTTCTGAATTCCCAATTCCAGGGCCTTTGATACGGCTGCACTCATCCCCCGTGCTTTAAAAGATCCGGTTGGGTTGAATGATTCATCTTTCATGGTGAGACGATCAAGATCAAGCGCTGTTGCGAGCTTGTTCAGTTGGAGCAAAGGCGTAAATCCTTCTCCAAGCGTTACAATATTTTTTCTGTCGAAAACAGGAAGCAGTGGAAAGTAACGCCACATTGAACGCTCCTTCTTATCGATATCGGCGGGCGTAAGTCCTGAAAGGTGGTCGTATATACTCCATAGGTGATTCTGATCGCATTTATCGCAACTTGCTACGGATGCCATCTCATCGGCGGGATAACTTTTATTGCATACTGAGCACTGAAGATGGGAAAGGTGTGAAAACTGTGATTGTGCCGTTGCTACCATAATGGTTGAGGAGATGCAACAGCCAAATTATCGGCAGAGTCATTACTGATCCAATATCATTTGCTTATTGGTCATTACTTAATGTTATAATGGGTTTTGGCGAATTTTAGAAAGGCATTGCTGAGTCCATTGTTCTTATCCCCATGTCGCTGAATGAAATAAAACTGGCGTGTAATCGAAAGACCATCGATATACAATCGCGTCAATGTGCTGTTGGCGAGCTCTTTGGCAACGGAACGCATGGGTAGAAAACCGATACATTCGTCGGCCAGGATGAAATTTTTAAGCGCCTCTGTTCCGCTGAGCCGCACGCTCACATCGAGATCTGAAAGTTTAATGCCGTGACTTCCCAATGCGTATTTCAGTGCGGCAAGGGTACCGGAACCGCGCTCACGCAATGCAATTTTATACTTATGAATGTCACTGATTTGCAAGGTCGGCTTTTTTGCTAACCGGCTTGCGGCTGAACATACCGGTATCACCTCATCGGTAAGGAACAATTGGCTGTTCACCATGGAGAGCTTATTCTTGCCCTCCATGATTCCGAGGTCAATCTCATGGTCCAACAATGCTTTCAAAATGGTTTCCGAATTGCGGTTGAGCAAGCTTATCCGGACATGAGGATGTTTCTGATGAAACCCTGATAGCACAGGCGGAATGATATACAACGCAACGGTGGTACTCGCACCCAGCTTTAATTCCCCTTTAGCGGAATATGGGTCCCGGTGTGTGCTGATATCGAATTCGAGCTGCTTTTCGAGCGCCCTTGCCTTTGTAAGTGCGTCTAATAAGATCTGTCCGGCTGGTGTAAGCGAGATGGTGTTGCCCTTTCTTTCGAATAAACTTGTTTTGTAGTCCTCTTCCAGTTGCTTGACATGCTTGCTAATGGCAGGCTGTGAGATATACAACGACTGGCTGGCTTTGGTAAAACTCTTCAGCTGAGCAACCTCAAGGAACACCTCATGTTTGAACGAAAGCATGAAACAAACCTAGGTTTTTCAAACAGCGCGGGCAAGCGTTACATTAGAGGCGGATTGGACATCCAATGAAAGGCAAACTATTTCTTTTCCCGACGACGCTGAGTGACGACACACAAGACCGTGTTCTTCCGCCAACCGTAAAGGAATCAATAAAACAAGTTCAATATTTCCTTTGCGAAAACGTCAGAACGGCGCGACGGTTTATCTCCAGCCTCAAAGTTCATTCATCAATTGAGACCCTTCGTTTCGAAGTTCTCGATAAAGATACTCCATCAAGCGCGCTACCGAAGCTATTGTTGCCGGTGATGAACGGAGAAGACATTGGTGTTTTGAGTGAATCCGGCTGTCCGGGTATTGCTGATCCGGGCGCATTGGCCGTTGCATACGCACATCAGAACAACATCAAGGTAGTTCCGCTGGTTGGCCCTTCATCGATCACACTTGCGTTGATGGCTTCCGGTTTGAACGGGCAAAACTTCGCGTTTCACGGCTATCTTCCCATCGAGGGAAAAGAAGCGTCTCAGACAATCCGGAATCTGGAACGCGAATCCAGGATCAAGAAACAAACGCAGATCTTTATTGAAACGCCTTTCCGAAACAATGCCCTGATGAGCCATCTCCTGAAAACACTGCAACCGGATACGAAACTGTGTGTTGCGTCTGATCTTACCTCAAAAGACGAGATGATCAGGTGCCAGACTGTGGCTCAATGGAAAGTCTCTGTTCCATCGTTTGAGAAAGTTCCAGCCGTGTTTCTTTTTCAGGCAGCGTCCTGATAATGTGATAAATACCTAAACCTAATTATCTTTGCCGCCTTCAAACATAACATAGCAAAGAATGGCATACCTATTTACATCCGAATCTGTATCGGAAGGACATCCTGATAAAGTCGCCGACCAGATTTCCGACGCACTTATTGATTATTTCCTGGCATACGATCCAAATTCAAAGGTCGCATGTGAGACCCTCGTGACTACGGGTCAGGTTGTGCTTGCCGGCGAGGTTAAATCTGAAGCGTACCTCGACGTGCAGGATATCGCCCGGGAGGTAATTCGGAATATCGGCTACACGAAGAGTGAATACATGTTCGAAGCAAACAGCTGCGGAATATTTTCAGCCATTCACGAACAATCAGCCGATATCAACCAGGGTGTTGAAAGGAAGAAAAAAGAAGATCAGGGCGCGGGCGACCAAGGTATGATGTTCGGCTATGCCACGAATGAAACGGACAATTACATGCCGCTTCCGCTTGATTTAGCACACTTGCTGTTGCGCGAATTGTCTGCCATTCGAAGAGAAGGAAAAACAATGACGTATCTCAGGCCGGATGCAAAGTCACAGGTAACGATCGAATACAGCGATGACGGTAAACCGCAAAGAATTGATACGATTGTGATATCGACACAGCACGATGATTTCGACAAGGATGCAGCGATGCTCAGGAAAATCAAAGATGATGTGATTAACATTCTCGTTCCCCGGATCAAGAAGAAATTACCAAAACGCCTTCAGAGTCTTTTCGGAAATGATATTTCGTACCACGTAAATCCCACTGGAAAATTTGTCATTGGCGGGCCGCATGGTGACACGGGACTTACAGGAAGAAAAATCATCGTCGATACGTATGGTGGAAAAGGTGCTCATGGTGGCGGTGCGTTCTCGGGTAAGGATCCGTCAAAAGTTGATCGTTCAGCGGCATATGCGACACGACACATCGCAAAGAATCTTGTCGCTGCCGGTGTTTGTGATGAAGTGTTGGTACAGGTAGCGTATGCGATTGGTGTGGCTCAACCGGTTGGTTTGTATGTCAACACCTATGGATCGGCTAGTGTCAAGATGAGCGATGGCGAAATTGCCAACGCAGTTTCAAAGATCTTTGATATGCGTCCTTATTTCATCGAAGAGCGCTTTAAGCTGCGCACGCCGATCTATTCCGAAACAGCCGCTTACGGTCACATGGGTCGGGAGTCGCGGGTAGTAGAAAAAGTTTTCAACAAGGGAAAGAAGACTGAGAAGAAAGTAAAGGTAGAGTTGTTCCCTTGGGAGAAACTTGATTATGTTGATCAGGTTAAGAAGGCCTTTAAATTGAAATGAAATAGAAGTCGATAAGAATAAAAAAGGGTCCTGGCATGGCGTCAGGACCCTTTTTTTATATTTTATAGATCAGGTTAAGTTACACTCTACCTGCTTTTACACGCGTCTTGAATTTATTGAGCTGGCTTCGCAGACCATCAACCGCCTGATCGGCGGCGGCTTCGAATGAACGTGCCTGCTCTTTTGCGAAAAGCTTTTTTCCAGGTACGTTCAGCATGATCTCCACGGTCTTGTTTTCTACTCCCTCATTGTTGAGCCTCAGGAAAACCTCTCCATCGACCATGCGGTCATAGAAGGTCTGGAGTTTGTCTACGCGTTGCTGAATGAAGTTGATCAGTTTCTGATCAGCGTCGAAGTGAATTGAATGAACTTGTAACCTCATATAGCTAAAATTTAAAGTGATAAATCATAAGATAATCCACGATTTCCATGCCATTATGCTTTTGGGTGTGCCTGGTCAAACACTTTCTTGAGTTTCTCCATGGAATTATGCGTGTAGACCTGCGTGGCTGCCAGGCTACTGTGCCCCAGTAGGTCTTTTACGGCGTTGATTTCTGCTCCCTTGTTCAACAAATGGGTGGCGTACGTGTGTCTCAAAACGTGCGGACTCGTTTTTTCACTTGACGTAATTCCCAGAGACGATTTAACAATCCTGTACACAAGCATAGGATAACATTGGGATCCCGTGTCTGAAACGATCAGGCAGCCATGATCGCCTACGCGAATGTCTCTGTTTCTCGCTTTTATGTATTCTTTTATGACAGGAATGAGTGAATCAGAAATAGGTATCACACGCTCCTTGTTGCGCTTTCCAATAACGCGTATTGTCTGGTTGTGAAAATTAATCTGGTTCTCCTTTAATCCGATGAGCTCTGTCAATCGCATTCCGGTACCATATAACAATTCGAGTATCAGTTTTCTTCTCCTATCTTCATGCGTATCATTAAACGCCTGTTGATCGAGCACAGCAACCATCTCTTGCTCTTTAACGAAATGCGGAAGCTTTTTGCGTGTCTTCAACACCTTGATTTTCATCATGGGGTCTTTCTCGATTAACCCCTGTCGCATCAGAAATTTATAATAACTACGAAGGCTCGCGATTTTTCTATTGACCGACAACGCGTCGAGGTTCTTGTCGACAAGTTGCACGATCCAGGAGCGAACCATACTATAGGAGGCAGACTGTACATGCTCCTCGTATTGTTCCTGTAAATACCCTTCGAACTGAGACAAATCGTTTTTGTACGAGGTAACTGTGTGGGGACTAAACCTTTTTTCGAATTGAAGAAAATTCAGAAAGGAGTCAATCATGCTGTCAGCAACAAACCTGCGTCACTAGAAAAATAAAAAAAAATCCCCCCGGGAAAAAGGTCCCGGGGGGATAGTTTATAGAATGTCTACGAAATGTTACTAAACCTTAGTAATTCTCGTTGACGTATTGCTTCTGTCTGTAGATCGCCTTCAAAACCTCTCCTCTGCGCTTAACAGATGGCTTTTCGAAGGAAGTGCGCGCGCGGAGCTCCCTTAAAACGCCAGTCTTCTCAAATTTCTTCTTAAAGCGCTTAAGGGCCTTGTCGATCGACTCGTTCTCCTTGATGTTGATAATCAGCATGCTATTTTAATCGTTTGGGCCGCAAATATATGGGAAACGCAGTCAATTTTCCAAGATCATGACAATATTGCCCTGGAAATCACCAATTTCTGGATTTCCGAGGTTCCTTCACCTATTGTGCAAAGCTTGGCGTCACGATAGTACTTTTCTGCTGGAAAATCCTTTGTGTATCCATATCCGCCAAAGATCTGCACCCCTTCGTTGGCTACATCCACCGCCACCTCGGAGGCGTAGAGCTTCGCCATAGCCGATTCTTTATTGACCGATTTGCCCATATTTTTCAGTTCGGCCGCACGGTACGTAAGAAGCCTTGCCGCTTCAATGCGGGTTGCCATGTCAGCGAGCTTGAAAGAAATGCCCTGAAATGCCGATATCGGTTTGTTGAATTGGTGCCGCTCTTTTGAATAGTGCAGCGAAGCCTCAAACGCACCTTGCGCTATTCCCAGGCTGAGGGCCGCAATAGAAATGCGACCACCATCAAGAACTTTCAAGGACTGTATAAATCCCTCTCCTTCGTCGCCCATCATCTGACTCTTGTGAACTCTGCAGTCAGAAAAAATGAGCTCAGCGGTTTCCGAAGCGCGCATTCCAAGCTTGTTTTCCTTACGGCCGGAAGTGAAACCCTTAGTTCCCTTTTCGATTATGAATGACGACATACCGTGCGAGTCACCGGATTTGCCAGTTCTTGCTATAACCACCGCAACATTGCCACTCTTGCCATGTGTTATAAAATTCTTTGAGCCATTGAGCACATAGTAATCGCCATCCTTTACCGCTACAGTTTTCATGTTGCCAGCATCTGATCCTGTGTTCGGTTCCGTCAGGCCCCAGGCGCCAATCCATTCACCCGACGCAAGCAATGGCAGGTATTTTTGCTTTTGTTGTTCGTTCCCGAATTGCAAAATGTGATTCGTGCAAAGAGAATTATGGGCGGCCATCGACAGTCCGATTGATCCGTCAATCTTCGAGATCTCCGCGATCGCCGTCACGTAGTCGAGATAACCTAAGCCAGCTCCTCCATATTCAGTGGGAACGAGTATTCCCATTAATCCAAGCTTTCCCATCTCATGAAATAGTTCGATTGGAAATTCCTGGGATTCATCCCATTCCATCATGCGGGGCTTGATAAATTTTTCCCCAAAATCCCGCACCATTTGTGCCACCATTTGCTGGCTTTCTGATTGCTCAAAGTCAATTGTCATCGATCCCTCAGTCGTTAATTCCATACCCTGTTTTTTTTTGGATTCCAAAAGTACGGCTTCTCTAGTAGTTAGCCAAACGAGTGTTAGTTTGTTTCTTTGTTGCTATCCTTTTTTCCCCGGTAATGGAGAAAACTCTAATTTTGAACCCTCTTTAAAGAAAAAAGCCGGAATAATCGGGGCCTACCCCTCAACTGGCATATGATTTATAAGATTCTACGGATTTAACCCCCAAAAATGAAAATAGCTGTTGTAGGAACGGGATATGTTGGTCTTGTAACCGGTACCTGTTTTGCCGAGACCGGAAACACCGTCACCTGCGTTGACATTGATGTAGAAAAGGTCGCAAATCTCTCAGCGGGAAAAATGACGATCTATGAGCCCGGCCTGGACCTTTTGTTCGATAGGAATATCAAGCAGGGGAGGCTAACATTTACTACAAGCCTGAAGGATGGCATTAAGGATGCCCAGATTATTTTTCTAGCGTTACCAACTCCGTCTGATGAAGATGGATCTGCTGATCTGAAATATGTGCTCGGCGTGGCAGATCAGTTGGGTCCCCTGCTGGAAAAATACACGGTGATTGTCGATAAGAGTACGGTGCCAGTGGGAACGGCCGAGAAAGTGACTGAAAAGATCAAAGCAAAAGCGAAAGTAGAGTTTGACGTCGTTTCAAATCCTGAGTTCCTCAGAGAAGGTGTTGCCGTTGAAGATTTTATGAAGCCCGATCGCGTAGTAATTGGCACTTCATCTGAACGAGCGAGAAAAATTATGGAGGCATTGTTTTCGCCATTCGTTCGCCAGGGAAACCCCATCATTTTTATGGATGAACGCTCCGCAGAACTTACGAAGTATGCGGCCAATTCTTTCCTGGCCACCAAGATCACGTTCATGAACGAGATTGCGAACCTTTGTGAGAAGGTAGGTGCAGATGTTGATGCAGTGCGGAAAGGAGTTGGCACAGACAGCAGAATCGGTAAGCGATTCCTGTTTCCCGGCATCGGCTACGGTGGAAGCTGTTTTCCAAAAGATGTTCAGGCCCTGGCCAAAACTTCAATGGACAGCGATTACGATTTCAAAATCCTGAAATCTGTAATGGAAATAAATTCAATACAGAAGACGAAACTTCTTCCCGTTATCAGGAAACATTTTAACGGAACGCTGTCAGGTCGAGTCATTACGTTCTGGGGGTTGTCTTTCAAACCGCATACCGATGATATTCGTGAAGCCCCTGCGTTGTATAACATCGAAGGCTTGCTCAAAGAAGGTGTCACGGTGCGTACGCACGATCCCGAGGCAATGGACAATGTGAAAAAGATTATGGGCGACCGGATCAGCTACCACAACGATCCATATGAAGCAGCCAACGGCGCGGATGCCATCTTCATCGCAACGGAATGGCCGGAGTTCCGGGCCCTCGACTTTGGTCGATTGGGTTCTCTCATGAAATCAAAAATTATCTTTGATGGCAGAAACTTGTATGAGCTGCGCGACATGAAGGATCAGGGATTTACGTACATCAGCATCGGAAGAAAATCAATCAATGCCTAGACCAAGAATATTAATAACAGGCGGTGCCGGGTTTCTCGGTTCGCACTTGTGCGACCGCTTCATTAAGGAAGGTTTTCATGTTATCGCCATGGATAATCTTATCACTGGCGAACTGAAAAATATTGAGCACCTCTTTAAGCTTGAAAATTTCGAATTCTACCATCACGACGTATCGCGCTACGTGCATGTGCCGGGAGAGCTGGAATATATTCTTCATTTTGCGTCGCCTGCGAGTCCAATCGATTATCTGAAAATCCCGATCCAGACATTGAAGGTAAGTTCGCTTGGAACGCACAATCTTCTCGGGCTTGCGCGCGCTAAAAAGTCAAGGATATTGGTTGCATCGACCTCTGAAATATACGGCGATCCTGCAGTCCATCCCCAGCCGGAGGAATATTATGGTAACGTAAATACAGTTGGACCGCGTGGTGTATACGATGAAGCCAAACGCTTTCAGGAAGCGATCACGATGGCATATCATACCTATCACAAGGTCTCTACCCGAATCGTGCGGATATTCAATACCTATGGACCTCGCATGCGGCTAAATGACGGAAGGGTATTGCCTGCATTCATCGGTCAGGCGTTGCGCGGTGAAGATCTCACGGTATTTGGAGACGGAAGTCAAACGCGATCCTTTTGCTATGTCGATGACCTCATCGAAGGAATCTACAGGTTATTGATGTCGGATTACACATTGCCAATGAACATTGGCAACCCCAGTGAAATAACGATCCTGGATTTCGCAAAGGAGATCATAAAGCTAACGGGAACAGCACAGAAAATTGTTTACCACCCTTTCCCAAAAGACGATCCGAAACAGCGACAACCTGATATAGCCAAAGCGAAAAAAATCCTCGGTTGGGAACCAAAGGTGTCGAGAGCTGAAGGACTGAAGATCACCTACGAGTATTTTAAGACACTCACCAGTGACGAGCTTTACCAGCGCGACCACAAGAATTTCGACGCCTATTCACGATGACAAGAAAAATACTTATTACCGGAGGAGCCGGATTCATCGGATCACATGTGGTTCGGCTCTTCGTAAAAAAATATCCTGATTACAATATCTGTAATCTTGACAAGCTAACCTATGCGGGGAACCTGGAGAATCTGAAAGAAATCGAAGGCAAAGGCAATTACCGCTTCATAAAAGGAGACATTGTCGATTTCGAGTTCTTAAAACAACTTTTTTCAAAAGAGTTGTTTGATGGCGTTATTCACCTTGCGGCCGAATCACATGTAGATCGGTCTCTGGAAAATCCAGCTGAGTTCGCGATAACGAATATCGTTGGCACATTAAATCTGCTGCAAGCCGCAAAGACGCAATGGAAAGACAACCTGGCGGGAAAACTCTTCTATCACATTTCCACTGACGAGGTCTATGGTTCCCTTGATCATGGTGGATTCTTTACCGAAACGACTTCAATCGATCCACAATCACCGTACTCAGCCTCAAAAGCAGGGAGCGATCATTTTGTAAAGGCATTTCAAAACAGCTACAAGCTGCCGACGATTATCAGCAGGTGTTCCAACAACTATGGGCCCAATCATTTCCCTGAGAAACTGATTCCTTTGATGATCAATAATATCATCCATTCAAAACCTCTTCCAGTATATGGTAAGGGCGAAAATGTCCGCGATTGGTTATACGTCGAGGACCATGCTAGCGCGATTGATGTGATCTTCCACAAAGGGAAGGCCGGAGAAGTGTACAACATAGGGGGCAACAACGAATGGAAAAATATTGATCTCGTAAAAACCCTGTGCGCACTGATGGACAGGAAGCTAAATCGCGTTGCGGGTACGTCTGAGAAATTGATAACGTATGTCACCGACCGGCTTGGCCACGACCTTCGATATGCGATTGATTCGTCGAAACTTCAAACCGAGCTTGGTTGGAAACCATCACTTGAATTTCCAGAAGGATTAGAAAAGACGGTAGACTGGTATCTGAATAATCGGGAGTGGCTCGACCATGTTACGTCGGGAGCCTATCGTGATTACTATCAGAGCATGTACCATAACCGTTAATGATCCTATTGTAATAAAAACCAGTAGACCTCTCTATGCGTGGACTTGAAGCGCATATTAGCAGTTCAGTGCTTTAATTCAATATCTTTAAAAGATGAAAGGAATAATTCTTGCTGGCGGTTCTAGCACGCGTTTGCATCCGCTTACACTCGTATTGAGCAAGCAGTTGATGCCGCTGTACGACAAACCAATGATTTATTATCCATTGTCCGTGCTCATGGTGGCTGGCATTCGCGAGATTCTAATCATTTCCACACCAACAGATTTGCCCCTATTCAAGAAACTCCTGGGCGATGGGTCTCAATTGGGCTGTAGTTTTTCTTACGCGGAACAACCTCGGCCCGAAGGCCTCGCGCAGGCTTTTATTATCGGTAAAGAATTCATCGGAAAAGATAAGGTTGCTTTGGTTCTGGGTGATAATCTCTTTTATGGTTCAGGGTTAACAAAGTTGCTCCAGGAAAATACAGATCCGGATGGCGCTGTTGTGTTTGCCTATCATGTACAGGATCCTGAAAGGTATGGAGTTGTTGAATTTGACAATAACCGAAAAGCCATTTCGATCGAAGAGAAGCCAGCGCATCCGAAATCCAATTTCGCTGTGCCTGGCTTATACTTTTACGACAACGATGTCGTGGCAATTGCGGGCAGCCTTAAGCCTAGCCCCCGCGGTGAGCTGGAGATCACGGACGTAAACAATTTATACTTGAAAAAGGGCAAGCTAAGAGTCGGCATCATGAGCCGCGGGACTGCGTGGCTTGATACCGGGACCTTTGATTCACTGATGCAGGCAGGCAATTTCATTCAGGTCATTGAGCAACGACAGGGATTGAAGATCGGATGTATAGAAGAGATCGCTTTCCGCATGGGCTTCATTAACGGAGAACAGTTGCTGAAGCTTGCAAAACCCCTTGAGAAAAGCGGCTACGGAGTGTACTTGAGAAAACTTCTGGATTAGAGTCTACTCTTCGTGGTAGATAACATTCAGCAACACCGTTCCGACCGCACCCAACACATCTTTATTGATCACTGAAAGGTTATCGGCTTGTGTGTGGTGATAGTCACCAAAATATCCAACCACCGGATCGAAATGCACGATGTCAATTGTCGGGATTTTTGCGTTCTCGTTTATATATACATGATCATCAGTGATCGCAGCCTCAGTTTGATTGACAAACAAAGATGAATGACCAAGGTTGGAGGCAGCATTCCAAACCTTTTCAACGATTCGTGGCGCGTATTGCATCGATGCACCTTCCTTAAAAAAATGTGAGCCCTTTGCTCCCACCATGTCGAGCAAGATCCCATAGTAAGCAGTGTAATTCGGTTTATGCTTGTGCTTTGACCAGTACTGTGATCCAAGACACCACCATGTGTCCAGGCCAGCGGATGGCGGCACACGACCTGATTCATTATACTTTTCGCCCCAATCTTCGCCGTCGAATAATATAATATCAATGCCCACATCAGGAGCTTTGCTCTTGATGACGCGTGCGATCTCCAAGAGCACGCCAACACCGCTTGCACCATCATTTGCCCCATCGAATTGTGCGGTAGGCTTCTGCGCATCGCGATCTGAGAATGGGCGGGTGTCCCAGTGCGCGGCAAGCAATATTCTCTTTTGTTTTTCCGGAGCGAATGAGCCAATGATATTTCTGAGGAAAAGTTTCTTTCCATCAAACGCAGTGGCATCAAATTCCTGTTCCACAACAGTAGCTCCATACTGCTTGAGCTTAGAAACAAAGTAGTCGCCGGCTTGCTTGTGAGCCGGAGTATTTGGGATTCTCGGTCCAAAGCCAACTTGCTTTTCAACATATTGGAAAGCCGAATCATTGTTGAAGGTCGGTACAACAATGGTCCTTCCTGGTTTTTCAGATTCGCTATCGGTTTTTTTGCCACGACAGCCAATCAGAACGCTTCCAACACCAATTGCAATTATGATGGACATTGGGCCACGCGAAAATCCGTTAGCGAATGTCCTCACCTGCTTGCCTGTGCGGCAAAATATCCCCGACATAATGTATTAGTTGAGCCTGTGGCCTTAAAAGCCTAAGAAACACAATTATTTGCGATAAAATAAAAAACACGTACCTTTGTATCACTTCTTACGAAAATGTCAAAGAGGGGACCCCAAAGTCCCCTCTTTCGTTATCAAAAAATGGATATCAAGGGCAAAATAGCGGAATTGGCGGAGGGATGCCTGCTCTCGAAAGAGCAGTTTCTGGTAGACGTTATCGTATCGAGCAGGAATTTCTCAAAGATCACCGTGATAATTGATGGTGATCAGGGAATCACCATCGATGACTGCGGGAAGGTTAGCAGAACGCTGTCCGAAAAACTGGATGAACTGAACCTCGATACAGGACCCGGTGGTTATGTGCTGGAAGTGACAACTCCAGGACTGGATCAACCGCTGAAGCTAAGGAGGCAATTTGAAAAAAATATTGGTCGTCAGGTCAAAGTGCACAAGAAGGACAAAAGTGTGTTGCAGGGCAAGTTGGTCGCTTCGACTGCCGATGCGATCACCTTGAAAGAAGAAATAAAGGAGGGAAAAACTATTATCGAAAAAGATTGGTTGATCCCGTTCGACGATATGGAAAAAGCATTTGTAATGGTTTCGTTTAAATAATTGTAAAATGGACATATCAAACTTAATCGAGTCGTTTGCCGACTTCGCGAAGCAAAAGAACATCGACAGGCCCACAATGATCCGGATTCTGGAAGATGTTTTCAGAACCATGATCAAGAAAAAGTACGTCAACGACGACAACTTTGATATCATTATCAATGCCGACAAAGGCGATCTTGAGATCTACCGGATTCGTGAGATCGTCGACGATGATTCTGAGGACATTTGGGAACACGATAAGATCAGTTTGAGTGAAGCCAGGAAAATTGAGCCGGATTTCGAAGTGGGTGAAGAAGTTTCTGAGCCGATCGAGATCGAGGACTTCGGCCGTCGCGCTGTGACAACAGCTCGCCAGACGTTGATGCAAAAGGTGAAAGACCTTGAAAAAGACATTCTGTTCCAGAAGTACAAGGAAATCGTGGGAGAGATCATTACTGGTGAAGTGTACCAGGTGCTAAGCCGCGAAGTGCTGTTGACCGATGCTGAAGGAAATGAAATTTCTATTCCACGGAGCGAGCAAATTCCAAAGGACAGATATCGCAAAGGAGAAAATGTGCGCGCAATCGTGCACAAAGTGGAGATGGTAAATGGCAATCCGAAGATTGTTCTTTCACGTACATCACCGGTGTTGCTTGAGCGCTTGTTTGAGCAGGAAGTGCCGGAGGTTTACGACGGTCTTATTACAATCAAAAAAGCTGTGCGGGAACCAGGTGAGCGCGCGAAAGTTGCAGTAGAGTCTTATGATGACCGGATTGACCCCGTTGGCGCTTGCGTCGGAATGAAAGGATCAAGAATCCATGCCATCGTTCGCGAGTTGCAGAATGAAAATATCGACGTAATCAACTACACTGAAAACCTTGAGCTGTTTATTCAGCGTGCTCTCAGTCCTGCAAAGATTGTTAGCATCAAGATTGACAAGGATACAAATCGCGTTTCTGTTTACCTGAAGCCTGACCAGGTTTCACTGGCAATTGGAAAGGGCGGATTGAACATCAAGCTTGCAAGCCGCCTCGTTGGTATGGAAATCGATGTGTTCCGCGAACTTGGAGAACAAACCGCAGAAGAAGATGTTGATCTCGACGAGTTCTCAGACGAGATCGAAGGCTGGGTTATTGATCAGCTCAAGCAGATCGGACTTGACACAGCAAAGAGTGTATTAGCGCTGAACAAAGAGGAACTCGTTCGCCGTACCGACCTTGAAGAGGAAACGGTGGAGAACGTAGTTGCTGTTTTGAGCAAGGAATTTGAGTAAATTTCAGTTTTTATAAAGCAGAACTTAGAAAATCAGAGGCATCAGGCATGGCAGAGGAAAAAATGATAAGGTTGGGACAGGCTTCGAGAAAGCTCAATGTGGGGCACAACACCATATTGGATTTTCTTGCCAAGAAGGGATTTGCCGTTGAAAACAACCCAAATGCCAAGCTTTCCGCCGAGCAATTTGCAATGCTTGCCAAGGAATATGCCTCTTCTGCTTCGGAAAAAATTGAAGCATCAGGATTGACGATTGGTACCAAGCACATAGACAATCAGACTATTCAAAATGAGCCGGCACCGCATAAAAGGAAAGCCGAGGAAGAAGATAGCATCCTGATAAAGAATCTCGGTTCTAAGGAAATCAAGGCCAAAGACGAGGTAAAACAACCCGAGAAGGTTGAGCGAGAAAAACCGAAGTTGGAAGGTATAAAGGTGCTCGGCAAGATCGACCTTGAGAAGAAGGAAGCACCGCCTGCACCACCTAAGGAAAAAGAAGAGGTCGCGCCTAAAAAGCCTGAGCCTGTAGTCGAAGTTGAAAAGCCAGTCGTTCCGGAACTAGAGCTGATCAAGGCAAAAGCCAACAAGCTTCAGGGGCTTAAAGTCGTTGACAAAATCGAGTTACCGGCAGAGAAGAAGAAAGAGGCCGCACCTGCAGCTGACAGCAAGGATGACGCACGCAAGAAAAGACCGCGGAAAAGAATTCCTTCGCAAGGCAATGAAACGAAAGGAGGCCCACGGACTGGTGCTCCAGGTCCAAGGCGCGGACCAGCTCATGTTCAAAAAGGTGAGCCTTCCGAGAAGGAGATCCAGGATCAAATCAAAGCCACGCTTGCTAAGCTAAGCGGTGGTCAAAAGAAGTTTACTGGTGCAAAATATCGTAAAGAGAAGCGGCAGGCTGTTTCTGAAGCGCATGAAGAAAAGTTGCTGCAGGAACAGGAAGCTTCCAAGACGCTTCGCGTTAATGAATTTATTTCAGCTAACGACCTCGCATCGTTGATGAACGTCTCTGTCAATGATGTCATCTCAACTTGTATGAGTCTTGGTATGTTCGTCTCTATTAACCAGCGCCTTGATGCAGAAGCGATCACAGTTATCGCTGATGAGTTTGGATATGAAGTCCAGTTCATTTCAACGGAAGAAGAATCCGTCGAGGAAGAAGAGGAAGATAGCGAAGAAAATCTCAAGCCGCGCGCTCCGATCGTTACAATCATGGGCCACGTAGACCATGGTAAGACTTCTCTTCTGGATTATATCCGGAACACAAAGGTCGTTGCGTCTGAGGCAGGTGGTATTACGCAGCACATTGGTGCCTACGACGTGACTACTAAGAGTGGACATAAAATCGCTTTCCTGGATACTCCCGGTCACGAAGCGTTCACCGCGATGCGCGCCCGTGGTGCCAAACTTACAGATGTTGCCATCATAGTGGTAGCTGCCGACGATGATGTGATGCCACAGACGAAGGAAGCGATCAACCACGCGCAGGTCGCAGGTGTACCAATCGTAATTGCGATTAACAAGATCGATAAGCCGACGGCAAATCCCGATAAGGTAAGAGAGTCATTATCCAAGAATAATATTCTCGTTGAAGAGTGGGGAGGTAAATACCAAAGCCAGGAAATTTCAGCGAAAACCGGTAAGGGTATCGATGATCTTCTCGAAAAGGTGTTGCTCGAATCGGAGTTGTTGAACCTGAAAGCGAACCCTGACAAACAGGCATCCGGTTCTATCATCGAAGCGTCTCTTGACAAAGGAAGAGGATATGTGGCCACGTTGATGGTACAAACCGGAACATTGCGCGTCGGAGATATTATGGTGGCAGGATCGAACTATGGCCGTGTCAAGGCAATGTTCGACGACACTGGTAAGAGATTGAAAGAAGCCGGTCCGTCTTCACCTGTTCAGGTTCTCGGCCTGGACGGCGCTCCGCAAGCCGGGGAAAAATTTGCGGTTTTTGAAACAGACCGCGAGGCACGCGAAGTAGCTACGAAACGGGCGCAACTCGTGCGTGAGCAAAGCATCCGCACGAAGAAACATATTACACTTGATGAGATCGGAAGACGCATCGCAATCGGATCGTTTAAGCAACTCAACGTCATCGTTAAAGGCGACGTGGACGGTTCGGTAGAAGCGCTCTCAGACTCGTTGTTAAAACTTTCAACTCCGAAAATACAAGTCGGCATCATCCATAAGGGCGTCGGTCAGATCTCTGAATCTGATGTTCTTTTGGCTTCTGCGTCAGACGCGGTTATAGTCGGATTCCAGGTTCGTCCATCACCCTCTGCAAAACGGCTTGCCGACGCAGAGGAGATCGAAATTCGCCTGTATTCCATCATTTACGACGCCATTAACGATGTTAAGAGCGCCATGGAAGGTATGCTCGAGAAGGAGACGGAAGAAGTCATCGTGGGCAATGCCGACGTCCGGGAAGTCTTCAAAATCACAAAATTCGGCACTGTTGCGGGCTGTATGGTCACCGATGGCTACGTCAAACGCGCCAATCCTATCCGTCTTATCCGCGACGGTATTGTGATCTACGCCGGCAAACTGAGCACATTGAAGCGGTTTAAAGACGATGTGAGCGAGGTTCGTTCAGGCTTCGATTGTGGTATGGGTATCGAGAAATTCGATGACATCACTGTGGGCGACGTCATAGAGAGCTATGAGAACCGCGAGGTAAAGCGCACCCCATAAATCTGTAAAGAAGTTTTGTTGGCATTGGGCATCCGAATAAAAAAGCCCGGCTAGTGATCTAGCCGGGCTTTATTGTTACCGTCAATTCCGACCTCGTTCCTTGCGCGCTTTGTGCATGGCCTTCGCACAACTTTCGGCGGAGGCGAGGTGTATTCTTAGAACTTCACCTCTGGAGCCTTTTCAGATCCAGCGGCGGCCTCGAATCCTTTTTTCGGACCGAAGTCTTCTCCACCTCCAAACGTGCTCAATGCCCACCGCTTAAAAAATCCTCTGACATAAGAATTGTATCCATTGACCTGTTCATTATAACGTTCGCGTGCAACGGCGATGCGATTCTCCGTTCCCTCGAGTTGTGATTGAAGGTCCGAGAAGTTTTCCGTCGAGCGTATCTGCGGATATGCTTCGAATGCCAGGTTGATCGCAGTATTGATTTGTTTGCCTGCGCGATCAAGTTCTTCTGGTGTTGTTGCTTTGACAATTCCCGCACGTGCTTCTGTTACCTGAACGAGAATTGATTTTTCGTTTTCAGCCGCTCCTTTTACAGTGGCAACCAACGATGGAATAAGATCAGCTCTTCTTTGATACGTTGCTTGAACATCTCCCCACGACTGCTTTACATTTTCCTGCAAGCCAACCGCCTTGTCATATACTCCGGTGCCCCACAGAAAAAATCCTCCGACGAAAACAACGAGAAGACCGACTACTACCAGTACACTAATTAATCCTTTGCTCATATTTTATTTTGTAGGTTTTTGTAAAGATACTACCAAAGTTTTCACCTTACTTCTCATCCGTGATGACGGTTTTCAGGCGATATTATTTCATTTCAACGGTGATTATTTCATACATCTAAGCCGTAAAAATACATATTCTGTACTCAACTAAAGTTTTATTTTGATCGAATTGATGCTCTTACGAGCCTCCTTTGACTGATCTGGCTTAAAGCCCGAAAACAAAGCATAATATGCCCGTGAACATGTATTTACTTACTTACGTTAAGTTATTTGAACCATTGGCAGCCAGCGGACGCTGGCAATGTGGATTTGCGTCAATGAACGTAGAGTGCAAGCCCCTTCAAATACTCACCTTCGGGATGAAATATTGAAACGGGGTGGTCCGCAGGCTGTGACAGCTGATGCAATATTTTTATTTCCCTTCCCGCCTGTATCGCAGATGATACGATAGTGTCCTTGAACAACTGACGGTCAACAACCTGGGAGCATGAGAAAGTAAATATTATTCCATGTGGTTTTATCACGCGAAATGCTTCCGCATTCAAACGTTGATATCCTTTCATCGCCTGATGTCGTGCATCACGGTGTTTCGCAAATGCAGGTGGATCAAGAATAATAAAATCATATTCATTTTTTTTATCCTTGATGAAGTCAAAGGTGTCAACTGCATAGCAGGCATTCCTTTGTGAATCAAATCCGTTCAACGCAAGGTTCTTCTCTGTCAGCCTTACTGCCTTTTCCGACGCATCCACGGAATGCACTTCCTGAGCACCGCCTTTGAGCGCGTAAACAGAAAACCCACCTGTATAACAAAAGGTATTCAATACCCTTGCTCCACTGGACATCTCACCTACCAGTTTTCGGTTCTCGCGCTGGTCCAAAAAGAATCCCGTCTTTTGACCCTCCTCCCAATCAACGTAAAATTTATGCCCGTGCTCCTGAATGATATGAGGAACAGGGCTCATGCCCATGAGGTAATCATTTTGGCCATTTTCAGCGGAAATTCCTTGATTTTTGTAAAAAACAGCCTTGATCTGCTCGCCCATTGCGGACTTGATCGCAAAAGAAATCATCTCTCTGTCGTGGTGCATTCCAATAGAATGCGCTTGTATAACAGCGACTCCATTATAGACGTCGATGATAAGGCCAGGCAAACCGTCGCCCTCGCCGTGTACAAGACGGTAGCTATCTGTCTGATCGCTGACAACCTTACTCACAAGGCGTTGATTGAATGCTTCGGATATCTTTTCCTTATAAATGGACGATGTCGGCAATGATTCAGAGAAGGAAAGAAGTCGAACTGCAATAGTTCCGTTTTGGTAATGTCCGGCTCCAAGCGTGTTCTGCCAGGCGTCCTTCACCTCGACCCAATCTCCATCGGAAAGGTGTTTGTCTTTTGAAAAAATTGCCCCTGAGAAAATCCAGGGATGAAATCTTTTTACTGACGCTTCCCTGCCTTTTTTGAGGATGATCTGTCCCTGAATTTTCATACCAGATGCATAAATTGACATCGCAATAACGTTTTAAAATATGAGAAAAATCCACTTCTTAGCCGCGATTCTGATGTTTTTGACTGGTTGCGGCAATAATACTTCCCCGTCAGATTCACCTGAAAAAATTGTCGTTGAGTCCAGGCCGTTGTCATCAACAGGAACACCTGAATTGTCGGAGACCAAAGACGCATCGGGCAAAGTCTTGTCTTCAGGATATATGCTCGATGGAATGAAAGAAAGTTCTTGGCTTGAATTTTATGATACAGGAGTGATAAAGACACTCACAACCTATTATCACGACAAAAAAGAAGGCGTTGCCATGGAGTTTACAAACAACGGTTCTGTATCAAAGCGTTGTAGTTATCACAATGACTTGCGGGAAGGTGATTACAAAGAATACAATTATGGAAATGTCCGTGAAGAACGTACGTACGTCAATGGAAAAATTGAAGGCGTTGTAAAAAAATATTACGACAACAACCTGAAGTTAATGGAAGAGGGTATGTATAAAAATGGTGTCCGCGACGGCGTGTCAAAGTGGTACGATCAGAATGGAAATCTCACCATTGAGTACACTTACAAAGAGGGGGAATTGGTCAAAAAATGACGTTTTTGACCCAATTTTGAACCTTCTCCCTTTGTATTTCGTATCTATTCTACCCTGAAAAATTGTCAGAAAATCGCGTTGGCACAATTTTTCTTGGATGAGTTGTCCCACTTGAAAACAACAAAATTTTGAATGATATGAAGCGTTTTGGATCTCTCTTTCTGGCCGCTGTTTTAGGAAGCGGCCTGACGCTGGTATCAACCCGATGGATTGGTACTGGAAATGAAGCAATAAAAATTGAACACGTAAGTACGGTTCCAACATCACAAGTTGCTTACCGTGTCAATGAGAACGGCGAAGCTGTTCCCCTTGATTTCACCACCGTCGCTGAAAAGGTTACACAGGCCGTTGTATACATTAAAGCAACTTCGGGTGAACAGGTTGCTTCCCGTGATCGCAACCAGGATCAAAATGATCCCTTCCAATTCTTTTTTGGTCCAAATGGCGGACAGCAGCGTCGTGGTCCTTCACAGAGTTCGGGCAGTGGCGTCATTATCAACGCCAACGGGTATATCGCTACAAATAACCACGTGGTTGAAGGAGCTGACGTGTTGGATGTGACGTTGGCTGACAACCGCACATACAAGGCAGAGGTTGTCGGCACTGACCCCGACACGGATATTGCCGTCATTAAGATTGAGGAAAAAGCACTTCCCTACTTGTCATTTGTAAACTCTGACAAAGCCAAGGTTGGTGAGTGGGTTCTTGCTGTTGGTAATCCGTTCAATTTGAATTCAACTGTGACTGCGGGCATTATCAGTGCGAAGGGCAGGAATATTAATATCATTAACAGTGGCAATTCGAACAATCCGCAAGCAGGACGTACAGCAATCGAATCCTTTATTCAAACTGACGCTGCTATCAATCCAGGAAACAGCGGTGGCGCGTTGGTGAACCTGCGGGGTGAATTACTCGGCATTAATACAGCAATCGCCAGTCCCACGGGTTCTTATTCGGGATATGGTTTTGCGGTGCCGTCAAATATTGTAAGCAAGATTGTAGAAGACCTGCTTGCGTACGGAACAGTGCAACGCGGATGGTTAGGAATCCAGGTTGGCACGGTAACAAATGATCTTGCCAAAGAAGAAGATCTTTCAGTGCGGGAAGGTGCATATGTGAGTGGCTTTGGCGATGCTGAAGACAGGAGCGCTGCAAAAGAAGCCGGCATTCAAAAGGGTGATGTTATCGTGAAGCTTGATGAGCTTCCTATCCGTACGAGCTCAGCGCTGATTGAGTATATCGGACTCAAGCATCCAGGCGACAAAGTGAATGTCGTTGTTAACCGCCGTGGTTCGGAGAAGTCATTTTCTGTGACATTAAAGAACAAGGAAGGTAAAATAGCCGCGGTAAAGCGGGAAGAAAAAACCGCCGCTGCGGCGCTTGGGCTTGAGCTGGAAGACGCGGATTCTAAGGTCTTAAAAAGGCTTGACCTTGCAGCGGGAGTCCGCGTAAAATCAGTCGAAAACGGCAAAATTGCCCGATATACTGAAATGCGGGATGGGTTTATTATCACCCACATCAATGATAAGCCCGTAAAGACTGTGAAAGATGTAAATGATATCGTAAATAGTAAGAAACCGGGTGACCTCATTACCTTTTCGGGAATTTACGAGGACTATCCTAAGGAGTTCAACTACGCAATTCGATTGTAAGAACTGTTAATAATCAAACTGGAGAAATGAGGAGATTGTTTAAGAAAGGTGAGCGCGTCCGCAGTAAGATCGACGGCAAAGTGATGGAAGTGCTCAAGTACTTTAAAAAAAATCTGGTAGAAGTGAAGTGGTTCGATCTCAATTCTAAGGAGGTCCACACCAACAAAGTCAAAGAAGACAAGCTCTCAAAAGCTGCATAAGTTTTCCTGTTCCGATTCCGCTGGCTGGCAGGATCGGAACAGGATTTTTTTCTTTGTCACACTACGTCAGGATCTGTCGCCACGCGACAAAACGCTTAACTTTGTCTTGCCTGCCGGCGGGCAGGCGCTAAGCGCCTTAAAAGTTTTTGTATCAAAAGTTTTCAGATCCCATCTTATTACCGGTCATCGCTCACCGGCAAGGTCAAAGAATCCCGAAGATTAAAGGATTTGCGGAAGCAGGACTTCTCGCCTTCTGTTTTGGATTTTGGGCCGGTTCGATTTGTTCTTGCCCGCCATTTTGGATTCTGTTATGGGGTAGAGAACGCCATCGAGATCAGCTACAGGGCTCTTGAAGAAAATCCCTCCAAAAATGTATATCTCCTGAGTCAGATGATTCACAACCAGGAGGTGAACAACGATCTCGTAAGTCGTGGCATAAAATTCATCATGGACACCGATGGTACGCAGTTTATACCATGGGAAAAAATTCAGCCTGAAGACATTGTTATTATTCCCGCGTTTGGAACAACAGTAGAAATTGAAGCGCTGCTGAAAAACCAGGGGGTGCAAGTAGAGCGGTATAACACGACATGTCCTTTCGTTGAGAAAGTATGGAATCGCGCCGAAAAGTTAGGCCAGGAAAAATATACCATCATCATTCATGGGAAACCGAGGCACGAAGAAACGCGCGCGACCTTTTCTCATAGTCAGCGAAACACTGCATCTGTCGTTGTGAGCGATATGGATGATGCTGTGCGACTGGGAAACTACATTCTCGGAAGTAAATCACGTTCGGACTTTTTCGAAGAATTCCGGGGAAAATATTCAGAGGGATTTGATCCCGACAAAGACCTGCAGAAGGTTGGTGTTGTGAATCAAACGACGATGCTGGCAACAGAAACGCAGGCCATTGCCGACTTCTTTAAACAAACCATGATTCATCGTTACGGCGAAAGTTTATTGAAAGATCATTTCGCTGACACGCGCGATACACTTTGCTACGCTACCAATGACAATCAGGATGCCACTTATGAATTATTGAAGACGGAGGCTGATTTTGCGGTGGTGGTCGGTGGTTATAACAGCTCCAACACATCGCATATCGTCGAATTGTGTGAGCGTAAGTTCAAAACGTACTTTATCAATTCTGAGGAAGAGATAAAATCAAAAGGCGAGATCCATCACTTCGATTATCACAAGAAGGAGAAGAGGGTGACATACGGATTCATACCAGATAAAGATCCCGTTACAATTGTATTGACCAGTGGCGCATCGTGTCCCGATACTTTGGTCGACAGGGTGATGATGAGGCTTGCGAGCTACTTTCCTCACGCTAAAGCAATTGAGGACGTTCTGTCAGAAGTGTCCTCGTGATTATTTATCAACTGTTAGTATTTTCAGGGCTTGAAGCTGAAAATCCTTCTCTTCGTAATTTGCATTCTATGCGCCTCAACCCTGGTAGCGCAGCAAGTCCCCCAATCTGATTCTACAAAAGTTCTTGATGACGTCATCGTCAAAGCCTACGCGTCAGATCGCCCGCAGTCAGAAGTACCCGCAGCGATTGCTGTCATAAAAGACTCTGATCTCAATCGCTTCTCCAACGTCTCTCTGCTGCCGGCTGCCAACTCCGTTCCAGGCGTGAGAATGGAGGAACGCTCGCCCGGCAGCTACCGGTTTTCAATACGAGGGAGTACGCTTCGATCACCATTCGGTGTGCGCAATGTCAAATTTTATTGGAACGGATTACCGATGACTGATGGAAGCGGAAATACCTACCTGAATCTTTTTGATTTCAACTCGATCGGCAGCATGGAAATCATCAAAGGACCCGGAGCAAGTCTTTATGGGGCAGGAACAGGCGGTGTTGTATTGCTGCAAGCACCGGCAAAATCGCCTTTCACTGTCCAATACGTTGCCGGGAGTTATGGACTTTCGAAAATTCAGGGTGGTGGCACATTATTATCATCAAAGAAATTCCAACTCGATTTGAGACTGGGCTCTCAGCACGCAGATGGATATCGTCAGCAAACAAAGATGGATCGTCAAACGGCGCAGCTCGACTGGCAACTATCGTTGAGTCCAAAAAGCTTCCTTTCCGGAACAACATTCTCCACAGATCTCTACTATCAAACTCCAGGCGGTCTCACCCAAACTCAATATGAACAGGATGCTCGCCAGGCACGCCCCGATTCTTCGCCCACTTCACCTGGCGCTGTGAAGCAGCAAGCGTCGGTAACCAATCGCACAGGATATGCCGGGTTGTCATTCGACCACCAATGGAGCGATCAATGGTCTACGCGCATCGGGATGTTCGGCTCGATTACGCATTTCACAAATCCATCAATACGCAACTATGAAATACGCGAGGAGGAAAACTGGGGTGGCAGAACCGACACGCAATACAAATTTGATAAAGCGCCTTGGAAAGGAAAGTTCACGGTCGGCGCCGAGTATCAGCACTTCTTTTCACCGGTTACTGACTATGATAATCTGAGCGGAATACAGGGAAATGTACAGACGGATGATGTGCTGCGTTCTCAACTTTTTCTTGGATTTGTGCAGGGCGAATTTGATCTCCCGAAAAATTTCTACCTGACCATTGGGGGCAGCGCCAATTATGTCAACTATTCTTTTTTAAGGAAGGCCCCAGCTCCGCAAACCAGCCAGGATAGAAATTTCGATCCCGTCGTATTGCCACGCATTGCGCTGCTCAAGAAAATCTCATCTATGCTTTCGGTGTATGGAAGCGTGAGCAGCGGATTTTCTCCACCGTCGCTTGCTGAAGTGAGACCTTCAACAGCAACTTTCAACAACACACTAAATGCTGAGCACGGCACCAGCTACGAAGCTGGAGCAAAGGGGCGGCTGTTCAACGCGGTCGACTTTTCCGTCGCCTTCTATGACTTTCGTCTAAAAGATGCCATCGTTATTCAGCGCGATGCCACTGGCGCTGACTATTTTGTAAACGCAGGCTCCACTTCACAGCAAGGATCCGAAATATATCTTTCGTGGCTGACAGCGCTTTCAAACGATAATGGAAATTCATTACGATTGTGGACGAGCTATACCTATAATCATTACCGGTTCGATCAATATGTCAACGATGGCAAGAATTACTCGGGTAATGCGCTCACCGGCGTTTCCCCGACGTTGGTCACTTTCGGTGGCGACCTGATATTCCGAAAAGGACTTTATTTGAATTTCACTGGCAATTACAGCGAAAGGTTACCGCTCAACGATGCAAACACCGATTACGCTGCTGACTACTTTTTACTTGGATCAAGGATCGGATACAAGGCAACACTTGGTGTTCCGGTGGAATTTTTTGTGGGCATAGACAATGCGCTCGATCACAAATACAGTTTAGGAAATGATCTGAATGCAGCTGGAGGAAGGTATTACAACGTTGCCACCGGCAGGAATTACTATGCTGGAATTATTGTGAAGTTGGCGGTGGCACCGTTGAATTAGAGATTCCCCACGCAAAGGCCTCGCTCTACCGAAGCTACGCGAAGGCGATGCGCGAAGTGCGCAAAGAGGCCCCAGTAATTAATTCCTTCGCGGGCCTACGCGGCCAAGAGTCGAAAAGATGGGTATCGAAAAACATCAGACAGGTTTCCTTACGAATTTTTTATCAAGCCAGTGAAGTGCTGCGATAAACGTCGCTCCAAATGCGATAAGTCCTGGGTAACCGGAAATAAATTTCAAGGCGCCAAAATCAAATTTATAATTCGTCATGGCAATGGCAACAATTCCGGCAATCACAAAACACAGTACTCCTAAGCCAAGCCATATCATCTCCGTTTTGGATTCACGGGTAGCCTCGATTTTATAGATCACCTTGTCTGCAAAAGACGGTGGCAATTTGAAATCCGGCTCACGTTTCAGCGCATCAAAAATCCTTTTATAGACCTGGGCATCTGGTCCCGATCCGCTTCCTGTCAACTCAATTTCGTTTTGTAGCTCTTCGTCGTTGCTCATCACATCTCTTCTTTTCCAAGATACTTATTTACCATTTCTTTAATCATTGTGCGTGCCCGGAATATGTAATTCTTTACGGTACCCTCCGGCATGCCCGTTGCCTCGCCGATTTCCGGATATGTCATTCCGTCCAAATGATACATGGTAAGAACCGCTTTGTATTGCGGAGGTAAAGTTCCGATAAACTTTAGCACCCATTTATTGATATCATCTTCTTCGAATTGATCGCTTGCACCCTCTGCTGCGACGAACCGATCGGTAAAACTTTCTTCCTCTGAAATATCGGTAACCTTAATGCGATTCTTTCGGAGGTGGTTGATGGCATGACGATAGGCAATCGTTGCAACCCAGGTTGATAGCTTGGACTGAAAATTAAATTCAGATATTTTCTCATGGACCTTCAGGAACACATCCTGGCAGAGCTCCTCCCTGTCTTCAGCATTATCGATCAACCTGCCAATCATATGTGCCACAAGTCGTTCATGCTGCCGGATAAGCACCCTGAATGCCTGCATATCACCGCGTACGATGCGCAGTACCAGGGTCCGATCCTCAGTCATTTCGGGGTTTGACACACATTTCGCGGCAACTGTTGCAGAAAATACGGAATTTTTTTGGTGCCCGCCTGACGGCGCTGGAATGCATTTTAACGCAAGGGGCGCAAAGGGAATGCGCAGAGCGCAAAGACTGGCGTTAGCTTCGAAGCTAGTAGCCCAAGTTAGCTTGCACGACGGCTTACGGTTCACGGCTTACGACAATACCAAGCGAAAAATTGAGCGTCAACAATGAACTACCGATCACTGAATACGATCGGAAGCATATTTTTTCAACGTTTTTCCTAAAAAGGTTTCAATGCCTGCAACATCCTCCGCCCACCCCGTGTCTCACGTCTCAAACAAGAAAATATTTAAATCTTATTCCCATGGATAATAATCTAAAAGAGGTCTTGATGCCAATCGCAATTTTTAGCGGACTTGGCGGCACCGTATACTTCTTCGTAAAAGCAATGACTGACTACATCTTAAAGAAGAAGATGATCGACAAGGGATTTGTCAACGACGACACTCAGGCAATCTTTAAGGAGCATGCAAGTGAAAATAAATATGGGTCCCTGAAGTGGGGTTTGATTGCGCTCTTCGGCGGACTTTCCTTGATCATCATGGAGTATGTAGAAGTTCGCCCTGAATCACCACTGCCCTATGGCCTGTTTTCAGTCTTTGTGTCTTTGGGGTTCCTGATTTACTATTTCATGGTAAAAAAAGAGTCCAGGTAACGCTGCGACTTAACCGGCCTTTCAATCGTCATCGTCACGTACACGTTGCCGTCACTTTAAAATATTCATTTCATGTTTCAGAATTATCTTAAGACGGCTGTGCGCAGCTTGTTGCGCCACCGGTCATTTTCTTTCATAAATATCTTTGGGCTCGCGATCGCCATGACGCTGTCGATGTGCATCATCATGCTTGTGGCTGATCAAATGACCTATGACCGATACAACAGCAAACGCAATCGTATCTACAGAATCAATTCGCAGGCGATTGGCAAGAACGGTGAAATACATTCGGAGTCGTCCACGACAAGTTTGCCATTAAAGCAAAATTTAATTGAAAACTATAAAGGAATCGAAACGGCAGCGCGTCTCAGACGTGGATTCGGCAATTTGTGGCTGGAGCTCGAGCAAAATGTAAACATTCCTTTATCAGGATATTTCGCTGACCCCGAAGTCCTGGAACTCTTCGAATACGAGCTAGAGTTTGGCGACCCGAAGACTGCGTTAGTTGACCCTTACGCAGTTGTACTCACAAAGGCGGCAGCGAAGAAGCTATTTAAGCAAGAGAATCCGGTCGGTGAGTTATTCAAAGTGGGTGTGGAAGGCCCGTACAAAGTGACAGGCGTCCTGAAAGAAACCAATCGCAAATCGCACATTGCGTTCGAAGCGCTTGCGAGCATGTCGACTGTGAAAAGTCTGGCAGCGGCTGCCAAAGTCAACCAAGGCATTGAAGACGGCAATAGATATCGGGACGTCGATAACCGATACGATTACAACTCAGGCTGGGTGTATATCTTACTTGAAAAAACAACTACGTTGGAAGAACTCTCTTCATACCTGCGAAAAATCGAAACAGAGTATGCAAGCGGAATTACCAATCCGGAGGATCAGCGTAAAGTAACTTTCATACCTCAGAATCTCATGAAAATCACGCCAGGCAGTACCCTCAACAATGCCATCGGGCCGGTGTTACCATGGGTTTTCGTTTATTTTTTTGCAGGTCTTGCCGGAGTGGTGATGCTAACCTCTTGCTTCAATTTTACCAATCTCTCCATTGCACGATCTCTGACGCGGGCGAGAGAGATCGGTGTTCGCAAAGTGACGGGTGCTATGCGTTGGCAGGTTTTTGTGCAATTTCTTTCCGAGTCCATTGTTGTAGCGCTGATATCGCTTTGCCTGGCCGTTCTTCTTGTGTTGATCATTAAACCACTGATGCTGCAGTTAAGCTTTGCCAGACTTCTCCGTTGGGATCTGGAATTAAACTATTTCATTTTCATAATCTTTTTCGTTTTCGCTGTCGTCGTGGGGATCCTTGCCGGAATATTCCCCGCTGTGGTGCTGAGTGGATTTCAGCCTGTCAAAGTCCTTAAGGGGTTGTCAAACATGAAACTCTTTTCAGGAATGGGAATGCGTAAGACTTTATTGGTCGCACAGTTCAGCTTCTCGTTGATTTTCATTTTGTCTGTGGTCGTTGTATTCAACCAACTGCAGCTTTTAATGCGTGCCGACCATGGCTTCAACATGGAGAAAAAAATGGTTGTGGGACTCAACGACGAAGCGCCAGAAGTGGTTAAGGCTGAATTGCTTAAATACAGCAACATCGAAAATGTGTCGGTCGTTTCGCATTTGCCCGCGGCGGGCTTCACGTATGGCGATGGATTCAAAAAGTCTATCGATGATAAGGATTGGACATTTGTTCCATATTACTCTGTTGATGAAGACTATCTGAGAAACCTCGATGTCACATTGGTCGCAGGCAGACATTTTAGCGCAGACGCAGGCGCATCGAACAAGAACTTCATACTGATTAACGAAACAGCGTTGAACACCTTTCATTTTGCTTCTGCGAACGAAGCCATTGGACAAGAGATCATTATGAAGAAAGATTCGTCACGTAAGCAGATCATTGGTGTAGTCCGCGACTACAATCATCAGATGATCATGGAGAAAATGGAGCCGATGATTTTGATCTACGATCCAGGTCAATTCCGGATGCTGCAGGTGCAATATTCCGGTTCAGCAGAAGATGCAGGTAAGTCAATCACCGCAGCGTGGACCAAGATTAATCCTTCATTGAAAATCGAGCATCGGGATTTCGGCGACGAAATTCACAAAATGTACAATATCCTTTTTGGGGATCTTGTGAGCATGCTCAGCGTAATCGCTTTCCTTTCGATACTGATCTCATGCCTGGGTCTTCTGGGTATGGCAACCTACACGACAGAGACAAGAATGAAAGAAATATCCATCAGAAAAATTCTCGGAAGCAGTGATGGTTCTTTGGTGTACCTGCTGTCAAGGGGATTTATATCGATCCTTGTATTGGCAATCGCAATCGCAGTACCAGCTGCATACTTTATCAACAATTTGTGGCTGGAGCAACTCGCCTATCATGTATCAGTAGATTGGTTGACAATCCTGATCGGTGTATCGGCATTGGTAGTGCTCGGTACAATTACGATCGGCTCGCAAACCTGGCGTGCTGTTTACGTTAATCCCGTGGAAAATTTGAAGAGTGAATAAATTCAAAAGTGCTTCGACCTGTGCTCAGATGTTTAGATATTTCATCAACATGTCAAGGCGCTCCTTGCTGTCATCGTCGCGTGGAGCTTCCTGATACCTGCCAATTACACGGTACCCAAAACGTTCGAGCGTGGCAACGATTCTCGAGAGGTCAAGCTGGTTGATTTTCAGTGTCACTTTGATCTTGCCCTTGTCCAGCGGATCTTCCATCATGGTGCTGCTGATCACCTTAGCCTTATTCTCTTCGACATACCGGCTGATTTCAGCCAGTGAATAATCGATAAGGTCCATTGAAAGCACCAGAATTCCTCCCGGCATCTGAACAGAGGCCGTCTGCGCAAATGACGCCATCATGTCTTGAACCGTAATGATTCCCATGTACTGACCCTCGTCATTTTGCACAGCAACAACATTGATTTTATGCTCACCTGCCACGCGAAGGATTTCAAAAAAGTGAGATTCGAGACCGACAACACAGGTCTTGCCTACCAGTTCGAAGTCCTCAAGATTTTTGATGATATCGTTTGATTCGAGGATTATTTCCTCAGAAATGAATCCCAATAATTTACCTTCGTTAACAACGGGAAGGTGGTTGCAGCGGAATTCCTCCATCCACACAATCGCTTTGTGCGCGTCATCCGACACTTTGAGTGGCGGAACCATGTGGTTGATAAGCTCTTCTGCGATCATTTCGTCTTCTCTCCTAATTCTTCGCTGCTAGATTAGAGGATTTTATCAAAAACTCCTCCACAATCTCATTAAACTTTTCCGGATGTTCCATCATCGGCGCATGACAACATTTGTCGATGAAATGGAGTTCAGAATTTGGTATCAACCGGTTGAATTCATACGCTACCATCGGTGGGGTGATAGTATCGTTTAATCCCCAAACGAGCAGAGTGGGAACCAGTATGTTCGGTAAATCATTTGCCAGGTTGTTGCGCTGCGCTGATTTCGCAATTGCGACAATCCGCATACACTTCGGAATGCTCTTAGTCGTCTCAAAAACTTCATCTACAAGATCTTTTGACGCAACATTTGGATCGTAGAATGTGTATGCCACGCGTTCGCGGATGTAATCGTAGCTACCCCGACGTGGGTAAGAGCCACCCATTGTATTTTCAAATAATCCCGAGCTACCTGTGAGTAAAAGCTTATCGACTTTGGCGCTATTGTGTAACGTGTAGAGTAGTCCTATGTGACCTCCCAGGGAATTGCCCAGCAGGATCATTTTATCCAACTTCATCAGCGCAACAAAATCTTCAACGAACTTACGAAGTCCTTCCAGTCCCGCTTCCTTAATCGGCATCTCATAAATCGGAAGCATCGGGATGACCACACGAAATCTCTTTGAAAACTTTCCAACCACGCCTTCCCAATTGCTTAATGCTCCAAAAAGTCCATGCAGCAGGACCATTGGAGGTCCTGAGCCTTCATCGACATATTTGTAACCGTCAGCTTCTTTTACGTTGAGGGCCATTCAGGTTGTTTATCTGTCAGGAAAGTAAGTGAAAAAAAACTAATCAGAACTGCGAAAATATTTCTTTAAAAACCGGCAGAAATCCGCCGATCCAATCTACTGTTTTGGGTGCAAGCGTCGCCGTGAAGGGATATAACCAGGAGTCATGAGTCCATTCACTTCGCAATGTGATTTTTAAAGAATCCACGATCCAAAGGATGATGCTCAGCATGAACAATGTTCTGAAACCGCCTAGCGCCGCGCCCATCGCCTGATCAACCGTTCCCAGGAATGATTTGTCAATTGACGCTTTCACCCACCTTCCTAGTAAACGCACAAGGATTACAATAATTATGAAGATCGCACCAAAAGATAAGTAGGGTAAAGTTCTTTTGTCTGCGTTGAATCTTTCCTCAAGAAAGAGCATTCCTAATCCCATCAGCTTAAAACCAACCAAAACGCCTATCAATATTGCCACAAGCGACAGGAGTTCCATCAGGAAGCCTTCTTTGTACCCACTCCAGGCGCCAAGCAGGATAAAGAGTGCCAATACAATATCGATGGTGCTCAAGAAGCGAGTAGTTTTTTTACGAGCTCGGAAATAACTTTTCCATCCGCCTTGCCAGCGAGGGCTTTCGTGGCAACTCCCATCACCTTTCCCATGTCCTGAGGTCCTTTCGCTCCCACTTGTGCGATGATATTCTTCAGCTCTGCTGAGATCTCTTCTTCCGAAAGTTGTTTGGGGAGGTAGCGATTGATAACCTCGAGCTGAAAGTTTTCTTTATCAGCAAGATCCTTTCTACCTTCCTTTTGAAAAATTTCTGCCGACTCCTTTCGTTGCTTTGCAGCTTTCATCAAAATTTTTCCTTCTACATCTGCAGCAATTTCTCCTGTTCCACCTTTGTCAGTCTCGGCCAGAAGGATCATTGACTTAATACTGCGAAGGGCTTCGAGCTCTTCTTTGTTCTTTGCTAACATCGCTTTCTTGATGTCGTTGTCGATGGTGGTTTTCAGTGACATGATTCCGTAATTTTGCTAAAGTTATCGAACGATTGCCTGTATAAACAAATGACCCGCCTCAGCGTCAATATTAACAAGATTGCAACCCTCAGGAACGCGCGTGGCGCCAACAATCCGGATGTGATTAAAACGGCCCTTGACTGTGAACGATTTGGGGCACAGGGGATTACGGTTCATCCGCGTCCCGACGAAAGGCATATACGCTTCGCAGACGTCATCAAACTGAAGGAAGTTGTCACAACCGAATTTAATATCGAAGGATATCCGGACGAACGTTACATGAAACTCATCCGCGAAGTCAAGCCAGCCCAGGCAACACTTGTTCCTGATCCGCCGGGGGCTATCACATCGAACGCTGGGTGGGACACAATCAAAAATGCAGTGTTCCTGAAAAAGATAATCAGTGAGATAAAGAGCGTCGGCGTACGTGTTTCAGTTTTTGTCGATCCATCAATCCAGATGGTTGAAGGCGCTTCCAATGTTGGGGGTGATCGCATCGAACTTTACACTGAACCTTATGCTTCGCATTATCACCAAGATCGCGAGAAAGCGATCGCTCCTTATCGTGAGGCGGCGAAGGCCGCACATGATCTGAAGTTGGGACTGAATGCGGGTCATGATTTGGACCTGCATAATTTGAAGTTCTTGAATCAATCCATTCCTTATCTCGATGAGGTGTCTATCGGACATGCGTTGATTTGTGATGCGCTGTATTTTGGTTTGGAGAATACGATTCAATTGTATTTGAGGGAGTTGAAATAGTAATCGGTGATCGGTATTCAGTCGTCGGTAGGTTGCAGTTGACGAGAGAGATTTACCCATAAATTGTGAGTCGTGAGCTGTAAGCAGTGAGCCGTGGTTCGCGGTTTAATTACTGCGACTGGCTTCGAAGGAGGGTTGCGCGGTAGATTCCTTTAGGGACAAACGGACGGTGTGATCAGTGGTGCCGATAGTTTGCTTAGCATCAATACACCTTCGTCACAAATCCGTTCGCTAAATACGTTGTGCCGCCAGATAGCGCTCGCACGGAATAAGTATTGTGCATGCCGGAGACAACTTCAATGCTTTTGACCGCTTCAAATTCAAATTTCTTCGTTTTTGCATTCCATCGCAGCAATTCAACTGCGCTGGCCAGTCGTGAATAGTCGTTAAGATTGAATCGCTTTTTCAATGCGTTCACTGAGCTGAAGCCGTTCCTGGTGTACAGTGGATGATCCCCTGTCACCTGAATCTCAGCGGACGTTGTCTTGATCTTGAACAATACCTGATGGACTGCTACAGAAATCTTTTTGATTTCTACAGGTGCGAATTTGAGCGAATCAATATTCACAGTCAGTATTGTTTCACCGACGATGGCTTTGTCGATTCTTGTCGAAGCATCGCCGCCATCCAGAATTGTTTCGCCCGCCATGCAGCAACCCACAAGATCAATATGCGAGATACCAACGTCCTCCCATTTCAAACCGCGAAACGCTTCAACTATTTCAAACTTGAACACGTGTGATTTCGCATCGGTGTCAACTGGTAATTCAAATCGCTGGGCACCCATCTTGTCTTCCAGCACGAGGTAGCATACGGCCAGATCGTCTACATAAACCTTGAACTTTTTTACACGAGAATTATTTTGCCACGTTGCCGGTGTAGCCTGATAACCATTATAAATCACATTTACACTTGGTGCGGTAATGCTGAACCATTCGCCGATGCCCAATCCTGGCTTGCCCTCCACCCATGCAGTCATGGGATTATTATCCGTGAGATTGATGGGGCTGTACTTTTTGGTTGCCTGTGTTGGCAACGAAGAGGAGGCCCGCGCATCACCTACGCCTTGTGCGCAATCATTGTAAAAAAATCCAGGGCTATTTTGATCTGCCTCGTCTGCCTTCTCTATCTCCGGCCAATTCACGGGCTTGTCGCTTCCTCCTTCGGCACGGACGGTGGGAAGTTGTGCGTATGAAGAGAGGCAAAACGCTGAAAGCAGCAAACACAATACTGATTTCATTGGTGCAATCGGGTGGCTATTTGTAAAGATCGAAATTCAAATAACCTTCTTCAGCTCTACGCGGGCCGCGTTGCACATATAATTCACGATCTTGTGGCGCCCAGGTTCCCAGTCCATCCACATAACGGTTGAACATACAAAATGCCGCTGCGATCAAAACCGTGTCATGAATCTCCATGTCCGTTGCACCGAAACTTTTTGCTCGTTCGACCTGTGCGGAGGTAACGTTCTTCCCTCCTTTTTGCACACTGGCCGCGATCGATAGCAAAGATTTCAACTTATCGGATAACGGCATTTTTTCATAGTCCTTCTTCACATCATCAATAAACTTCATGTCGCATTGCAGATAGTGCTGCGCAATTCCACCATGCGCGTTCTGACAGAAAAAACAATCATTTAACGATGATACATACGTGCCGATGAGCTCGCGGTCGCCGCGCGAAAGCGAATTCTCACTTCGAAGCAGCACTTCAGCCAGTTCATTAAGCGGCTTCGATGTTTCAGGACGAAATGTCATGGGTCCCCGTATACCGGGGAGACCATCGGGAAGTTTTATGTGGGCCATATTAAGAATTTAGAGTTCAGAGTTCAGGGTTTAGAGTTCAGAGTTTGCCCCGGAACGTTTCGCGGCTCGTGGCGCCGAAGGCGGTTTCAAGGTTTGGTCGTTTCTAATTCAGTTTTCGGCACTGATGATTGAAGTTCTTTTTGAAAAATCGTGGTAATTAATCCAATGACGAACACAAGTGAAAACACGGTAAGCGCATTACCGTATCCACCCAGCCCTGTGACAAATGCTCCCACAAAGAAAACCGTGAATGCTGTCACAAATCTTCCAATGTTGAAACAAAATCCAGTGGCAGTGGCTCTGATTGAAGGCGGAAAAAAGCTGGGGATGAATCCGGATAAAACTCCCTGGCTGGCGCCGAAAAACAGTGCCAGCAAACCTATCTCGACATAGATAACAAATGAGAACACCGTGTTGAGCTTAAACAACAGAAAGGCCATCACAAAACATCCCGCGAAACAAACGATCATTGCTTTTTTGTTGCCAATGGCGTTTGCAAGCCAGCCTGATACAAACCCTCCGGCCAATCCCGCACCCCCGAGCGCCATCATAGAAAGGCCACGTTCCATTTGGCCACTTGATGATGTTAAGAGTGTCTGGACCCAGGAAGGAAGCCACAGAAAAATTGCCCACAGTCCAATCAACATCGTCCCGAACGAAATAGAACCAAGTATCAGATTGGTACGATATTCAGGATTTTGAAGCAACCCTGAACGCTCCTCACCTGCATTGATTTGTTTTGACAATTGCCATTGCGCTGATTCCCCTACAAGCCAAATACAAAAAATCGATAGCGCGAGCGGCACCAATCCAATCAGAAATGCCTGATGCCAGTTGGCAACAAAGAAATCTATCAGGCCAGCAGAGAATATTCCAATAGGAAATCCAATCGACAGTATCCCAATGAAAACGGATCTTGACTTCTCGGGCAACACTTCAGACAAAATTGTCGGTGTGATCACGAGTACCCCTCCCACTCCGAATCCCGAAAAAAACCTGCAGGTCATAACAAGCATCCATGAATTGGTGAAGCCCGTTAAGAGTGCAAAAAGTCCAAAGGAACCGATCGAAAGTATCATGGCTTGCGACCTGCCGATCCGGTCGCTCAGAACACCCCACGCAATACCACCTATTGCCCAACCAAGAACAAAAATTGAATTCACTGACGCACTTAACGCATTGAACTCACTTTCATCCACTGTCCCGAGAAGGTCGCGAACGGCAACTGGCAGATACACGGACATAAGTGTTGACACTGTACCGCCAAAAACATTTGACAAAAAGCAGATGAAGAACAACAGCCAATGGTAACCTGTGATCCCTCCCCTCTCCCTTCCTGTCTCCATTGTGATTACTTTTTCTTTAAATGATCATAGCCATTCGGATGCCTCATGTAACCCTTTGAAATGCGATCGGCAAGCCCTTTATAAAAGGCAGGATCAGATGGAGCCACGGTAGCAAGACCGTCGACATAGCGGTTGTAAAGGCAAAAAAGCGCAGCGATCAAGACCGTATCGTGAATCTCCGTGTCAGTAGCACCCGCCTTTTTAGCACGTTCAACCAATTCAGTCGTAACCGCTTTACCACTTTGCTGTACTTTCGCCGCAATATTCAATAGTGCCTTCATTTTTTCGCTGATGGAAGCACTCTCGATATCTTTCTTTATTTGGTCACTTGTTTGACTTTCACCGAGCAAAACATCTGTGACGGCGGCATGTGCGGACGTGCAGAAATTACATTCATTCCTGTATGAAACGATTGTGGCAATCAGTTCCCGTTCTGCCTCAGTCAAAGTATTCGGTCCGCGAAGCAAAAATTGTGTGAGATCTCTGATGGGTTCTGCCGTATCCCGACGATACTCGAGGAGGCCTGTTATTCCGGGCAAATGTTCTTCCAGGGGAATGTGCGGCATAATAAGCGACCTTTCGAACCTTGAAGATAATTTTTTCCGGTAAATTGATCGAATAATTAATTCGAGTGGACGAACAGAATATATCAAACGGAAAAGGAAAGTGGTCAAGAATCCTCGCCCTTGTGTTCGCAGGACTGTTTGCTATTTTCTGGTCACTGGGATCCTTCTTTTTCTGGTTCCTGCTTGGTGGATTGGTTTACTTCATTTTTCTGAGCCTTTATTTCTCCGGCATTCAATTAAATTTTCAGAGAGATTCACCGAGTGGTGACCCCTATCGACCCTATCAAGGTTCAGGAAGGTCAAGCAATCCCGTGAGCCCAGTCGTGCGCGTTGTTCGGATTATGGCTTTTTCGGCAGTTGGCTTTTTTCTGTTCCTGATTCTGGTTGGTATTTTCTTTGGTGAAAAAACGCCGGCAGAAAGCAGTACAGCATCTTCAACTGAAGAGCCTGAAGTTCCTGCTAACGAAAACATCGACGACAATGCAAAGGGGAACGAATTTTTTGGCGACGGCAACTACGACTCGGCTTTGTGGTATTATAACAAGGTGTTGGCAAAGAATCCTGACGATCGCGATGGACTTTACAACAAGGGCCTGACGTATTCCATGAAAGAAGAATATGGTATGTCAATCCCGATCGCCAGAAAATGCCTGAACTTGTATCCTGACAATAATGATGCGTGGTGGCTGTTAGGCTACGATTATAACGAGATCAACAACATCGATTCTGCAATCTATTCGTTGGAAAGGGCTTACAATAATGATTTCAGGGAAGCATCTTTTTTGCAACTGATGGGTGAAGTCTATTTGAAAGCGGGGGTGCAAGACAAGGCAAAGGCATCTTACCTGCAGGCGATTGAGAAAGATGCCGACAATCTCGCCGCATACAAGGCTCTGATTCAACTTGATCCCGAAAATGCCAGTCGTTATCAGGAGCGTGTGACAGCATTGGAAAATTCTAAATGAGGGCACCTGATACGGAGCGATATTTTATCGCAAGCGTTCCCCCGGCGCCGATCTTTGAACAAGTGACCCAGCTCAAAGAATATTTTAAGAACCAGTATCAGAGCAAAGCTGCACTTAACTCTCCGCCACACGTTACACTGCACATGCCTTTCGCGTGGAAGATGGGAAGTGAGGACAGACTTGTCGCATCACTCGAAAAGTTTTTTAAAAAAGAAAATCCTATCGAAGTCAGTTTAAGTAATTTCGATTGCTTTCCTCCACGGGTAATCTTTCTCAACGTGACCGAATCACCCGCGTTGGCTGGATTGCAAAAACGGCTTACTCAACATTGCAAGCGTGAATTGAACTTGTTCAATGCAGACTACCAGGATCGTCCCTTTCATGCACACATGACCGTGGCTTTCCGGGATTTAAAAAAAGAAGCTTTTGAGAATGCCTGGCAAGAATTTCAAATGAAGATTTTTAAAGGAAGCTATCTTACCCGTCAGATCAGTTTGCTCAAGCACATAGATGGACAATGGGAGGTTTATCGCAATTTCGATCTCCTGTAATAATTCAGGGCGTCAAAAGAACCTTGAGGCAATTGTCTTTCTTGTTTGCAAAGATGTCATAGCCCTTCACTCCTTCTGAAAGTTTCATGTGATGTGAGAAGACTGACGAAATATCATACTTCTTCTTTTGCACGATAGGGATCAACCTCTCCATGAGATGACGGGCAGGACACCTGCCAATCTTGTACGTTAGGTTTTTATTGTATGCCTCCACGGGAGAGAACGCCATATGTTCATCGTTGCAAACGCCGACAGATGACACAATTCCTCCCGGCCGTATCAGTTCCACCGCAAGTTTCACAGCAGATCCGCTTCCGACAGCTTCCAAAGCCGCATCTGCTCCGCGTCCTTCACTAGCCTCTTTGACAATTTCCAGCGCTGAAACCTGTTTTGCGTTTATTGGCGTAGCGCCCCAGACTTTGGCCATGGCCAGTCGCTCCGGGACGGTATCGACTGCAAAAATTTTTTCTGCTCCGAGTTCACGAGCTCCCAGGATCGCCATGAGACCCACAGGGCCACATCCAATTACTACGTAAGTGCCACCAGGCTTAACATCGGCTTGAAGCGCACAGAAATAGCCGGTTGAAAGAATGTCTCCGAGCAACAATCCTTCTTCAATGGTAATACCTACGGGCAACTTCATTAGTGTCGTGTCGGCAAGAGGGACACGCACGTATTCGGCTTGTCCTCCGTGCAATCCTTTTCCTTTTTCAACCCAGCCGTAAAGTTGATTGTGAACGCAGCGGCAGGTCAAACCCAATTTGCAATAGAAGCATTGGCCACAACAAGTGGTGAAAGGGCTCATTACCTTATCACCTTTTCTAAGGGAACGAATCTCCTTTCCAACTTCTACGATTTCTCCGGCAAACTCATGCCCCATCGCGGTGCCATGATCAATCCCTTTTTCATGTTCATGATAAACATGCAGGTCTGATCCGCAGATGGCGCAGACATTGACTTTTACAATGACGTCGGTTGGGGACAGAATAGCGGGATCAGGAATTGATTCGTATTCAATTGTTTGCTTTCCACGAAAAGTAAGTGCTTTCATTCGAACGGAATGTTTTAACGTACCCAGACCGGGCCCGAAGGCTGTTGAGAAAATAAGCTGTTCAACTCAAGTTCAATCTTGCCAACGATCATGGAAAAATCCTCTGTGTTCTGCACGAAGTCGAGATTATTTACATCGATGACGAGAAGCTTTCCGTTTTTATATTGGCTGATCCACTTTTCATAATGCTCATTGAGTGTCTTCAGGTATTCCAGTTTGATATTGTATTCAAATTCGCGATTGCGCTTTTGAATTTGTTGAACCAGCTTTGGAATATCAGCGCGCAGATAGATCAATAAATCAGGAGGCTGCACGAAAGTAATCATCGAATTAAAAATGTCGAGGTAGCTCTGGTAATCACGATCCGTGATATGTCCACTCTTATGAAGATTCGCGGCAAATATGTGGGCATCTTCATAAATGGTGCGGTCCTGGATAATGGTCTTCTCGCTGGATCTGATCTGATGCACCTGATTAAACCGGCTGTTCAGAAAATATATCTGGAGGTGGAATGCCCAGCGCGTCATGTCGGAGTAGAAATCCTTTAGGTAAGGATTGTGGTCCACAGATTCATAAAGTGGCGTCCAACCGTAGTGTTTCGAAAGTTTTTCGGCCAGTGTTGTTTTGCCGGAACCGATGTTTCCAGATATCGCTATGTGCTTGAGGGTGCTCATGAGTTCAATTCCTAAATTTATGAATTTCAGAATAAGATGAACTTTGTGCGATGCGTTCATTTCGTTATACAATGAAAATACCGCAGATTGTATTTAAATCCGGACTCAAGCTCATGAGAAGCACTTTGGTAGTAGGCATCTTCTGGTTGATTTTCGCATCATGCCAGGACAAGAATGAGGAAGCATGCGCATTTATCCCGGATACATCGGGGATCCAGATCAATACAACCTTTGAGACTCTCGAAGACTCACTTCCGGGAATCTCCAGCAAAAAGCAACTTGTAAGGTTTCTCACTCGTCACCCGGAAGCCAGGGATTTTTTCTTTAATCGTACGCAATACCCGAGCGACTCCGCATTTATCAATGAGCTTTACAATCGATTTACCAATCCTCACCTAGATACGCTGCTGCTGGAAACGCATAAGGTTTTTGGCAATGACGCACAATTAAAGGAGGAGTTTGACAAAGCATTCGTCAACCTGAAATATTATTATCCATCATTCCAGCCACCACGCATTCAAACTATTGTCACGGGACTTGAAAGCGATCTGTTCGTCAGCGACAGCCTTATTATCGTTGGGTTGGATTATTTTTTAGGAGATGGCGCAAAGTACCGCCCCAATATGTACGAATACATGCTTCGCCGATACAATAAAGATTTTATCGTGCCTTCGGTGATGTTGCTTACGGGAATTGACAGTCGTTTCAATAAGATTAATGCTGCAGACAGAACCGTACTCGCGGACATTATCACGTATGGCAAGGCCTACTATTTTACAAAACAAATAATGCCATGCGTCCCGGACAGTGTTCTTATAGGTTATACAAAAAAGGAAATCGATGGATCACGCGAGTTTGAAAGCCTGATATGGTCGCGATTTATCGAGGATCAGGTTTTATTTTCTACCAGCCATATCGTCAAACAAAAGTACATCGGAGAAAGACCCAAGACCGTAGAAGTTGGTGAGCAGTGTCCGGGTCGAATCGGAACGTGGGTTGGCTGGCAGATCGTAAAGAAATATATGGAGACACATCCTGATGTAACACTGCCACAGCTAATGGATATGTCGGATGCCGCGAAACTTTTCAAGGAGTCAGGCTACAAGCCGCCGGTAGTGAAAGTACCCGGAAAGGAAAAAGTTTAGATTTGTCTGTATGAACCCAACCGTCTTCTCTAAGCTCTCCCTGATGATGTTGCTCCAGTATTTTATCTGGGGCGCGTGGTATGTTACGATGGGAACGTACATGTCGGAGTTTCTGGGTGCAAGTGGGGTTCAAATCGGAGCCGCTTACGGCGCGCTCGCGATTGCTACAATGATTTCACCTTTCTTTATTGGCCTGGTCGCGGATCGTTTTTTTGCAGCACAACGCATCATGGGCATTCTCCATATTGGAGGAAGCGTGTTGCTTTACTTCGCCACAACAGTTACGGATAGCACTGCATTCTACTGGATCGTTTTATTGTATTCCTTGCTTTATATGCCAACCATCGCGTTGAGCAACAGCATTGCATTTCATCAAATGACCGATCCTGGAAAGCAGTTTCCATGGATCCGGGTGTTTGGAACGCTCGGGTGGATTGTCGCAGGTCTCGTCATTGGGACCCTGGCAATAGAAAAAACGTCATCAACGTTTCATGTTGCAGCCGGGGCATCGCTTGCATTGGGCCTTATCAGTTTCATTCTTCCCAACACGCCTCCAACGGGAAAGACTTCCGCATCATCAGCTGCTGGTGGCGATGCGTTAGTTCTCCTGAAGGATAAATCTTATCTGATCTTTTTTATAGCCGCGATTCTTGTTTGTATACCACTTTCATTTTACTATGGATTCGCTAATGTGTTTTTAAATGAATTGGGCCTGGAGAATGCTGCAGGCAAGATGATCCTGGGACAAGTTTCAGAAGCGATTTTTATTCTCGCGATTCCTTTTCTTTTCAACAACATCGGTGTTAAGAAGATGCTCCTACTAGGAATGACCGCCTGGATACTCCGTTACGTGTGCTTCGCGTTCGGGGACGTCGGAATGAACACATGGATGTTATATGCCGGCATCGTTCTTCATGGCATATGCTATGACTTCTTTTTCGTGACAGGGTATATGTATACCGAGAAGAAGGCGGGTGAAAAAATAAAAAATGCTGCTCAAGGTTTGTTCACATTTGCGACCTACGGTGCTGGCATGTTTATCGGGACGTGGTTTTCGGGGTTTACGGCGGATTACTACGTGAAAGACGGGGTGCATCAATGGCAACAGATCTGGTTCGTGCCGGCATTCATCGCTGTGGCCGTTCTCATTTATTTCATTTTGTTTTTTAGAGAAAAGAAAGAAATTCAGACTGCCAACTGATTTGTTAATAGTCCATACTTAATTCTCACAATATGAACATCGCGATGCTCGGCTCTGGTTTCATTGGTCGTTTCTATGCTGACTCGATTCAAGGATACAGAAGCAAGGATAAAATTGTAAGCGTGTATTCGCGAAGGCAGGAAAGCGCAAAAAAGTTCGCTGAAGATTACAAAGTCGGTCATTTCACAACGACGCTTGAAGATGCGATCAATCGGCCTGAGGTTGAAGTGGTTTGCATTTCTCTTCCGAACAATCTCCATGAAGAGGCAGTCATGCTTTGCTGCAAGTATAAGAAAGGTGTTATCTGCACGAAGCCGCTGGGACGAAATGCGACAGAGGCCAAACGTATGATGGAAGCTGTAGAGAAGGCTGGCGTATTCAACGGATATCTCGAGGACCTTGTCTATACACCAAAGTTTCTAAAAGCGTATGAAAGCGTAAAGAATGGTGCGCTGGGCAGAATTCTTTGGGCAAAATCGCGCGAAACCCATCCCGGACCGCATAGCGATTGGTTTTGGGATATCGAGCAAGCAGGAGGCGGCGCCATCCTGGATCTCGGCTGTCACTGTGTGGAAATAGCGCGCACTTACATCGGCAAGGATATCAAACCTATTGAAGTGATGTGTTGGGCCGATACACAAGTCAAGCCTATCGATGCTGAAGATCATGCCATTGGTCTTGTGAAATACGAGAATGGAGCGATCGGGCAGTTTGAAGTCAGTTGGACCTTCCGCGGCGGTCTCGATCTGCGCGATGAAGTGATGGGAACAGAAGGCACGATCTGGGTCAATGGATTTTTGAGGACTGGAATGGATATGTTCACGAGCGGAAAAGGTGCCAACTATGTTGCTGAAAAAGCTGAGAGCAATACGGGTTGGATTTTCCCGGTAGGTGACGAACTAAATGAGCTGGGCTACAACCACATGTTCATGGACATGTTCAATGCCATTGAGCAAAAGAAGGCACCCCGCGAAACCTTTTATGATGGGTATGTTGTTAATGCGATTCTTGACGCGTCCTATGCATCTGCCAAAAGCAAGCAATGGGAACCTGTGAAGCTTGACGTGTGGCGTGGAAGAACGGGAGTAACAAAAGACAGTCATCTTGAGGAATATGATAAGGATCACTACCTCGTGAAAGAAGAGGTGACACATTACGGTGCGAAAAAATGGATCTTAAAGAATAAGAAGACGGGCAAGATTGTTGAGCGCGTGGAGGCGTAGCTAGTCAAGCCAATCAAACAGGTATTGGGAATCATAATCAACCTGAAATTCATCGATTAAGGCAAGATATTCCTGTTGGAACCTGACAGTCTTGTGGTGCTGTTCCTGGTTGAGAATATATTTTACGACGGTGTCAACGGCATCAAGGGAATATGAAAATGCACCAAATCCGTTTTGCCATTCAAACTTCTTGTTGATCCATCCTTTTTCATTGATCAAACCGGATGATGCCGCCTTGACATCACGTGTAAGGTCGGATATGGATTGTGTTGGTTTCATCCCAACAAACAAATGCGTGTGATCGGGCATACAGAATACTGCCAGCATTTTATGACTACGCCGTTGCACAATCCCGGTAATGTATTTGTGTAATTCCTCGCGGTGTTTTGGTGGGACGAGGCATTCGCGGTATTTCACCGCAAACACAATTTGAATAAATATTTGCGTGTAGGTGTTGGCCACTGAAAGAGATCGCTCCTACGGAGCTTCGATACAAATTTCGCGTTCGGTACTTGAAACAGGGCACCCCAACGGGCCGGGAAATCCTGATGATTTTTGGAAAGGATTTTAAATCCTCGTCAATTAAATTGATGGTGGCCGAAATACTATTAAACAGGCCGCTCCTACGGAGCTTTACATACAATCTCCATCATCCTTTCTAGCAACAGGGCGCCCCGATGGGCTGGAATCTATAATTTGCGTCGATGCCGAAACTGACGACGATCCAATTGATGGTGGTAGAAGGACGATTAAGAAATGCCGCCCCCGAAGGAGTCGGAATTCGTGATGGCTTGCTAGCAGCCCCATAGGGGCGCCCCGTTTCTAGCCCGTTAGGGCGCAAGATGTTTCCAAACCCCGTAGGGGTGGCCTGATTCAATTTTTTTTCACGCAATTGGAATTCGAATTTCTCATATCCCGGGCGGGTATGAGTGATTATATTCACACATCAAATTTCCAAATCAACGACAATGTCTCTCATTGAGCAGGAAACCCTCGTCAACATATGCCGTGCGATCAAGGCAAGAAAAGTGATAAAGATCCTGTATGAAAATCTATCGGCGGGCACAAAGGATTGGCGGACCGTGGAACCTTATCTCGTCGGATCTTTTCCAAGAAAAAATATGCAACTCTCAGCGTGGTATCTTCCTCCACCCGAACATGTCGCGCGTGGAATAAAAGGAGACTGGCGATCCTATACGATCAAGAACATTGCGGGTCTCGAGGTTCTTGAAACGACAATTCAGAAAGCGCGTCCTGGCTTTAGCCCAGACAGTACCGGAATGAAAGTATTGTGCTCTTTTGAAGAAACAGATCAGTGAGTTTCAATAATGTCTACAAAAGACTTGCTCAATTTTTCTCTTGAATATTTTGCTTCGCCCAACAGTCGCGCCGCCTTTTGATGTTTACGTAACAGTTGAGGATCAACAATAAAGGGCGATAATTTTCTAATAAAGTCGGTAGGCTGTTTTGGATCGGCGGAGAAGCCACAACCATTTTCTTCTATTTCTCTCTTTATCCAACCACCAAAATTGATCGCGATCAATTTGCCGGCTGCCAGGCCATCAAAAAATTTATTCGGAGAGCCTGTTTCCAGGACAGGGACATTTTTGTAGCAGACAAACACAGCGTCGGTCACGTTCATGATTTCCCTGACGCCCTCGCGATTGACAAAATCAAGAACAGAAATGTTTTGCAAACCCAATCTTTTAATGTCGCGGGTGATCCCGGGTTTCATTGCCCCATCTCCGCATACAAGAAAATGAACCGGTAAGTCGGCCTTCCGCGCCGCATTTGCGCATTCAATGACGTAGTCCAACCCATTTGCCATTCCTAATGCGCCGATGTATGACACAACGAATTTTCCAAAGACACCAAACCTTTCCTGCAATAATGTTGATTTCTCCTCGGGCCGAAAGAATTCGCAGTCGGCCATGTTCGGTATCATGAATATCTTCTTGCCCGGAACCTTTTGACTGATTGAATCTTTAATGGCGGGTGAAAGGGCAACAATTGACTCCGCATGCCGATAAATCGATTTCTCAAACTTGTAGAGGCCTGACTTGAGAAAATAATTTTGCACAAAGCCGAGTTGGATAGGCGCATCAGGCCAAAGATCACCAACTTCAAAAACATAAGGGATCTGCATCCTCCACTTGATCCAGCGCGCACTTAGTCCTACGGTCAATGGAACCGAAATCGAATAACACAAATCGAAGTCTGAATATTTTCTGGAAATGGCCGCAGCGGAAATTAAGAACTTCACAAAAGATCGCGCCCGTGCATAAAAGCCGAATGTATTGTTATAAGGAGCACGGACATATATAACTTCAATTCCATCCAAATTGGTTTCGGAGGCCTCTTTACCGCCTGAAATGACCACTACGCGATGGCCCCGTTTCACCAAAGCGTCAGCTAAGAAATAGGATCGCAGGGCCCCACCTTCCTTCGGTTCTTTGAAATGCTGATGGATGAGTAAAATCTTCACGCCGCAAAGAAAATAAAAGCAAGGCTAGGGTGTACATTGGAACCTGTTTCTTTGATACAGTTCACTTTTCTTCTTTTTCGTGGAGTACGTCAGGCTTGAAAAACTAGGTTATCAAATTTCGGGACGAAACATCCTTCAGGATGTCAATGTGGTATTTGCCCAAAACAAAATCACCGCGATCATCGGGAAAAGTGGTAGTGGAAAGTCCACATTGATCAAGATGATCAACGGGCTTCTTGTGCCCGGCGACGGTTCAGTGATTATCAATGGCAAACCGATGATCCAGGCCAATTCACAAAAATTCAGGAAAGACATCGGGTACACGGTACAAGGCATTGGCCTTTTCCCGCACCTCACCGTAAGGGAAAACATTTTACTCACCGGAAAAATATTCAGCGAGGGAAGTGGATTGCAAGCACGGTTGGCGGAAGTGCTTCGGCTCGTCAATCTCCCGCATGACTTGATTGACAAATACCCGTATCAATTGTCAGGCGGAGAGCAGCAACGAGCCGCCATTTCGAGAGCCCTGTTTCTTGATCCTCCATTACTTTTGATGGATGAACCTTTCGCTTCGCTTGACCCGATCACACGATTCAAAATCATCGACGAATTCGTTCAACTACAAAACACTGCACCCCGGACCGTATTGTTCGTAACGCATGATTTGCGTGAGGCAAAGAAACTTGCCGACGAAGTTCTGGTCATCGATCAGGGCCGTGTTGAACAGTTTGGCCGTGTCTATCAGATTTTTGAAAATCCGGCAAGTAATGTTGTCCGAGAACTTTTGAATGCCGCTGGTTTATGAGAAAATTGTTGACTGTACTATTCATTGCTTGCAGCGTGGCGGCCGCCGGGCAAACGATACGTGTGGGTGCAAAGCATTTCAACGAAGGATATATTCTCAGTGAAGCAATAGCACAGCTTCTGGAACACGAAGGGTTTCGTGTGCAACGTGTGTACAACCTGGGTGGAACATTTGTATGTTTCGAAGCGTTGCGCAACGGAGCCATCGATGTCTACCCGGAATACACAGGAACAATTGCGCAGGAAATCTTAAAGGCGGATTCAAAAATCGACACTGCAGAAATTCAGCGACAGCTTTATGAAAAATTTCGGCTAAGAATCTCAGGTGAGTTTGGATTCAGCAATTCCTATGGTTTCGTGATGCAGAAGTCAACTGCGGCAAAAAAGGCAATCACCACCATTTCCGATTTACAGTCGCATCCTGAACTTTCGTTTGGATTAAGCTATGAATTCCTGAGGCGCCAGGATGGATGGGCGAATCTGGCGAATACTTATGGACTGGAGTCTAAGCCATCATCCCTCGAACACGGTCTAGCGTACGAGGCCCTCCTGGATTCCAAAATCGATGTGACAGATGCCTACACAACAGATGGCGAAATACCGCGGTATGAACTGACGCTCTTGCGTGACGACAAAAACTTCTTTCCTGAATATTCGGCTGTAGCGATGTATGGCGAAGGTCTGGATTTAAAAGCCAAAGCAACCATTGACAAGCTGAAAGGAAAAATAAGCGAAAATGAAATTCAGAGACTGAACGCCGCAGCTTTGTTTGAAAAAAAGTCGTTTGCTGAAATTGCCCGTGGATTTCTTGAACAACAGGATCTGGTCAGCCACAACGACGTGACTTCATCGCAGTCGGTGACGATGGATATTCTGTCTAAAACGGCAACACACCTGATGCTAACGCTTATTGCATTAGCTATCGCGATAGCTGTCGCGTTACCCGCCGGAATCTTTCTTTACTGGAAGGACTCTTTTTCAAAACCTGTTCTTTACATCGCAGGACTCCTGCAAACAATCCCGTCAATAGCGTTGCTGGCGATAATGATTCCGATTTTTGGAATTGGTGTATATCCGGCACTCACCGCACTGTTTCTCTATGCACTGTTACCTATACTTCGCAATACTGTAACGGGGCTTCAGTCTGTGGACCCGTTGCTAAAAGAAATATCTGATGGGATGGGAATGACGCGGTCGCAAAAACTAAAGTGGGTGGAATTGCCGCTTGCTATGCCATTTATTCTTGCCGGCATTCGAACGGCATCGGTGATAAACATTGGTACGGCAACGCTCGCTGCGTTTATCGGCGCAGGAGGCCTTGGTGACTTTATCGTAGCAGGTTTAGCGTTGAATAACACACAATTGATCCTTCAGGGCGCAATCCCTGCCGCATTGCTTGCGATCATGATGGAGCTATTTTTCGAACTGATGAGTCGGATGGTGACTCCAGCGCACTTACGACGCTAGTACGCTTCAATATTCCAGCATTTCTTCATCGGCATAACACCATGCCCACCTTTCGCCTGGCTCTGCGGATATCGCGACTGGATGCTTTTCGCGATTCGCATGTTTAGATGCATGTCTGTTTGGAGATGAATCGCAGCAGAGTGTGATACCACAAGTCTGACACGTCCGAAGATGAACCCATCGTGAGCCCATTTTCACGCACTCTTCACACTCATGCTTTTTTTCAACAAGAATTGTTTTCCAGTCTCCAAGATGTTTGCATGGTGCATCTTCCATGGTGTTTGTGTTTAGTTCTCCGCTAAATATTCGTGCACGAATTTGATTGCCATCGCACCCTCACCCACTGCCGAAGCGACTCTGTTCATTGCTCCGGCACGGACGTCGCCAGCAGCAAAAATGCCGGGACTACAAGTCTCGAGGAGAAAAGGTTCACGCTCAAGCTTCCATGATTTTTTGAAAGACTCATACTTCAAAAGGTCGCGCCCCGTTTCAATAAAGCCTTTGCCATCCCGAATGATGTCAAGCTTGATCCAGTCCGTAACAGGCTTAGCGCCGATAAAGATAAAAAGTGCGGCGGCCTTTACTTGTTTTCTTTCTTTCGTAACAAGATTTTCCAGACAAACCTCCTCCAGCTTGCCATCTCCGAATACCTGACCAACGACCGTCTCTCCAATCACCTGAATATTCGGCGTTGCTGCAATTTGATCAATCAAATATTGTGACATCGTTGACGACAGGTCTTTCTTTCGGACAACGATAAAGACATTCGACGCATGATTAGAAAGGTACATCGCAGATTGGCCGGCTGAATTGCCGCCTCCAACGATGTACACATCACAACCTTTGCAGGCGTGTGCTTCGGTAGTAGATGCACCATAATAGATGCCTGCACCGGTAAACTTTTCTACATCGGTGGCTTCCAGGGAACGATAGTCAACACCCGTGGTGATTATCACACTTCTGGTATTGATGGTGCTGCCATCTCTTAATGTGATAATCTTGTAATTGTCCTTCAGAGATATATCGACAACTTCCTGCGGCGATATAAGCTCGACGCCAAAACGTGTTGCCTGACTGATAGCTCTTCTCGAAAGTTCAGCGCCGCTCAATCCATTGGGGAAGCCAAGATAGTTTTCAATCCGCGAGCTCGTTCCTGCCTGTCCACCCGGTGCGCGCTTCTCAATCAGTGAAGTGTTCAGACCTTCTGAACCTCCATAAACAGCCGCTGCCAGTCCTGACGGTCCTGCCCCGATAATCGTGACATCGTACATCGTTTTCGAAGCCTTCGAACGCATTCCGGTTTTTTCACCAACCGACGTCAAATCAGGATTCTGCAGGTAAGAGCCATCTTCAAAAAATACCGCGGGTAAAACTGCAGTTGAGATGTTGTTCAGGGTTATCAGTTCTTTTGCAGCATCACTTGTCTCGATATCAAGCCATTGATACGGTATAAGATTGCCCGAAAGAAAGTCTTTGATTTGATGAGAACGCGGTGACCATTGATAGCCAACGATACGTATTCCATCAAACGCAGGAATATGGGTGCTTGCCCATTCATCAAGCTGCTCATCGATGGCCGGAAATAGTTTTTCTTCTGGAGGATCCCAGGGCTTCATAAGGTAGTAGTCGAGTTCAACCTCGTTGATAGCCCGGATGGCTGCTTCTGTATCGGAATATGCCGTCAGTAATATTCTCTTCGCACCTGGGAAGAGTTCTTTGCCCTTTGCGAGGAACTCCACGCCTAACATTTCCGGCATCCGCTGATCCGAAAGTAATAATGCGACTGTTTCGTTTTTGTTTTTTATGTCTTTGAGCGATTCCAGGGCCTCGTTTGCAGAGGTCGTGCTCATCAATCGGTAGTCTTTTGCGTAATGGTTGCGAAGGTCCCGCACCACTGCGCGTAGTACTTGCGGATCATCGTCAACAACCAGGATTATAGGTTTTTTTGTACTCATGCAGCCTGATTAATAGGAAAGCAAATTGAGAACTCTGTTCTTCCCGGAGTAGAATTGACTTCGACTTTACCATTGTGTTGCGTGATAATCTGCTGTACAACTTCCAGTCCAAGTCCGGTTCCTTTTCCAATTGGCTTAGTCGTAAAGAAGGGATCGAATATTTTATCCTTTATTTCATCTGGTATTCCAGGTCCATTATCAATAATGTGTACCAGGATAAATTCGCGATCCTTTTGGGTCTTGATTTCGAGAATGCTGTCTTTCCGTCCCTCCATGGCATCAATCGCGTTATCAATCACATTTGTCCACACCTGATTCATTTCGCTGACAAATATATTCGCGTGAGGAAGGTCGGACTGGAAGTTTTCGATGAGCTTAATGTTATTTTTCTTCAGCTTGTGATTCAACATCGTCAGCGTGTTGCGAATGCCGGGGTGGATATCAACGAGTTGCTTTTCCGGCGCCTGATCCATGTGTGTATATCCCTTGACAGACGTTACAAGTGAATTGATCCTCTTCGCAGCATCTTCAATATCCGAAACAAGTTTTTCGGTATTCATCACCTGGTTGAGCCAACCGAGCACGGGAAGCAAGTCTTCAGGACGAAGCCATGATTTGACAGTTTCGAGATCATCTACGGTTATACCAAATTCCGCAAATGTCTCCACCATCTCATACATATCATGAATGCTGTTGCTGTCAAGCCACTCACTTATTTCATCCTCAAGGGCGGTTCTTTGCATCAGGGATGTCGAAGTTTTTTCATGCACGTCGAGCTTTGAGAAGATTAAGTCATTAACCTTGTCTATGATTTCATCAGTGGTGCGAATCTTGATCACCCGCTTGAAACTTTCGGGAACACTGGAAAGATGACGCTTTAGTTCGCTGGCACTTCGCACTACGGCGGCAGACGGGTTATTCAACTCATGGGCCAATCCGGCCGACAGTTTGCCCAGCGCCATCATCTTATCGTTCTGCTGTTGCTGCTTTGTGAAATCGCGAACGCGATCTGTCATATTGTGAACTAATGCCTCGGTCACATTGTGGCATTGGCTGATAAGCTCAGGGAAATCTTTTACGTAAAATCTATAAAGTACAACTTCTCCGACCGCGATCCCTTCTCCACCCGATACACGCATACGCGAATACGGCAGTCTCCCCAATATTTCGCGAGGTACATAGGTTCCCATGTCACGCAGGTTGCCTCCCTGAAGAAATTTCAGGTTGATTCCACCCTTCAATACGATGCTCCAGCTGTCGATCAGATCGCCTTTGCTGAATATCTTGTCACCATCGTGATATGTTTGAATAGTCCCTTTAGTGACCAGCCATTGAAGTTCGGATTCGGGCACTGACTTAAATTCAGCGACCTGTTTCAGTTCGTCGAGAAGATTCATTCAGGTAAAGAGATGGTGAATCCATCTAATACCAAAATACGCGAAAAAGGGTTCAACGCCGGAACAAATAGCCAAACCTTACGGTCTGGCCGGGCAGTCACACATTGAATAAAATATCCTGCTGAACCGGAGATGGCTCTCCGGGTTATAATAAATGCAGGACGGCGTTTTTGATCGTTATTGCTTTACTTCCAGGCCGTGAGCATACTTAAGAATGTTCTCTACGGCAATTTTTGATGGTTCGAGTTGCGCTTCATCCATTGTCTTCTTGGTGAGCAGCATTTCCCGGTACATCAACTGAAGATCCCGGTCAAAGGAAAGGGCGCGTTCAATCTCCCTGGCCTCCTCCTTTGTGGTCTCTTGGTAAATAAACCTGATCAGGTCGTTTTGGGTAAAAGTTTTCGTCATAGGCGTATTGGGATTTGGTCATTTTCTTCCTCAGGTTAATGAGTGCGTAGCGCATGCGTCCCAGGGCAGTATTAATGCTTACGCCGGTTTTGTCGGCGATCTCCTGGAAACTCATCTCCATATAATGCCGCATAACGAGCACTTGTTTTTGCTCCGCGGGCAGCTCTTTAATGAAATCCCGCAGGCGTGATTGGGTCTCCTGCGCAATTTGAAGGGACTCGGCTGAATCTTCGGCGAAATTCATAGAGTTGAAGACATTACTTCCATCTTCGAGCACGATCTCCGGGTAACGGCGGCTCCGACGGAATGAGTCAATGGCCATGTTATGCGCAATGCGGCTGAGCCAGGGGAGAAATTTCCCTTCTTCATTGTAGCGCCCACCTTTTATGGTGTTCACTGCCTTGATAAAGGTTTCCTGGAGCAGGTCTTCTGCTTTGTAGCGGTCCTTTACGATAAGGTAAATGGCCGTATAAATTCTCGATTTGTGACGATGGAGGAGCACTGCAAAAGCCTCTTCGTTACCTTGTTGATAAAGCGACACTAACTGGCTGTCGCTGGATCTTGTATCTATCATTCTGTCTCACGGTTAGGTAACGTAGAGCTCTATGTCGATAGTGTGCGGGTTTTGTTTATTATTTAGGACTGAAAAGATATAAATAATCCTTTAGGCACCAAAAAATTTCATGAAAATTCTTGCCTGATATGGTTTTTCTTATCCTATTTGTTCAAAATTTTTTGCAGACGTACACATATATATGCCTGTCAGTAAGAAAAAAGTAATCAAGAGCCTGGATAGCTTATCCGAAGATCTTAAGGAGTTGCTCAAAGTGCAATACCCCACAGGGTATGAGAATAGCATTACGCGCATCAACAACGCAAAGAAAGAGCCAATCTTTGTTTTCCCGCTTGAAACAGAAGAAGCAACCTATTTGGTGAAGCTTCCTGCTACAAAAAACAGTGAAGGTGGTTACGATCTCGATGCCAAACCCAAGGAAGATGAGTTTGAAAGAGAAAAAGGTGAGGACGATTTTGGAGGCGGAGGAGATGACTTCGGTGGCGGTGACGACTACGATTCCAGTGGCGGCGAAGATGGCGACGACAGCAGCAAAGAAGCCAGCTACGATCCGGACTTCGATAATTAATTAGCCAAAGACATGATAATGGGAACCCTGTCCCAATCCCGATAACTGTCGGGACTATGGGGACGGGGTTTTTTGTTCTAAAACCGCAAAGACGGCGAGGCGCAATGGTTTCTTAGAAAAAATCAAGAATCTTCATCCGCATCTCTGCGCCCCTGCGGTTTAGTTTTTTTCAAGTATGTGAACCCGACTGAGATTTTTGAAGGTTCATCTATCCTATTATCGCTAACTTGCGAGTTTCACAATGAACACCCCTTTGACGACAACTGCTTCCGATAAGTTTCTTGACGATCTCGATCCAAAAAAATATGTCATTATTAAGCGTGCGCGCGTTAATAATCTCAAGAACCTGAGTGTTGCGATTCCTCGCTATAAGCTGGTTGTGGTAACGGGACTTTCAGGCTCCGGCAAATCGTCTCTCGCATTCGACACACTGTTCGCAGAAGGTCAACGGATGTACGTTGAAAGTCTTAGCTCTTATGCAAGGCAATTTCTTGGACGCATGGAGAAGCCGGATGTCGATTATATCAAAGGTGTTTCACCTGCCATTGCCATCGAGCAAAAAGTAAATACGCGTAATCCCCGCTCAACGGTGGGAACAACGACAGAAGTCTATGATTACCTCAAATTACTTTTTGCGAGGATCGGCAAAACATATTCTCCGATCTCAGGAAAAGAAGTTAAGCGTGATTCCGTTACCGACGTTGTCGATTTTATGAATAGCCAGCCTGCAGGAACGAAAGTTATGGTTGCCTGCCCGCTGAAAATTCAAAAAGGAAGAAAACTAGAAGATGAGCTGAATCTCCTTTTAAGCAAAGGCTTCGCGAGGATATTGGTGAATGGCGAAATGCAGTTCATTGAAAGTCTCCTCAACCCGGATAGTAAGGAGACGAAGAAAAAGAAAGTGAAAGTCGAGGGTGATATCGAGATCCTCATTGATCGTGCGGCTGTCAATGCGTCTGATGAAGATCTTACGTTCCGACTGGGCGATTCGGTGCAGACTGCCTTCTTTGAGGGCCACGGCGATTGTCACATCTATATTGAAGGAAAAAAAACAGCATTCTCCGATCGGTTCGAGTTGGATGGCATCACGTTTACCGAACCATCTGTAAACTTTTTCAGCTTCAACAATCCGTTCGGCGCGTGTCAGACGTGCGAGGGATTTGGAAAAATACTCGGGATCGACGAAGACCTTGTAATTCCCGATAAGAGCTTATCGCTTTATGAGGGCGCGGTTGCACCGTGGCGAACTGAAACCATGAGTGAATGGCAAAAGCCGTGGTTGCAAGCCGCGATCCGATACGATTTCCCGATTCACCGCCCTTACAACGAGCTTACACAAAAGGAAAAGGATCTATTGTGGTACGGGAATTCAACCCTCGATGGTATTCATCAATTCTTCAAGTATCTCGAATCAAAAGCGTATAAGATCCAATACCGCGTGTTGCTATCACGCTATCGTGGTCGTACCACATGTCCGGATTGCAGAGGCACGCGGTTGCGCAAAGACGCAGGGTATGTAAAGATTGCGGGCACGTCTATTATGGATCTTGTTCTGATTCCAATAGAAGAAACGCTCGCATTTTTCCGTGACCTGAAAGTTCAATCATTCGATCAGAAAGTTTCCGATCGTATTCTGACTGAGATCAAATACCGGCTGGAATACATGGAGAAAGTGGGGCTCGGCTACCTGACTCTGAATCGTCTGACGAATACGTTATCGGGTGGTGAATTTCAGCGCATTAAGCTTGCAACTTCGTTGGGCAGCGCACTGGTAGGATCCATGTACATCCTTGATGAGCCAAGCATCGGACTTCATCCAAAGGATACGACACGCATGGTAGAAGTATTGAAATCATTGCGCGATTTGGGCAACACGGTCATCGTCGTTGAACATGAAGAAGAGATCATGCGGGCTGCCGATCAAATCATCGACATCGGGCCGGATGCGGGTTCACATGGAGGAAATCTGGTATTTCAGGGCACGATCAACGACATCAACGGATCAACGCAGACCCATACGGCAGATTACCTGAGCGGGAAAGAAAAAATTTCGGTGCCCGCAAAAAGAAGAAAATGGAAAGACTCAGTTGTCGTGACTGGCGCGCGCGAAAACAACTTAAAGAATCTGAAGGTGAAGTTTCCACTCGGTGCTTTAACGGTTATCACTGGTATCAGTGGGTCCGGAAAATCAACGCTGGTTAAAAAAATCTTATATCCGGCGTTGGGTCGGATGAACGGTTCTGTTGCTGAATCGCCGGGCAAGTATGACAAGATTGATGGCGATGTGTTGAAGATCACGCAGGTCGAGTACGTTGATCAGAATCCGATTGGGAAATCATCCCGATCGAATCCGATCAGCTATGTGAAAGCCTATGATACAATCCGACAGCTCTATTCCGACCAGCCGTTGTCGATTCAGCGTGGATATAAGCCGTCGCATTTTTCTTTCAACGTGGATGGTGGTCGGTGTGAAAACTGTGAGGGTGAAGGTGAGATCAAGGTGGAGATGCAATTCATGGCCGACATCTTTTTAAAATGCGAAGTCTGCAACGGAAAAAGATTTAAGCAGGAAATACTGGAAGTAGAATTTGAGGGGAAAAACATTGCCGACATTCTGGACATGACAGTTGAAGAATCAATTGAGTTCTTCAAGGATAAAAAGCCGGTGCTGGAAAAGATATTGCCTTTGCAGCAGGTCGGATTGGGTTATGTCAAGCTCGGACAATCCTCAAACTCATTAAGTGGTGGCGAAGCGCAACGTGTGAAGCTGGCGTCGTTCCTGGGAAAAAATTCTCCGGATGGACACATTCTTTTCATCTTCGATGAGCCAACGACGGGGTTGCATTTTCATGATATTTCGAAGCTGTTGAAAGCGATCAATGCGTTGGTTGATGAAGGCCATTCGGTTATTGTGATTGAGCACAATCTTGAAGTGATCAAATGCGCTGACTGGATCATTGATCTTGGTCCGGAGGGTGGTGAGAAGAAAGGCGGGTATTTGGTGTTTGAGGGGACGCCGGAGGATATGGTGAAGAAGGGGAAGGGGTATACGGCCGCGTATCTCAAATCGAAGCTGGATTGATTTGAAAATGCGTCCCGATAGCTATCGGGATGAAAATTTGAAGATTAGTGCGGACAACATCGAAAGTGAATACAATTGAGTTAAGTTCATGGTGTTAGCCGCGAAGACGCAAAGGCGCAAAAAAAACGAAGATTAATTTGTCATTCAATGTCATCATCGCTAGTAGATGAAATTGTCAGTGAGTTAGAGCTGGGAATGCGATGTTTCGTACATAGGAAGGACCGCACAATAATTTCCATTCCAACGGATGAACAAATGGATTATTCCGCCATGAGAGGTGAATGGCAAAAGGAAATCAAACACCTTAAAGCTCACAAAAAGGACTTTCTCGAGATTAAGCCAATGGATTCCAGATGGGCATTCATTTCTATGGAAAAATTTGCGGACGAAGTTTCGGACTTTGACCTCCAATATCAGTTGAGAAAGGCCTTGCAGGGAAAGAAACCGTTTATGAATTTCCGCGGTATTGTTGAGATGGATTCACACTACGGAGAAAAATGGAGCAATTATAAAAATCAAAAGATGAACGAGTGGGTTGAACCGCAATTGCGAGATCACAATTTGGTTTAAAAACGACCTTAGTTTTCGTCCTTCCCTTGACTAAGTCGAAACCCAATGGGCCGAAGATCAGTTTTATCGTCCATCAATTGACGGATGGCGTCAAAAACGATCTTGAATTGATCGTCAAACTTGCTTTCGAGCTGCTTAATCTTTACCGCAAGTATTTTATTGTTGTCCATCCACCGTCGCATTTCCACGAAGGCGCGAATGATGGCGATGTTCATCTGAATCGCCGTCTTACTGGTTAAAACGCTGGAAAGCATAGCGACGCCATGTTCGGTGAAAACATAAGGCGGATACTTCGTATGCTCGCCGTGTCTTAAGGTGCCAAATTGGCTCCTTAAGATTTCTGTCTCGTTCTCCGTCAGTTGGAACATGAAGTCTTCCGGGAAACGATCCAGATTACGTTTCACTTGTCTTTTCAGCTGCTTTGTTTCAACTTTATAAAGAGCGGCAAGGTCAGAATCGAGAAGTACTTGCTTACCTCTGATAAAATGGATTTTGGATATGATAATGTCGCTGTGTGTCTTTGACATCGGCAGCAAATTATCGCTAACACAACTGGAATGAAATCTGGTTTTCCGGACGAATTAGAAAGTGAGTGCGGCATCAGCCGCGAAGACCCAAAGGCGCGAAGGAACACGAAGAAATGATTTTGAAACTCGCGTGATGGCCCGAATATGGTGCGGACGTGTACATGTTGAAGTTTTTTAAGCCACGGATGACACGGATTTACACGGACGAATGCAAATGTTGTTAAGGTGCCAAATTGGTACCTTAAAATTCAAAGTCTCAAATATGTGTTAAATCGTAGCTCGTGCTTCGAATAACCGCCACCCAATTTTCAAATTGAATTAAGCCGGTACTGTTTCGCGTAACGCGCGCCGCAAGATCTTCCCCACATTCGTCTTCGGGATCTCTTTAATAAACTCAATGTATTTCGGTCGCTTGTAGCCAGTGAAGTTTTCTTTACAGAATTCTTTCAGTTCGTCTTCGGTAAGAGATTGATCACGCTTGACAACAAAGATCTTTACGGCTTCACCACAGGCCGGGTCTTTCACGCCAACGGCTGCCGCTTCAAGGACTTTGGGATGTGACGCAATCACACCTTCAATTTCGTTCGGATAAACGTTGAAGCCTGACACGAGTATCATATCCTTCTTGCGATCGACGATCTTGATATATCCATCTTCATCCATCACGGCGATATCGCCGGTTTTAAACCAACCTCCGGGGTAGAAAACGGAAGAGTTATCTTTTTGCCAATAACCTTTGAAAACCTGCGGGCCCTTTGCGCAAAGCTCGCCGGACTCGCCCATGGGAACTTCTTTTCCGTCGTCATCCATCATCTTGATATCTGTGCTTGGGATTGGAATTCCAATCGTACCCATGCGCTCCTTGCCGATAATCTGGTAAGTGAGAACTGGTGATGTCTCACTAAGACCATATCCTTCGCTGATGGAAATCCCCGTTCTCTCACGCCACTTTTTAAATACAACTTCTTGCAATGCCATTCCCCCGGTACTGCAGGTCTTGATCTGTGATTTATTTATTTTGTCGAAGTCCGGATGATTCAGCAGCGCATTGTAAAGTGTGTTGACTCCGATGATCATGTGGAAAGGCTTTCCGAGAATCTTGATAAAGCCAGTGAAGTCTCTCGGGTTTGTCACAAGTCTTCCCGTCATTCCGGCATTAATGCTGATCATGCACAGTGTAAGTGCATAAATGTGATACAGTGGCAATGGAATCACTCCTATGTCGCCAGGCTGCAGTGCTCCTTTAGGCGTGTTGCTGAGAATAGGCATAACCTGCCAGATGTTGGCAAGTACGTTAGCATTGGTCAGTTCTGCTCCTTTAGACAATCCTGTCGTGCCCCCTGTGTATTGAAGAAAGGCAGTGTCCTCCGGTTGTCGTTGAACGGTGATAAACTTCTTCTTCGAGCCCTTAGATATCGCATCGGAAAAAGAAATCGCATTGGGAATGTTATAGGGAGGCACCATCTTCTTCACTTTCTTCACCATGAAGTTGACGATGTGTTTTTTCATCCCTCCCATGAGATCTCCGATCTCAGTAACGATCACAGTCTTGATATCTGTTTGAGCAAGGATCTTCTCCAGGTTATGAGCAAAGTTGGCAAGGATCACGATAGCGACTGCGCCACTATCCTTGAACTGATGCTGCATCTCTCGTGGAGTATATAATGGATTTGTGTTCACGAGAATCAAACCCGCCTTCAGTGCGCCCAGCATGGCTACAGGAAATTGCAGAACGTTTGGCATCTGAATGGCAAAGCGATCACCGGGCTTCAATCCGCAATCATTCACAAGAAATGAAGCGAAGTTGTCTGCCAGGGAATTCAGCTCTGCATAAGAAATGGACTTGTCCATGTTCTCAAAAGCCGGGATGCTCGCGTATTTTTTGCACGCATCTTCACACAATTCCGCAAGTGACTTAAATGGTGGCTGAGTCATTTCAGCAGCCATGTATGAAGGATAGTGTTTTAGCCAGGGGTGGGTCATAATTCAAACGTTTGTTATCCGAAAATAGGGATTTTGAACCCTTTTTTTAACCGCAAAGACGCAAGGGCTCAAAGAAATATTAATTTTTTTGGGACCAAGTCCGCTGCGTCTCAGCGCCCCGGCGGTTCAATTTTGACTTCCCAAGCATGAATTGATTGCCTTTCAACCTCACTCTTATTGTATCCCCCCGGAATTAAGAATATCTTAATTCTCCCTAAACCATGACCATGAAAAAACTATTGCCCTATCTCTCCCTCCTGATCCTTATTGCAACGCAATGCGCCCCGCCGGCAGAAAACAAAAAAGGTCTCACATTCTCGATCTCTTTTACAAAAGAATTATCCGAACAAGCGCAAGACGGACGGCTGATCCTCTTGCTCGCAACCAATGATAAATCAGAGCCTAGGCAACAATTCAACTGGGGAGTTAACACCCAACTTGCCTTTGGTGTCGATGTTGATGGTATGGCGCCCGGACAAGAGATCGTAGTTGATGAATCAGCTTTTGGGTTCCCAGCCCGTACTATCAAAGACATCCCACCCGGAGAATACTATGTGCAGGCTTTGATCAACCGGTATGAAACATTCAAGTTGAAAACTGGTCATACTGTCAAGCTTCCGCCTGATCAGGGTGAAGGGCAACACTGGAACAGCAAACCAGGGAATTTCTACAGCAGACCGTTCAAAGTGAAAGTCGATCCCGCGAGTGCTGAGGCGATAAAAGTTGTGATGGATCAAAAAATTGCTCCAATCGAAGAGCCGAAAGAATCGAAGTACGTCAAGCACATCAAGATTCAAAGCAAGATGCTCACTGAATTCTGGGGCCGACCCATGTATCTCGGAGCACACGTACTTCTTCCGGAAGGATTTGAGGAACATCCCAATGCGCGTTATCCGCTGATGATCTATCACGGTCACTTCCCCTCAGACTTTGGTGGTTTCAGCACCGAGGCGCCCGATCCAAACATGGATACCACAGACTACAGCGAACGCTTTCACATTTATGGGTACAAAAAGATCGAAGCACAAGAAGCATACAACTTCTACAAGCAATGGAGCGGCAAAAATTTCCCGCGCTTCCTCGTCGTCGAGATACAACATGCCAATCCCTATTATGATGACTCGTATGCGGTGAACTCTGCAAACCTTGGTCCTTATGGCGATGCAATCATGTACGAGTTGATTCCTGAAATTGAAAAACAATTCAGGGGAATCGGTCAGGGTTGGGCGCGGTTCACCTATGGCGGTTCCACCGGCGGATGGGAAGCATTGGCTGTGCAAATGTTTTATCCCGACGAGTTCAACGGATGTTTCGCAGCCTGTCCCGATCCGGTCGACTTCCGTGCATTTTGTCTTGTAGACATTTATAAAGACAAGAACGCATATTGGTATGACAGCGAGTTCAAAAAATTACCTCGCCCCTCACACCGCAATTATTTAGGACAAATACAGGCGACGATGCAGGATGCTAATCACTATGAACTCGTACTTGGAACACACAGTCGTTCCGGTGATCAATGGGATATCTGGGAAGCTGTATTCTCTCCACAGGGCGAAGACGGGTATCCGAAAAGAATTTTTGATAAAGAAACCGGCGTCATCGACAAAAAAGTGGCGGACTACTGGCGGGAAAATTATGACCTCCGGTACATTCTGCAAAGAGATTGGAAGACGCTCGGACCTAAACTAGAAGGCAAGCTGCACATCTTCTGTGGTGACATGGATAACTATTATCTGAACGACGCAGTCTACCTGTTGGAGGATTTCCTTAAGAAAACTAAAAATCCTTTCTACAAGGGTGAAGTCGATTACGGTGATCGCGCTGAGCATTGCTGGAACGGTGATCACGAAAATCCGAATTACATATCACGGCTTCGCTATAATACGATGTACCTTCCAAGAATTGTGAAAAGGATACAGGAAGCAGCGCCGCGGGGTGCGGATCTAAAAAGCTGGAAATACTAGCATTTAGTTCAGAGTTTACTGTTCGGAGTTCAGAGTTTGCGTGGACGATTTCGCGTAGGTACAAGAGTTCAAGGCTTGCCCAGGCGAGACGTCGCGAGAGTCGGGGTTTAAGGTTTAAAGTGTTTAAAGTTCAAAGTTTAAGAATGTCTCCAGTTGATTAAAGTTGCTCTATGAAAAAATACATCCCCATTTTGTTGATTGCTTTTGTAGTTAGCTGCACGCCATCCAAAAACAAAGGGCCGAAGTTTTCGGTCACGTATACAAAAGAAATGAGCGAGCAGGCCCAGGATGGCCGACTGCTGTTGATGCTTGCGAAGCATGATCACACCGAGCCGCGGTTTCAAATGGGGCATGGACTGAGTGCGCAATTGATTTTCGGAATCGATGTCAATGGCATGAAACCAGGCGATGAAATCATAGTCGATGGAAGCAATGCTTACGGATACCCCATCGCTTCATTAAATAATGTTCCTGCCGGGGAATATTCTGTTCAAGCGCTGTTGAACCGATATGAAACTTTCAACTTAAAAACCGGAAAGTCAGTGAAACTTCCGCCTGATATGGGCGAGGGTCAGCAGTGGCATAGCAAACCTGGGAACATTTACAGCAAGCCAGCAAAAATGAAGTTCGATCCATCGAGCGGTGATGCAATTAAGATCACAATGGATCAAAAGATACCCTCTATCAAAGCGCCGGAAGACACCAAATACATACGTCATATAAAAATTCAAAGTAAGCTGCTCTCTGAATTTTGGGGACGGCCGATGTTTCTGGGTGCGAATATCCTGGTCCCGGAAGGCTTCGATGAGCATCCCAAATCACATTATCCGCTGATGATCTATCATGGTCACTTTCCTGCGGACTTCGGCGGATTCAGCATGGAGGATGCGGATCCAAACATGGATACGACGGATTACAACGAACGTTTTCGAATCACTGGCTACAAGAAGTTTGAAAAGCACGAGGCGTATAAGTTCTATAAAACCTGGACGAGTAAAGATTTCCCTCGCTTTCTCGTTATCGAAATCCAGCACGCGAATCCGTATTACGACGACTCCTATGCAGTAAACTCGGCAAATATTGGCCCGTATGGCGATGCCATCATGCACGAACTTGTTCCGGAAATTGAAAAACAGTTCAGGGGAATCGGTCAAGGCTGGGCTCGCTTTACGTATGGTGGTTCAACAGGCGGCTGGGAAGCGTTGGCCGTACAGATGTTTTATCCGGATGAAATCAACGGATGCTTTGCGGCGTGCCCGGATCCGGTTGACTTCCGTGCCTATTGCCTCGTTGATATCTACAAAGACAAGAACGCCTATTACTACGAAAGTGATTTCAAAAAAGTAGCGCGTCCGGCCTACCGGAATTATTTGGGTCAGATCCAGACCACTGTTGAAGAATGGAATCACTATGAACTCGCGCTTGGGGATAAAACCAGGAGCGGTGAGCAGTGGGATATATGGGAAGCCGTGTATTCGCCGCAAGGTGAAGATGGTTATCCAAAAAGAATTTTCAACAAACTCACCGGCGAAATCGATAAAGAAGTAGCCGCCTATTGGAAAGAGCATTGGGACCTACGTCATATTCTCCAGCGCGATTGGGCGACACTCGGTCCGAAACTGCAAGGCAAGATCCATATTTATTGCGGCGACATGGATAATCTTTACCTGAATGATGCGGTCTATCTGATGGAAGATTTTCTTAAGAAAACGACCAATCCTTTTTATGGCGGTGAAGTTGACTACGGCGATCGCGCTGAACATTGCTGGAGTGGCGATCACACCGTGCCTATATGGGTGTCACGCTTGCACTACAACACGCAGTACCTGCCAAAGATCCTGAAGCGTATTGCGGAGACGGCACCGAAGGGAGCGGATATGAGTTGGAAGTATTGATTGGCTTCGAAGTAGCTCACCTTTCAATTGGATTAACCTCAATCGTCGAGGTGTGGTCAATGTGCGGCTTTTGGCATTTGGCTTTTAGCTATTGGCAGCTTGGTATAATTCGATGTTACATCCAAAAAGCGGAGCTTGGGGTACACAAGCCAACTGCTAATAGCCAATAGCTTTTTCTCACATCACCATCGCCCACAAGCCTGTATACACCCCAACCACTATAGCGACTGCTATTCCGAGAATGATCAAGATTTTCTGGCGGGGATTCAAATCGTATTTATGAGTCAAAAGTAGATGCCTCTCTTAACCCCTGGAAATCAAAGGCTCTGAACCGGCACTTTTAGACTCTCAGATGTCTCTTTGGCGAACCGAATCGGAGACCGCGCATTCCCTATGTTAATAGAAACCTTAATCTTTGCGGTCCTTTGCGTCTTTTGCGGTGAATGACCCGCGAGCTTGCGAGCATTCTTTCTACTTTTGATCCTATGGCTGAATTTGATCTTTTGATAATCGGCGCCGGTCCCATCGGCCTGGCTTGCGGCATTGAGGCGAAGAAGGCTGGCTTGTCTTATGTCATTATTGAAAAAGGATGCCTGGTCAATTCCCTTTACCATTATCCTTCCAACATGATGTTCTTTTCAACATCTGAAAGGTTGGAGATTGGTGAAGTGCCTTTCATATCACACAGTCCCAAACCCAATCGCTCTGAAGCTCTCGAATATTACAGACGAGTTTGCCAAACCTGGAATTTGAATGTCAATCTCTATGAAGAGGTGAAGTCGATCGCTAAAACCAAAAACAAGTTCGAAATCGTCACTTCAAAAAGTCAATACAACTCCACGGCAGTGGTGCTCGCGCTGGGCTTTTATGATTTGCCGTATTTGTTGAATGTTCCCGGCGAAGAGCTGCCCAAAGTCAAGCATTACTACGATGAACCACATCCGTATTTCAGGCAAAAGCTTGTCGTGGTTGGCGCCGCTAATTCAGCGGTGGATGTAGCGCTTGAAACCTGGCGAAAAGGTGCTGATGTTACCATGGTGATACGCGAGTCGGGCATTCGGGACAGCGTGAAGTACTGGGTGAAGCCTGACGTGGAAAATAGAATCAAGGAAGGCACGATCAAAGCTTATTTCAATTCATCAATAATGCGGATTACACCGACAACCGTTGAGATTCAAACTCCGGAAGGAGCAAAGATCATTGACAACGACTTCGTGCTCGCAATGACTGGCTATCAACCACCGTTTGATTTCATGACTTCGTGCGGGATTCGATTTCAAAATGATCCCGATCACACTCCGGTGTACAATGACAAGACAATGGAGTCGTCTGTAGAAAATCTCTATCTCGCCGGCGTTGTTTGTGGTGGGTTACGGACAAATAAATGGTTCATAGAAAATTCTCGGGTGCATGCATCGATGATCATCGACGATTTGAAATCAAAACTGAAAATTCATGGCTAAGAACAAAACAAATGCAACCAACGCCGATGTCGACGCCTTCATTGACAAAATCGAAGATGAACAGAAGCGCGATGACGCGCACGAAATTATCAAGATCATGAAGGATGCTTCGGGCTTCGACCCGGTTATGTGGGGGCCTAGCATTATTGGTTTCGGTAGTCACCATTACAAATATGCAAGCGGCCATGAAGGAGATATGCCATTGGCTGGGTTTTCCCCAAGGAAGAGTGCACTTGTGCTATATGTGTCAATGGGAGAAAAGAGAGACGAATTCCTCAAAAAGTTTGGCAAGCACAAGCCCAGCAAAGGATGTGTTTATTTCAAGCGGCTCGCTGATGTGGACGTGAATGTGCTGAAGAAAATGGTGGTTTTTTCCATCAAGAACACCAAGAAGCAATATCCGTCGGCGAAATAGTCCGCTGCGTCTGCATTCATATACCCCAATTTCCTCCAAACCTCTCGCTTCGCGGCGCGTTTGTGTTGGGATGAAAATAAAAGTCAGTTTCGCTACGGCATTCGTGCTAGCCTGCTTTCACGGGTTCAGTCAATCATCAATCGCATTGATTAACACGGTAAAGGCCAAACAGGTGTATGAAAAAGAGGTGATGTACTTCTATGAAAATAACTGGAAGGCATACAGACAGGAAGCTTTGAAAGCTGGCTACATCTCGGGGTACCAACTGATTAAGTCACGTCCGGATTCCACCGGTTTGTTCTCGGTGATACTTGTGACACAATTTCCCGACAGCATCACATTCCGAAATGTTGAGGAAAACTTCAGACCAATCATGCAAAAATTATCACCCAACGGTCCGAAAATGTTAAATGCGTTGAAGCGCAATGAAATTCTGCAAACCGTTGGATCTTATGAGGGCAAGGTTATTTTCGAAGACAAGAAGAAAGTCAAAGATTCTCGGCGATCTTCTCGTCATTAAAATCTACTTCTCCCGCTTTAACACGTAGATCCCGTAAGGTTGTGACATCTTCAGCGCATCCGGCGCAAATTCAACCTTTGTTCCACCGTTCAGCCAGGTCGTCTCCTTCAGGTAGGTAAGTGGAGTCGGCTTATCGTTCCATTGTAAAACCAATGTCGTGTCGTTTGCCGTGACTGTCGCCGTTGCATCCCAACCACGTGCTCTTCCTTTATACGTTCCCGTGAACTTCGACAGATCACCGCCAAATTTTCCCGCCGGCTGCTCCGGTTTGAATCCAAAAATCTGATCCGTAAGAGCGTCTGCAATCTTGGCGGGAGATACAGGGCCCGTTGAATTGACCAGCACTACAATACTGAGGTCGTCATCAGGAAAATATCTGTTCTCCGACAGAAACCCATTGATTCCACCTCCATGCTCCAACATACGATGGCCATTCTTTTCTTGAACAGTGATGCCCTTTGCGTAACCGGAAACTGTTCCATCGTTGAGAATAGCCGTGGCCAGGAATTCTTTGTAGGATTCTGGCGACAAAATCTTACCGTGATGGATAGCATCGTTCCATTTCGCAAGATCTTCTACAGTCGAGCAAAGTGATCCTGCGGCAAACGGCCAGGTATGATCCAGATAAGCAGCCCGCACGAGTTGCTTCTTGTCGGTGTCATAACCATGCGCGCGATTTTTTATGATCTTCTGCTCATTGCAGTAATACGAATGCGTCATACCCGCTTTCTCGAACAGGTTTTTCGAAACAAACTCCTCGTATGACATGCCGCTTGCTTTTTCAATAACAAGACCCGCAATAAAGAAAGCACTGTTATTATAAATGAGCGCCTCGCCGGGTTCAAAGTCGAACGGTTCTTTTTCCAGAATTCTCAGCAGGGTGTCGCGTTTATGCTTCTCTTTCGAAATCTTTTCGAAGACGGGCATTTCTGTGTACGCCCGTATTCCGGATGTGTGGTTAAGCAGCTGTCGTATTGTAATCTTTCTGCCTTTGGTGTCGAACTTCACATATTTTGTAAAGTCGTCATCCAGCGACAGTTTGCCTTGTTCAGCCAGCAACAGAATGGCGGCCCCCGTGAATTGTTTTGTTACTGATCCGATTTCAAAAGAGGCATCCACGGGGAGTTTGACGTCATGCTCGAGATCGGCATAGCCATAACTTTTAAGCAGCACTTTCTCTTTGCCCTTGAAAACGCCTACCGCAATACCGGCTGCACGAACGCTGTCAAGATCTTTTTTAACGAGGCTGTCGAGGCTTTGCTCGAGAGGTGATGTGGATCGAGAAGTTTTTGAGCCTTTGCCACAAGAAATTAAAATTGCGATCAAAAGGAATGGAACTATGCTTTTCATAAGTGGGAGTTGACTCAAACAAGTTAAGCAAAGAATTCAAGTTCAGACTTGGTGTTGACGAAAGATTGAATCCGGATGCTTCTTCGGATCCACAGCGTCTTCGCGCCGTTGCGGTTTATTCCAACAAAAAACCCCGACGTTTCCGCCAGGGTCTTCATGAAGAAAATGCCGTTGATTACTTGGCCAATCTCACGTTCACTGCGTTCAATCCCTTCTTGCCTTCTTTCAGTTCAAACGTGACTGCATCGTTTTCTTTAAGGGTGTCTACTAACAGACCGGAGATGTGTACGAAATATTCCGTGCCCGTACCTGTTTCCTTGATGAATCCAAAACCTTTGGCTTCGTTGAAAAACTTTACTGTTCCTTCTTTCATTTTTTATTAAGTATTAAAAAGTATGGAGGCAAAAATATTAAAAAATTCCAATCACAAGTTCTTACTAATGAGCCTTTAACCAATTTTCACCAACGCCAACTTCAACTTCCATCGGCACATCAAGGATGACGGCATGCTTCATGAGCTCAATAACTTTTGGTTTCACGATATCTTGCTCAGACTTGTGAAGGTCAAAAACAAGCTCGTCGTGTACCTGAAGAATCATTCTGGACTTGAGTTTCTCTTTTTGCAACCACCGATGAATGTTGACCATAGCGATCTTAATGATGTCGGCAGCACTTCCCTGTATAGGCGCGTTGATGGCGTTGCGCTCCGCAAATCCCCGGGTGGTAATGTTGCGGGAATTGATATCCCGAAGGTAACGGCGCCGTCCGAGGATGGTTTCAACATATTCCTTTTCCCTGGCCTCATTGATCGAGTTATCCATGTAGCGTTTGATCGCTGAGAACTCCTTAAAGTATGATTCAATGATCTCAGCTGCTTCGGTTCTGGAAATATTAAGGTTCTGAGAAAGACCAAATGCTGTGCTTCCGTAAAGGATCCCGAAGTTGACTTCCTTCGCTTTCCTTCTCATGTCGGGTGTCACTTTGTCGATATCGACTTTGAATACTTTTGCTGCGGTGGTTGTATGAATATCCCGTTTGTTACGAAAGGCTTCAATCATGATCTCATCCTTTGCGAACGAAGCTGCAATTCTTAATTCGATTTGCGAATAGTCGGCCGACATGAATAAATAATCCTTGCTGCGGGGAACAAACGCGCCCCGAACCTGACGGCCCCTTTCTGTTCTGATTGGAATGTTCTGAAGGTTCGGATTGTTCGAACTCAGTCGTCCCGTCGCTGCAACGGCCTGCCTGAAGTCTGAGTGTATACGTCCATCCGTCTTACTCATCATTTTCGGCAATGCATCCACGTACGTGGAGCGGAGCTTTTCAAACTCGCGGTAGTCCAAAATCTTACGCGCGATTTCATGATCCGCGGCAAGTTTGATCAAAACATCTTCACCAGTAGCATACTGCCCGGTCTTGGTCTTCTTGGCCTTGTCCAGGAGTTTCATCCTGTCGAAAAGAATTTCTCCAAGTTGCTTGGGTGAACCGATGTTAAATTCAGCCCCTGCAATTTTATAAACCTCTTTTTGCGCTTTTTCAATATCTACTTTTAGCGCTTCGGAGATCTTCTTCAACACTCCTTCATCTACACGCACACCTTCCGTCTCCATCGTGGCAAGCGCGGATACCAAAGGCATTTCCACATCACGCATCAGTAAAGAATGATGGCGATTCTCCAACTCTTTCAATAGTTTGTGTTTTACCTGGAAAGTCTGGTCTACTCGCTCGCAGAATTTATTTAGTTCACTGCCGTCCTCCTGTAATTGATAGCCAAGGTATTGGTTGCAAAGGATTGACAAATCATGAGACGCTTCCGGTTCAATGAGATAATGCGCAAGCATTGTATCAAAAAGCTGTCCTCTTACCTCAACATCGCATTTTTTAAGTGCGATGATCGAGTTCTTAATGTTATGCCCACATTTCCTGATCTTCTCGTCTTGTAAGACCGACTTGAAGTCGTGCGTAGCCGCAGTGTTGTTGTCAATGCGAACCTGGTAAGCTTCACCGGGGTTACACGAGAAAATCAAATGAACAATATTGAAATCGAAATTAGGGGCACCATCAGTGATCGCTTCAAAGGCAAATTCTTTTTGCTCTGAAAGTTTTTCAGCGAGGGCTTTGCGATCACCCGGCGTGCTGACCAGTTTATAATTGACATTGGATGCCTGGAGATTCTTCTTCTCAACTGTTTCACCCTCAGACGGAGCGGCATTTCCGCCAAACATATCCAATTGGGCGGATTTTGATGATGGAACAACGACCGGTTGCGCCGCTGTACCACCACCGCCGCCAGGCGATGTTGATGCGCTGAAAATGCGCGGCATCATGGTTTTAAATTCAAGTTCTTCGAGAATTGGCTTCAGCTTTTCCGCATCAGGTCCCACGTACTTGAGCTTATCCTCTTCAAACTTGATCGGAACATCTAGCGTAATAGTCGCGAGTTGCTTGGAGAGTATGGCTTGTTGACCGAATTGCTCGACGCGTTCCTTCAACTTCCCTTTGAGTTCGCCTACATTCTTGATGATATTCTCAATCGTTCCATATTTTTTGATGAGATCCGCCGCCGTCTTTGGCCCAACACCGGGAATTCCAGGGATATTATCAGAGGTGTCGCCCTGTAACCCGAGGATCTCAATGACCTGAGTTACATTTTCAATATCCCACTTTTCGCAAACTTCCTTTATGCCGAGAATGTCAACCGCGTTGCCCATGTAGGCGGGCTTGTATAAAAAGACGTTCTCCTTAACCAGTTGTCCAAAGTCCTTATCAGGCGTCATCATATAAACCTGAAAACCTTTCTCAGCCGCTTGCCATGACAATGTGCCGATGATGTCATCTGCTTCGAAGCCGTCGAGTTCTAAAATTGGGATGTTGAATCCGCGTATGATCTCCTTTACCGTGGGGATCCCGTGTCTGATGTCCTCGGGCATTTCCTGCCGGTGGGCTTTATACTCTTTAAAGATCTCGTCGCGAAATGTTTTTGCCGATGTGTCGAATGCCACCCCCATGTGTGTCGGCTTCTGCTTTTGAATCACTTCCAGCATCGTGTTGGTAAATCCAAAGGGCACCGAAGTATTCATCCCTTTGGAATTGATACGCGGTGTTTTTGTGAATGCGAAGTGTGCGCGGTAAACAAGCGCAAAGGCATCCAACAGGAAGAGCTTTTTCGGTTCAGACATTCTGTTACTCAGATTTTACAATTCATTCAAAGTTAAAGGTTCAAAGTTCAAGTTGGGTGCCACCCTTAAACATTGAACATTGAACCTTAAACCTTAACCTCTTGCACTAAGAGGATTATTTCAATTTTGCTTTAAAGAGTTCCAACGCGTGCTTATACGCGTCTTCGGTTGCAGTCTTATCATAGATCGTTGCGTTACTCGGATTGGCAAAACCGTGGTCTGCCTCATATCTCTTCACGGTCAACTTCTTCCCAGCAGCTTTCATGTTGTTTTCGAACTTAGTCACAACATCCTGGTTGATCCATTTATCTTTTGCCGCGAATACGAAGAGCACATCGCCGTTCAATCCTTTCAATCGATCTATATTTTCCTCGGGCATGCCATAATACATTACGCATGCGGCAGTTTGAGCACCTGCAATCAAAGCAGCCTGCATTGACTCTCCTCCCCCAAAGCACCACCCAATGGTTCCAATCTTTGCATTGCTTCCGGCATATTCCAACGCTCCTTTGATAATGGCGTTTCCGCGATCCTGCTTGAATTCGCCCATGTATTTGCCGGCAGTTTCGCGATCTGTCGCAACCTTGCCATCATACATATCGAGGGCAAGCACATTGACGTTGCCCAGATCTTTGTAAAGCTTTTCAGATTCCCTTTTCACATTGTCATTAAGTCCCCACCATTCCTGGAATACAAAAATCCAATTGTTCGTCTTTTTCGGATTCTTGATCGCGTACCCATTTGCCTCTTTTCCATCGGGGGTTTTGAACTTAATCATTGCACCGCCCTCGTCACTCACGTGTGTATACACGCGTGGATTCATGTGGGCCTTGTTAAATTCTTTGTTGGAAGCAAACATCGCAAACTTGTCCGTAGATGATGTGTGACATTGCGTCACATCCTGAGCTGCACCCGCGAAGGCGATCGCTAGTGCTGCAATAAATAACAGAGCTTTCTTCATATTAATTTAGGTTTAGATCTCGCGACGACAATAGTACTTTATTCCTTCCATTGACCCCGTACAACTCGGTCATAGGTGATAAAATCCGTGTTGATGGGTTCAAGGCCGTTCTCCCGAAGGAGCAACGCAATCTGACCTCGATGATAGGTCGAGTGGTTAACCAGGTGGATCATGATCGATTCAACATTGTTGACATATGGATCACCCACATAGTTGGTATAGCTCAGTTCCCGATTAAAATTCGCTGTACTTTCAACAAAGTCTATCCATTGCTTCCCGGCGTCAGCAGATAGCCTCGCGATGTCCGCAAGCTTGTAGGCATCCCACAATTTTAATGGTGGTGGTGGCAAGCCCTTTATCCGATGAAGCCAGATGAACTGAGCTGCGACGACATGGCCCATCAACTTTAAAATTTTTTCGTGACTTACGTCCTGCCGCAGCAAACAATTAATGACACGGTCATTTGACCAGGCATTATACCGATAGAGTTGTAAGAAGTATTCCTTCATCACTGTTATATGAAAGTGGAAAAATGCGGCAGGGGTCGCAAGTTATGCGGTTTGACCCAAAGATGCCACCCTTTTCAGCGTAGAGGTCTGCTAGCGTTTAAGCAATGGTTGCGGACGGAAATACGTGAGGCTTCGCCATAACCATTCGGCCGGGCCGTATTGAAACTTGCTCAGCCAAAGATTGCTGAAGATGATCTGCGCCGCAAAGGCAGCTATTCCTATCAATGCACAGAGGGCCGCACCGATGTCGCCTAGAAGACCCAAGCCTATTGAGGAGAATATCAATACGCCGATCAGTGCCTGCGTGAGGTACGTTGTCAATCCCATTCGTCCGACGGCATAAAAAATCATTAGCCGGTTTCTCCACGTCTCTTTTTGAAAAAGGGAAAGAACCAGGCAGACATAAATGCACGACATGCAAGCATTAAACACATCATAAGCGGTACCACCTACAAGAAACCCGATGGCCGGTGTGATTTCTACGCCAAACATCTGAAGTGCTCCGAAAATTGAGACTGTAACAATCACACAAGCCAGCAAAGTCCAAAGCGCCATTCTGATCAATCGCTTAAAAAAGGTCTGATTTGCAAAAAAATTATTCCTGCCAGCGTACAACCCGAGTAGAAAGAGTCCCATGGTTATATATATCCTGCCGAATTGAATTTGGAAGTCCATCTTACTTTTGAACTCATAAAAGTTGGCGCGAAGGATGTCGATATAAGATCCGGATTTGAACGTGTTGAAATACGTCTCCAGCTCAAGCTGATCACTATTGAGCGTCGGATCATTTGTGACGTGGGTAAAAAGGGGAATCGTTCGCGCGACAACCGTGGGTATATCGAATACCAGTATCAACGCCACCCACAAGAGCACTTTGTCCGGCAAGCGATAGGCCAGCAGTAGTCCGAAACCAAGCATCGCATAGATAGTAAGAATGTCACCGCGATAGTGAAGGTGATGAATGAACCCGATGATAAATAAAACAATCAGGCGCCACGCAAATCTGCCTACAAATTTTGCAGAGCCATCGCTTTTGTCGAGCTGAATAAAAAAACTGAATCCAAAAAGGAAGGAAAAGATCATGAAGAATTTTCCTGTAATAAAAATTCCCACAATGCCTGACACGATGGAGTCCGCCAGGCCGTGGTTCATCATATTCTCGTGAATTTTCGGCGGCTGGCCGGCGTAGTATTGTTCTGTAAAATGAACCAGCGCGATTCCCAAAAGGGTAAAACCGCGCAATACGTCAATTACGTCTATTCGGGTCGCACTCCCAGGCGTCGTTATCTGCATGAGTGCAATTATACGCGCTATTTGGAAGTTCGTTCCAGCCCCTCTTGCGCTTCCTTCAGATTGCCATCCATTTTCAAGGCTTTGGTAAAAAGATCTTTTGCCCCACCTTTATCTCCTTTCTTTTCGGTGATTTGAGCCAATCGCATGGTTGCACCTGCGTGTGATGGTTCATTCTGTTTAGGTGTGTATTGGAGATATTTTTTCAGGCACTCTTCACCTTTGTCCAACTTCATTCCAGATGCGGCGCTTGTTCTTCCAAACACATACATCGCCACCATGTCGGCCGGATTGTTCTTCAATGCCTCTTCTGCAAGGGCAAATGACTTGTCATACATTTTCTGATTCAAGTAAAAATTATTCAGTCGTGGGCGCGTCTCGGGATCGGCCTTTACCATCTCGAGATATTCCTTTTCCGCTTCAGGTATTTTCTTTTCATGAATGTAGATAGCCCCCATCTGCGCGTGCCCCCTGGCGGCATTTAATTTCATAATCTGCTTCGCAGTCTCCTGCGCCTTATCAACGCCACCACCGAGGAAACCGGGTGCCTGCAGATAATATTGGACTAGTGATTCACGCGGATCAATGTAATCGGGTTTTAGCGCGACTGCTTTCTCCCACTCATTCCGCATTTTGGGCGCGAGGGACGATTTCTTTAACATGTTTGCATCTTGTGCGATTCGGCCGTAGGTATTGCCAAGCCAATTGTGATATTCAGGCACTTTATCATCGGCGTCAACAGACTCTTCGAAGAACTCTTCAGCGGCATCATAATTTCTCTCATCGAAGGAAATTCGTCCGAGATAATACTGTGCCTCCGCATAGTCCTTGTTCCCCTCTTTAATTCCAACCAATATTTTTTTGGCATCAGCTGGCTTTCGTTCATCGTACAGCTTTCGGGCATCAGCGATTTTCTGCGCAAACAGTGGCTGGCACAGTAAAAACAGTAAAAAGGTGATATTCTTCACGGTTAGATTCGGTTTCGTACAAAGACGGGAGTTCCAAGCCAATTGTTGCATCACTCCATACGTGTTTTTTCTCTCCATACCACAGATTGAGTTTGTTTTAGAAAGCACTAAATCAATTGCTTGGCACTAAGAGCCCTTTCTTGAGTGAAAAAGGGTTGACTGTTTCGTCAATTGAAACCGATTGTCTGTGCTTTTTTAGTTATGACACATAGGGGGATGAGCACTAATTTCACCTTAGCTTTGCTACAACTCAATGCCACTATGATACAAAAATCTGTTCTGGGATTGCTGGTTGTTTTTACAATCATTTCTTGTAACGAAAAGAGTCAACGAAGAGCAACGTTGCATGAAGCCGTTGCCGCACATTATGATGCAAGGCTTAAACCTTTTTATCATGGCGTCGCTTCTGGAGACCCACTTGCGGACCGCGTCATCATCTGGACCCGTGTGACCCCAGAGGATTCGGTGGAAAAAATTTCTGTATTGTGGGAAATCGCAGAAGATGAAAACTTCACTTCAATTTATAAATCCGACTCCACTACCACCAGTTGTGCACGTGATTATACGGTAAAGGTGGATGTAGATGCACTTCAACCTGACCGGATCTATTATTACAGGTTTAAGGCGCTTGGGGGAACAAGCATTACAGGACGAACAAAGACTGCGCCTGTCACCATGAAAGACAGTTTGAAATTTGCTGTTGTAAGCTGTGCCAATTGGGAATGGGGGTATTTTAATGGATATGATAAGATCGCTGACCGCCCGGTATTGGATGGGGTCCTTCATCTCGGCGACTACATCTATGAATATGCTTCCGGAAAATATGGAGACACAACGATTGGTCGATTCAATATTCCTAAAACGGAGGTGGTTTCATTGAGCGATTATCGAACGCGCTATTCATTGTATAGATTGGATATCGGACTACGCCGCGTTCATCAGCAACATCCATTCATCGCAATCTGGGATGACCATGAGATCGCAAACAATTCCTATACGGAAGGAGCACAAAACCACCAGCCTGAAGAGGGTGACTACGCGATTAGAAAAGCGGCCGCCAAACAGGCATATTATGAATGGATACCCATCCGCGAGGGGCAACAATTGTATCGCTCTTTTTCTTTTGGGCCTTTGGCCGATGTGATCATGCTCGATGAACGGCTTGCGGGCCGCAATGCCCCTGTTGACAGCCTGACGGATCCTAACCTTAACAACCCGGATCGATCCATGCTCGGAACCGATCAATTGAAATGGTTCGAGAATAATCTCAAGAACTCAAATGCGGTTTGGAAAGTTATTGGCAACCAAGTCATTTTTTCGGAGGTAAACCTCAGTGCTGCATCGCCTAAGATGCCACGCAACCTCGATTCGTGGGATGGGTACCCTGTGGAAAAGAAGGCAATTGAAAATTTTGTTATTCAAAACACGATCAAGGATCTCATTTTCACAACCGGAGATACACATGGATCGTGGGCTATTGAGGTTGCAGACGGTATCAAAAAAAATTATACCGCCTTTGCGGTGGAATTTGGTACCACAAGCATTTCATCTGCAAATGGCGATGAATACAAAAACGCCGACACCGTAAAGATGACCGAGGCATCGGTAATGAAAGCTAATCCCCATATCAAATACATCAATGACAGAGATCATGGTTACATGCTTCTTACCCTCTCAGCATCTAAGGCCACTGTGGATTGGTTTTATACCAAAACATTGCGGCAACCCAAGACAGAAGAGGTTCGAGGCAAAACGTTTTCAGTCGGGAAGGGAAGCGTCAAGCTGAAAGAGGGGGGAATATAGTCGGCAGTCCCGATAGCTATCGGGAGCAGTCAGCAGTCAGCAGCCTTGATAATAGAATGACATTTTCCATCGTTGAATAAGCAGTGGCCTACGGTAATAGCGCATTCAAGCCCTCTGCTGTTTTGTAATTTTATACAAAAGATAACTATGAAAAAGTTTGTTCTTTCTGTTGTGGCGATTCTTGGGACATTTGTTGCCGATGCTCAGGTGATTGGTAAGATGTTTCCATCGATGCAGACGGAAACTGTTGATGACAAGAAATTGAATTTGCCCGACGACATGAAGGGAAAGTACACATTGATAGGTTTGGCCTATTCAAAGAAGTCAGAAGATGAGTTGAACTCCTGGTTTGAACCTGTCTTTTCAAAATTTGTTCAGAAGGCAGATGGATTGATGGCAGGCATGGGTTATGATGTCAATGTGTGTTTCGTTCCGATGTTTACGGGGATCAATGCGGCGGCAACGGGTACTGCGAAAAAGAAGGCATTGAAGAATATAGATCCACAGCTCCTTCCTTACATACTTTTTTACAAAGGCGAATTAAAACCTTACAAAGAAGCACTCGACTTTGAACGAAAAGACATTCCTTACTTTTTTGTCCTCGACCCACAGGGAAAGATCGTACATGCTACGTCAGGCGCTTTCAGTGAAGCGAAGATGGATAAGGTCGAAGAATCAATCGATCAGTAAAGTTCAACGTTTAAAGTTGACGACAATTAGTGACCTGCCTCACCATCAAAATTTGATGAGGTGATCAAAGGCCCGAAGAAAAGCGCGTTAAAGAACAGTTTATTGGTTCCGTACCAATAGCCACGGAAAGTTGGATCGTCAACAAAAAGAATTGCACGCCCCTGACCTGATGGACTTACCACTAGTGAAGCTGAATTCTTGATCTTCTCAAGATTTGCCTGGTGAATGTATCCGCTCAATCGCGGGTTAGCTGTATACTTTATCACGGTGTTGAATGCATTCTTCGACGGATCAAGGAATACAGCGTGATTCCTATAAACCGGAAGCTCGCGGCTTGTATAACCAAAACCTAAAGGATGAGTAATGTCGAGGTTCGCCTGGTAGATCGAACCGCCGATCGAACGTGCCCCGGTGTAGTCTGCGGCTGTTACATAGTCCATTCTTTTTGCGGACTTCTTGTTGTCATCTTCCTTGGCGAGTTGTTCTTCAACCAGTTTATTCTGCACGGCCCAGTTCACAGCATTCCGCACCAGGATCAATGTACCTCCCTGGCTGACCCATGTTTTGATCTTGCTTATGCCGGCATCGCCGAGTGCGCCATAAGATCCGGAAACTAAAATCAAGGTCCCGTAATCAGTCAATTTCAATTGACCAAATTGGGTCGTATTAACCTTCGTTATCGGCAATTGAAGTTTTGAATCTGCCAGATACCAGATTGCTCCCGCTTCGGTAGCAGCGACACCATCGCCAACAAGCATTGCAACACGTGGCTGTGGAATAGTTCGAACATTGTTGCTGCCGAGATCGACGCCCTCCAGATTGAAGCCCGTTGTAACCGAATTTACCTCTACTCCTGTTGCCACAGATGCATCGGCCATCTTCTTCTGCAAATCGTCGCTGCTCATATTTTGATCGGCAACACCAATCACAAGCGTACCATAGCCGAACTGCTTCTTCACACCGTTGACCTGCGCCGCAAAGGGCTTAAAGGAAGTTTTTACAAACACATTATTTTTCAAAAGCATATGAAGCAATCGTGGTGCGTTATAGTCGGTCCAATCAACCAGATAAGCATACTCCGATTTTGTTACCGCTGCCGGAGTTGCTTTCACATCACTCAGCTTCAGCTTCTCTCCTTTTGAATATTTTGTAGTAGCTGGCAATGCATCTTGTGGCATATTGTAAGCCAGGGCCATCGTCCAGGTAGATGCATCATAAAAGATACTGTCAGAAAACTGAGTAACTTTTTCGAACAGACTTCGGATCATGCGGTATTGTCTCTGATCGGTTGGCACCACGAATGCTTTACCCTTTTCGTATCGGTTTGCTCCCATGGTCAGGTCTGCAGTCAAGGGATAGGTATCAATTCGGTGCTGCAGTAGCAATTCAGTGAATGCACGGGTCCTGCCTGCGTCGTGGCTGTCGCCGAACACATATGCTTTAACATTCGACTTTCGCCCCTCATCCAATGCAGACTTAAAAAAATCCTGCTGATGTTTTAACATAAGCTCACGGTTGTCTACGGCGGCGTTAATGGTTGCCAATCCGGTTCTTACATGATTGCGAATGGTAAATGCGAATACAACGTCTTTTGTGGTGCTCTTCTGAACGTGGCCTCTGGAGCTGGCCTGCTCAAATACCAATCCCAGTCCGCCATGTATATCAGGGTAAGTCGATCCATAGCCAGGATACGAGTTGTCAAATACTTCTTTGGTGAAATAGAGTGAGCCTATTTCATCCAGTGCCTTCGAAAAATATTTTGCAAAAATGGCATTGAGTCCATCGTAGTTGCTGCGCGGGATGACAGGATTCTCCGAGCCATAAGGCTTCGTTGGTTCAAAGAAATTTGTTCCGGTTGTTTGCATTTCATGATAGTCAGTGCCCACGTTTGGCAACCACTGATGAAAAAATTCCACACGGTTACGTGTTTCGATGTGTGCAAGCGGGAGCCAATCCCTGTTCAAGTCAAACCAATAATGGTTAAATCTTCCACCGGGCCACACTTCATTATGTTCACGATCCATTGGATCCGCAACAGGTGGATTGCCTTTGTGCATGTTCGCCCAATTGCTGTGTCGATCACGGCCATCGGGATTGTAGTTGGGATCCATCAATATCACCGATTCACGAAGGGCTTTTGCCACTGCATCGGACTGAGACGCTACCATATAAAATGCCGTGAGCATAGCGGCCTCGCTGCTGGACGGCTCATTTCCATGAACGTTGTATCCGTGCATGATGATCACCGGCATTTTTGAGAGATCGGGTGATTGTGATGGATCAGCAAGTTTGAGATGCTCTGTGCGTATCTCTTCTATGCGTGAGTAATTCTCGGGACTCGTTATTGTCAGAATAACCTGAGCTCGGTGTTCATTGGTATAGCCCGTGATCTGGAAATGCGCTTTCGGTGAGACACGTGCGAGTTCTTTGTAATAGGCAACAATGTTTTCATGGCGCGTATGCCACTCACCGATTGAGTATCCAAGAAATTGTTCCGGTGTGGGAATAGCGGGATCAAAATTGCCGGCTGGAAAAAAATATGTGTTCTGGGCCGATGCGGATACAGCTATTGAAAGAAATAGAACAATGATCGACTTCTTCATGATCAGGGGGTTTTGCCAAATGTCAAGATTAGAATTTTGACTTGATTTTGAAAAGTGACAGGCGGCCAAAAAAGAAAACCCCGAGGCATTGGCACTCGGGGTCCTGAATTCCCTTTCTTTCAGATTACTTCGTCACTGGCTTGGCAGCCGTGACAGGTGTAATCCCCATCTTCTTCAGCACTTGCAGTGAGATATCGTATTTCTCATCGCTGGATAATAATACATCGCCACCGCCGGGAACCTGACCGTTGATGATGAACGCATATTGATTTTCCTTCGCCACAGATGCAATGTTGGTTTTGATCTTGGTCATCACAGGCGCCATCAAATCATTTTGCTTCTTCTGAATAGACGCCTGTGCATCCTGTTGAAATTTCTGGATATCCTGTTGAAGTTGTGTCAACTCGGTCTCTCTCGTTGCGCGCACAGCGTCAGTCATTGTTGCAGCACCTGCCTGGTAGGCTTTGAGTTTCGTCTCATAGTCAGTGTACTTTGTCTTCATCTGGTTCTGCAGTTGCTCGCCGTAAATTTTGAGCTCGTTATCGATCTGCTTGAACTCCGGCATCTGACTGAAAATATATTCCCAGTCGGCGTATCCGATCTTTTGAAGGGTGGCTGCCGGCTGAGCAAATGCAGCTGTGGCAAACAATCCGAAAATAAATATCAATGCTTTTCTCATGTTCATGTGGATTATTTAGGCTGCACAGTTGACGCAACGGGCGCAACGCCGAGCTTTTTCAATACAAGGTCGGAGACGTTGTATTTTTCATCACTGTAAAGCAGGACGTCTCCCCCGCCAACCAATTGAGGGTTGATGATAAAAACATATCCATTTTCTTTGGCAACGTCTTCAATTGCCTTACCAATCTTGGCGAAAACGGGCTCCATCAAATCACTTTGCTTTTTGGAGATAGATGCTTGCGCATCTTGTTGAAATTTTTGAATGTTTTCCTGCAATTGCGTGAGCTCAGTTTCTTTGTCCTTTCTCACCGCATCCAGCATTGTGCTTGCACTAGTCTGGTAAGCCTTCAGCTTTGCTTCATATTCTGTGTACTTGGCTTTGAGCTGCGCTTCAAGCTGTGAGCTATGCGTTTTCATCTGAGTGTCAATCTGCTTTGACTCGGGCATTTTGCTAAAAATGTATTCCCAATCGGCATAGCCAATTTTTTGCGATGTGCCAACTTGCTCCTGCGCGAGCGACTGGATGGACACCAGAATTATAACCAGGAATACCAGAGACTTTATTTTCATGTGTTGATATTTGCGTGTTTTGTTTGTGATGCCAGCTGATTATTTCGGTTGGGCCGCAGCTGTAACGGTGATTCCCATTTTCTTTAGAACTAATGCAGAGATGTCAAACTTGTTGTCCTGGTAAAGGAGGATATCTCCGCCGCCAACCAATTGTGGATTGATGATAAACGTGTAGCCATTTTCTTTTGCCACGTCGTCAATTGCTTTTCCGACTTTTTTGAAAACAGGTTCCATCAAGTCGTTTTGTTTTTTTTGCAAAGATGCCTGTGCATCCTGCTGAAACTTCTGGATGCTTTGCTGAAGCTGGGTGAGCTCGTTCTCCTTGTCTTTGCGCACGGCATCCAGCATTGTAGCTCCGTTCTTTTGGTAGTAATCCACTTTGCTTTCGTACTCCTGTGCCTTGGCTTTCATTTGCGCCTGTAGTTGTTCACCGTGAGCTTTCACTGCGCCCTCGATCTGCTTGTATTCAGGCATTTGCCCGAAGATGTAATCCCAATCTGCAAAACCCACTTTCTGATTTCCTGTGGTCTGTGCAAAAGCTGCGACGGATAGCAGCACGAAAATAAAAGCGGGTACCAATTTCATTTGTCAGTGTTATTTAATTTTATCGTTCGGGTCTCCCAG
>JBGALO010000004.1:0-431133 GCA_044223825.1 Cyclobacteriaceae bacterium | reverse complement strand
AAAAATAAAATGTCGGTCATTAACGCCGTAAGGAACAAACTACTCCATCGAATCGTGGCCGTCATTAAACGTGGAACGCCCTACGAAATCTCAATGAAAAAATCTTCGTAAGGTTCTTTGTTTAAGTCATAGATATCGTCTGTGCATATGCAGTAGCTGGTTTAGGAGGGCTTAAAAATGGACCGAAGCGGAATGTTAAGCCCGACCTGCTCCGAACTGTCTCCCGTGACCAAACTACATTTTGAAACATAAATTTTAATTAACACCATACCCCCACATTGCATAAACATTTTCTTGGGCAGCCGTTTATTATCCTATGCTTTGTCCAACTCCTTTACTCCTAGAGTCATGTTCATAGTGTTGACATCTCAAACGTAAAAATTCACATAAGTCTTTAATGTCAATTTGATGTTCTTTGAAGTCCTTAGGGTGTATGACTATTATTAATTTGTCACAAAATTTCTTTCCACTTGATGTCGCTGCAATGAAAGAATTAACAATTGCCTTTATTATTGTCTCACGTCTCTCGAGCACTCGACCACGACCAGTACCCAAAACTGGTATTAGGATTTCTCCGGATTCACCCTTTTGAACTATAAACTCCCACAAAGAAGCTAAGCTGGTCAAAATATTGTCAAAGGAGGTCTGAGCGACACCATGGTCATTGATATCGGAACTTGCACTTAAATAGGCGTATCTATCATTTTGGAGTTTTAGTTTTATTACTTTACCAATTTCATATTTGAATTTATTTCCCTTCGCCTTATTAGGTAATTGTTCAATTGGTTGCAGTCCAGTTAATGAAGTCTGAATGTCGGTATCAAGAAAACGAGGTTCTTTGAAGTATTTAATGGTGAATTGTCCTTGAGTGCTATTTCTTGAAATAAGGTCGCCTTCAAAACTCGTATCAAAGGATGTATTAATAGGAATAACTAGATGTCCGTCATGATTAAATAAGTCACCAATAAGAAGGCTTATTTTAATGTCACGATTTTTCAAAGGAAAAGAAAATTCGGTTTGAGGCCAATTCTCAATAATAATCCAGATCAATGCAATCAATAGTAGCCATAGCCAATGCTGCTTAAAGAAAATTGAGAGTTCAGTTGAGAAAAAACTTGAGAACTCCACTAAGAGCCATATAATGCCAAGTGTTCCCAGTACTGCATTAATCGTCTTTCTTATTGAAAAAAGATATTTCCAATAATTTGAGGAGCAGAGAAGCTTAATTGTTGTCATACAATTCCTAGTTGTGCATAGACTGTTGACTTATAAAAAAATGGTCCGCTTTTCTTCTCTTGCCTAAACTTTATGTCAAGATTAATCCACTCATTTATTGCTTGTTCGATAATTTTTTGATTAAAGCTGATGTGTAAAACCAACTTGTCCTTGATTAACGGAGGACATCGATTCTCGTCCATTTCCCTTTTTCCATTTAGATTTATCGCTATAATTGGAATCTCTTGCTTTAGAGCCTGTTCCATTTCCCAGCGAACAAACTTAGTTAGATACTTTGTTTGCTCCCCAATTAGTATAATGAATAGTTTAGAGTTATTTAGTCGCTCGAGTAACTGTCTCTTTATCGACTCTTCCTTACTATCGTCTCTTGCATAATTTATTTCATGGGCATCATAAAAACTGAAATCCTTAAAGAAATCATTTTGATTATGTTTCCATGCTTTCATAAGGTAGAAATAATGAATATCGTTATCTCCATCAAAGCACATGTATGTCTTGTTTCTGTATCCCATATCTCGATTGTTAATGGTTAGTTGAATCCATTTATAAATGGCTGCCAACGTTTGTGTTTATGCAGTGCGGGGAATAGGAGGGCTAAAAAATGTAGCGCAGCGAAATGTTTTGCCTGACCTGCTCCGCACTGTGCCCCGTTACTGAACTAAATTAAGAAAATACTTTCAATACCTACACTGAGCCGCATTGGATAAACATTGGGATGTGTGCTGGCTCGTATTACTCAATCTTTTTCTTAATCTCATCTTTAAGTGGTTGTAAGTGTCGAGTTACAATTGACCAAATTATTGAGTCGTCAACGTTGTCATAGGAGTGGATCAATCTATTCCTCAAGCTTATTATTTGGGTGGCGTTTTTTAAGTCGTTTGTTTTTGACTCTTTCAAGAAATTGTTAACAGCTTCTCCGATAATTCCTAAATGCCGTTCGACAGCTCCTTTGGTCTTTAGGTCTTTTTGGTATTCAGAAAACGATCTTAAATCTCTTGTAAAGTTCTCAATCAGTTCGATTGAGTTGGCTATGTCAGACAAAAACTTTTTCTCCTTCTCCGTCATAGATTAGTTTTTTTGTCCGGTTAATATTGGCTTTAAGATATGGGTTTCGAATTGAGTCATCCGTTAATAAGTCGACCTTTCTTTTGAATAGAGCTTCAAGTTTATCCCATAATGAAAGTAAAGCTTCTCCACGATCGGCTGGGTCGTCTATGTCAATTTTAACCACTATGTCGATGTCGCTTGTATTTGGGTCGAAATGGTCCGTAATGGATGACCCAAAAGCATAGATTTTGTCTACCTTATGTGAACGACACAAGTCAACAAAGTCGTTGTATCTCTCTTTTATTAAAGTCGTCAAGTCCACGTCCAAATATACTCAACTTTTTCGTGGTCATTCTTTGTCTGGTGGGCTTGTACAACGTTTGTGTTTATGCAGTGCGGAGAATACGAGCCCCGACGCGTCGGGGCGACCTACACGTCACTGTCCCCCGTTACAGAACTAAATTAAGAAATTACTTTTAATGCCTACACCAAACCCCCGCATTGCATAAACATTTTTGTTGGGTGCTGGCGCGCAGACACTACTTTTCGAAGTAGTCTAATGTTTCATTGAATTGCCCTTTGAAAGAGTCGCCTGTTTTTTTGAACCCTTTTTCTTTTAAATACTTTCTCATGGTGTCGTTGTCGGTCGTTGCATAAATTTTTTCTTGACCGATAAGTCCAAGGAGTTCGTCATTAATTTGTTTGTTAATTCCCTGTCCCCTGAATTTTAATTTAGTGAATGAATATCCAAGTTCAAGAGTCGGAATTTTCTCACTTTTAATTCCTGCTTTAGCATGGGTTCGTCTCACGACTTCTTCGCTCTTTTGTTTAATAGCTGAAACTCCAGCTAGCTCACTGTCCACGTAATAAAAACCCAAAGTTTGGCAGTTTCTAATTCTACCTTCTAGTCCATTAGATGTCACTTGTTTCCCTTCTAGGACTAATTTTAAGAAGTCCTGCAGTTCTTTGTCTGAACAGTCTGCCGGCTTTTAATTAAAATCCCCATTTAAGAATTTTGTGAATTCCTCGTCAGTTATATCAATGTCCTTTGAAAATGTAGCCTGTTTTAAAAAAGAGTCAGCGAATTTAAAAGTCAATTCATATTCCTCTTTTTTTGTCTCAGTTGGTGAGATTAATCTTGAATTTAATAAGTCTCTTGATTTATCTAACCTGTCCATATAAAGCCCCTTATTTTTATGCTTGTCAGCATTTCTGTCAAGCCATTCAATAAATGCATCTATTTCGTTTTCTGTTAAATGTTTCTCGGTCAGACCAACCATTGAGCCTAGTTCCTTAAATCTATTATTATCAACTTCTTTTAACTCATCTGTCAAGGGTAAATTATTCATCTTATTGAAAAGAGATAGAACAAAATTCTCTGCAAAGTTCGGTTTAGTAGCTTTTAGGAACTCACTGATAATTTTATGCTTGTCGGTGTGACTTGAGAATAGCTTGTTGAGTTCTTTTTCTGTAAGCCTTTTCTCTTCACCTAAAGACATTTGAATAACAAGGAATTTAATCAACTCCTCAATTCCAAGGACTAAGAATGTAACAGCTGTCCCAAAATCATTTTCACTCCCAAGTCTTTTGGCTAGGTCAATGTGCTTTTTACCATTGTGGTAACACTGATTGTATTCTTCTCTGTCCATTGTCTCAGGTTTGTCCAGCGCGCTTGCCCCCAAACTTTGTATATGCGCAACTGCGTTGCGTATGTACCCCTATTCATTCTGAAGGTCGTGAGCTGTTCGATGATTTCACGTCCAAACGGTCCAAAGGACTCACAATCTTCGAAAATCCCCTAGTGGTAACGTGTCCAAAACTCGTAGTTGTATGTCTGCTCTCATGAGTCATCAGAGTATCAATATAGCGAATGTCGGTCCCGTGTTCCAACAAATTCGTCGCAAAACCAGGACGGTGAATATACTTAAGAATGCTCCCGAAAACAGGATAATAGGTTGCTCGAATATCAGTGAAAGCGTGAAGCCTACAACTGTAATCCCGCCTTCTTCTGAAAATACGGCTTCAATACCGTGCGGTCCAGCACGACAAATGCAAGCGCCAGATTTAGTCCGATCAAAATTTTGATAATCAAACGGCCATTCACTGATACTTCAGGAATGGATGGTTGAAATTGTTTTACGTTCACGGCGCCATCAAGCTTTACGATTTCACTGAATCCGTCGAACACACCGGAACCCATGATGGCAATGAGGATACCTGCGGCAACGATCACGCCTGCGAGGAGAAACAATCCGTTTCGCGGTGAGAGCGATGAAGTGGGCGGCGCGGTGTGAAGGTTCTTCATCACCTTCTCGGTAAACATCGGCGAAGGCACATCGAGTTTAATGTGTGCGAGGGTGCGGTGCACGATACGCAACTCCTCCAGCCGCGCTTTCATCGCAGCGGAGCTTTCAAGCTCGTTCTTCAGTTGCGCGAGGCCCGTACCATCCAATCTGCCATCGAGATAGTCGAGCAGCCTGTCGTCCTGTTCGCGTGTTACCTGTTCCATAACTATAAAGTTAATGCTTCTTCTCTTAATATTTTTTTGAGCTCGTCAGCGAGTCGCTGGCGTGCCCTGTGAACTCTCACTTTCAGGGTATTCATGTTCTGACCCATCATTTTCGCCACCTCTTCCAGCGAAAATTCCTTTATATAGTATAACTGGATCGCCAGACGGTCCGCTTCATTCAGTTGATCCATCGCTTTCGAGACAAACACTTGCCTGTCGTCTTTCTCAAGCGTGCTGTCAGATTCTCCCGCCTTATCATGGTGTTCGATGCTTGAGAATGTCTGCCGGTTCTTGCGCTTGTGGCTCACGGCTGTGTTAAAGACTATTCTGTACAGCCAAGTTGAGAAACGCGCCTGGCGGTTGAAGTTCTTCAGATAATGGAATGCTTTGATGAAGGAGTCTTGCGCCGCTTCTTCCGCATCTGCCCGGTTGTTCAACACTTTGAACGCGATGGTATAGGCGTAGCTCTTGTATTCGTCGACCAGTACGGCAAATGAATCTTCCTTGCCGGCCAGCACCTGGTCAATCAATTCGTTCTCTGCCTGCAGCGATATCACGTGTCGGAGTTGCTGTTAAACATCAAAAGTTCCGTCCATCGCTGGCAGGAACTCTTAATACTATAATTACTTATTCTTGTTCTCTACGAAATACGCGAGCCCGAGTCCTAGACCGCCGAAGATGAAGAGCATCGAGAAGTAGCCTGTTTCATCCATGCGGAATGCCTCGTCAAGCCAGTAGCCCATCAGGAAGCCAATGCCGACGCCGATCAGCAAGAACGACCAGCGAAGCGTCGGGTTCGCCATCCGTTCTTTCTTGAAGAAGTCAGGTGCAAGCCCTTTTTCGATAATGGTCATGCGCTCGAGGTTTTCGAATTTTCTCAGGTAGACCACCATGATAAATGCCCCGAGGGTGATGATAATGGGGAGCAGCACTCCTAAGACCGGTACTACTATTGAATCTTCCATAACAGTTGTTGTTTATTTGGCCCTTTGACGCCCACAGCCGGCGACCCGGTTACAGGGCATTTCAATTATTTTAAATCGATCTTTCTTCTAAAATATCCATTGCACCACCGTCAACGCCAGCAGGGTAATGATCAGCAGACTGCAGAGGTTGAGCAAGAATCCCGTTTTGATCATCTCCTTCATTTTGATGTAGCCCGTTGCGAACAGCACGGCATTCGGCGGTGTCGAGATCGGCATCATAAACGCACAGCTAGCCGCAAAGGTCACTGGCATGGCGAGCCATATCGGATTGATATGAAAGCCATCTGCGATACCGAAGACAACAGGAACGAAGATGGTAACAAGCGCGACGTTGCTCATCAGCTCTGTGAGCGCCATCGAGATCGCGGTTAGTGAAAAGGTGAGAACACCTGTATTGATGCCCTGTTGGGTTGAAAAATAATTGCCCACCACATTTACCAATCCGGATTTTTCCATTCCGTCCGCCAGACATAGTCCACCGCCGAAGAGCAGGAGAATTCCCCACGGAAGCTCTTTCATGTCGTTCCATTCGAGGAGGAATTTTTGTTCTTTGAAGTCAATCGGTATCAGGAACATCAGCACGCCTCCTGCCATGGCGATGGTCGTGTCATCCAATAAATTTTTTCCAATCAATCCATTCAGATTTTGGCGGAAGATCCAGAAGAAACATGTGATGGAGAACACAACAAGCACCAGTTTTTCTTCTTTGCTGATCTTGCCGAGCTCCGTGAGTTTTCTATGGATCAGTTCTTTTGATCCTTGAATGGATGGGAGATTATTCTTAAACAGCACCTTGGTGATGATAAGATAACAGGAGAGAAGTGTCAACAGCATGAGGGGTATACCCACCACCATCCACTTTGTAAAGCTTACGTCCAGGTTATAAAATCTTTTCATGTACCCGACCATCACCACGTTGGGCGGTGTGCCGATGATTGTAGCCATACCGCCGATACTTGCCGCGTACGCAATGCCGAGCATGAGACCAGTTGCGAACTTTTGAAATCGCGGATCGTTTTCCTGACCTGCTTCTTTGGCAAGCAGCGCCGTCACGGAGCTCGCGATAGGCAACATCATGATGGCAGTAGCGGTATTGCTGATCCACATGCTGATCAGCGCAGTGGACAACATGAACCCCATGATGATTCCGTTTCCACTGGTGCCGGTAAGTTTGATAAGATTGAGTGCGATGCGTTGATGAAGATTATGACGTTCAAGTCCGAGCGCCAGAATGAATCCGCCCATGAATAAAAATATCACCGGATCGCCGTAAGGAGCAGAGGCCTCGCGTACAGATGATACACCGAGTAAAGGAAAAATCACCATCGGCATGAGCGCCGTCACGGGAATGGGCATTGCTTCCGTTACCCACCACGTTACCATCCACGCGCCCAGTGCCAGCACGATAATGCTCTTCTCTGAAAGAACGCCGGGGTCGACACCAAAATACACTAAGCAGAATAAAGCGGGACCAACGGGCAGTCCGACGAGTTTGGTTTTACCAAGTATGTTGTCCAAGACGGTCAAGGTTTAGGTCTTGGAAAGATAGTCAATTTGGAAATTTGAAGATTTGAAAATTTGAAGATGGGTTTTGTGCACCGAACGAAACTCAGTTTAGGAAAAGAGTTATTTTTTTGAACAAAGAAATCTTAAGCCATTAGTAACGCCCCGTCCAAAAATTGTTCGATGCGTTTCTTTGGATAAGATTTCAGCTTTAAGGCTCAACGCGGGTCCATTTATTTGTTGAAGAATTTTTACAACTTCGTTCTGTTGATCTACCATCGACCTGTTAGTCTTCACATCTTTGGAGTTTTCGAGCTCGCCAGTGGCAACATAAATTTTTGGCGAATTGTTTATTTTGAATGCCCTCGTGTTGTGGAAAATCTCTTCATTATCCCACCACAGGGAAGGACTGAGAAGCAGATACTTGCCGAACAACTCCGGGTGATTCAAAATGGCGTAAAATCCAAAAAGACCTCCAAGTGAATGTCCATACAGCGTTCTATCGTGGCTCGCTGAATAGTTATTTTCAATAAACGGAAGTAGCTCATGTTCAAGGAAAGTAGCGAATTTCGGCGCGCCGCCTGATCCTGCGGTAAGACTTTCATGGTTGTCCATAAACTTTTTGTCGATCGTTGGCGTCAGGTCTCGACACCTGAGCGAATAGTAGGTGTCTTCATTGAAATCGCCCGGATAGGCAATGCCAACCACAAGTGTTTCGGGGATTAATCCATCTTTTATAAGGCGCTGAACTATGTAACATATTGCGCCGAAATTGACTTCGGCATCTAGTACATAAAGTGCTGGATATTTTTTTTCAGTTGAAAAATTTGGGGGGTATGCAATGTAGATATCATAATCGAAGTTATTGTTCGATGAATGTAGGCGGCGCACGATCGAATTTTCGATTGTGACCTTTGGATATGTATTATGCAAAACGGAGTCGGTACTTTGCACAACTTCCGGTTGAAGCTCCGTGCTTGTTACAGATCTTGGTCCTTTTTGAGATTGTGTGTCTTGATGATGTGGTCCGCAACCGCCCACCAGGATTGTAAAAATCATGAAAGAGACGGCGTAAGGTTTCATCTATATTGGAATTCCTCAGAAATGACTTCCATTCCGTGGAATGCAATATTAGTCAAAATTACGATTTAACATCGCGTTGGATATCACTCACTCACTCACTCAATCAATCAATCAATCAATCCATCCAACCAATGAATCACATTCAACACAAACTGCGGATTTTGTGAAGCACTCTCTACGTTCATGCCCATTTTATGTTTCCCGGAACGTTGTGCAGTGAACATGGCGGCTTCGCCGAATACAACAACACGACCCTTTCCATAAACTTTGTATGCTCCTTGCGCGAGTCCATCACCCGGCCGCGTTGGTGTACGATCACTAAACTGCCATGCTGTGTCAGGCATCAGGATCTTGTACTTTGAATTCAATACGACGATAGGTTTGGCATCGGATGGGATCTCAAACGCCTGACCGGTAAAAGTTTGAAGTGATGTGACATTTTCATTTTTGTTCCGGCCAGCGGTAACTGCATTTTCCATAAGGCCATGACCATGCGTGAAGATGTCGGGATCATCTCCCTTGGTAGCGAACCCGTTATAAAATTTAAATCCGAAGGAGGCGGCAAGTTTCTCAGCCGCACCCGGAAATGGCATATGATCAGCGATGAGAAACAATGACCCGCCATTTTTTACCCATTCATTAACAGATGCAATCTCCTCATCAGTGAATGCCGAGGGGTTTGGCAATATCCACTCCTCCTGATCGGATGCATGCAGCGCGTTGGCAATCACCAATATCTTACAATCACTCAGACCACTTTCTGTAAAGGGTGTTGTTGAACTGTTTACCACATAGCCGTCCCGCTCCACGAGTTTTGTGAAAGCCGTGAACCTCCCGTTCCGTGTATGAAAATTGTTGTGCGCCTCATCAATGAAAACTGTGGGGCCGCGACCAACCGAATAGGCTGGATTAGGGACGGGAGGGTTGAAATGAGTGTCCGCGACTTGTTGCGATAACGCGTGCAAGGGTAAAGCAATTGATGCGAGTAAGGCGATTGATCGAAATGTCTGCATATGGTTTTCTTTAATGATGATTCAAAGTCGTAAAGTTTACAGAGTCTCCCGCCAGGGGACTCTGCAGGAGAACTCGCAGAGTCCGCTTACGCGAGACTCTGCTCGGAAATATGCGATAACGCGTGCAAGGGTAAAGCAATTGATGCGAGTAAGGCGATTGATCGAAATGTCTGCATATGGTTTTCTTTAATGATGATTCAAAGTCGTAAAGTTTACAGCAGAGTCTCCCACCAGGGGACTCTGCAGGAGAACTCGCAGAGTCCGCTTACGCGAGACTCTGCTTGGAAACCTCACGCGAGATGCTGCTTGGGAATATGATGCTTCAAAGTTGTAAATAGTTTTTTATCTCGACCCTTTGAACTTTGAGGAACCCTATTGCACGCCAGCCCCGGGCCTTTGGACCGAGGCTGGCCGAATCTCGCCCCTTTGTGGCTTTAATTGGTAGGTGCATTTCGTTGGAAAAAGTACCATAGAAATACCAAATCAGACTCGGTTACAAAAATTCCAATTGACTAAAGCTGTTTGTGCTGTGCCCGATAAGGGCCAATGGGCCGGGATTTCATCTGCGGATGGTTCAGTCATCCGCAGATTGACAACAAAGAATGGCTAGACCCAAAGGGGCGGGATAAGGATTGCAGACTCCGCTCGCGCAAGAATTGCTTTCAAAAATACCATTTCTATGTTCCTATGGTTCTATGTGGTTCAAAATCACCTAACCCCCTCAATCAACTCCTTCGCATTTGCTCGTGCAGTGGTCGATGGCTTTGCACCACCAATCATCTTGGCAACTTCTTCGATGCGCTCATCTTCGCGCAATTGTTTGATTTCGCTGACGGTTTTCTTGCTCGTGTTGTCTTTATAAACCAGGAAATGTGCATCTCCGGTCGCGGCGATTTGTGGAAGGTGTGTAATGGCGATGATCTGATGTCGCTCCGACATCGCCTTCATCATCTTGCCCAACTGCACTGCAATCTCACCTGATACTCCCGTGTCAATCTCATCCAATACCAATGTGGGCAACGATGTCTTTTCGGCCATTACAAACTTGACGCAAAACATCAACCTGGAAAACTCTCCACCTGACGCCACGTCCTGCAGGGGTCGGGGGGGCATGCCTTTGTTCGCACTGAATAATATTTCAACCTGGTCAGCACCGGTTGGGCTTGGCGCAATTTGTTGCGATTCGATCTTCAACGCTGCGTCAGGGATACCAAGATCTTTAAGGAGCTTCACCAGTTGCCTGGACAACGGTTGAAAGGCCTTTTCCCGCGATGCAGTTAATTTTTTGGCGAGGGCATCCAGTTGTTTTTTGCTCTCGTCAAGTTTTTTTGATGCCTTTAATAGGTCGTCATCGAGGTTGACCGTCTTGCTTGCCTGTTGCTCAAAGTTTTGCTGAATGGATAGCAAAGCACTGACATCTTTGACCCGATGTTTTTGCATTAAGCTGTATAGCAAGTCGAGGCGGTCTTGCGCCAGCTTCGTTTTCTTTGGATCGAATTCTATTTTTTCTTCTTCGTGCCCTAACTCGCGTACGATGTCGGTGAGTTCTATTCGAAGGCTCTGGAGGCGTTGTGCAAGCTGCTCAAACTGCGACGAAAAATTCTGGATGGGATGGAGGGTGTTCAGCGCTGTTGACAGTGCAGATTGCACGGACGATTCACCATCACCAAGCATGGCAAGCAATTCATTCAGGCGCGTCTTGATGTCTTCGCCGTGTTCCCCAATCTTCACAGCAGATTCAAGCTCATCTTGTTCACCTTCGCGGAAGCCTCCTTTTATGAGCTCGTCGAGTTGAAATTTTACAAATTCATATTCGCTCTTCAAACGCCCCGCCTCCGTGGCAAGGTCGTCATAGTTTTTCTTTGCGACGACAAAGGTCTTCCATGCATCCTGATACTCGGATACAATTGCGTTGTTTGATGCAAAGCTGTCGATAAGCGCAAGTTGAAGCCGATGGTTCCCGAGCTCCAGTGTCTCATGCTGGGAATGGATGTCCATGAGCCGTTCACCCACTTTTCGCATCACGTCGAGCGTGACAGGTGTATCGTTGATGAAAGCCCGGCTTTTTCCGCCTGGACTGATTTCTCTGCGAATGACTGTGTCATCACTGTAGTCAAGATCCAGTTCTTCGAAAAAGCTTTTCAGCCTATAAGGCTTTATCCCGAAGGTTCCTTCCGTGATGCATTTCTCTGACTCATCCCACAACACCTTGGTGTCTGCACGATTCCCGAGCAGGAGTCCGAGGGCACCCAGCATAATGGATTTTCCTGCACCTGTTTCACCCGTGATAACGGATAGATGATCCGATGGCCGCATCTCAAGATGGCGGATCAAAGCGTAGTTTCGGATGGTGAGCTGAGTGAGCATAGTTCAAAGTTCTCCAGCAGGTCCGACAAAAGCATATCTGCGCGATCTCCGGGATCAGCGGGAGCATTCTTCAAAATTAACAATCGAAATTAATTTGACGAGATAATCTTTTGATAGACGTTCCGTTTGGCGTCCAATTGTGTGAGGATGTCGTAGGCTTCCCGCCGTACGTTGAGATTCCCCTCGGAAAAAACATTTACGAGCTCATTCGACTTCGCGTCGAAAAAGGAAATAACAAAAATTGAGTTCGGATAAACGGTCCACACATTCTTTACATTCTTCAAACAATTTAGTATGGTCGTGCGACTGTCATCAGGGGTCTTATCGAAGGTGTCAAGGGCAAGCCTGTGGTACTTGTATGTATTTTTTCGCAACTCCACCATTTGCGGATTGTTGATGTTTTCGATGAGGTTGTAACGATTCCGGTTGCTGCCGATCGACGCCCAACCCGGCCTGTTCGACTGCTGTGCGTTATTAACCACCATTAACGCTTTTTGGAAATAAGGATCGCCGCCTTTTTCGGAAAATGAATCTGCATCCATGCCAATGATGATGTAAGCATAGAATGCCAGCATGGAAGTGAGATTGTTGATATACGTGTTGTCGTTGTATTCTAATGGTTGTGACTCGAGGTATTCGAACTCCCATTCACGATCAGCAAAATTCAACAAGACTGTTTCATAATTACTGTTGTAGACAGGCCGTGCAACAGTGATCTGGGCACTTGCGAGGTACGAACCAATGGAGGGTGTTCCTTTACTGAAATTCAGGAATATCGCGCAGTTAATGCGTTCGTAATTCTTGTATGTGTCATTGGTCCATTTGCGCGTGTTCATGAAGAGTGCAATTGCGCGTTCCATGTCCTTGAACACCGACCGGTCTGTGCTTTGAATCTGGTCGGCATTAATGGTGACTTTGCAATTCAGCTCCTGTCCCAGCAATGTTGCGGTGATCAACGAGAAGAATATGACCGACGATAGCTTACGCATGGGATTCGTTGAGGATGGTATCAACAATATCGTTCGCTACTTCGCGCTTGCTTTTCAGATCAAATACTTTTGATCCATTTTGTCGGCTGATGATCGAAACTTTGTTCGTGTCATATCCAAACCCTGCGCCCTGGCTGTTCAACGAGTTCAGCACGATGAAATCAAAATTCTTTGAGTTCAATTTTTTTTCTGCGTTCGCCTGCTCGTTCTCGGTCTCCAGCGCAAAACCTACAATGACCTGTCCGCTCTTTTTTTGTTTTCCGAGGGTAGCGGCAATATCAATGGTCTTTGTCAACTCAATGGAAAGATTTGAATCCGACTTCTTGATCTTTTGATCGGCCTTGTGCGTTGGCTTGTAATCGGCCACCGCCGCTGCCAGTACGGTGATATCGGACGTCGGGAAGTACGCGGCGCACTGATTGAACATTTCTTCCGCCGAGGTTACCGGGTGAACAGACACGGCCGAATTCCGTGGTTTTTCATGTGTGGGACCTGTCACGAGGTGTACCTGCGCTCCCTGATCTGCCAACACGTCTGCAATTGCGAACCCCATTTTTCCGCTTGAGTGATTACCAATAAAACGTACAGGATCGATGGCCTCGTATGTTGGGCCTGCAGTTACCAGGGCTTTTTTACCAAGAAGTTTTTTTTTGGAAGAAAAGAATTGCTCCAGTTGGGAGACGATCTCTTCGGGTTCAGCCATCCTGCCTTCACCCGTCAAGCCGGAAGCGAGTTCGCCGTAACCAGGCGAGAGCAACCTGTTGCCATTCTTAACTAATGTTGAAATGTTGCTCGAGGTCGACGGATGCTTGAGCATATCTACATCCATGGCCGGCGCGAAGAATACGGGACAGCGCGCAGACAGGTAGGCGGCGAGCAAAAGATTATCACAAAGTCCCGTCGCCATTTTGGCAAGGGTATTTGCGCTTGCAGGCGCCACAATCATGGCATCGGCCCAAAGTCCGAGATCAACATGATTCGTCCATTCACCGGTGTCATCCTTTTGAAACTTGATGAGCACCGGATTTTTAGAGAGAGTGGAAAGTGTGAGTGGTGTAATGAAGTCGAGTGATGCGGGCGTCATAATCACCTTGACCTCGGCCTGCTGCTTTACCAGCAGGCGGGTGAGAAGAGCCGCTTTGTAGGCGGCAATGCTTCCTGTAACACCCAGCAAGATCTTCTTGCCCGCAAGCATATTACTCTGCCTTCACTTCTTCCGTGCGTCTGCGGTACATCACCTTGCCTTCAAGGAATTCTTCGAGGGCAGTTGTAGTAGGCTTGGGCAGGCGCTCATAAAATTTTGAGATCTCGATTTGTTCACGGTTTTCGAAAACCTCTTCGAGGTTATCCACCGTTGTTGCGAATTCGGCGAGTTTATTGTTGAGCTCCTCCTTGATGTTAACTGCGATCTGGCGTGCACGCTTTGAGATGACAACAACTGACTCATACACGTTTCCGGTATGGGCAGCAATTTTATCCACGTCGCGGGTAACAATAGATGGTTGATTAGCCATGATTATAAATTTTAATTAAGAATTTTTATTCGGTTTTAACTTATTGATCTGTTCTAAACTGTCAGCGTACATTTTCTGAGCTTCTTTTGCACGCGGACTGTTAGGATAATTATCAACGAACTCCTGATAGTAATTCACCACGGCGGTGAAGCGCTCAAGCTGAAATTTTTGAAAACTTTGGTGTGCCAGCTTGTACTCCGCCTCGACTTTCAAATAAGCGACTTCCTCCAGGTAATGTGAGTCGGGAAAGCTCGTTCTGAAATTATCGAAAGCAATCACTGCTGCTTTGTACATCCTGGTTTTTAAATATTGCACGGCGTTATCAAATCCCTTCTTTTCTAGTTTTTCCTGGCAAGTTGCAATGACCTGAGTTGCCTGCTCTCCGAATTTACTTTCGGGATAGCGGTTCAGGTAGTTCTGCATTGCGTCCATCGCTTCCACAGAGCTCTTTTGATCGAGATTGGAAGCTGGCGAAGCTATATACAGCGAATATGCATACATGAAGTAAGCCTCTTGCGCTAAAGGACTCCGTCCGTAAGTCTCAAAGAATGTCTTGAACTGGTTTGATGCCAGCAGGTATGTTTTTTCATAATACTGGCAATACGCCAGGTAGAATTCCACTTTTTCTCCTTCCGGAAGACCGCGGACCACGGGCAGGATCTCTTCAAAAAGTATGGCGGTGTGGTAGTAGTCTTTCTTTTCGTAGTAGGTCAGGCCCGCGTCATATTTTACCCGCCAATCCTCGCTTTTTTGGATTTTGCGGAATCGGCTGCAGGAAGACAGCAACACCAGCAGTGCGGCAGCTATTACAACAAATACGGACAGTCTTCGGATCATAAAAAGAAGGGCGCAAATATACGATTCAGCGCATCATATGTGAAACTATCAGAAAACGAACTTTGAAGGGTATTATTTCCTGACAACCAGCTTGCGGGTCAACACGCCGACATTGTCGAGGTAAACTGTGTAAAAATAGACCCCAGGGGTGAGGTCCTCAGCCTGAATCTTGACTTTAGACTCAATTGGAAGCAATTCATACTGACCGACTGAGCTGCCGAGAATGTTATGGATTACAACCTTAGCCTTCACAAGATCGCTATGCAGCCGGTAATCGATAAATGCCTGATCCGTTACCGGGTTTGGATACACGTCATGAATGGTGATCTCTTTTGATTGGAAAACAAGTGATTTTGCCAACTTCTCGTCAATAGCCAGCGAGACGGCATGTTCGATACCGATCTGAGGGTTGCCGCGCGGAAATACCTCAAATCGCAATGAATTGACGGTGGCGACTATTCCGGTTTCAACCTGGAAGTACAGGTTGTCGAGCACTTCTCCAGGCTCCAGTCTTTTAGTGAATTGGTCGATGCTGGTGTCAAAACAATGATCGCCGAGGCAGAAATACCCTTTCTGGTTTGATCCCAAATCTGCCTGCGACTTCTTAATCACATAGAACAGGGCCTTTTCAGTGGTGTTTTTAATCTTTATCGGAATCCGGATGTTTTGGCCGACGGCAGCCTGGATATTTTCCTGACGGTCCATCCACTCGACGCTCTGCGAGAAGGCAGTGACGCTTGCAACAAACAAGACAAGAATCACGACGAACCGTTTCATTTCAGGTACACTTTGTCAATTGAAAATATAGCGCAAAAGTGGCCCTTATCAAAAAGAAATCCCAAAAAAGTAGATTAAGAAAACAATATCATCTACTCGCCGGACGTTGCGATGCTCCGCTAACGTTTGCGAACGGCTTTAATAGCGGTTGGAGCGACCTTCTTGTGTACTACCTCATCTCGGGTGGGTCGGTCACCACCACGCCACTGAAATCCGCGTAATTTCATGTCTTCCTTTTTTAACTCATGTGGTGGAATGAATGCTGCGTCGGGCTTGATGTAAAAACTTATGTTGTTCACCTTCCCCTCGACGAAATTGATCTTCATGTTGCTGCAGACAATCTTGTTCATGCCTGAGACAATCTGAAATTTTTCTTTTTTTCCGTCTTCCGCCCCCTCGACTTCGCGCTCTTTGTCTTGCAGCGCAAAGTATATACTCTCGCCATTGCCGATGACATTGACATGGTCGATATCATTGCCTTTAAAATAGGCGGTCATCTGCCTGCCCTTGATTTGATTGAAGTTCATCAGGGTATCGGCTGAGGCTACAAATGAATTGGACACCATCTGAATCCTGTTGATCTTCTTGTTTAAAATCAGGATGCGAATAGAATCAGCTGTCATCTGATTATCATCGGTCCAAAGAACGGGATCCCGATAAAAATACAGGGTTGAATCTTTGGAGATGTAGACCATTGAATCGGCAATGCCCTGCATGTCATTCTTAAAAATTTTCACGTGGTGGTACGCCAATAGTCTCTTCTTTGTGGGATCCTTACTCTCGATCGACATAAGCGTATCTGCGGAAATAAAGATTGTGTCTTGCTCTTCTGTGACTTTTGCAACGTAGGCGTTTCCATACACCTTTGAGATGCCCGTTATCTTGTCAAAGTATCCGTCGTCACCGTAGATGTTCATGTTCTCTTCTTTCGAAGTCATGATCACATTCCCTTTTGCTTTGTACAATTTTCTCAGGTCATCCAAAAACAGCCTCGAGCCTCGTAGTCGGTAAGAAGTTGTTTGCAAGTCTCCTTTTGCGAGGTCAGATTTTTTGAGGCGGGTATCATAGTAGCCATTCTCGTAATAAGCGATGCCGCCCTGCTTGTCTTCGAGCTTGGTTAGCGCTTTGAAAAAAATAAGCTTATTGCGCGAGTCATATTGAAGGGTGTCGGATGTCAACGTATAATCCTTGTTCACACCAACCACATCGCTCTTAAAAGATGCAAGGTTTGAATGGAGATCGTAATAGCCTTTCTTACTGGTCAATGTATTAGTACTGTCGACAAGTTTTCCATTATTGAAATACTTGGCGACATTTTTTGTTCTGTCGTAGTCGAGGAAATCTGTGTAAAGCGTAGCGGTCCCAAGTTTGTTGAAGATGACATTTTTCCGAAGGTATGCGATCTTCAGATTGCCATCGTAGGTGAGCTTCGATGCGGTAACAGTAACCGAATCGCCTTCCGTGATTCTGATTTTCCCAAATGCCTCCACCGAATTTTTATTTCGGTCGAAGATGGCTGAATCGCAAAAGATGTTCGTCTGATTTTGCTCGAAAACCACGTCGCCAATCACCCAGTCGGTCCGGACACCATTGGTTGCGCTGCCCTTCAACGAGTTGGCATGCTTGAGCTTCACCTTCCGCTGGGAGAAGGCGGTATTCGCACAAATCAACGCCAGAATAATAAGAAAAGCACTTTTCATCACGTTGGGTGCAAAGTTAGAAAACCGCAAGAGACCGGGAGAGATTTGAGAATTTTGGATACTGGGGCTCGAGGCACAGAAATGAAACTGCGCTCCACGTGTGCCTGCCGGCAGACACCGGCGCCAGGCTCGCAAAGGAAAAAAGAGAATTTCTTTAAAAACTTGCCGGCTTCGCATCAGAGCAATTCTAAAAAATATCCTGTGTAGTTTTGAGTAATGCTTGAAAGGTTCAGAAGCTTCGTTGCCGGGCACGCGTTGTTCGAACCCAAAGACAGGGTCCTTCTTGCCGTCAGCGGTGGGGTGGATTCGATGGTGATGGTGCACCTTTTTATCGATGCTGGCTTCGAGTTCGGTGTGGCACATTGCAATTTCCAGCTTCGGGGGAAAGATTCTGAACATGACCAGGCTTTTGTTGCCGACTACTGTCATAAGCGGGGCATTCCATTTTTTACGGAAAACTTCTCACCCAAGAATTATGCCGAAGAGTCGGGTATGAGCCTGCAGATGGCCGCGCGAGAACTGCGATATGCGTGGTTTACAAAGGTTCTTGAAAGGGAAAATTATCACTGGTTGGCGACCGCCCACCACCTGAATGATAACATCGAGACAGTAATGTTTCGCTGGGTCAATGGGGGTGGTCTTGATCAGCTCACCGGAATTCCATTAAAGAATGAACGCGTCATACGACCGTTGCTTTTCGCGACCAGAAGTGAGATAGATAAATATGCCCTGGACTATAAGATAAAATGGCGGGAAGATTCAAGTAATGCCTCGGATGATTACTCCAGGAATTTTATCAGGCATGAGGTGATCCCTAAACTGAAAGAGATAAATCCATCACTGGAGAAAACGTTTACCGATTCAATTCAAAAATTGAAAGGAGCGCATGAGTTGATGGTTAGAGCTTTGGAGCAGTTGAAGGACAGTATTACCAAGACTGAAGGCAATCAATTTTTCATTGATATAAACCTGTTGCTGTTGCTGAAGAACCCTGGATTCATCTGCTACGAATGGCTCCGGCCGATGGGTTTCGACTGGGACCGTTGTGACCAACTTGTTTCGTCTTTGCCAGGACAACCTGGTCGGAAATTTCTTTCGGCCACACATGAAGCTGTTATTGACCGTGAGTATATAGTTATAAGCCCCGTTGGGGAATGGTCGGGTGAAGTGTTCGTTGAAGAAGGGCAGGATAAGGCAGCGCTTGGTCCATGGACTATTTCGATCAGAAAACTGAGTCAGGCCAGGGTCATCGGAGATCGAAGATATGCCTGTCTTGATATTTCAAAGCTTCGTTTCCCCCTGCTCTGGAGAAAATGGAAGCCTGGAGATAGCTTTTTCCCCCTCGGAATGAAGCACAAAAAGAAAGTGAGCGATCTGCTGATAGACGATAAAATTTCGGTTGCAGACAAAGCCCATGTCACAGTGCTCGAATCTCAGGGCGAGATCGTGTGGGTAGCAGGCCATCGCATCGACGACCGTTATAAAATTACTGACCAAACTAAGTCAGTGCTCGAGGTGATTTTAAACAGGATTTAATATTAAAACATCCCTTTTGGTTTCTTACCGGGATTAATAAATTGCGGCCCGAAAAATCCTTTAAATATTAAAATCAAATGAAAGTAACAGTTGTCGGTGCCGGAAACGTGGGTGCCACTTGTGCAGATGTGCTGGCGTATAAAGAAATAGCCAACGAAGTAGTTCTGGTGGATATTAAGGAAGGTCTTGCCGAGGGCAAGGCGCTGGATATCTGGCAAAAGGCTCCGATAGACCTGTATGACACGCGCACAACAGGGTCAACTAACGACTACACCAAAAGTGCAAAATCGGATGTGGTGGTGATTACGTCGGGTCTCCCTCGCAAGCCAGGGATGAGCCGTGATGACCTTATAGGTACAAATGCGGGGATCGTCAAAACTGTTACGGAAAATGTCGTTAAACATTCACCTAACGCCATCATCATCGTTGTGTCGAATCCCCTCGATGTGATGACCTACCAGGCGCACATGACGTCGAAGTTTCCAAGGACGAGGGTAATCGGGATGGCAGGAATTCTGGATACCGCACGATATCGTGCTTTTCTGGCTGAAGCGTTAAATGTATCTCCCAAGGACATACAGGCAATGTTGCTTGGAGGCCACGGTGATACTATGGTGCCGCTTCCGCGTTACACAACAGTGGGTGGAATTCCTGTTACCGAATTGATCAATAAAGAAAAGCTTGATGCAATAATCGAACGGACGAAGTTTGGTGGTGGAGAGCTTGTAAAATTAATGGGAACCTCTGCATGGTATGCACCGGGTTCGGCTGCCGCCCAAATGGTTGAGGCTATTGTTCGTGATCAGAGAAGAGTGCTCCCTGTTTGCATGCAGCTTGATGGAGAATATGGAATCAAAAATTGCTACCTAGGTGTTCCGGTGATTCTCGGCAAAAATGGTGTTGAAAAAGTAATTGAGCTGGATCTCACGAAAGAAGAGGCTGCGCTGCTTGAAACGAGCCGCCATCATGTGAATGAGGTGATGGAGGTATTGGATAAGCTGGGGAAATGATTCTGGATTCTAGATTCTGGATTCTAGATTCTGGATTCTGGATTCTGGCTTGCCACGACGACCGCGTGTCATCAAAGCTTTAGCGGTCACGCAAGCAGCTTCTGCATACTCGGGGATTCTAGGTGGATGTCATTTCAAGCATTGCGCTGGCAATTGCAAGGTCCTGAATCGCGTTGCCTACGGATTTGAAAACCGTGATCTCATTGTTGGAGGTCCTGCCTCTTTTAAGACCTGCGACTATTTCTCCGAGTTCGGCCTGAATATGGCTTGCTGTGATTAATCCTTTGTTGATTGGGATGATAATGTCGCCGGCTTCTTCAAGGGCAGCAGCACGCTGATCGACAATCAGCCTCGATTTCACAATAATCTCTTCGGGTATCTCTTGCATGGTTGGCTTGAATGAGCCGATACCATTAATGTGAACTCCTTCCTCGACATCGGACGGATGGAAAACTGGTGTCGAGGAAGTGGTTGCAGTGCAGATTATATCCGCTTTTTTCAGGTCTTCCTTCGTGCCGGGAAGGAATCTCACACCTGAAATCTTTTGCTCACAAAACCTGGTCACAGAATCGGTCTGTTGGCCGTAAACCAAAACTTCTTCTATGGGTCTGACGGCCAGCACGCCGGCGAGCTGTGTTTGCGCCTGTGCACCCGTACCAATCAATGCCAGAACTTTTGAATTTGCTCTTGATAGTAACTTCGTCGCCAATCCGGATGCTGCGCCCGTGCGAAGGGCAGTAAGATATTCAGCATCAAAAGTCGCCAGTGGTGTTCCCGTTGCCGCATCCATCACCATCATTTGACCCTGTATCGCCGGAAGGTTCTTTTCGGAATTTCCTGGAAATACCGATACCATTTTAAGTCCGAACAACCTGAATGAAGATGCATAGGAAGGCATAAACAAAGTGCGTCCCGACTTGTCGTCGGTGTCGATCACAGTGCGAACTGGAACGGCGGCTTTGCCTTCGCTGAGTTGACGGAACGCATCCTTCATCAAGGAGATTGCGCTCGACATGGAAATCTTGGTGCGAATGTCACTGGCGGTGAAGTGTTTCATGGGTGAGAACTGGATTCTGGGTTCTAGATTCTGGATTCCGGATTCTAGATTCTGGATTCTAGATTCTGGATTCAGGGCGACGGTTCAGTTCTTGATGCCACGGTAAATTATTTCGTTTCGACTGATACCATAACTAAAGCATTGCTCGGGCGTCAATGATTTTGCGAATTCGTTTGCTTCAGGGGTCAGACCGCTTTTCGCAATTCGCTGTGCGTAATCCTTGCCAAACTTCCTCACATGATCATCCTGACCAAAGGCTTTTTCACGCGCACGTGGGTCTGTTATTGATTTGTCCTCATACGTGACTTCGGGAACGGGTGAAAAAAATGGCACTTGCATGATGGCCCAACCATCTTTACGAAGCACACGACGGATTTCAGTCATGGCAAGTATGTCATCTTCGACATGTTCGAGCACGTGATTACACAAGACAACGTCAAACTCATTATCATCAAAAGGAATCTGGTGAATATCCATTTTCACCTTTGCCAACGGTGATTCAATATCAGCAGTGATATAGTTTTCGCCGTGTATTTTTTCGAACCGCTTCATGAAGCAAGGTTCAGGCGCGATGTGAAGCACTTTCATTTTTTGTGATAGAAAATTTGTCTTCTCCTGGAGGAAGAGCCAGATCAGGCGATGGCGTTCAAGGGAAAGGCAGGAAGGACAAAGGGCGTTCGGGCGGGGATTGATTCGACCATACGGTAAGAATGTTTTGTAATGATTTTTACAGATGGGGCACATAACCGCATTCCCTGCATAAAAAACTCCAAGCACCTTTAACCCCACGCTGCTTACAAGCTGGAGGTACTTTCGGGGAACGTGCCTCACTAAAAGTGAAATTATTTTTTTCATCGAAGTCCAAAGATACGGAACTGGGTACTGGCCTGCCCCGACGAAGCAGCCTGCGCGAAGTCGGAGGTGGTGGGATGTAGATTCTAGATTCTGGATTCTAGATTCTGGATTCTGGATTCTAGATTCTGGGTTCTAGATTCTGGATTCTGGCTTGACCCTGGGATGCCGCCCTGCGGATTTCGAATCTTTTTATCCTTAACTCCTTAACTCCTTGACTCCCTAACTCCTTAACTCCTCAACTCCTCCTTCCTAAAACTATTTCCTAAGTTCGATCATCTTAATCCCAGAAGCGCTTATATAAATGGCCAAAACATTGCCAGACGTGCCTTTAATGCATTCCGATCATCTCATCGCGCAGGCCCGCGACGGTGACCGGCATGCCCAGGGGAAGCTGGTTCAGGTGTGGTATAAGCGCATCTACAACTTTAGCTATAAGTTCTTCTACGACCATGACCTGGCGATGGAAGTATCGCAGCGCACGTTTATCTCGATGCACCGGAACATCGGGTACCTGCAGGACGCCGCGAGATTCAGGTCTTGGCTGTACACCATCGCTGTTAACTATTGTCGTGAAGAGCTGCGTAAAAAGAAGAACGCCAGATCTGTTTCACTCAATGACATGCGACCTGGTGAAGGAGAGGATAGCTATCGGTGGGAAGCGTCGGGGGAAAGAAGGGAGAATCCGGAAAAGACATTGCGCCTGAATGAACTTTCGGATATTCTTCACGATTGCCTGCTGGCACTCTCGTCTGAACAACGTGAGGTGGTGATCATGAAGGAATATGAAGGACTTAAGTTCAGGGAAATTGCCGAAGCGCTTAATATTTCAGAAAACACCGTGAAGTCGAGAATGTACTATGGTTTGGAAGCGATGAAGCGAATTTTGGAACGGAAGAACATCACAAAGGAAACAATTGGTTATGAGCTATAAGCCGGATGAAGCAACGCTGATCTCGTATCTCTATGGGGAGCTTGAAGGCGAGGAGAGGAAAATGGTGGAGGACTACCTGGAAAAAAATCCAGGTGAGAAAAAGAGGATCGGGGAATGGAATTTTGCGAAAGAAGCGCTCGGCAGACTTGACGACAAAGAGGTGATTGCCCCACCAATCATCCTTGGAGAGGGAACGGGGAAGGTCGCTTTTTGGCGAGAGAATTATTTCAGAATGCCGTTGGGGATTGCTGCATCGCTCATCTTCGTAATCATCGTCGCAAAGGTTTTAGGTCTTTCGGTCGGCTATTCGAATGATGAACTGAGGATCGGCTTCGGTACTCCTAAAGTAGAAGCTGGTGCCGTTACACTGACTGAAGATCGTGTCAATGCAATGATTGATGCATCGCTCTCGAACAACAATCAAGCGTTGCAGGCTTCATGGACCGCAGAGCGCAAACTGATGGAACAGTCTGTCAAGCAAAATCTCAGTGCGAGTTCTGGAAAGATAAATCAGCTGATGAAGAAAGCATCGGTAGCAAATGAGGAGGAGGTGAGAAGGTTTGTGGCACAGATGCAGAACGACAACCTCAAGCTTGTGAAAGACTATATGCAGCTCTCATCTGCGGGCCAAAAGGAATACATCGAAGGGTTATTGGTAGACTTTGCGAAATATCTCCAGGAACAGCGCAATCAGGATATTGAATTTTTCCAGACGCGCGTGAGTAACGTGGAGAAAAATACGAATCAGCTTAAGCAGGAGACGGAACAGATCCTGACTAGCCTGGTCACAAATACGAGTGTGAACAATCAAAAAAGAAATTAAGATCGTTATGAAAAGAGTTGTGTTGATAGTGATTGGATTACTTACTGCCTTCGGAACATTCTTTGCGATGGGTCAGGGTAGGTCCGGAGATGAGAAGATGGCACAGGATATAGAGGTGGCGGAAAATATCCTGTCAACCTTATTTCGCCAGCAATTGGGAAAGAAGATGTTCTTTCCGATGGAAATTCACGGGTCGTATACCTCCGGTTACGGCGTGACTTTTAGGATGCCTCAGAACAGTGCGGCTATTTCAATGTTCAAGATAGGAGCCGGCGGCGAGGATATTAATATGATGATTTCGCCGTCTGACATGGTGGCGCCAAAGGTGGCATATTCATATTCGTTTCGATCTGAAGAAAGTTCAGAGGACGATGAGTCGGCAACCGAAGCATTGAAGCGCGCATCTGCAGCAGAGCAAAAAGCGATGGAAGAACAGAGAAGGGCGTCGGCGTTGGACAAGAGGGCCAAGGAAGCCGAGCGACGCGATTCCGGCACGCGGCCACGAAGGAGCTCTATGTCAATCGGTCGCGATAGTGTCAGAACCCTCGCCGACAAGATGTTCCTGGAGACTGCAAAGATTTTCCTCGCCGATTATGGCGACGTGTTGAGTCAGTTGAAGCCAGATGAGCGGATCGTCATCACAAACAGGTCTGAGGGTTTTGACTACGGATTTATATGGGGAGGCGAGGCACGACGAAGTCTGATTTCTGTCGAAGTGCGTCGCGATGATATAGCTCAATTCCGGCAAGGAAAAATCACCCGCGATCAGTTCCTGGGCAAACTCAAAATTGTCAATGCGGAATCCACGGATAAACTTGATCCAGATCTGGAGGTTTTCGCAAGTATGTTTAGCAGACTGTACCGGGAAGATCTTTCAAAAACATACTACACGGAAGGCGATGTCAATTACGAGCGGATGAAAGATTTCGGAGTCATTTACTACATGCGGGTCTTTTCGAGCGTGGAGGACGATGAAAAAGGATATTATCTTCCTACCATCGCCCAGGGTAGCCTCAATCAGGCTGACCGTGATAAGAAAGTAAAAGAATTATATCCGGCATTTGAAGCCAGTATCAAAGATAATCTGGTGGAATACGGGCGTACAGTACACAGTCTAAAAGACGAAGAACAGATTGTTCTGAATGTCCGTCTTACGAAGTGTACCGCGTGCGGCATCCCACATTCAGTCGAAGTCAGTGCAAAAGCGGCAACATTAAAAGATTACGCAGCGGGCAAGATCACCAAGCAGGAAGCACTGGGGAAAGTGAATGTGAAGAAGGTTGGGGTACAATAGTTTTTCTAAACACAATAGGCACATAGAAACATAGACTATGTGCCTATTGTGTCTATTTTTAATTCACTTTCTTAAATAGCTGTCTGACTTGTCGATCCAATCTTTCCTTGGCGGAGAAAAAGTATCAGTCTCAACTACGTTTCCGATCATCCTTGCTTTGTGAGGACGATTTCCGGGGATGATCAGTGAATCACCAGGATGCAAGTCGAGGTGATTTTTTTCATCGTTGTCGAACCAAAAACGCATGGTGCCTTCGATGCACTCCGTGATCTGTTCATTCTCGTGCGAATGCCACGGTACTTCGAATCCATCTGACAGTTGGAGACGGGCGATCATGATCTTTTCGCCGTAAATAAACTGTCTTTTCATGTGAGCATTGACCTGCTCGACGGGGATGTTTTTCCAGTTGACTGCTTTCATTGGGGATAGTTAATTGTTAATGGTTCATAGTTAACAGACTATTCGCTATGCGATCACGTGGTCTGTCACAGGAACCAGCCAGCCGCGTGTGTCAGGAATCCGTCCTGCGCGGAGGCCGTTGATTTCGTTGAAGAGCATCGGGCTGATGACACGTTGTTCAACCGGAGGTAATACCATGCGCGTTGTTCCGTGAGTAATTTCCGCGATGTGCGATACGACAGCCGCTGTTCCTGATCCGAACGCTTCTTTTAATTCACCTTTCTTATACGCGTCCACAATCTCATCTATGAAGATGTCGCGTACTTCGACGTCAATATTTTTCTCTTTAAGAATATCAAGGAAGTAGGTGCGGGTTGTCCCTTTCAACACGGCGCCACTGAGTTTTGGCGTCAATACTTTGTTTCCAATTACGAACCACAAGTTCATCATGCCCGCCTCCTGAACTTTTTTGAAATCGGGACTCTCCAGCCATATAATCTGATCGAATCCTCTTTGTTTTGCCAACTGACCCGCCATCAATGATCCTGCGTAGTTGCCACCGGCCTTCGCTTCTCCTGTGCCACCGGGTACGGCGCGAACCAACTTCTGCTCTGTTACAAGTTTCACTGGCGTTGAGAAATAAGGCTGGACGGGGCCAGTATAGATGTAGAACGTATAAGTAGCAGATGGAACGACAGAAAGGGTATTTTCGGTAGCGATCATCGTAGGTCGAACATACAGCGCGCTCCCTTCTGCTTTTGGGATCCACGCTGCGTCCAGTTCAATGAGTTTCTTGAGCGCTTCCAAAAAAAGATCTTCGGGAACTGTGGGCATACACATTCGCTCTGCCGACAAGTTGAAGCGTTGAATGTTCAGATCGGGCCGAAGCAAACGCGGAACGCCATCAGTTCCCATTGTCGCTTTCATTCCTTCAAAGATGCATTGACAATATTGTAATGCCTTTGATTGTGGCTCCAGCACAAATCCCTGGTAGGGGATGATTCTGAAGTTCCCCCATTTCCCGTCAGCATAGTCCATGACGAACATGTGGTCGGAAGTGAATTTCCCGAAAGGGATGTTGTTGAAGTCGATCTTCGACAGTTTCGACTCACTTGTTTTTGTAATTTTTATGTCCATGACCCGAATTTAAAGGATAATTAATTTGAAAATTTGAAGATTTGGAAATTTGAAGATGAGTGCACCCCGGTTTACTGGGATAAGTGGTTAACGAGCGGTGAAGTCCCCTTCACCAGTTGATGAAGGACGTCGATTTTGGTCCCAGCTCTTAGTGTTCCTTAGCGTCTTTGAGTCTTAGCGGCAAAGTCTGAAAGATTATAACACCTAAGCAGATTCTTAAAGTCGGGATTTTGCCGCGAAGGCGCGAAAACGCAAAATTGCGCTAAGACCAATGCTGGAGCAACAAAAAGCCTATGTCCTTATATGACTGAAATTTACAAGCCTGTATACCCAAACGGGCTCACCTCTTTCAATCTCTTCTTCACAGCATCACTCACTTTTAACCCGTCAATGAAAACAGAAAGGGTTTCTTTGGTGATCTTTGAATTTGTGCGGGTGAGATCTCTCAGCGCTTCATAAGGATTAGGATACCCTTCTCGTCTCAATATCGTCTGAATGGCTTCCGCAACAACGGCCCAGTTGTCATTGAGATCACCTTCAATCGCCGATTGATTCAGTTCAAGTTTGTTTATTCCTTTTTCCAGCGAACTCAACGCGATGTAGGAATGTGCGAATGGAACGCCGACGTTCCTAAGAACCGTTGAATCGGTGAGATCGCGCTGAAGGCGTGAGACCGGAAGCTTCGCTGACAGATGTTCGAATATCGCGTTCGCCAATCCCAGGTTGCCTTCAGCATTCTCAAAATCGATCGGATTGACTTTATGTGGCATGGCGGATGAACCTACTTCGCCGGCTTTAATCGTCTGCTTGAAGTAGTTCATCGATATATATTGCCAGATGTCACGGCTGTAATCAATCAATATGGTATTGATGCGTTTGAAGTTATCAAACAAGGCCGCTGCATTGTCGTAGTGCTCAATCTGTGTAGTCGGGTGACTTCTTGACAAACCCAAATATTTCGAAACGAACTGATCGGCAAATTTCAACCAGTCGATCTCAGGATAAGCAACGTGGTGTGCATTGAAATTACCTGTCGCACCGCCGAACTTCGCTGAGTGCGGAATGGTCTTTAAAAGATCCAACTGATTTTTTATTCGCTGCGAAAAAACCATCATTTCTTTTCCCAGTCTTGTCGGTGATGCGGGTTGCCCATGCGTGCGTGCCAACATCGGAACATCTTTCCAGGTGCTTGCCTGCTTATCAATCAGTGCAACTACTTTGTTGAGTTTGGGAAGGAATTCTTTCTCAACAAATTCTTTTGTCAGCAGTGGCGTTGCAGTGTTGTTGATGTCTTGTGAAGTCAGTCCGAAGTGGATAAACTCTTTGTAAGCGGACAGTCCACTTTCGTCGAATTTTTCCTTTAAGAAGTATTCAACAGCCTTTACGTCGTGATTGGTAGTTTTTTCCGTGGCCTTGATTTTCTCAGCGGCCGCCGTATCGAATTGACCATAAAACGATCGCAGGACCGAGAATTTATCTTTTGGAAAACCTTTCAATTCGGGAAGAGGCCATTCGCACAACGCAATGAAATATTCCAGTTCAACACGCACGCGATATTGCATCAGCGCATATTCCGAGAAGTACCCAGTAAGTATCGAGGTCGATTGAAAATAACGGCCATCAATTGGAGATATGGCAGTGAGTGGATTGAGCTGCACAGCAGGGTCGTTAAACCGCTAAAATAAATCTTTTTAACGAATCGTTAACTTTTCTGTTCATTCGGAGCGGCTTGGAAATCCGTTGAATGGATTATTTTTGCGCGCCCCAGTATGAGGAGATTTTATTTTTTCTGTTTGACGTTCATTTTGTTGATATCGTGCGTCGACGCATTCTCCCAAACGCAGAAGAAGGTTCCAAAAAATCTGCCTAACACCGAACTTCGGATTAAGAAAGCAAAAGGACCCATTGTCCTGGATGGTATCCTCGATGAACAAGACTGGAAGGACGCTGAAGTGGCGACCAATTTCTACCTCAATTATCCGGTCGACACCGCGGCGGCTCCATTTCAGTCTGAGGCCCGTGTGACATTTTCTGATCATGCGCTGTATGTGTCATACATCTGTTATGATGATGAGCGTCCGGACATAGTCCAATCATTGCGCCGCGATTTTGATTTCGGCACAAACGATAATATCGGCATGTACATTGGTCCCTATAACGACGGCATCAATGGATTTTATTTCCAGATTACACCGTACGGCGTGCAGTCTGAAGGGACGATCGCCGGAGCCGGCGCGGAAGATGGTAGTTATAGCTCCAACTGGGACAACAAATGGTTCTCAAAAGCGGTGCGCCATCAGGACAGGTGGGTTGCTGAACTCATGATACCCTTCAAGAGCTTTCGCTTTAAAGCGCATTTACCAGAATGGAATATCACTTTCCTTCGCAATGATGTCAAGCGAAATCAGATCTCCAGCTGGATCGCGACGCCCATACAATTTATACCTGCTTCATTCGCATATTCTGGCAAACTTACGTGGGAGGAATTTCCGCACCACACCACCAACATTTCTGTGATTCCCTATGTTGCCGGCGGAACAAGTCGCGACAATACGACAACACCTGTCACCAGAGACGAGGATCTCCAGGTTGGCTTCGACGCTAAGGTAGGCGTAACTCCTTCTCTTAATCTTGACCTTACCGTCAATCCTGATTTTTCCCAGGTGGAAGTTGACCGGCAGGTGATCAACCTGACGCGATTCGAATTTCAGTTTCCGGAACGACGGCAATTCTTTCTTGAGAACAGTGATTTGTTTGATCGCATGGGTTTCCCTGAGGCCAGGCCTTTTTTCTCAAGGCGAGTTGGTCTTGCGCGGGATACTTCTGGTGTCTTGAGGAAAGTACCGATTGCATACGGTGCGCGACTCAGTGGGTCGCTATCGAGAAAGTGGAGAATGAGTGTGTTGAATATGCAGACTAAAGAGGCGCCTGCACTCGGACTGCCTGCACAGAACTTTACCGTCGCAGCTGTTCAAATGAATTTCTGGACGCAGTCGAATTTGCAATTCTCGGTCGTAAATAAGCAGTCACTCGGCTTGACGAATTTTGGCGATTCAACAAAGTATTTCAGCAAGGATCTTTGGAAAAACAAAACTTACGGCGACAGCGCGAAGGTATTGAACGACCATAACCGCACGCTCACGGTCGACCTCGAATCACGGAGCAAAGACAACAAGTGGTATCTCAGTGGATATTTCAGTAAATCGTTTGATAATTTTAATCAGGACCACAACACCACGGGGGGAGGCTTCTTTTCGCATACGAAACGGAATTATTCTTTTTTTGCCGGTAGCACGTACATTCAGAAAAACTATAACGCCGAAGCTGGCTTTGTTCCAAGCCGCGGCGTTTATCCTGGCGTGACGAATATTTATGCAAGTGTGAACGGTACTATCTATCCGAAGAACTCGACGCTGGTCAACATGCGACCGCAACTCGATTTGACCGGAACGGTAATACCAACTGGTGATGTCGCGGACAAACAAATAGCATTCTCTTACAATTTTAATTTTCTCAACACGGCATTCTTCGGGCTCATCGCCAATCACACGTTTCAGATGATGACAAATGATTTCAATCCCACCAGCAACGATGACTACACAAAGTTCCTCGTTGGCGAAAAATACAACTGGAGCCGCATGGGATTTACATTCCAATCGGACCAGCGCAAACTTTTTAAGTACACGCTCGGCGCAACAACGGGTGGATTTTACAACGGCACGAATCTCAACATGAATGGAGAGATCAATTACCGGTATCAACCCTACGGAAGCGTGTCAATTCGTTTCGATTATAACGATTTGAAATTGCCCGACAATTATGGAAAAGAAAAGCTTTTCGTGGTCTCCCCCCGGTTTGATTTGACCTTCACGCGGACGGTGTTCCTCACCACATTTATCCAATACAATACGCTGTTGGATAATGTGAATCTCAATGCACGTTTCCAATGGCGATACAAGCCAGCGAGCGATTTCTTTGTGGTGTACACAGAAAACTACCTTCCGGAGAATCTGTCCAGCAAGACCCGTTCGCTGGTGTTCAAACTCACATATTGGCTTAACATTTAGATGCAGTTGCAGCAAGTGAATTTCACCCGTAACTTCGCGCATCAGTTAATGCTCAATAATGGCTTTCAGCTTATTTAAAAGGTCGGAAAAAAAAGAGGAAACCCACAGCGGACCACGCTATTACGACCTTAAGGTCAAGGATATCATCCAGGAGACTAAAGATGCAATTTCGATCGTTTTTGAGCATCCCGCAGCGGGTAAGATGGCCTATAAATCGGGTCAGTTCCTGACGCTTATCGCGACAATCAACGGAAAAGAAGTAAGAAGAGCGTATTCACTTTGCTCGTCGCCATTTATCGACGACCACCTCGCGGTGTCGGTCAAGCGGGTTGACAATGGGCTGATGTCCAACTGGCTCCCTGATAATTTGAAGGTCGGAGGGTCGTTGAAAGTAATGGAGGCGATGGGTCAATTCACGACCGATTTCGGAAAAGAAAAAAAGCGCCATCTCATCCTGTTCGCCGGCGGCAGCGGGATTACGCCGATGATGTCGATTATCAAGAGCTTGTTGCTTCAGGAACCCGAAAGCATCGTTTCTCTTATTTATTGTAACCGGAATATTGACAGCGTCATTTTCAAGGATGAGCTCTTAAAGTGGGAGTCAAAATATGAGGGCAGATTGCATGTCATACATGTCCTCGACGAAGCGCCGATGAACTGGCAAGGTTATTCAGGTTTATTGAACCATGACATGCTCGTCAAATTGTTTGAGCGGATTCCTAACTGGGGAATCGACAAATCCACTTATCTCATGTGTGGTCCGGAGGGAATGATGAAGAACGTGGAGACACTGCTCAATTCTCACAACATCCCCAAAGAGAAAATTTTCAAAGAGAGTTTTGTCTCTCCGACGATTGCCAAGGATCAGAAAAAAGAAGAAGTGCCTGCGGGCAGCGAGAACAAAGCGCACGAAGTTACCATTCGCTATGATGGTCAGGAATACAAGATTGTAGTTCAGCCTAACCGTGCAATCCTCGAAACCGCGCTTGACGCTGGCATCGACCTTCCGTATTCATGCCAGAGCGGACTCTGCACCGCCTGCCGCGGCAAGGCGCTTTCCGGTAAAGTAAAACTTGACGAGGAAGAAGGTCTTTCACAATCCGAAAGAGCAGAAGGGTATGTACTCACCTGCGTGGGTCACCCACTCACCGACGACGTAGTGATCGAGATCGGATAACATACTAAAAAAGTCAAGGAGTTAAGTTAGTCCACGACCTCCTTAACTCCTTGCCTCCTTAACTCCTTGCCTCCTTAACTACTTTCTCCTAAACTCCAACCCATCAATATTCACGCTCTTGATTTTCGCATCAGCTCCGATGCTGAACGTAGCGTTAGCTTTTCCATACCACCTGTTGTCAAACCAGCCGCGGAACGTATCATAGTGCCAGTGTTCGAAGGTGGCATAAACGAAGTTGTTGATATTTACTTTAAGACTGTTCCCTGAAACGGTAATCACCACGTCGCCATACAACGGATCAGAATACGTTCCGGCATAGGTCTCGATAGGGAAACTGGGCTTCGTGTTCAGGACACGCTTTGCTTCGAAGTCTGTCTCGGCTTTTTTCCCTTTAGCCTTTATATCAGAATAGAGTTTGTAGAAATCAGTGCTCCAATCCCGGTTGCCACCCAATGCGAAAAGGTCCAGCGCCTTGTACATCAGAGCGTGGCGCAGTTCGGCGTGATCATAGTTTTCGAAAATGTAGAAACCGATGTGTTCATCCTGGATCTGTGCGTTGATCGCTGTCAGTCCAGCGAGACTGCCGGTATGAAAATTCAGCTTCTTGCCTTTGTAGTCATGCTGGAACCATCCCAGGCCATACGTTTTCCAGTTAGGTTTCGTCAGCTGTTGTGTTGGATAGAATTCACTGTCTGTTACAATGGTCTGAGGCTTGAACATTTCTGCCCATGTTGCGGGTTTCAGCAATCGCCCGCCTTTGTACTTGCTGCTGTCTAGCATGCAAACGACCCATTTGCTCATGTCGTCGATCGACGCCCAAACCGATCCTGCAGGACCTACTGCGTCATCTTTGGTGTAACCGATTGGTACAATCTTATCTTCAGGCTTATCGTGCGGTCGGGTCAGGTTGTCATCTTTGATGTACTTGCGCATCGGCACTGTACGCGTCATGCCGAGTGGTGTAAAAATTCTTTCCTGAATGAACACTTCCCATGGCTTACCAGTGACTTTCTTAATTACCTCTCCGGCAGCGATGTAAAAAATGTTCTGGTAGATAAATCCAGCGCGCATAGAATAGCTCGGCTTCACGTCGCGCATCTTCTTCAGGATTTCTTCAGGTGAGATATCCATGATGCTCCACACAAAGTCTGCGTTCCCTACGCCACTATTATGCAAGAAAAGGTCGCGTATTCGCAACTCGCGCGTCACGGCGGGATCGTAAAGCTGGTATTCAGGCAAGTATTTTATCACCGGGTCGTCCCACTTAAGCTTGCCTTCGTCGACAAGCATGCCCATACACACCGCCGTCATCGCTTTTGTCGTGGATGCACAAGCAAACATTGTTTCGGTGTCGACTACGCCGGGTTTGCCAAGCTCACGGACGCCATAGCCTTTCTTAAAAATTACCTGACCATCTTTTACAACGGTCAGCGCCAGTCCCGGGACTTCCCATTGCTTTTGTCCGGCAAGAACGTAGGCATCGAATTCTTTGATTTTCTGATCGAGTGACGGATTCTTTGCTTTTTGTGCAAAGGCAACGCCCGAAATCGTTAATAAGAGGAGGAGGATTTTGGTTGGTTTTATCATGATGATATTAGTTCAAGGTTTAAAGTTCAAGGTTCAAGCGTGCCCGCCGAAGCGTCTCGCGCAGGCGGGGTTTAAGCATGCCCGATGAATTTTCAATTCCCGGCCGACACACTAGTTCCGGAGTTTGATTCTCAATACGTACATGTCATTCGTGACAAACAAAGTTTTTTCATCGCCTGTCAGCGCACAATTGGATGAGGGATCAGGGAGTTTGATTTTGCCCAGCAACTTTCCATCAAGATTGAAAATGAAAACTCCGCCGGGTCCCGTTGCAAAAAAGTTACCCTGGCTGTCGATCTTCATTCCATCAGGAAGACCCTTCTCAGTTTTTGTAAGCGAGGTGGCATCATAGATGATTTTTCCTTCGGCAAGTGACACCTTCGATGAATCGCGTTTTACTTCATACTTGGTCCAAATCGCTTTCGCGGGATCCGAGTTTGCTACAAACAAATATTTTCCATCCGGAGAGAATGCGATGCCATTCGGTCGGCTCAAGGTGTCAGTAAGTAAAGTAACAGTGCCATCAGCGGCGGCGCGATAGACTCCGCAGAAAGGTGTTTCCCGCATGGGATCATCAAACTGTTTTTCCATGCCGTAAGCAGGATCAGTGATGTAAAAATCATAATCGCGGAGGACAGCGTCATTCGGACTGTTGAATCTTTTTCCTTCCCATTTATCGGCAATGGTGGTAAACTCAGCTTTAGGCGCGTCGATCGACGCATTCATCATAGCGAGCCTGCGATCACCGTGCTGGCACATTACAAGATTTCCTTCGTCGTCAAGCAGCAAGCCATTGGAACCCATTTCGCCACCCCGCGGTTTTTCGCCGGTATATCCCGAAGGTTTGAGATATAACTCGGTTCCTTTTTCCTCCGTCCATTTAAAAATGGAGTTCGGGGGGATATCGGAGAATAGGAGCATTTTCTGACTTTCAACCCAGAGTGGTCCTTCTGTCCAGTCGAACCCCTCCGCAATGATTTCGATTTTGGCGTCAGGAGAAATGATATTGTCCAGCGCCGGGTCGAGTCTTTCGATGGTTCCGATAGTTTTCATTTCACTTTTCGGTTGACAGGCAGCGGTTGCAATGATAATTGCGAGGATCAGCAGTCGGTTCATGGATGGTTTTGTTAGTGGATCGAAACATTTTGGGGTCCCTAGTTTAACAAAAAACCCCGTATGATTTTCCATTCTCCGGATATTCGTCCCGATGATGTGATCAATGGTCCCTGGGCATCCCACAAAAAATCACAAAATGGCGAGGCACGAGAAATCCTTTCGGAGTCTTGTGCTGGAACACAGAAATCACGTCCGCAGAATTACGCCGGCTGCGTCTTTTTTGCAGCCGACAGTTGTCGTAGGGACAGGAAGCTAAGCCCATAAGCCATCGGGACCAGCAATCCAGGAAGCCATACGAAAGGGAAGGAGGCGACTATTGCATTGGCAGGCTCATTCATGAATACCCTGAATGGTGTTGGCATGGAAAGAATGGCGATTGCAACGATGTTGATAAGTAAACCAAGTGTGACGAAATTCCATATGACCAGGGCAAGTCGATTGTTGACCAGAAGATAGGCTGCAAGCGGTGCCGTCAATCCAGAGATCACATCGAAGTTTCTTCCTTCGAAACTCATTTGCACTGGAAGCAGATTTTCAAATACAAGCATCCATAACAGTATTTCGACAAACACCCTGAATGTCTGCAAGCGTATAATGTTTCGTGTCGGAATATGAATCAATATTTCCCGCGTAACAGGCGAAACGGTCACAGCAATCATAGTGATCAATGGAACCGCCAGCACAATAAACAACCGCGGCGGGAACTTAGAGAAATCGCTCAGGATACCTGATAGTGATAGTATGCTAACGACGCTGGTCCAACCGATCAGGGCGAATAGCGTTCTGTTGAAAATTCTTTTCTTTCGGGCTTCGTCGAAGGAAGTCTTTGTTAGTCCTTTCTTTAGTTCGGAGAGAATAAGGACCATCATCAAGATCGTTAGAACTATGAATCCTGCCTGTATGAGGGCTACCATGGCATTGGGTTTTTGTTAAGTAAAGATACGGCAGAAGGCTATCGCAGGAGATGACAAAAATTGCTAAAACAGATCGGCAGACCTGAAAATGAAAAACCGCAAAGACGCAGAGGCGCAGGGTTTTTCTTGAGTTCTCTAGTTTTTCTCTGCGACTTAGGCTCTGCGCCTCCGCGCCTCCGCAGTTAATCTGCGGTTTAAGCTTTCGACCGGAACTGGGACGGATACACGCCTACTTGACTATAAAACGACCTACTAAATGAGCTTGCGTCTCTGAATCCTACCTCCGACCCGATGGCGCGCACATCAGATCGTGTTTTCTGCAGCAATGTCTTCGCCCGCTCAATCTTCAGCGTGGTAATGAACTGATGTGGCGTCTTTCCATAAGCAGTCTTGAACACACGTAGAAAATGAAATTTGGAAAGACAGCTCACGGCAGCGAGCTCATCGAGTGAAGGATTTTTGTCGAAGTACGTGTAGAGATAATCTGTTGCATCCACCATTCGCCTCACTATCTCTTCTCTAGTCGATGCTTTTAACGAATGAAGACGTTCATTAAGAGTCGTTACCTCGCTCTGTTCCTTGAGCAGGACGTTTAAGAGGTTGAACAATTGTTCGTCGAGCAACAGTCGATCGGACCCATCCCGTTGAATGCTTGCAATTATTTGCTGAAACTCACTTGATGCAGGAGCGACCCGGTTGTAAAATCCAAAATCTTGAACACCGGCTGTTCGGTTTTGCAGCAGGCGATCGGACGTTTGAAAAATTCCTGACAACGCGTATTGAACAAAATGTTCACCGAGGTGGATGTTGAAGGTCTCCGTAGGTTTCTTATCGCTAATCTCAAGTGTATAATGTTGTTGTGCGTTCGAAATAAAAAATGTGTTAGGAGTAACGGTCACTCTTTTCTTGTCTGCTGTGACGTGACTCGTACCCGACAAATTCGTGAAGATTGAAAGCGGACCCCGGATATTATCGCGCACGGTAGATGACACACGGGTATTCAGAATTACTGATGGCCAACCAGTGTCCGGCAGGACAATTCCACCTACGCCACGGCGATCCTGAAACCGCGACTCGGCTTGTGACTTAAGCCACTGAAGGTTAGGGAATTCGTGCAGGATCATGAGGGCGTCAAACGTGAATTCTTTAATCAAGTTCCGTAAAATAACCGGTCCTGATATATATCCTCAGTGGTTTTGGTGCAAACGTTTATATTTTTGCCGCTATGGCAGATACCTTACAAATACCGAAGCGCCCGGAGCGCAAATTTTTAAAAGAGTCATTTACCGTCACGACGTGGGAGGAGCTGAAACCCTATTTCGACAAACTTTTGGCGCAACCCATTAATTCACTCCAGGAAATGAAAAACTGGATGAGGGATCGCAGTGAGCTTGAGTCTGCAATCAGCGAGGATCTTGGCTGGCGGTACATCCGGATGACTTGCTACACGGAGAATAAAGAGCACAGCGACAAATACCAGGATTTTATTCAAAACATTCAGCCCCAGATTGCACCGGTTTCAGATCAGCTGAATAAGAAGGCAGCATCATCGCCATTTCTTAAAGACCTGGCAAAGGAGCAGGGCTACGACATACTGATAAGAAACCTGAAGAAGGACATTGAAATCTTTCGCGAGGAAAACGTTCCTCTATACACGGAGATAAACACGGAGACGCAGAAATATGCGCAGATCTCCGGGGCGATGACAATCGAATGGAAAGGATTGGAACTCACCTTACAACAAGCATCAGTGTTGCTATTGGAAACGGATCGTGCAGTTCGTGAGGAGGTGTACAACAAGATCTCTCAACGCCGTCTGAAAGACAAAGACGCACTCGATAATCTTTATAGCAAATTGATCCAGCTGCGTGACAAGGTTGCGCACAACGCAGACTTTGCCAACTTCCGCGATTACATGTTTAAATCGTACGGTCGATTCGACTATACACCGAAAGACTGTTTTGATTTTCACGATGCGATTTCATCTGAAGTGGTTCCCTTGCTCGAAGAGCTTGCGGAAAACAGGAAGGCACAGCTCAACGTGGAGAGACTTCGCCCCTGGGACAAAGCCGTTGATACGGAAGGCCGCCCTGCGCTGAAAGCATTCAACGGTGGAAAAGACCTTACGGAAAAATCTATTGAGACCTTTCGGAGATTGAATCCATTCCTGGGTCAATGCCTGAGCATCATGAATAGCATGGGTCACCTCGACCTTGAATCGCGGAAAGGAAAAGCGCCTGGAGGCTACAACTATCCACTCGCTGAGATCGGTGTTCCATTTATTTTCATGAATGCAACTTCCACCATGCGTGACATGACGACGATCATGCATGAAGGGGGACACGCAGTTCATAATTTCTTAACCAAAGATCTTGCGCTTGGCGACTTCAAGAGTCCGCCCATGGAGGTAGCAGAACTTGCTTCGATGTCGATGGAACTTATTTCAATGGATCATTGGGACGTGTTCTTCGATAAGCCGGAAGATCTCGCTCGTGCACGCGCGGAGCAACTTGAAGACATTATCGAGACATTGCCGTGGGTAGCCACAATCGACAAGTTTCAGCATTGGATATATGAAAATCCTGAACACTCATTAGTACAACGTAAGGCTAACTGGAATCGAATATTCCATGAGTTCGCTGACACTGTAACGGATTGGAGAGACCTTGAGGAAGTGAAAGACTATCTCTGGCAGAAGCAGCTTCACCTGTACGAAGTTCCATTCTATTACATTGAATATGGCATGGCGCAGCTTGGCGCGATTGCGATCTGGAGGAACTTTAAACTTGATCGAAAGAAAGGACTTGAGGGTTACATGAATGCGTTAAAGCTCGGAAACCTCAGAACGATTCCTGAAATCTATAAAGCAGCAGGCATCAAATTTGATTTCAGTAAGCCATACATACGCGAGTTGATGAGTTTTGTGAGGAAGGAAATGGGGTTACAGAATTAGTTCAGAGTTCGTAGTTCAGAGTTTAGAGATGGCGTGCAGTTAATTTGCGGGGCACCCACTCTAAACCCTGAACCCTGAACTCTAAACTCTAGGAAGTGTGATCATAAATCGCAACCCATTTCCCATCGATTTTCTTAAATATCAAAGTGAAGTATCCCTCGAGGTTGTCGCTGTTCCGGGTGACATGATACTGACCTGTGACCAGGTAATGACTTTGTGAAAGTGGTGTGACCTGAAAGATATCGAAGTGCAACGTACCCATTGCTCTGATATCCGGGTAACCTTTCTTATATCCTTCGAGCGTTTCCTGCCACCCGTGATTGATGCCGCGAGGGCTCATGAACTGCAATGAGTCCGATCGCCAATAGCCTTCCATAAAGGCGTCGATGTTGCCGTTGTTCCACGCAATTTGTTCTGCTTCGAGTACGGCGCGGATAGCAGCTTCGTCGGCTTTCGGATCGTGGTCGGACTTTTTGAGTTGGTTGCAACCAATGATGGATAACGCTATGATCGCAGGAAGAGCGAATTTTGGTCTCATCGTCTGGGTTAAAGCAATTAAAGTTAATATTTTAGCGCTCCTCTTTTTACTATGAAGAAAATCTCCTTCGCGGACGTCCGGCCTCATCTGCTTGCTATACTCGTGTTTCTCATCGTTACGCTCGTATTCTTTAGTCCGATTTTCTTTGAAAACAAGTCCCTGGACCAGCAGGATATACAGCAGCACCTTGGTTCCAGCAAGGCGTTGCGCGACTACCGCGATGCTACCGGCGAAGAAGGTCTCTGGGCATCATCGATGTTCAGTGGCATGCCCGCATACCTCGTCAATTTGCAATGGAGCGATGGTGTTGTGGTCACCATGAAGAAAGTGCTTACGCTCTTCCTGCCACATCCCGTACGTAATATTTTCGCAGCATTCATTTGCTATTATATCATGTTGCTCGTGTTTCGGGTCAGGCCATATTTGGCGATCGCCGGCGCACTGGCTTTTGGACTTTCTTCATACATGATAATAGGCCTCGCCGTCGGCCACAACGCACGCATTGGCGCTATTGCGTTTGTTCCGCTGGTGATCGCTGGCATTGAGCTCGTGTTCTCTGGCAAGCGCTTGCTGGGATTTGCGGTAACTGCCGCGGGCATGGCATTTCATCTCCGCGAAAATCACTTGCAGATCACTTATTACATGGCGCTGATCGTCGGTGTATATGGCATCGTACAATTGGTGTATGCTGTGCGCAATAAAACCACCAAAGATTTTTTTGTCTCTGTGGGAGTTTTGATACCGGCTGTGATTATCGCTGCTGCAACTTTCTTTGGTCAATTCTGGGCGATCACTGAATACACGCGCTACTCGATGCGAGGACAAGCAGAGTTGGTAAAATCAGACTCAAAGGAAAATTCAAACGGACTGAACCGCGACTACGCGTTTGCCTATAACTATGGCATATACGAACCTTTCACATTGCTTGTGCCGGAGTTTTATGGAGGCAGCAGCTCAAAGAGTTTCTTGGAAAACCAAAATAGTGCGACTTACAAAGCGCTGATGAGTTCAGGTGACAGTCAGGCGGCCAATGAGCTTGCGAGACTTACAGGCGCCTACTGGGGCCCGCAGGATGGAACGATTGGGCCATACTATGGCGGCGCTATTGTTTTATTCCTGTTTGTGTTGGGAATACTATTTGCCGACAAAAAATATACTTGGTGGTTGGTTCCAATTAGTGTACTCGGTGTGATGTTAAGCTGGGGGCGCGAGTTTCCAGCATTCAATTACTTCGTATTCGACTATTTACCCGGCTACAACAAGTTTCGTTCATTCAGTTTTGCGTTGATGATGATCTTGTTTGCAATGCCTTTGCTGGGGATGATGGGTTTGGAAAAATTTCTCAGCGCGGGTTTGAACAAGGAAACAAAACGTAAACTCATCATCGCCTTCGGCGCCTCTGGTGGAGTTTGTTTGCTGCTCATTTTGTTCGCAGGAATGGGCACCTATTACAAAGATGATGGGATGCAACTTCCGGCGTGGTTCATTCGCGCACTTCAGGACGATCGCCAGGCATTGTTACGAAGCGATGCGTTCCGCTCGTTCGCGTTCATACTCTCAGTGTTTATTTTATTGTACCTGGATGTCCCGAAAAAGATGCTTGTCGCCTTTGCAGCTTTCCTGATCCTCGCCGTGACGCTGGATCTCTCGATCGTCGACAAACGATATTTTACGAAGGACAATTACCAGCGTAAGCGTGCTATTGCATTTGCAGACGCGACGCCAGCGGATCAGCAGATCCTAAGCGACAAGAGTTATTTCCGCGTGTATTCACTGCAGGAGCCATGGAGCATGGGAGCGCGGACATCCTATTTTCATCATTCGCTGAGCGGCTACCACGGTGCCAAGATCCGACGTTACCAGGATCTCTATGATTCCTGTATCTCGAAGGAGACCCGCGAGCTTGTAACTGATGCGCAGTCGGGGAAACTGGATTTCAAAAAGTATGGCGTGCTCGACATGCTGAATACAAAATACATAGTTTACGGACCAGACCGGGACAACATCATTCCCAATGACGCTGCAAACGGACCAGCCTGGTTCGTGAAAGAGATCCGCATTGTAAATTCTCCCGCGGAAGAATTGAAAGTAACCGGGGAGATTGATACAAAAGCGGTTGCGGTTGTCGATGGCACTAAATTCAAAGTGAACGTGATTGCAGACGCGGATAGTTTGGCTTCTGTCAGCCTCGTCGATCAAAAGCCAAACTGGCTTAAATATGAATCACAATCTGCGAAGGATGGATTTGCAGTTTTTTCAGAGATATATTATCCAAAAGGCTGGCGCGCAACGATTGATGGCAATGAAGTTCCAATTCTTCGCGCCGATTATGTGCTGCGTGCACTTTCGGTCCCCGGCGGCAAGCACACGATCGAATTTACGTTTGAGCCTAAACCCTATACAGTGGGTAATAAGATAACTTTCGCGTCAAGCTGGGCATTGTTGTTGTTGGTAGTGGGAAGCATTGGGTGGAGTTTAAGAAGAGAAACGTCTAACAAGTGAGTCCGTTTACCCAAATATGGATTAATACCTCTGCGTCCATCGACTATTTTCTGACTCAGGAAAAGAGTAAAGGATATGTTTACGAGTTCATCTGGATAGGTGCAATATCGTTGGGTTTCGTTTATCTGATAGAATGGCATAAGGGTCTTGGAATTGTATATTTTATTCTGGCATCTGTTTTTTGGGTCCTTTTCTTGAGGTTTATATTTCCAGCTATCTTGAAAGTTGTGGGAGACTTGATGAATGGGCAAGCTTCGTTTGAACAACTTCAGATAATTGTAAGCTTGGCTTGCATCCCTTTTGTTATTGAGATTCTTTACCTCTTCTTGACGGTAATCATTCCGGGGAAACAGCCCTTAAGTAATCCGATCATTTCATCCATAGCCTCTGTTTTTTCGATTCGTATCTTGGTGACGGGCCTTGCGAAGGCGCAAAAAATACCAGATACGTTTGCGTTCATGAACTGGTTGATTCCATATAGTCTCTTTGTCCTGCTGTTAATTTTATTCGAAAAATGAATCTCGAATCTAAAATAGCGTACGAGTTCAGGGCAGCTTTTCACAAAGAGCCAGTCATCTTCATTGCGCCGGGACGCATCAACCTTATCGGTGAACATGTTGATTACAATGACGGCATCGTGATGCCCGGTGCCATCGATAAACATTTTGTCTTCGCTATCGCGCCCAGCGGCAATGATAAATGCAACATTTATGCTGATGACCTTCATGAGGGCGTCTCCTTTACCATCCACGACTTGTATCCAGGAGAAGCATGGTTGAACTACCTCATGGGAGTGCTCGATGCCTTCAGTCGCAAGGGTATCCTCAAAGGCGGTGTCGATTGTGTGTTTGGAAGTAATGTGCCAGCGGGGGCGGGAATGTCTTCCTCGGCTGCGTTGTGCTGTGGCTTCGCATTCGCGTTCAACGACATATATAATCTTGGACTAGATCGTCGCACACTTGCGAAGATGGCTCAATATTCTGAGCGCGAATTTGCAGGAGCCAACGTTGGAATCATGGATCAGTACGCAAGCCTCTTTGGAGAAAAAGATTCGGCATTGTTGCTCGACTGCCGCAGTCTGACGCATGAGGTGCTGCCTTTTGATTTCCCTTTTTACTCCATCATGCTGGTGGATACAAAGGTTAAGCACACGCTTGCAGGCAGTGGTTACAATGACCGCCGTGAATCTTGCGAAGAAGGTGTGAGAATTATTCAAAAGACCAACCCTTCGGTCAAGGCGCTTCGGGATGTGACTACAGAAATGTTATTGCAGCAGCGCGAAGCGCTGGGTGAGGATGTTTTTGTAAAATGTCTTTTCATCGTCGAGGAGATCGCCAGAGCAAAAACGGCTGGCGCGCTATTAAAAGAGAAAAACATTACCGGGTTCGGTTCACTCATGTTCCAGGCACATTGGGGTCTCAGTCAGGCATATGAGGTTAGTTGCCCTGAACTCGATCACCTCGTGATGATTGCAGAGGAAGACAAACGGTTGGTAGCCGGAGCACGGATGATGGGAGGAGGCTTCGGAGGTTGCACGATTAACCTCGTGGCCAAAGGACAGGAGGAGCAGTTCATGGACAAGACCAGAAAAAAATATTTTGCTAGTTTCAAAAAAGAACCTGATTTTTATTCAGTGGCGTTATCACAAGGTGTCCATAAAAACCAGGCTTAACGAACAAACGTGGCATGAACTAGTTGTAAGCGTCCGGCTCTTCACTCCAACCTAACCTTATGCAGAAACTTCAGATCCTCGATTACATTGTTTTTTTGATCTACTTCGTCATTGTCGCATCATACGGCTATTGGATCTACAATCGGAAAAGGAAAGCACAAACTGATTCAAAGGACTTCTTTCTCGCGGAAGGTTCATTGACCTGGTGGGCCATCGGTGCCTCGTTGATTGCTTCCAATATTTCGGCGGAGCAGATGATTGGGATGTCGGGATCTGGGTTCAAAATGGGCCTGGCTATTTCCACCTACGAGTGGATGGCCGCTGCAACGCTGATGATCGTCGCAATTTTCTTCATGCCCATCTATTTGAAGAACAAGATCTACACGATGCCACAGTTTCTTACACAGCGTTACAGTGGTACCGTAAGCACCATCATGGCAGTGTTTTGGCTGCTGTTGTATGTCATTGTTAACCTAACGTCGATTCTTTACCTCGGCGCCCTCGCGGTGAGCACCATCTCCGGAATTAATTTCTGGGTATGTATGACTGGTCTTGCAATTTTCGCGGTGATTATTACGCTGGGAGGTATGAAGGTGATCGGATATACTGACGTAATACAAGTGTTCTTCCTGATTCTTGGTGGGCTTGCAACAACATATCTTGCATTGATACTAGTAGCTGAGCATTACAACAGCTCGGGCGTTGTTAATGGATTCAACCTGTTACTTGCCAACGCCGAAGATCATTTTCACATGGTTTTCAAGCACGACAACAGCAACTACCTCGACTTACCCGGTCTTACTGTGTTAATAGGAGGGATGTGGATTGTAAACCTCAATTACTGGGGCTGTAATCAATACATCACGCAGCGCGCACTCGGTGCCAGTCTGCCGACGGCAAGAAATGGAATTCTATTCGCAGCATTCCTAAAGCTTTTGATGCCAGTGATTGTTGTGTTGCCTGGTATTGCTGCTTATGTGCTTCATAAGGATGGTATGTTTCAATCTGAAATGATGGTAGGAAGTGAAATCAATCCTGACCGCGCTTATCCAATCTTGTTGAACTTGCTTCCGATTGGTTTGAAAGGCCTTGCATTTGCAGCGCTTACAGCCGCGATCGTGGCGTCGCTCGCAGGAAAGGCCAACAGTATCTCAACGATTTTCACCCTTGATATTTACAAGAAGTTTTTCAACACACAGGCTTCGGAAAAAAACCTTGTTTATACAGGCCGCATTGCAATCATTATCGCGATGATACTGGCAGTGTTGATCTCGCCATTCCTTGGCATCGATAAGAAAGGTGGATTCCAGTACATACAGGAGTACACGGGATTTGTATCGCCGGGGATCTTCGCAATTTTCATCCTTGGATTTTTCTGGAAACGCACAACTGCTACCGCTGCGCTCGTGGCCGCTGTAATAACTTTCCCGTTATCCATCCTGCTCAAGTTCCTGCCTAAGTTCTCTGACTTGTCATGGCTGAGTGGAATGGGTTTCTCTAAGCTCAACCCCGAAAGTGGTCTGTACGAGATCCCGTTCCTCGACAGGATGGGCTTTGTATTTATTTTCTGCGCAACCATCATGATTGTCCTGAGCCTGTTCGGTCCGAAGGAAAATGAAAAGGGCCTCGAGATCGATTCTACGATGTTCAAGCCTCAGGGCGGCTTCGCCGTCGGTGCGGTCATCGTGTTTGGAATATTGGCGGCGCTGTATACGATTTTCTGGTAGTTGGCCGTCGGGCCCCACGCAAAGGCGCCAAGCTCGCAAAGGAAATTCTTAGTGTTATTTGTTCGGAAAGCAGTCAAGCATTTTTTGCAGTGAGCTCGTTGTTGCGAGATAGCTTGCTGCAAAAAAAGATCTTATGCATGAGAATGAGATTTCCAAGATTATTATTGACTGCGCATTGTCGGTTCATAAAGAACTAGGGCCCGGCCTTTTTGAATCAGTTTATAGAAAGATTCTTGTAAGTGAGCTTGCATTGAGGAATCTGGAAGTTGAGACTGAAGTTCCTGTCGAGGTATTTTATAAGGGAACGAAGATCGAACTTGGATTTCGGGCTGACATAATTGTTTGTAAGAAGGTGATTGTTGAAACAAAGTCCGTTGAAACAATTGCCCAGGTCCACCACAAACAGTTGCTGACGCACCTACGTCTCAAGCAGCTCAAACTTGGCCTGTTAATAAATTTCAATGTCGCCCTACTTAAACATGGCCTTCATAGAATTGTAAACGGACTGTAACGCAGGTATCTTACATCCAACGATTGCTTTAGCAATCTCTTTGCGGTTTTTGCGTCTCTGCGTGGGTGCATTTTCAGCTTTGTGTTGGTGGCTAATGGTATTTGAATTTTTTAAATTTGACTTACCATGAACCGCATAGACCGCCTCACCGCAATCCTCATCCACCTTCAATCAAAAAAGATCGTGAAGGCCGAAGAGATCGCGGACCGCTTCGAGATCAGTCTTCGTACGGTGTACCGCGATGTCAAAGCGTTGATGGAGGCAGGTGTACCGATCGGATCTGAAGCAGGAACCGGTTATTTCATCGTTGACGGTTATCACCTTCCACCGGTAATGTTCAACCAGGAGGAGGCCAGTGCGATGATGATGGCTGGCAAGCTTGTGGAGAAGATGACAGATGAATCTGTGAGAAAAGCATTTGAGTCAGCGCTCCTTAAAATAAAATCTGTTCTAAACGATTCGGAAAAAGATCACCTGGAAATGCTTCAGTCACATGTCTCTGTGGCCGTCAGGACGCCGGGAGCAGAACCCGATAAATTTCCCAATAACTTTCTCACTGACATTCAAAAAGCGCTTGTCAACAAGGAGGTGGTGGAAATTGAATATCAGTCTACCAACGATGAATATTCACGGCGTGAGATCGAACCGATCGGAATACAATATTATAGTGCCAATTGGCACCTGATCGGATGGTGTCGCCTGCGCGAAGGCTATCGCGATTTCCGGGCGGACCGGATCAAAACATTGTCTACGAGCGGAAAGAAATTTGACAGCCGCAACCTGGTGAGTCTGCAGGAATATTTGCAGTCGCTCATGCAGTCTCACGAGTCGCTGGAGAAAGCTGTCATCACAGTTGATAAATCGATCTTTAAGCATAGGAAATTGTTTTATGGATTTGCCTCGGAGGAGGACCTTGGTGATCGCGTAAGGTTTACTTTTTTGATGGACAATGTTAATTGGCTTGCAAAATGGCTCTTGTCTTTCGGAACAGCTGTGGAAATTGAACAACCGGAAAAGCTGCGCGAGGCAATGACAAGTGTCGTCGAAGAACTCTATCACCACTATTCATCGGATGCTTACAAACTGCCCGTAGCGATGTAACGTCTACACTTTATCTGCCCTCAAACGAAATCAAATAGTTTCAATGAAAAAAGCTCTTAGAAATTCCGGAACAGAAAGAAGGACGTTCCTGAAACAACTATTTACTGGGTCAATGGCGACGTTGGCGCTGCCATCGCTCGCGATGCCCGGAATGCGTGACCAGTCGGAAGCGATAACCGAATTTAGTGCTCCAGCCGAAGGCCAACCAGACGAACGTTACTGGGAGATGGTGAAGAAGCAGTTCAGCGTGCCGTCGCAGCTCACGATGATGAACGCTGCAAACCTGTGTCCAAGTCCGTACTTCATCAACGATCTCGTTTCGACCACCCTTCAAGGTTTGTCGAAAGATGTTTCATTTCAGTTCCGCCACCAATTCGCTGAGAAACGTGCAAAGGCAATTGAAGCACTGTCCGGATTTGTGGGGTGCGCAAAGGAAGAGCTAGGCATCGTCAGGAATACAACAGAGGGAAATACAATTATCGTCACCGGACTTGATTTTAAACCTGGTGACGAGGTCATCCTGTGGGATCAAAATCATCCATCAAACAATATTGCCTGGGAACAGCGCGCGAAACGATCGGGATTCATCATCAAAAAAGTCACAGTCTCCGCGACACCCAAATCCGTCGAAGAGCTTATTACACCCTTTGCCAAGGCAATAACACCAAAAACAAGATTGCTTTCATTCTCCCATATCTCAAATGTCACCGGAATTGCGCTCCCCGCAAAGGAGCTGTGCCAACTGGCGAAATCCAAAAATGTGCTTTCATTGGTCGACGGTGCGCAGTCTTTGGGGATGATGGATTTCAATTTAAAAAATATCGGTTGCGACTTTTATACAAGCAGCACGCACAAGTGGCTTATGGGGCCGTTTGAGAATGGAATCCTGTATGTCAACCGTGAGCGACTCGCACAAGTGTGGCCCAATGTCATCAGTGCAGGATGGAAAGATGGTACTGTGACAACCGATGAAAAGCTCTGTGTGCTCGGACAAAGGAATGAGACGACTCCTTTTGCTCTCCCTGAGATTATCGACTTTCACAACACCGTCGGCCGAAAAAACATTGAAGACCGGGTAAGGCAGCTCAGTGCCTATCTGAAGGAGCAGATCAAATCAAAGGTGCCCCAGGCCGAATTTATCTCGCCCGTTTCCCCGGATCTTAGTGCCGGTATTGTAGTCATCAACATTCCTGGAAAGCAACCTCAGGACATCTATCAAAAACTCTATGCTAACCATGGAGTGGCGTGCGCAGCGACCGTCGGGGTGCGCCTGTCACCGCATATTTATAATTCTAAGGAGGAAATGGATAGGGCGGTGGATGCGGTTAGAACTCTTTCCGCTTAACTCCCCTCACCACTAGCCCGTTTCAGCGACCCTTACGGTACAATTATTTCTAAAAAACTTTCCACAAAAATGCCCTGCTGACATAGGGCTGTCAGTAGGGTGTTGTTGCTTAGTGTCAAATTCACTCACATTATGGAAATCAGAGAAATAAAGCCGATTAATTTTTTGTTTCATCGCGAAGTGATAACAATGGGGGGGTTGTCGAAAATGATTCCTGTTTCGCAAGCCCTTTATGTGGAAGCTGTGAGGCTTAACCTTCGCATCACAGGGCCGATTCATTGGCATTATTTCGGTATCACCACAAAGGATGCGCCCTTTACACTAGAGGTCGCGCTTCCCGTTGCCGATGTGATTCAAGGTTATGATGGTGCGTTCCATTTCAAACGGACGGATATTTTCAAAGCCCTTACCCATCTCCACGAAGGCAGCTTTGAAAATTTTGAAAAGACCTACGAGAGAGTTTTTGCGCACATCGCTGAAAAGAGGCTTTTAGCAAACGGCATGTGCAGGGAAGTGTACATCAATGTCGATTTTGCCAACCCCGCTGCAAATATTGCTGAAGTTCAAATCGGGATTCAATAGCTATGGAGGTACTCGTTTTTTCAACGTCTGTTGAGTCAAAGGAAGATGTCCTTGAGCTGACTCCATTATTGAATTCCTTTGCCGGAAAAGGGCATTGGAATTTTGCACTGGATGACTGTGACCACATCCTGAGAATCGTGTCATCTGAAGTTGATCCGTTTGCCACGATCAGGTTGATGAATGATCTCGGCTATCAGTGCCGCGAATTGGCTGACTAAACCTCAGATATAATCATATGAGAAAAATAGTTCTTTGTGTGGCCGTGAGTCTCGATGGCTTGATCGAAGGTCCGAACGGAGAGTTTGACTGGTGTTTCACCGATCAGGACTATGGAATGTCAGAATTCTTCAGACGCATCGATACGATCTTTATCGGGAGAAAATCATACGAAGTGGCAAAGCAGATGGAAGGCGAAAACAATCCGTTGACAGGTGTAAGGACTTATGTGTTCTCCAATTCGCTTACCAGGCTTGATGATAGGGATGTAGTGTTGATCTCTGAAAAAAATGCCGCCCGGGAAATTGATAGCATCCGCCATTCGCCAGGAAAGGACATTTGGCTTTTTGGCGGTGCAGCCCTTACTGCTGAGTTCATGAACAGGAATCTGATCGACGAATATTGGTTGGCTGTGCACCCGATCGTTCTCGGAAGCGGTAAGCCATTGTTTCAAAATATCCTTTCCAGGAAGTCGCTTAAGTTGAAACAAAGTAAGATCTATGAAACCGGCCTGGTGTCGCTTACCTATGTGCCCGCATGATGCAATCTCATTAACACCTATCTTTGCCGAAACGTTGTGAAGGAGTATGTCACGCGTTTGCAGGTGTGAGTATCGAAGAAAAGGTTGCGGCAGTCGAAGCTGTTTTTAATAAACTGGATAATGAAATTGCGGCATTTCAGGCCGCGTCAACACTGCATTGCAAATTCGGATGCGGGAGATGTTGCTTTAAACCCGATATCGAGGCTACGCTCCTTGAGTTTCTTCCCTTTGCATATCAGGCCTTCAAATCAGGCACTGCGGAATCGTGGTACCAGAAATTGAAAGAGGGAGATTCTGAAATCTGCCTTATCCTCAATCCAACACAGGCAGGTTCGGGCTTGTGTTCAGAATATCCACATCGCGGTTTGATTTGTCGTTTGTTTGGATATTCGGCCCGGACAAACAAGTATGGCAACCGTGAGTTGGTAACATGCCAGATCATAAAAACTGAGCAAGCATCGGCGTATGGTGCCGCACAAAAGGCGATAGACGACGGAGGAAGCATTCCGGTAATGAGCAATTACTATATGCAGCTTCATGCGATTGACTTTGATCTTGCGAAGGATTTCTATCCAATCAATGAAGCCATCATGCGCGCTATTGAAGTGGTGATGCAATACTATGCTTACCGGAATCCAAGTTAGAGTTCAAAGATTAAGATGGGTTAAGGTTCAAAGTTCATTCAATGATCAAGGTTTGAAACCCCGATCCGATTAGTTGATGATTTTGAAACTGTGTGGGAATCCACTATTCCGGGCCGATTAAACTTTGAACCTTGGCCCTTGAACTACTATGTCCGAAGATGAACTTTAAACCTGGTAAGGTTAAAGTATGCTGGTGTGGATCTTTTCCAGCGTATTCCTAATCATTTGTGAAGGTGAAGGGGGAGTCAATTTTTGAATGGGTTGTGGGCGTCGAAGAGCGATCATATCCTTGTTAAACAGCAGGGTGGCTGCAATGGCCATCGCGACCGCGATTCCCAACACCAGTACCCAAATCCGTTTAGAATATCCATTCATGACTGCTGCGTTTTTGCAAACCCGATACCAAATCTTAAAACTTCAAAATCATCCTGTTTTAGGGGTCGCTCTGCGCCTGATGTTCAACTGTGAACAGTGTGGCGTGCTTTTCGTACATAAATACCCAGACAGTTCCAGCAGGTTACTAGCAGGGCTGAGGAATTATATAGCGTTTTTAAGGACCTCTTTTACAGCTATATTTGTTACAGAGTACAGGTGAAAAATTACATGCAATGAGAAAATTCCTGCTTTTGAGTTTAATGGCGGTTGTATCGTTGGGGAAAGCTCAAGATTCACAGCAAGCGCATGGAGGCGCAGTGAAGTGGATGTCTTTCGAGGAGGCTGTTGAAAAATCCAAAACAGAAAAGAGAAAGATATTTATAGACGTCTACACGGATTGGTGCGGATGGTGTAAAGTGATGGATAAGAACACTTTCAGTGAACCGCATGTCGCGGAAATTCTCAATAAAGATTTTTATGCGGTGAAGCTTAATGCTGAACAGCGGGAAGATATCGTCTTCAAAGGCACAACTTTCAAGTTTATGCCGTACGGCAATAGCGGGTCACACCAATTTGCCATGGCGCTTCTGAACAACCAGATGTCATATCCAACCGTCGTTTTCCTGGACGAGGAATTTGGTATGATTCAGCCCCTGGCAGGCTACCAAAAGCCGGAAGAGTTTCACCGGATTATCCAGTTCATCGGAGAAGATCATTTCAAAAAGATGAAGTGGGCTGAATGGCAATCGGTGTACAAGTCACCATTTACTGCATCGGGCACCGGTTCCGGAAAGTGATTGCGGACATACCCAAGAAAGCAAAAACCCTGGCGTTTCCGTCAGGGTTTTTTTTGTATTGGGTAACTGAATGTCTTTTTGCGACCAAAAATTGAATATGCTTTAAACCGCAACGAAGGCTTAATGCTGGCCGTCGCGCTCTTCCTGCTCTTTCTTCACCTTCCGTGCATCAACAAAGGCGAGGGCGTTTACAAATCCGAAAATAACGGCAACAATCATCAGGAAGATGTTGGCCCCGTTTCCGACTACTTGTTCAAAAAACATAGGTTGCTGTTTTACGGTTTCAAAGGTAGCAGTTCGGCTCAATTCGCAAAGGGAATTTCCCTAAAAATGGCAAAAAGAGGGTGTGCTATATGCCCAGCTCTTGCCTGTTGGCCTTGAGCACGTCAATGATAAACCCGATATGGTCGTTGAGGTCGACGCCAAAAAGCTCAGCGCCTTTGTAAACCTCCTCGCGGTCGACCTTTGCGGCAAACCCCTTATCCTTAAGTTTTTTTACGACCGACTTGGTCTCCAGACTTCCAATGCCATCGGGTCGGATCTGGGCACACGCGACGATGAATCCCGTCAGCTCGTCTGTAGCGAGAAGGGCTTTATCGAGCGTCGTATCATACGGGACATTCCATTTGGTATAGTGCGCAGAAATGGCATGAGCAATTTTTTCTTTTCCCAAAGTGCGCAACTTATCTACGATCACATTGGGGTGTTGCTCGGGGAAGGCTTCATAATCGGCGTCGTGCAGGAGGCCTGTTACGGCCCATTCCTCCTCATTTTCACCAAGCTTTTTTGCGTAGGCTTCCATCACAAGCTCGACAGTGCGCATGTGTCTGAGTAAGCTGGCGCTTTTAGTCATTGATTCAAGAATTTGCTGCGCTTCGGTGCGGGTCATTTGTATATGATTTGGGGGCGGTCATTCGCCGGGCAATTAAGTGCCAGTTGGGCTGAAAAATACGTTTATCTTTTTCGAACAAACAAATTCAGCAATGCAACGCCTGCGATAAGCGCGAGAACAACTGATGTAATTACAATTTGTGTGTTCCGGAGCTTGAGCGTCTTCATTTTATCGTCAACAATAAGGGCATCCACCTGCTTCTCTTTTTCGTGCAACTGCAGGGCTACCTCCATCTGCGCAATTCTTCGGGAGCTCTCTTCGCCATAGACCTGCTCGCGAGCTTCGTCATATTTAAGCATCGTGTCGAACGCCTCTTTCATTTTCCCTTGTTTTGAAAAATTCACGGCCATGCTTTTGTAGATCTGGGGAAAATAAATTGATGCCTGCAGCTCTTTTGCCAGAGAGAGTGATTGCTGGAGGTATAACTCGGCTTGTTTGCTCTGATTCGCTTTTGAATACGTCTCGCCGAGATTTGCTAGCAAGGCCAGTTCGCTGATCCTGTCATTGTTCTTTTTTACAATCTCCAGCGCGCGCATGTAATACTCAACGGCCCGTTGATAATTGCCCTGCACGTAATAGAGATTTCCGATGTTGCTAAGAGGCTCAGCGAATTGATTGTCGGTGCCTTCGGCCATCTTCCAGGCTTCGCTGTAGTAGTTCAATGCCTGGTCATATAAACGAAGGTCACTGTGAAGATTTCCAAGATTATTCATGGAGCCAATAATCTTTGGCTTGTCACCCAAGGCAACAAAACCGTTATGGGATTCCTCAAAATACTTCAGTGCCTGGCTAAAATCGCGCTTCATCGAATAAATGTTTGCGATGTTGTTTTTTGTTGTGGCAATACCTTCTGCATTTTGGATCACGGTATAGATATCAAGCGAATGCATGTAGTTTTCCAGCGCCATGTCCAGGGCCCCTTGGTTCTTGTACGAGACGCCTATGTTATTGTAGCATGCGGCGATGCCTTTCTGGTCATTGATGCTGGACGCCAGCGTAAGCGCTTCGCGTGTATAGCCGATGGCCTTCACAGGATCAGAATTGATGTAAGCCCGGAAGAGCTCGTTCATGATCTTGACTTTCTTTTCGCCTTCTGCGGTTTTCAAGGCATTCTCAAGGCTGTCCACGGGATTGCCCATTACCAATGTAAAAGCTGCTGCCAGGAAGATCGGGAGAAGAAGATATTTCTTCATTTAAAGGGAGTTAGAGCGTCAATTTAATCATTTGATAGCGAAAAATATTTTCCCCTATTGGGGAGGAAAGGAACGGTTGGCTCGCGGGACTGCTGTTGAATTTGTGAAAATCTATTCCGGTCAACTGCAAAAAATCCCATTATTAACTTCGTTTTTATGATCTTTGAATACATCAATAGACTACTTATGAAACTTAAACTACTTGTGGCCACATTGCTTTTTTCATTGAATTTGCTTGCGCAGGAAAATAAGAAAGTGATGGAACCAGTGAATCGCTTGTTTGAAGGAATGAAGAAAGGCGATAGCGCGATGGTGCACCAGGCTTTTAATCCAAACCCGCATTTTTTTACCGTTTTTGTTGATCAGAAGACAAACAAGCCTGTTTTGAAAGTGGATGACTTCAATGGATTTCTGAAAGCAATCGGCACGCCTCATCCGGATATTTGGAATGAAGCGATTTGGTCGCCCAAGATTGAGATCGATGGAAACCTTGCCCAGGTTTGGGTGCCGTATGCATTCTATGCTGGAAAGAAGTTTAGTCACTGTGGTGTCGATGCGTTTCAGCTTTTTAAGAATGAAAAGGGAGATTGGAAAATATTTCACCTTGCAGACACACGTCAAAAAGAGGGATGCAATATCCCGAAGGAGATTAGCGATCAATACAAATGAGATTCTTTCTTCTTTTCATTCTCCTCGCCATTGGATTCAACGCGCAATCACAGTCGGCCATCACTACTTATATCCTCTTGCGCCATGCGGAGAAAGTTGATGATGGCACCAAGGATCCGGAGCTAACAGACGTTGGCAAACAACGAGCTGAAATGCTGGCAAAGATGCTGGCCAAAGAAAGTATCTCAGCAGTGTTCTCAACGCCACTAAAACGAACAAGAAATACGGTTGCGCCACTCGCAGCCGCGAAAGGGTTAGAGATTCAAAATTATGATGCGGCACACCTGGCTGATTTCATCACAGCGAATCAAAAATATAAAGGAGGTACGCTGGTGATTTGTGGTCATTCAAATACAACCCCAGCACTGCTCAACTTGCTGACAGGGCGAAAGGACGAATTCAAGACATTCGATGACACAGATTACGGTAATCTAATTGTTGTCAGTGTCGGAGATGGTGTTGCGCCAAAAATTACGTGGCTTAGATATTAGATCGTTCTCTGTTGCCAGTCACCGGTTGCCAGTTGCAGGTGACGCGAAACCGGCAACAAGCAACAATTTCTTGCCAAGTAAATTAATACAGAATCAACCGTTCGCTTTCATCCCCGTCCTTCGTAACTTTAATTTATGGCGCGCTACGCTGCATGCTTCGTGTTTGTGTTGGCTGGTATAGGATTTACTGTTGCCCAGGAGCAGGAGATTCGTAAGAGTATTTACTTCGATGGCGGCAGTTATTATATCGATGACTATCAAGTCAGTGATTTAGCGCATTGGCTGGATTCAATTCCGAATCTCCTGGATAAATATGAAATACAGCTGATCAGTCACACCGATCCCATTGGCGGAAAGGAGTACAATGCATGGTTGTCGCGCATGCGCAGTGAGTCGGTTTTTCAGATCCTGCTAGAGCGGGATATACCGGAGAAGATGATCCACATCCGTGATTGGGGCCTCGACAATCCCGTGTACTCCAACCAGACCTACCGCGGCATGATGATGAACAGGAGGGTTGATGTGATACTGAGACCGGTAGTTTTTTAGCCTCCGCGATTTCAACTCTTACCCCTGCCAACAGCTAACAGCCATTTTCCCTTAGTCGCACGTGCGTTTCCGGACACCTTTTTTCACTGCCGGACGTATATCTTGCAACCATTCTCTAATTCAGCCGTCTAATGCTTGAAATGCGAATGGCATTATTGTTGGCAATAGGAACCGGGCTCAAAACCGCCATCCCGGTGGCGTAACCCACAAACAAATGATCAAACTTCATAATATCGACAAGTACATTGATTCCCGTTTTCAGCGCACGTTCATCCTGAAGGGTATTGACCTCGAAGTCAAGCAGGGAGAATTTGTTACGATCATGGGACCCAGCGGAGCCGGGAAATCTTCGCTCATGAACATTATAGGCATGCTTGACGAGCCGTCAGCAGGAGAGTATTATTTCTTCGACGAACCCGTTCACAAGATGAAGGAACGGCAGAAGAGTGAGATGCATAAAAATTACATCGGTTTCATTTTTCAGGCATACCACCTGATCGACGAACTTACCGTGTACGAAAATATTGAGACACCCTTGTTGTATAAAGGAGTCAACAGCAGCCAGCGCAAGAGTATGGTAGCGGAGTTATTGGATCGTTTCAACATGGTCGCGAAGAAGGATCTTTTTCCTGAGCAGCTGAGTGGTGGGCAGCAGCAGTTGGTGGGCATCGCGCGTGCGATCGTTGGTGAGCCAAAACTTTTGCTGGCCGACGAACCTACCGGCAATCTTCATTCCGACCAGGGCAAAGCCATCATGGATATTTTTCAAAAGTTGAATGAAGAAGGCATTACGATCATTCAGGTAACGCACTCAGAAGAGAATGCGCAACGCAGCAAGCGTATCGTAAAAGTGGTCGACGGCGCCATTGAGTCTGATGTACAAGTAAATGCGAATGTGAAAGCAGTGTAGTATGATTATGAAGAGAATATTTTTTTTAATTCTGATTGGGAGCCTCCTGGCAACAGCGGCAGGCGCACAGAACAACGCGGAAAATACCCCTAAGCAATTGAGGGTGTTGACCTTCGAAGAAGCGGTTCAGATCGCGCTCAAGAATGGAGTGCTCCTGAACACTCAGAAAAACAATTTGGACCTGGCGCAGATACAGCGACTCGCGAGCATTTCTGCGGTCGCCCCTTCAGTGTCTGTGTTTGGACAAGCCGCCAGAATTGACGGTAACTCTTTCAACAACCAGGTCGGAAGGGTTGTGAATGGGGTTCGGGATAACGTTCAGGGTAATATCAATGCGCAATTGAACCTGTTTTCAGGATTCAATAGGATTAATCAAATCCGGCAGTTTGCCAATCAACTCGAAGCTCAGCAATATTTTGTGAATCGTACGACCCAGGACCTGATTAACACCATGGCGGCTCAATATCTGACAGTGATGCTGGATGTAGAGTTGCTGAGGATCGCCAAACAAAATTTTGATGCATTGGCTAAACAACTGGAACAAGTTGCTGAACAGGTAAGGTTGGGAGCGCGTGGACCTGTTGATGAATACAATCAGGATGCCCTTACTAGGCAAGCCGAATTGCGGATGGTGCAGGCGGAGATTCAGCTTAACAACGACAAGGCATTGCTTGCCCAAACGTTACTGATTGATCCACTGGATGAATTCACAACCGAGCTTCCGAACTGGGATGTAAATCAGATCGGGGCAGAAACGCTCAACATCGAAGAGTTGGCTGACCGGGCGAAACTTTATCGTGGAGATTATTTGCGTGCCGATAAACAGGTAAACGCCACGAGGTTTGGCACAAATGCCGCTCGCGGCCTAATGATGCCAACCCTTACCGCATTTGCTGCAATTGGATCCGCCTATAACTATCAACACAATCAGCCGGATTCTATTAATGTAACCGACGCAAATGGTGTAACCACACGCGTTAGGAATCAGGCTTCGTTTGGAGATCAGTTCACTACCAATAACGTGTTCAAACAGTATGGCTTTCAGTTGAATGTTCCCATCTTTAACGGACTTCAAAGCAGAACACTGATGGAACAGCAAAAGGCGCTGTATCGAAATGCTCAGATCACCAAGCAGAACCTCGAGTTTCAGATCCGCAATGACGTTGTGCGGGCGGTACGTACCTACGAAGGAGCAAAGAAATCTTATAGCGTGACAACCTATGGCTTGACGGCAGCGGATGCAGCCTTCCAGTTGGAAACAGAACGCTATAACCTTGGTGTAACGAATTTTGTCGACTACGTCAACGCCAACCGTGTCTTTGTACAAGCGCAAACCGACAAGGCTCAGGCCGAGTACAGGCTTGTCTTCCAGAAAATCCTTCTTGAATACGCTGTAGGTACATTGAAGCCTGAAGATTTTGCAAGCGCGCAGAAGTAGGGGTTAGTGGAAATTGACGGCCTTCGAATAACCTTTCCTATAGTTGTAACTATTCTGCGTTGAAAGGATTCTGAGATTCTGGATTCTAGGTGCTAGCGGTAAGATTTTCGTGATTTCTGACAGATCATTGTGAAATTGTGGGCTTCACAGTTGTGTGGAGATGGGATTCTAGGATTCTAGATTCTGGATTCTGGTTGCTAGCGGTAAGATTCCGGTTTGTCGTGACTTCTGATAGATGATTGTGAAATTGCTTCACGGTTGTGTGGAGATGGGATTCTAGGATTCTGGATTCTAGATTCCAGTTGCTAGCGGTAAGATTTTCGTGATTTCTGACAGATCATTGTGAAATTGTGGGCTTCACAGTTGTGTGGAGATAGGGATTCTAGGATTCTAGATCCTGGATTCTGGTTGCTAGCGGTAAGATTCCGGTTTGTCGTGACTTCTGATTAACGATTGCAAAAACCTGTTCAATTTTATACCAAGAAGATTCGCGCTCTTCAGTAGTTGTTCGTATTGAACTTGGTCCGTAAATGACTTGGTTTCAAAAAGTGTTTCGAGGTGATCGATTGTTTCATCGTTTGATGATAGGGCGTAGATAATGAATCGAATGAAATCCCCTTTATAAAGCCTTCTGCCGTACCCTTCAACGATCGCTGAGCGAACGGACTTGCATGATCGCCTTATCTGACTTCCAGTTTCGTACAATTCAAACTTAGGCAGCGATAGAGACATTGCGTGTATCTGAATCGTCTGCTCTCTGGCCAGTTTCCAAATCTCAAGATTTCTATAACTCACGTTTCAAAGTACACTGATCTTGATTCCAGGACGAAAAGAACGCCTTCCAGAAATCCTGATCTTTTGTTGCCCCAGAATCCCAGAATCCCAGAATCCTAGAATCCAGAATCTAGAATCTAGAATCCTAGAATCTAAATTCCTCGACCCCCCAGAAACTCCTCCATCCCCAGAATCCAGCAACCAGAATCCCCAAAATTCCCTATATTTGCGCCCCCTTGGCAATTGTCAAAGGGACTGCTTTGATAGGTTTCAGAGCATTTAAACCAAAATTTGCCGCAGACGGGCCCGGTCTGTTGCACGTATCGCGAGGGCAGAATTATGGCTAAAGGACAAGGAACAAAGGATTCTAAACCGTCCAAAGAAGAACCCAAGAAGCCGCTGGCGGTGAAGGGTGCAGAGCAACCTGTTGACGTAAAGACAGCAGAAGTGGAGCTCGAGCAGGACGAACTGGCTGCCTTCAAGGCTGCTAAGCGTGCTGAAGAAGAAGAAGGCATCAGCCGTGTGATCAAAGACGTGACTGCCCGCAAAGCAGCGTCCGCACCCACGGTCTCCCGCGAAGGTTTCGATTGGGACGCTTTCGAAAGAAAAGGTTTCGGCGAGGGATATAGCTCCAGCGACCGCGACAATATGATGAAGCTTTACTCTGGCACCGTAGCCACAGTAAGCAACAGCGAAGTAGTGAAAGGAACCGTTGTCGGTATCAACAACCGCGACGTAATCCTCAACATCGGTTTTAAATCCGACGGACTTGTGCCGCTTGCTGAATTCAAGGACATGCCGAATCTCAAGATCGGTGATGAGGTAGATCTCTTCATCGAAGAAAGAGAGAATGCGATGGGTCAGCTCGTGCTGTCACGCCGCAAAGCAAAGCTTGTGAAGGGATGGGAGTATGTTCAGAAAGCTTTGGACAAAGACGAAGTGATCGAAGGTTTTGTAAAACGCAGAACAAAGGGTGGTTTAATCGTCGATGTGTTCGGCATCGAGGCGTTCTTGCCTGGTTCTCAGATCGACGTGAAGCCGATCCGCGACTTCGACATTTATGTTAATAAGAACATCGAGGTGAAAGTTGTGAAGATCAACTACACCAATGATAACGTAGTGGTATCGCACAAGGTGCTGATCGAAAAAGACCTCGAGCAGCAAAAAGCCGCCATCCTCACCAACCTCGACAAAGGCCAGGTGTTGGAAGGTGTGATCAAGAACATGACCAACTTCGGCGTGTTCATCGACCTTGGTGGCGTGGATGGATTGCTCCACATCACAGATATCTCATGGGGACGCATTTCGCATCCTGAAGAAGTACTGAAGCTCGACCAGACTGTGAAAGTTGTTGTGCTTGACTTCGACCATGATAAGAAGCGCATCTCTCTCGGTATGAAGCAACTTACGCCTCATCCTTGGGAATCTCTTCCTGCTGACATCCAGGTTGGCTCGAAGGTGAAAGGTAAGATCGTGAACGTTGCCGATTACGGTGCGTTCCTCGAACTCCAACCCGGCGTAGAAGGACTTATTCACGTAAGTGAAATGAGCTGGTCACAGCACTTGAGAAATCCTCAGGACTTCATCAAGGTTGGCGACGTGATCGAGGCTGTAGTTCTCACGATCGACCGCGGCGAGCGCAAGATGTCATTGGGCATCAAGCAACTCACTGAAGATCCATGGACAAGACAGGATGTGCTGACGAAATATGCTGTTGGCTCTGTACATAAAGGTATCGTTCGCAACCTCACCAATTTCGGATTGTTCCTGGAACTGGAAGAAGGTATCGACGGACTCGTACATGTATCTGACCTCAGCTGGACGAAGAAGGTGAAACATCCTTCAGAGTTCGTGAAAGTGGGAGATACCCTCGAAGTAAAAGTGCTCGAGCTGGATGGCGCTAACCGCCGCCTTGCATTGAGCCATAAGCACCTCGAGGAAAACCCTTGGGATACATTCGAAGGCATCTTTGCAGTCGGATCTGTTCACAAAGGAACCGTTGTCAACAAGAACGACAAAGGATTCGTTGTGGAGCTTCCTTACGGTATCGAAGGTTTCGTGTCATTGAAGAATGCCTCGAAAGAGGACAACTCAAAGACCGAAATCGGAGAGACACTCGACTTCAAAGTGTTGGAGTTTTCGAAAGAAGATCGTCGCATCTCCCTCAGCCACCGCGCTATGTGGTCAGCTGAAGAAGAAAAGCCGGCACCTGCACCTAAGAAGAAGCCTGAGTCGAAGGGCAAGACAATTGCTAACATCAACCAGCAGACTGAAAAGTCTACACTGGGAGATCTGGAGGCGTTGAGTGCGTTGAAAGAGAAGATGTCAGCTTCGAAGTCAGCAAGTGATGAGAAAGGCGAGTAATTAACTCGTTAATTATAAGAAAGAAGGGCGGCCAAACGGTCGCCTTTTCTTTTTAATGCACTACCACAAACTTGCTCAGGAACTTACACTTGAAACACTACGCCGTGTTCATTGTGTTGCCTTTGTGCCCGTCGTGATCCTGTTTTTCTCTCGCCGCTGAATTAAACAGCACTTGTATAGTTTAACCCGTGCTCGTACATTGAATTACAACCTCGCCTTATGTTCAAGTACTTTTATCTACTGATATTTTTCATCATTCTGGGTTGCGCGACACCAACGAAAAGAGAAAATGTCACAGCTTTCACCGGCGCTGTGATCATCGATGGTACCGGCGCTGCACCGACCACCGATGGCGTGTTGGTCGTCAACAACGGCAAGATTACTGCCGTTGGTAGCCGGTCGACTACTACCATTCCCGAAGGTGCAGAGATCAAAGATGTTTCGGGAAAATACATCATTCCCGGCCTCATAAATACACACGGGCATGTGGGTGAAGTGAAAGGCATTGAAGGTGGGCACTATTCAAAAGAGAATGTTCGTGAGAATCTTGCGCTTTACGCGCGATATGGCGTCACAACTGTAGTTAGCCTGGGAGGGGACAAGGCAGAAGCCGAAGAGTTCCGTGCTGTGAACGATTCGATGACCACTGGACGTGCTCGGCTTTACATTGCCGGCACCGTGATCACCGGTTCGACTCCGGTAGAAGGAAACGCGATCGTGGACGCCAACCACCAGATGGGCGTCGACTTCATGAAGGTTCGCGTCGATGACAATCTTGGGACAGCACAAAAAGTCCCTGAAGATGTTTACCGCGCTGCAATCGCAAGATCACATGAGCTCGGATATAAGTTTGCAAGCCACATGTACTACCTGGATGATGCCAAAAAACTGCTGGACGCAGGAACCGACATGATGGCCCACAGCGTACGTGATAAAGCTGTCGACGAAGAATTCGTCCGAAACATGAAAGAGAAGAAAGTCTGCTATTGCCCTACGCTGATGCGTGAGGTTGTGATGTATGTGTATGGTGATACAGCGGCATTTTTTAAAGATCCATTCTTCACGCGTGAAAAAGAGTTTAGCGATTCCGTGGTCGCTCCGTTGTTGAATCCAACGCGCCAAAAGCAAGTCCGCGAAAGCAAGAGCGCCCAGATCTATCGTCAGCAACTCCCAGTTGCCATGGCGAACCTTAAGAAATTGTCGGACGGCGGCGTGACGGTTGTGATGGGAACCGACAGCGGGGTACCAGCACGATTCATGGGATACTTCGAGCATTTGGAAATGGAGATGATGGCGGAGGCGGGGCTCACGCCAATGCAAATTATTCAGTCGGCGACGGAAACCGCAGCATCATGTATGGGACTGAAGAATGTGGGAACACTGCGTGCAGGCAATTGGGCGGATTTTGTCATACTTGATGCTGATCCGCTGACGGACATTAAGAACACCAGGAAAATTGATGGAGTATATGTGAGTGGAGTGGAAGTGGAACACTAGTTGGCAGTAAGCAGTAGGCAGTAGGCAGTCGCGTGTCGTTGAGATAGCACTGCTGCCTACTGGCGACTGCCTTCTGTCAACTGATTTTTAGAACTCGCTCTTCAACTTCTCCAGACTGTCGTGCCCGGTGAACACCATTTCCGTAAGCTTGTAATTTTCATCGTAGCCCAGTCGGAGTCCAATTTTCTGTCCTGACCATGTGAATATTTTTTCAAAGCGATCAAGCGGAGGCGTCTTGTCTTTTCCTTTTTCTGACTTTCCATACAAGGTCTCAAGCGATTTCAAGATGTCATCGAAGCCAGCCGGTGTAGCGTTCTTGAACGAGACAACTATCTCCTGGACTTTGCCCTTGTAAAACTCGAGCTCTACTTCGCCAGTATAACTTTTTACACTGACCAGATTTTTTACCAGGTAAAGTTTGGTGTCAGCATTATCCAACACCTTCATAAATTTTATTTTGTCCTGGTGAACGGTAATCGTATCGCCGATCCTGAATTCTTTGAAGCCTGCCTTCTTGTCGAGCTCTTCAACAGATTGAGCCATCAGGATGGCATTGACAGACAAAGCGAGAATGAGGCAGATTGATTTCATAATACTTGATGTTGAGATGCAAAAATAGGAATTCTAGCCCGAAGCGGAACGACTTATAACTTGCGGGGACGTGGCGTTCGTTCACGCGAGTGGTGAGGCCAAGGCCGTGCAAAAAGAAATTGGGAATCTCAATATCCATCGAAGACACAAGCAACGGTACCGTCTAACGGTGGTAATTCCAATGTTGTAATTTTCCACCAAAATGAAAATTACCCCCAAATGAAATCATCTATCAAACTTATCCCTTTTGCATTTTTCGTACTGGCACTTTTGTTCGCAAATGTCTGCGGCGCGCAGGACAAGCCCGAAGCGGAGGCATTCAAAGCGGGCCTGGAAAACCGTTCGTACATCTTCAATGCATCGTCGGCGTCACCGCAGAAAGGCGGTTTCGTGCGGCTCAATCCAGGTTACAGGATCGTTGTTAAGGGAGATACGCTCGTTTGCGACTTGCCCTATTATGGCAGGGTGTATAATGCCTCGTATGGAGGAGACGCTGGATTCAAATTCACCTCAGCCAAATATGAACAGACCATTACGCCGAAGAAAAAGGGTGGATGGAACGTGAAGATTGAAACCAACGATCTCACCGCTAATCGGAGAATGTTCATGACAGTTTTCGATAACGGCAGCGCCTCGCTGAGTATTACCTCCAGCGACCGGCAATCCATCAGCTATCAGGGAACTGTTGTGTTGGTGAAGTAAGAAATTTGTTCCCGGGCCCGAGTTGCCATGTCCCGCGTAAATGTTAGTTTTGCGGCTGGAATTATTGAATAAAGCTGAATTCGCGCCCAACTTGGGAATTCAACATTCAGCATTCGTTATTCAAAATTCTTATGGTCTCGTGGCCGAGTGGCTAGGCTGAGCTCTGCAAAAGCTCCTACAGCGGTTCGAATCCGCTCGAGACCTCGCAAAAAAAGCCGACCTGATATTCCAGGTCGGCTTTTTACTTTTGAGGCCGCCCTTTTAGAGAAGGACTAATTGTTTTTCTTGGCTTCGATCAATCGCTTTTGTGTCTTGTTTGTTTTGCGCTTTTGTTGGAGGCGGTTATAGTACTCAAAAAACTGAATGTCGAATCCGATGTTTAAGAAAACCGGCACATCCCCATCCCAAAAATTCTTGTGAGGCATGATGGGTTTACCCCAGGTCACATTGAAATCCAGGTCATTGAAAAATGTAATGCCCGCTCCGGCACCGACGAGAGGCTCATGAAATGAGTTGCTGGTATTGACAATATTATAGAGCAGTCCTGACCCATAAACCAGAAGATGAATGTTGCTCACCACCGGATCTCTGGCAGGTACATTGCGGACATAACGCTTCCAATAGTATTGAAATGTTTCACCCTTGGAGAACGAATTTTTATACTTAAAATCCATGAGCTTGAATTTGATCCCGATCTTCTCACTCACATATGAGAAATTATCTATGGATGTTCCGTCATCCAGGTTGAGGCTCTTATAAAATGACGCATTGTTTGTTCCTACTGTGAAATGAAGCTGAAGCGGGTGAAATTTGTTGAACGGCAGGCGCTGCATGCTCGAGAGAAAACCTTCGACATCGAGGTTCAGGGTAAGCTGACCCTGATCGTTTTCGACTTTAACATAACTGCGGACGAATGAAAGTACTTTGTTGATGGACTTTCTCATCTCTTCATCACTGAAAACATCGCCGGCGTCCGCTAATTGATCGATGAAGGCAGCATAGGTGCTTGCTTTGTCGAACTCGTCGATTTTTATAAATATTTTGATGAATGAATGGTCCAGGTTCAAGCCTATATCGGTCAGGTCATCTCGCACTGAAGCACTGATACAATTCAGCATAAGTCCCATCTGTTCTGACACCGCTAAAAATTCCTGCGAATATTTGCTAAGTCGCGCAATTCCTGGTCTTATTTCTGTCTCGTACAGCTGCATGTACTCGTATCGGTTCAACGCTACATATTTTAATTTTTCCATGAGGGAACCGGTATTTTCCAGGTCTTTACGCTCTTGTTCGGTAAGCAAGGCCAGTGCGCCTATCTGGTTTCGGGCTCGTCCGTATGCAGCAGTCATTTCAGCGCGTATGACGTTGAGGTCGCAAGCTTGAAAATTTTGCGATATGGTGTTCAGAATTAGGTTCCAATCCTGACCTTTCGCCGATAGGGTCTTAATCAGCCCATAATATTTCATGTATATGCCGAGATTTTTGCTGACGTCAGCAAAAATGGAATCGGCCATGGTTCGGGTATTAAAGGCATTGTCAATGATCTGATTCTTGATCGTTGCCGACACGAAATCTCTGAGCCAGTTTACTTGTTGCTCAGCCTCGCCTCGGTTTGCGGCTGAAGCATTTGACAACGCGGCTTCGGCGTTGTTGATGCCATCGAGAAATCGTTGCGGATTTGTTTGCAACCTGGCTTTTCTAATGAGGAATGGATCTGCAAAATTTTGGTCCAGTGAAAAGCTGAGCACTGAATCCTGGTGAAGTTCTACAAATGATTTCTCCAAATCACCCAAGTATTTTGTTACAGACGACTTATCGTCCGCACTCAGTACTGCGATATTGCCGTTTTGCAGGCTGACGGAGACTCTGTCAAACAAGGCACGCGTGCTATTGTATTTGGCGTCCAAAAGAAGACTTCGAATATCGATCAACGTTTTGATAGTTGCGTCAGATCCACCCTCGTCGGTGAGCGCAAGGTAAGAGTTCATCGAAATGTAGTTCTGAAGGTAATTTGTTCGAAGAAGGCCGAGCGATTTTAATTTATCATTCTGCCTTATGACCTCGGCAAATAGATCAATAATAATTCCGGCGAGATCATTTTTTGCCTGTGAGAAAGCGCTTTGCTGAATTTCGGAATTTGAGTTATTGATGGGGCGATAACGCAACTTTGCGATGTCCATCAGACTCACGCGCCCTTCAAACAGGCTTGCTGGTAGTCCATAGGATACTGCAAGCTCACGCACTCGCCGCCATTCGGGTGAATTGATTCGAAGGGTTTGTAGATAGTAGTCCGCATACCCAACAACAAAGGACAGGTTCACCACATTCTCGAGCAGATTTTTTACCCTGGTATTCTCGTCTTTTTCAGTGAGAAGAATTTCAATATTCTGATCGATGAAGGCATAGAAAAGGCCATTGTCTACGCCGAGCTGTTTTAGCAGCATCGTTTTGATGAGCTTTATTTTAACTTCCTTTTGCTTCTCCGCGATGATTTCTGCTACAAGGGCGGCATCCAGGTCGCCCCGCGAAAAAGACATTCCACTTAGCCCAATCTGCAGTGTCGGAGCCGTGGCATCGTCCTGGGCGCGTGAAGGGATAATATGAATTAAAGAGATGAGCGCAACTAGCGCAAGGGGGCTAAAAAGATTCATAAGAAATATGATTTTGGTTTTAGGTACGCGCAATAGCAGGGAATACCCGTAATCATTGCACGGGGTATTCTTACCTGACGTTAAAGCAGGGCGCTTAGTGATGAAAAACTAAAACGTAAATTCAGCCGGAGTGAAATTGAAGGGGGGTCAATTCCTCGACGATTCAAGGTAATTATTTAAAAAATTTGCATCGCCGTGTACCGTGATACCTCCAACGGATTGACTCGCTGCACACATTTAAATCAAGGGGTATTTTGACCGCGATTAACACACCGTGTAGTGTAAAATGATTACTGTCAAATGTTTACATCGGTTCGCAGCGCGCGCTCTGACGGGAAAATTTGGGTGATTTCCCTAAATGATTATTTAGTTGGCCATTTCAATGGTCCGCGCGTGTCCATAGGTCTGCATCGGTATGAGGTAATCAATTTCCGTTTATTTGGGCCTTGCTGCGGACTATTTGCTGATCAGGCAACCAATGTTTACCTTTATCGTAATATTACGATATGGGCCTTACCAAAACAGAGGAATTCACGAAACTGCAAAATGACTTGGCTTTGTATGCCAAGGCGCTGGGACACCCTGCGCGCATCGCGATTCTTCAGTTCCTGATGGAAAAGAAGACTTGCATCTGCGGTGATATTGTGGACGAACTGCCGTTGTCCCAGTCAACTGTATCCCAACACTTAAAAGAATTAAAAAAAGTGGGCCTTATCAAAGGCGACATCGAGGGGCCCAGTGTATGCTATTGCATTGACGAAAGGGTGTGGAAGAAAGTGGACAAATCACTGGGTGTTTTTTTTGAAACGTACGAAGGCAACGACTGCTGCTAGATATTTTTTTGAACAAATACATCGTAATATTACGATTAAACCAACTGAGCATATGGAAACCCTGCAAACATCCGAACAATTGAAAGAGCTCGTGAAAGAGAAATACAAACAAATTGCTGATCAATCTAAAGAGCAAAATGAATCGAGCTGTTGCGGCGCGTCGTGCGGCTGCTCGACTGTTGATCATAAAGTCATGGCCGATGATTATTCGCAGCTTGGCGGATATGCAGCCGATGCGGACCTGGGTCTTGGCTGTGGTTTGCCAACAGAATTTGCCATGATCAAAGAGGGTGACACGGTCGTCGACCTCGGCTCCGGTGCAGGCAATGATGCTTTTGTTGCAAGATCAATCGTGGGAGACAAAGGAAAAGTCATCGGCATTGATTTCACCGAAAGGATGGTTGAAAAGGCACGCGAGAATGCGGCAAAGCTTCAATACAAGAATGTTGAATTCAGACTCGGTGATATTGAAAACATGCCCGTCGCTGGTAATGTTGCCGATGTAGTTGTTAGCAACTGCGTGCTTAACCTCGTTCCTGATAAAGCGCAGGCATTTGAAGAAACATACCGGATTCTGAAAAAAGGAGGGCATTTCAGTGTATCCGATATTGTGCTGGTCGGGCACCTTCCGGAAGGCCTTAAAAATAGTGCAGAGATGTATGCTGGATGCGTGTCCGGGGCCATTCAAAAAGACGAGTACCTTGATATGATCCGTCGTGCAGGATTTGAAAACATCAAGATCCAAAAGGAAAAAACTATTTACCTGCCTGATGAAATATTAAAGGAGTTCCTGAATGAATCCGAAATTCAGGCGTTCAGGAATGGGACTACCGGAATCGTAAGCGTAACAGTGTATGCCGAAAAACCCGCAAAGGCTTCTGCATGTTGTGCTCCAGGATGTTGTGACTAATACATCTCAGAATAAATAAACTTCGTGCTAAACAGATTGCAACTATTCAATTCAACAACCCTAAATGAAGCTCGCATTTTTTAGTGACATTCATGCCAATCTTCCTGCACTGGAATGTTGCCTGGAAGATATCGATAAACACAAGCCCGATGCGGTGTATTGTCTCGGTGATCTCGTTGGATACAACATCTGGCCAAATGAGGTTATCAAAGAGATTACGAAGCGAAAGATCCCTACGATTGCCGGAAACTATGACTTTGGAATCGGGCGCTCGAGCAACGATTGTGGTTGTGCCTACAAGACCGATGAGGAAAAGGCAAATGGAGCTGTATCCATTTCCTACACAAATGAAATCGTTACGGCACCTGAACGTGCTTACCTAAGATCCCTTCCTTCCCACATTCGCCTGGAGTATCAACTCAATGACCAACGATTTGACTTGCTGATGGTTCATGGAAGTCCACGTAAAATAAATGAATACTTATTTGTTGACCGGGATGAGAAAAGTCTTTTGAGAATCATGGTAGAAGCTAATGCCGACATTATGCTGTTTGGGCATACCCATAAACCATTTCACAGGACCTTAAAAGACGAAGCTGGAAAATACCGTCATGCGATAAATATTGGGTCCGTTGGCAAGCCAAAAGACGGCGACCCAAGAGGGTGTTATGTATTGATGGAGTTAAATGAATCTTTCTCCACGAAGTCTCCCGATTCTATTAAAGTTGAATTTAAGCGATTCAGCTACGATGTAGAAAAGGCTGCAAAGGCCGTTGAAGATAGCCCACTTCCAAATGCTTATGCTGAGAGTTTAAGAAAGGCTTTCTGATGAAAAAATATGTAGCTGAAGCGATTGGCACCTTTGCGCTGGTTTTCTGCGGGACGGGAGCCATTATCATTAATCAGGAAGTACCAGGGTCGATAACACACGTCGGGATTGCTTTCACATTTGGCTTGATTGTGATGGTAATGATCTATGCACTTGGTCCGATTTCAGGCGCGCATCTCAATCCTGCAGTTACGATCGCATTTGCTGCTGCGAAAAAATTGGCCTGGAGGGAAATCGGTCCTTATATTCTGGGCCAGCTGGTGGGAAGTCTTTCAGCAAGCTTTATTCTTCGATTGCTGTTTCCGGCAAATGTAATGTTGGGCGCGACGATTCCACAGGGATCAGAAATTCAATCATTGGTGTTGGAATTCATCCTTGGGTTCTTTCTCATGTTGGTGATTATTCAGGTGGCAACTGGATCGAAGGAACAGGGAATGTTTGCCGGGCTGGCAATCGGAGGAACGGTACTTCTTGAAGCAATGTTTGCAGGTCCAATTTCTGGTGCGTCGATGAATCCCGCACGTTCTTTGGCGCCGGCCGTTGTTTCAGGTCATCTTGAACATGTCTGGATTTATGTGGCCGCACCGATTGCCGGGGCGCTGGGTGCGGTGAGTGTATCGGGATTTTTAAAAGTTGAACGGTCTACTGTTTAATCAAATACTTGTTTAGATATGATGTCCATTACTCGAATGAATTCAGAGCAATACCCGGCCATCGCTGACATTTACAGGCAGGGTATCCTTACCGAAAATGCCACTTTTCAAACCGATGCACCGTCGTGGGAGGAATGGGATTCGAGCCATCTCAAACACAGTAGAATTGCTTTATTGGAAAACGACATTGTGAAAGGATGGGCAGCACTCACGCCGGTGTCGGGGCGCTGTGTTTATGCCGGCGTTGCGGAAGTGAGTGTTTATGTTCATGCTGACAGCAGGGGAAAAGGATATGGAAAGAAACTCCTGGAGGCATTGATATCGGAGAGTGAGAAAAACTCAATCTGGACTTTACAGGCAGGAGTGTTTCCTGAAAACACTGCGAGCATACAAATTCACGAACAACTCGGTTTTCGAAAGATTGGTATCAGAGAGAAGATCGGTAAGATGAATGGCAAGTGGCGAGATACTGTCTTGTTGGAGCGCCGAAGTACAACAGTTGGAATCAATTAATATGGAAATTTCAAACGAGTTGCCTTCTCCTCCAGCGGGATGGAGCGTTGCTCAAAGTGAGCTTCGAAGATTTATATATAGCAGGGTGAGGGATAGCTTCACCACGGACGATATCCTGCAAGATGTTTTTATTAAAGTTCATACCAGGTTCGGCCAACTCCGGGACTCGGACAAACTCAAATCGTGGCTGTTTCAAATAGCGCGAAACTCAATCACCGATCATTTCCGTGCTCAGAAAAAAACAATCACTGACACAGAATTGCGGTGGGACAGTGAAGGACCTGGCCTCAACGATTGTGTTTCTTATTGTTTACAGGAGATGCTATTGACTTTGCCGGAGAAATATCGTGTTGCATTGGATCTCGCAGAAATTCAAGGTTTGTCGCAAATCGAACTCGCAAAACGGCTTAATGTCTCGTATTCCGGCGCGAAGTCCAGGGTTCAGCGCGCAAGACTAATGTTAAAAGAGAAAATGGCCGAACAATATCGAATCAAGACAGACCGGTATGGGAATGTTGTCGTATGTGAAAACAAACTTCCTTGCAACTGTCCACAATCTTTCTCTGAGTCATAGTGATAAGAAAATGAAGGCCCCGCGATGCAGGGCCTCTTTCATTAGCAGCATCCAGTGGTGCCGCCGCAACAGCTGTCGTCACCATTGCAACAGCCTGGATCGAATTGATGTTCCATAAGGTTTGTTTTTAAGTTTTAATGTAATCGCCCTATTGACGTATGAGAGTAGCAATAGACGCAAATTTTTCTTGCGTCTTTTTACACGCTTTCCCGTCTACTCAGCAAAAAATCACGATGAAAAAGCGACTACTTCCCATTTTGTTCTGCCTTTTCCTTACAGCGGTTTACGGCCAGCCAGCGCCGCGCGCACTTCCTGCAGCGCGCGGGTATTATAAGGAGCTCACAAGATTTAGCCCAAAACCCAAGTCAGCGAACGATCTGCTTGACAAGCAAACCTTTATCACTGATAAGGAGACAAAGGAGCGCAGATTGAGTTTAAAGCCTGTGTACCTTACAAATGTCACAGTCGATGATTTTAAGTTGTCTGATCCCCCTGCCAATAGCTCAGAGCAAACACGAAAAGAAATTGACTATCTGCTGGCACTTCAAAAATACCGTACGAAAGAAGATGTGAGGGCGAGTTTGTACTATGCCAATGTGTATTATAATCTAAGAGTGAAGCCATCTGACTCAACGTACACGCGTTTCAGGCGAAATATCTTTCACATCGGTCGCTCGATTGGATCGTGGTTTAATCCGGAAACGCTCCCAGTGACCGCTGATGTGATGGCGAAGGTATGGCAAGATGCCAGCTATTTCATTTGGGCGTTGAAGTTCAAATATGCGCGCATAAGACCTTATGTCATCGATCCTGCGCTGAAGAACCTGGAGAATACGGATTGGGCGGCCTATCCGAGTGGTCACGCATCTAATTCATATGTGAATGCTTTTCTCTATTCCGAGCTCGCGCCGGAATTTTCAGACTTCTTCATGAAAGACGCGTACGACATGGCCCACTCACGCGAGATCATCGGTGTTCACTACCCCAGCGACTCAGAATCAGGGAGAATTTTTGCAAGACAATTTGTCAACATGCTTTTTAAAAACGAGCAGTTCCTCAAAGACTTTGAAAAAATGAAGGACGAATGGCGCATGAAGGCGAAAGAAACTTTTGATAACTAAAATAAACTTCCCTGACCCGGGTCGCCCTTCGTTTTCTTCGCCTTGGATTTTTCTGGTTCAACAGAGGGCGCGATCGGTTCAACTTTCTTGAGAATATCGGCCACATCTTTTTCGTCAGACTTTAATTTGGTACTGCCGACCCTGCGATCGATCGGATATGCCTCCATCAACGATTGGTCGTAGGGTTTACAAAATGCAAGCACATCTTCCTTCGTCAAATTAGGATTTAGCCAGTCATTAAGGTATTCATCAGGAATGATCACCGGCATGCGCTTCTTCCGGTTGTGAATTTTCTCCATCAATGGATTGGCTGCACAAGTCAATATGGAATACGTATGAACTTCGGTGTCGTTGGCTTTGTCATGCCAGGTGGACCAAATCCCAGCAAAACTGAATAGTTTGTTTTTTGTGTGAATGAAGTAAGGCTGCTTTTCCGATTTTGTTGCGTTGGGATCTGCCCACTGCCACTCGAAAAAACCTGTCGCAGGGATAAGGCATCGCTTGCTGTCTTTCAATGAATCCCGATATGCCGGTTTCTCAAACATTTCCTCACTGATGGCATTGACAGTCTGATTGCGGATTATCAATGCCTGATCAAGCCCTTTCGTGTACCAGGGGATCAATCCCCAACTGAAAAGTCCAACCTTTCCAGGGGCAACCATGACGGGACTTAGGAAATGGTCGAACGCGTTTTCGTAATAGTGCGGCGTAAATTTCTCCTTGAGGTCGGCAATGTCCATCTCCCTTAGTTTCCAATAGAACTCAAGATCGTCCAGTGTATAAAAGCCGGATTTGTAGTTGCACATGGGGTAAATTTAAAACGTGAATGCAAATTAGCTCGCTTCGCTCGAACTTTTTAAACCGCAGAGGCGGGGAGGCGCAGAGTTTGAGAAGGAGTTGGTGCCCTAGTCACGATAAAAAATTCTTCGCGGTTCTTAGCGCCTTAGCGTCTTTGCGGTTTTACTCGGGCGATTGAGCTTTAGGCTCGCTTCGCTAGAACTTATTAAACCGCAGAGGCGGGGAGGCGCAGAGTTTTAGCAGGGTTAGCGAATAGAGTTCTTTGCGGTCCTTAGCGTCTTAGCGGTTTTACTCGGGGCGCTTGCGCCCTTAGGCTCGCCTTCCTTCCACAAACTTCGCCAACCTGTCCATAGCAACTGCAAGATCATCTTTCATAACATACGAATACACCAAACGAAACTGACCTCGCTTAGAATGACCGAAACCGTCGCCCGGGGTAAGTAACACACCAGACTCTTTATATAGGCTCATCCAAACTGCATGCTCACTCTCCGCCGTGTTGTCTTTTAGCAATGAGGATAAGTCCATCCACACAAAAAGACTTCCACGGGCAGGTGAATAGGGGATGCCGAGTTTACGCAGGCGGCTTATTGTAAGCGCATAATTTTCCGTAAGCGCCGCCTGGTTGGCTTTGATATAAGATTCGACAAAGTCATGATCGCTCAATATTTTTTCAAAAATCCATTGCGCATAGTTCGACATCATCGACGGCGCATTGAGGTTGTTGTACGCTGCGCGGAACGTCTGATTTAACGAATAGACGATTCCTACCCTGAAGCCGGATACACCGAAGTCCTTAGACAGTGCATACCATAGGTGTAAGTAGTCGCTCTTCTTTTCCTGAATGATATTCGCAAAGGATTGGAATTGCGTTGGGCCGGAATAGTCAGAAGCTAAATCGGGATGTTGTGTATTCAACAGGGATAGTCCATAAATTTCATTGACAACCAGGTGAACATTGTGCGCAAGGCACCACTCGGTGTACGCAAGCAACTGTTCCCTCGTGTAAACCAACCCAGTCGGATTATCCGGATTCGTAATGATCAACACACGAAAACGTTTCCCTTTACTGTTGATATCAGCGAGTGCTTTGTCGAGGTGAGAGACAGAAAGTAAAGGTCCTTTCTTTAATTCATCGACTTCATGATGGGTAATGAGATCATAGCGTTCAATTCCAGGACGGTTACCAATATCTTGTTTGTACACCGGATAAGCAGGCGCGGGAATTACGGCAACATCTCCGGGCTCACAGAGAATCCACGTCGTCATGTCGATCACCGCTGCGGCCCCAGGTGCGAGGCATATGTGCTCAGGGTCGATCCGGCATCCCGTTAGAAATTTTGAGAGAAATGATGCCATCACCTCCCGGGTTGATGGCGCGCCGACGCTGCTGGTGTAACCCGCCACCCAATCAGCGACCACATTCTCATGCGCGACCTTGCTAATCCTGGCTTGCAGCATCGGCCACGTTAACCGGTTCTCAGCAACGTTTAAAGGAAACGCTCCATTTGGATTGTTAGTTTTATGATAGAGGTTTGAGGTGGCTTCAAAGTAGAGGTCCATGTCCACCCGGATCATGGCAGTAGACGCAGTAACGCCTCGCGTCGCGAGCGGGCCGCTCGGCTGAATTTCACCACCTGAACTTGCTTTCGATCCGCAAGCGTCAAGCAACAGACCTGTCGAGATCGTACCTGCGGCAATTGTTTTAAGGGTTTCGCGACGATGCATGGGAATTACTTTTCAGTGTTTTGTATGAAATTTATTTTTGACTTGAACGTCGATCAAGATAGGAAATAGATCTTGAAAGCCTGCCCCGTGCGTTGTCGTATATTTCGGATCTAAAAAATGAAAAACATCCTCACGATATGCGCCTATTTTACGGTTCTGCTATCGTATGGACAGCAGGAAACGATTCAAGGTTCAAGGTTTAAGCCTGCCCCGACGCAGCGTCTCGCGGAGTCGGGGGATAAAGAGCTGACGCTGAGTGGCACCGTCCTGAATTCTGAAGGAGTGCCTCTTGTTTCTGCGAATGTTCAAATAAGGTCTATTGATAAAGGTCTCATCTCCGAAAAAGGGGGCACGTTTTCACTCGCCCATCCTGCCGGAGAAGTTCAGTTGGAAATCTCCTATACAGGATTCAAACGTCTCAAGAAGTCTTTCGAAATCAAAAAAGACACGTCGATGTACTTTATCCTTGAGCCCTCTGTGGAGGCGCTCGATGAAGTAGTTGTAAACTCAAGCCGCTTGCAAATGGCGGAGCAATTCAAAACGACGCGGATGAGCACCGTCAATCTCACCGAAAAAGATATCACGTCAATACCTGTCTTTGGCGGCGAGTCTGACCTTTTGAAGATCATTCAACTTCTTCCAGGTGTCACGCGTGGCGTTCAGGGCACCACCGATCTTTTTGTCAGGGGAGGAGCTGCCGATCAAAACCTTGTCATGCTCGATGGCGCCCCCGTGTATAATACGGGCCACCTTTTTGGATTTCTTTCCGTATTTAATTCCGACATTTTACAAGGCGTCGAATACATCAGTGGCGCGTTCCCCGCGCAGTACGGCGGCCGACTGTCGTCGATTTTGAATGTTAATACCAAATCCTCGATGACGCAACGAACTGAAGTTCAGGGGAGCATCGGGTTGCTTGCCTCCAGGTTAATGATTCGCCAACCTATTATAAAAGATAAGCTGGACGTTTGGGTGGCAGGGAGAAGAACCTACGCTGACGAGGTTGTAAAATTGGCAAGGCAGGAGTTGCCTTACTATTTCTACGATGTCAATGCAAAAGTTATTTATCGTCCATCCACGAGAGACCGCTTTGAATTCTCTCATTATTCAGGCGACGACATTCTTAAGTATTCGCGACAGCCGCGCGACACCAGTTCGCGGCGCAGAAATGTCGTAAGTGATTTTACGATTGCCAACAGCTCACAGACGTTGCTGTGGAAACATGAACTCCGTCCGAATGTTCATTCGTCGTTGTCGTTGTATCGCACGAGATTCAATTACACAATAAAAACAGGTGTTGAAGAGAGCAGCCTTTTCGTTCACTCAGCAATAGAAGACTTCGGCGGAAAATTTACAATGCAGTGGGATAGTGTGGGTCCTGTTGCATTGACGGCTGGCATAGAATCGGTGAATCACAAAGTGAGTCCAAATATTATTGATACATCGGGGAGTATTTCGGAACTGTTGCAAAGCAGTTCCACGCAGGCACAAAATGCGCTCGAGTCGAGTGCCTTTGTGCAAGCAGATGGTACATGGCGACAGAATTGGACCTGGAGTGCTGGTCTTCGTATTTCGTCCGCGGTGGTGGGAGGCAGTACTTTCTATGTTAATCCAGAGCCGCGCCTGGCAGTACGTTATAAACTTAGTGAGACACTTGCATTGAAGGGGAGTTATTCGCGCATGGCCCAATATCTTCACCGTGTGTCGAGTGCTGCCGTGGCATTCCCGACGGATATCTGGTATCCCGTCACAAGTGCAGTTGCACCACAAACTGCAGATCAGGTTACAATCGCATTACAGAAACGCGTGCCCAATCATAATCTGTTTCTGAGTGTCGAGACGTATTACAAAGACATGCAACATCTTATTGGGTATCGTGAGGGTGCAAACCTGTTTCTCAACACGCAGTTTGAGAAGCAGCTCATTCAAGGAAATGGCCGCGCCTACGGATTAGAGTTGCTTGTGAAGAAGGAGGCCGGAAAACTCACTGGGTGGATCAGCTATACCTTGTCGAAGTCTGAACGACAGTTTGATGAGGTGAACAACGGCTTGTGGTTTCTGGCGCGTTATGACAGAAGGCATAACGGTAGCGTAGTTCTGAATTATGAGTTTGCAAAGCGTTGGGCTTTCTCTGCTGTGTTTGAATTTATTTCCGGATCGCGCTTCACGCCTATCGTAGGGCGTTATGTTGTTCCTGCGCCATCGCTCGGCGGAGTTCAGTTGGTACCAGTCTATGCGCCGATGAATTCCGTGAAGCTTGCCGATACACACCGTTTGGATTTGGGAATCAAGTTGAAGTCCAGGCCGGACCGGCGATTGCAGAGTGAATGGTTTGTAGGCGTGTATAACGTTTATAATCGTGCAATGCCATATGGGATTATTATAGAGCAGAATCCTGATGGATCTTATCAGTACAAGCAACCTGGATTATTCGGGCTGCTGCCATTTGTGAGTTATAATTTTAAATTCTAAGGCGATGAAGTGGCGTGAGAGACTCTTGATTATGATCGTGGTAGCCCCCTTGATGGCTGGCTGCATTCCGGATCCTTTGCCCGTGGACAACATCACGAAGCCCGAAACAAAGATAGTGGTGTCTTCTCAGATTGTGCCGGGCGTTGGGCTTGTAGTATTCGTTACCAAAACCGTTGGCGCGCTGGAGGCGGGTAACAACTCCGATCCACAAGTCTTGCTACAGCAAATTGCAATTGCAAACGCAACGGTTTCTTTGTCGCACCAGGGAAATTTGCAATCACTACAGAATTTGGGTAACGGTCTGTATGGCTCGCCCAGCTCGACTTTCCTGCCCGGAGAGGCATACACATTAAAGGTCGTCACGGATGCAATGGGAACCGTAACTGCACAAACCAACGTGCCCGCGCGGGTACCATTCACGACTGTTGATGTAAAGCCATATCGGGTAGGGTATGACTCGCTGCTTCAGGTCGATTACAGTCTGAACGATCCTCCCGGGAAGAACTTTTATATGATTAGCGTTCAAAAATTCTCAAGGACACAAAATCTGCAATCCATTATCAACCCCAGATTATTTCTTCACCTAACGGACGACACCGAGTTTGATGGGAAACTTTATCAGGATAGTTTTCGGACATTGTTTCGTGCCTATTCAAAAGGTGATTCCGTTTCTGTGATGCTAGCAAGTATCGGAGAGGACTATTACAAGTTTTTGAAACTTCGCAATGATCGTTTCCGCTTCTCAGAGTTTTCCAGCGAGCCACTCAACTATCCCAGTAATGTCCAGGGAGGCTATGGGTACTTTAATTTGCACGTGCCGGATGCCAGGATCTTTGTGGTTAAATAGCTCGCGGAGTTCACCATGCAAAGGCGCAGAGACCGCCAAGTATTTTTTAGTTAAAATATCTTTGCGAGCATAGCGCCTTTGCGTGAGGTCCATCCGCATTTTCCTTACTTTAGCAATCAACCTATTGCGAATCGATGTCCGACCCCCTCAAACCCCAAGGCACACTTGTAAGATCACTTGGCCTTTTTTCCGCATTCATACTTACCGTCAGCCTGATCATCGGGTCAGGTATTTATAAAAAGATCACGCCGATGTCGGCAGAATTGCTGTCAGGTGATCTGGTGCTTTTTTGCTGGGTGCTCGCAGGATTGATCACCTTGAGTGGCGCGCTGAGCAACGCGGAGGTGGCAGGCATTCTTGCCGACTCAGGTGGTGAATTTGTGTACTTCAGGAAGATCTACAATAAATTTTTTGCATTCCTTTTTGGATGGAGCTCTTTCGTGGTGATACGATCAGCAGCCACCTCGTCGATTGCGTATGTCTTTTCACAGTCGTTCAACTCGATTGTCAGTCTGCCGCGTCTTCCGGAAAGCATCGAGCAGATGTCGGTAATGGGAATCTTTTATCCATTTGAAAACTTCGGGGTCAAGGCGTTATCGGTGCTGTTGATCCTCGCGCTTTCTTACAACAACTACATCGGATTGAAATTCGGAGCGTTTGTCAGCAAGTGGATATTCTTCATCGTGATGGCGGGGATTGCATTCATCATGATCACGGCGTTTACTTCTGGCTTGGGCAGCTTTAGCAATGTTCAGACGCCCGCAGCAACCTATGTTCCTAGCTCATGGACCAGCGGCGCATTCATTGAAAGCATGTTCGCCGCTTTGTTGGCAGCATTTTGGGCGTACGAGGGATGGAATGTGACTGGATTCATCGGAGGTGAGATAAAGAATCCAACCCGCAACCTGCCGCTGGCGATTGTTGCCGGCGTTTTGTTCGTGATTGTTGTGTACACAACAGTGAATCTTACTTATTTGTATGTGTTGCCGATTGATGAGATCATTGCCCTGCAATCTTCGGAAAATAGCATTGCAGCGGTTGCCGTGGTGGGACACCTTCTCGGTTCGCCGGGCGCGATGTTTATTGCAATACTCATCGTGATTACCACCTTTGGCTGTGTGAACTCAAACATATTAGGCCCTGCGCGATTGTATTACGCAATGGCAAAAGACGGCTTGTTTTTCAAAGGCGCTGCGTATGTGCATCCAAAATATAACACACCTTCTACGTCGATCTGGATGCAGGCCTTCTGGTCGGCAGTCCTCGTGTTCTCCGGAAGCTTCGATCAGCTCACCGACATGTTGATATTTGCTTCGTTCATCTTTTATGGCGCCACTACGATTGGAGTGTTCGTACTTAGGAAAAAAATGCCCGATGCGCCGCGGCCCTACAAAGCCTGGGGCTATCCCGTGATACCGGCACTTTTTACGCTGTTCTGTCTTGCTCTGGTGATCATTACAATTGTGGGCAAACCGCGAGAGGCTTTTCTTGGCTTGGCGTTGATGGCAAGCGGGGTGCCGTTTTATTTATATTGGAATAAGAAGTAATGCATTTAACCGCAGAGAGCGCTAAGGGCCGCAAAGATTGTGCTTAATATTCTTTGCGCTCTCTGTGCTCTCTGCGGTTTATGTATTTTAATACTGATGAAACGCATCCGATATAAAGCTCAGCACAGCCGGTAGTGATTCCCTCCAATACGTCCAATTGTGGGCGCCATTGCGGATCCTGAACTCGTGTGGAATTTCTTTTTTGCGCATCGCAATGTGAGCAAGAGAATTTCCTTCGTACAGAAAATCATCATCGCCACAGTCGATATACCAGCGGATTTCTTTTTTCTTGTCGTCAGGAATGGCGTCGATCAAAGGAAGCGCCGTGTATTTTTTATAATAGGCTTCTACCTGTTCCGGCGTTGCTGTCGTAGTGCCGCGCTGCTCCAGCCATGCCTTGGTGGCATCTAGCGTGAGGGGTCCTGTAAAGGCGCTGAGCGGACATGCAGACGAGAACAATTCGGGGTGATGCAATGCGTACATGAAAGTGCCGCCGCCACCCATGGAAAGACCTGACACTGCGCGATAGCGCTTTTCTTTTCTAATGCGGTATTTGTTTTCTATAAATGGCATGAACTCTTCAAAGAAAAAGTCTTCGTACCGCCATTCACCCTTCACATCGTTGAAAAATCCACGGACGCCCGTGTTTGCATCCGGCATTACGATGATCATTGGTGTTGCTGATCCGTTTGCAAACGCTTTGTCGGCGATGTGCTGCACTTCCCCGAACTGCACCCAACCCGTTTGATCGTCGCCACCACCGTGCAGCAGATATAGTACAGGATAGCTTCGCTGCGATGTTTCATAGTCGGGTGGGAGATAGATTGCGTATTTGCGATCGCTCTTCAAAATCTTACTGGGGAGCGTGAGGTTGTCAAAAACTTTGCTGCCCTGGGCCATTAGAAGCGAAGGTAAGATCGCCAATGTTAGTAGTGAAAGCGTTTTCATGTTTACAGGTTTTGATATGAAGATAGAAATTTCCGTGTAAGATGCGTTCAGAAGAAAATTCCTAGATTTATATCCTTACCCAAACTTTACGATTACATGAAGAATGCGAATAGCGCGATGGCTTATTTATTTGTCATCACCACTTTTCTGTTCTCATCCGCCGTGCCGCTCATGGGCCAAAAGAAGCAAAGCAAAAACGAACTTGCTACAGAGGTTGAGAAATGGAAGAAAACTGCTGAAGAGGCCAACGCGCGCGCGGCTAAAGCGGAGGCGGCGGCTGCGCAGGCGGCAAGAGTAGCCGTCGCAGCCCAGCAAGCCGCAGAGCGAGCCGAAGCATCTGCAAGTCGTGCGCGTTACATAGCCCTGGCGAAGGCGATGGCATTGAAATCGGCGGAGCTAACTGCCAATCCTGAGCAGCAAGCGCTGGTTGCGCTGCAGGCCTTCAAATTCACTGCGAAGTATCAGGGTAATCCACTCGACAATGACATATATAATGGACTAGTTAACGCCCTTTTCAATGTTAAGAGTGTCTCAACTCAAAGTCTTGCGGGTGGAGACGTTCGGCTATTGGCTTCGTGCAGCAAGACAGGCGAAGTGTACTCCGCTTCAGGCGATGGGACCATCTTAAAATGGAGCAAAAACGAAACAGGCTGGCGATCTGAAAATGTCATTGGTGTACGGAAGCATACAATCATTCATGCGATGGCGGCGAGTGCTGATGGGTCATTCCTCGCTGCGAGCGAAGGAACGTCGACGGGGAATTCAAAGCATGTTATAGCGGTTTACGACCTAAGGAGTTCGAGCGGACGCAGGACAACACTGGAGGGATTCCCGAGAATCAATGCGATTGCATACGCACCATCTGGTGATCGCCTTTATTTGCTTGAAGCCGAGGGGAGATTGATAAAACTTGCGCCTAATGGAGGTGAAATCAAAACGAAAGAACGGATCAATGCGATCGCTTTGAGTCCTGATGGTAAAATGCTTGTGGGTGCATCAGCTTCCGGTCGCGTTTATGCATGGGATGTGACGAATAAATTTTTAGAGACTATCTCGTATCAAAATGAAGGTGAAGTGATGGCCATCACTTTTGCACCTGATGGAGAAAGAATGGTGATAGGTGACATGAAAGGTCGTTTGGTGGTATTTAGTTTACGATCGTCGGCGCCAGGAAGAGTGTTGACGGGGCACACCGCATCGATCAAACAAATCTTATTTGATCATTCCGGCAATTTCCTCGCAACCAAGGCAGTGGATGGGATCAGAATATGGAATTGGTCCCGGCTCACGATGCCGCCTCTTGTTTTGAAAGACGGCGCAGTAAATTCGAATATCGCGTTTTCGCCAGACGACCAACAACTTTGGGTTGCATCTGGAGACAAAAACGAATCGATCCAAAGGCGGCCGTTACAATTTAAGTCTATGTGTGATGCGCTATGCTCCTCGATCTCTCGAAACATGACAAAAGAAGAATGGGAAAACTTTGTTGGGAGTGACCTTCCTTACGAGCAGACCTGCGAAAAGTAACTACTAATTTCCTAGTGCCGGTTAGATACTCTCTGCGCCACGATTATTACAATCGGGACGATAATCTCCGACCCAAAATACCCCAACCACAAACCTGTCGGCTCGGGTATTCCAACAATATTCATCGATACCAACCTTCCGACTCCTGCAAGGAATCCTCCGAGTGCCAGTAAATAAACAAGTGTGCTTTGCCTGCGCACAGTCCAGGCGGTCCACGCACAGATAAATCCTGTTCCTAAATACACACCGGCGAGAAAACGATGAATGTTGTCCAGGCGTGGCGTCGTGTCTGGCTCGCCAAGGATCATTTGCACCGTACCACCAAAGAGACAGATCGCAGCAAATAGGAACAAACATACTTGCACTACGCGCTGACTTATGAACCAGGGTTTCGTTAGGTCGGGGGTCATAGGCTTATAATTACGTACGTAACTACAAAGTAGATCTTCCTTTGAGCCTTTGCGTCTTTGCGCCTTTGCGGTAAGAACGGGCCTTCAGGCCCCCTAAAAATACGACGAAAACCCAAACTGAAATCCCGCCGTCCTTGATGCGGGATTATTAAAAATATCTTGTTGCCAGTTGTAACGATAGTTCAATCGTATCACCGTCTGTGAAGTTGGTCTCCAGCTTAAGCCAGGAACAACCGAAACAAAACTGTCGCCAATCTTTCCTCCGGTTTCATGGAAGGTCTCCATGTTCCAATCAACATACTCAAAACGCATCGCGGCGTTGATCACCGACTTGTTAAATCCGAAAACACTTTTTCTTACGATCGGTTGAACAACATCCACAAATCCCCCCATTTGCTTGTTGCCATATTGCTGTGTGTAGGTCTCCGGTATGTCAACTTTTATCATCGTCCACTCGGTTGTGATGTAAGTACGCGCGCGCGGCAATGTTGTATTGAAGTCCACAGCAAAGGCATGCACATGTCTTTTTGAATCGAGAACAAGCCCATCCTCCTGGAACTTATTATAAACGCCACCCATGTATGACAATCCCAACTCACCGATTCGCTTGTTGCGCAGCGCAACTTTCGTTGTTACAAGGGGCACACCATTAAAACTCTCTTCAAATCGGTCGCGGTTGAGCTTGGAAGCGGGCAGAAACGTCTTGTTCTCTGCATTGCTGATGATCGAATCGTCGAAGCCGTTCGTCAGATACGCTTCGTATGCGTAGACCCAGTCGTTGCGGTAGAGTTTGCCATACATTCCAAAACCAACATTACTCCACGTGGCGGGCAACAGTTGTGTCGCCGAGACGGGCCTGTCGATAAACTCCCACTTGGGACCATCATGGTTTTGATTGAATGCACCTATGGGGTTCATCACAACGCCGCCGCGAAAGTTCAACAGTGGATTCAGCTCGAAATCCACTGACGCAAATTCGATGTTGATTTCTTTTGTACCGTCTTCAAATTCAATTTCTGACAAAAACTTGATGCGCTTGTAAATGCTCGAGGCAACAAACAATGTCAACCTTCTCATCTGAAACTGGTGACCTTCAGACACACCGTCGGTCCCTAGATGCTGCCAGTTTGCTTCCACATATCCGCCTAATGACACGGGCGTTTTGCCAACGGCGAGGAAAGGCCGGTTGTAGATCGCGTCCATGTTCATCACAAGTTTCGACGTGTCACGCGGTGTACGCCGGAAAAGCGATGAGTCAATTTGGCCTTGTGACGACATACAACACAAGCACACGAGACTGCTGAGAAGTAAATATTTTCTCATCTCATGTCAATAAATAATGTTTCGCCTCGGTCTGCCACGGGGAAGGAGCGAAGATTCTTTTCAGCGGGACCATGCGCCACATTTCCTTTTTTATCGAATTCGCTTCCATGACTGGGGCAATACAAATGATCGCCCGATGCCTGTAACTCTGAGCCCTGGTGCGTACACTTCATCCACAAGGCACTGTACTCGTTGTCGGAGATTTTGAAGACATAGATTGGGAACTCAAGCTTATCATTGGATACGATGATGAAATGCCGTGTTGAACTCTGTTCTTTCTTAGTATCGACGAACTCCGACTTAAGAACAGTGAGACCATTCGCTTCAAGTGTACCTGTACTGTATCGTGTTGGTGAACAACTGCTGGCGATCGAAGATAGTGCACCAGCACTGAGGCAAGCGAGGCAAGATTTTGTAACAAATTGGCGTCTGTTCATGATCCGGTCGTTCATAGGCTTTCGAGAAATGCGATCAGTTTTTTCTTTTCGCTATCGGATAACGCGGAGAACTTTTCCCTGCTGCGTGTACCTTCTCCGCCGTGAAGGATAATAGCATCGGCAATGCTCCTGGCACGTCCGTCATGCAATAAATAATATTCGCCTCCTTGTGATCTTGCGGAGAGCCCCAATCCCCACAATGCCGGCGTTCTCCATTCGGATGACAATGCCGAACCTTCAGTATAGCCATCATCGAGACCTGGCCCCATATCGTGAAGCAGAAGATCGGTGTATGGAAAAAATGGTTTGTTGGACAACGCTGCGATAGGGGATGTGCCCGTCTTCATTTCTGGCCGATGACATTTCGCGCAGCCGATGGTGGTGAACAATTCTTTTCCAGCCAACGCTTCAGGTGAGGCGGTACGTGCAACGGGCGCCTTAAGTGTTTTTAGATAGGCGACAACATCTTTGATTTTTTGATCGGTTATTTCGGGGTCAACTTCAGTGCCCGAATAAGTGTCTACCGGTTCGAACGTGGATGAGATTCCAATGTCCTGATTATATGCTTGAGCAGTTTGTTGCAGCAGATCATAGGCACCGCCTTTTTTTCCAAATCTGCCGATGAACTTACCTCCGTTGGTACTGCTAGATATTCGTTCGGTGAGATATTCTTTCATCGGGACCCAATTAGGGACACCGCTGATGCCGTCGTTATCCGCGTCGTTCGGATCTGCCCACGCAAGGATGTCGGCATCGCTGACCGCGTCGATGTAGCCAAGACCGGTGTTGGCCGGCGGCGTGAACTTCGATGAACTCGCGCCGCTCGGGATAAGCTCCGGAATGAATCCAGGCAGCGCACGATTTTGCAGTTGCGGACCACCGAGGTGTAAGAATGAATTTCCTGACGGGTCCTTCTGCCCGAAGCGCGTGAGGGTAGTAAACGGGTGGCCCTTGCCGTCGCCGGGATGGCACGAAGCACATGAAGTCGCTACGAACAGCGGACCGAGTCCGTTGGCCGCCGTAAACACGTCATTGTTGAACGCTGCGTCGCCACGTATAAACTGCTGATTTTCAGCCGCTGTAAGGCCCTCAATGGGTCCGTCAAGGATTTCCGATTGAGCCGGCGCCGGAGGTTGCAGTTCCGCGCATGCGGAAGCAAGGAACAAGCATAGCAAGGCCCATGGCAGTCTCATAGACCTCAAATGTATGACTTATTTAAATTAAAATTTAGGCGACCCTAAAAATTATTTTCGATCGCTAGTGCTTTGATTTTTCTGCATCTTCTATGTTCTTATTTCTATGTGGTTAAAAGGCTCTCTCAACCGATAGAAAGAAAATCATTTTATCGTCCGCTCTTCAATAAGTCGTATCCAATGCGGCAATCCCGTCACCAATCTATTCATCACGGTATCCGTCCTGCTAGTAAACAATTCGAAATTCCCGTAAGCTTCCCCCGCGGTTGAATTCACAACGTCTGTAACGCCACGAAGTATCAAAACCTTTGTGTTGTTCTTTGCCGCGGTATAAGCGATTGCCCCTGATTCCCAGTCGCCCGCTTTGGCATGGTAATTCTCTTTTAAGAACTGAAATTTCTGTTGGACGAAGATCCTGATCTGCGGATACAAGTGTTGTTACAATTACCGAATCAGGAAAATGACTTCCGAGCCAGGTCAAGTCGATTGACGTAGCATAGTCATGAATCGCTTCCTTTGAATCTCCCATAGCTTCGCGGATGTCATAGATGATAGTGGAATCCGCAAGGACGAGATCGAATTTCCGAATCTCACCTTCGAATCCGCCGCAGGTACCGAGATTGATCAACACCTCCGGGTGCCATTGGTCAATTACATACTGAGTTCCCGCTGCCGCCGACACCTTTCCCCAACCTTGATGAAAGAATAATACAGGCTGGCCGGCCACCTCATTAATAAAATACTCACCCCATGGTGAATGCTTCATTTCAGATACGGTTGGCACCAGCTTTTTTAGCGATTTCCACTCCATGTTTGCCGAGATGATGACGGCGTATTTTGTGTTCGCTTCACGCTTCTGCCCTAGACAAGCGGCCAGGGAAAAGAGTGTGGTGAAAATGACGGTCCTAGGGATCATGAGAGTAAGCTACTGAAATTTAGATTTTTCGACTCTTTGTGAACAGGGCCTTGAAACGACGGGATTTAGGCGAGCGGTCGAAAATCAATCAGGTAAACCTTACAAATCCTTTGATCGGAATGGCACATGCGACTTGTATATTGGGAATAGGATCTGGCCGCCTTCGGCAGGGTCCCGAACCAACCTAACCCCATATGAATCGCATCAACATACTGCTTGTCGATGACGAAGCGCTTATCCGTCAGGGTATACGCTCGTTACTGGAAAAGGAGACTTTTGTAAAGGATATTTACGAAGCTTCCAATGCGGCGGAGTTTGAAGAGCAAACTTCACGTCGTTCCATTGATCTGATCTTGCTTGATATCCGGCTCCCTGGTGTCAAAGGCCAGGAATTGCTTGCTGGAATGAAAAGGATCAACGATCGTCCCAAAGTAATTGCTGTCACAGGTTTGGAAGGTGTGGAATTGATTGTAAACCTGTTGAAATACGGAGTAAACGGGATCGTATTTAAACTCGACGGTTACTCCGAAATTGTGAAAGCAATTTGTGAAGTCATCGAAGTGGGACATTACTTCAATGGAAAAATTACGTCGATCATCCAAAACAATTCGCATCGATGGGATCATATTCCCCCTGTTGTTTTATCATTCCAGGAGAATGAGTTGCTGAAAATTATTGCGAGCGGGCTCACAACAAAAGAAATCGCCATCCGGCTTAAAATGACAGAGGCGACTACAGAGACATATCGGACGCGATTGATCAAACGCCTGGGTGTTCCTAATTCTGCAGCGCTGCTGGCCTACGCATTCAGGAATGGAATACTGTGAGGCTAGTCTTCGATCTTGTGGCTGTAGTCGTATTCGACTTTGACCAGGAGTCCTTTTTTTCCTGGCATGAAGGTGAGTTGTGCGCCAATTGCTTCTGATCGCATACGCAGCGTATTGTGTTTCTTCTTCAACGATTCGATGAACTCCGACACCTTGGAGAATCCCGTACCATCATCCTCAACTTCGATACAAAGACGGTCGTCTTGCCAGTGGAGCCGAACCCATATATGCCACGCGGAAGAATGCTTCAGTGAATTATGAACCAGTTCTTGAATAATTCTAGACAGGTAGATCTCCACGAGGGCAGGGACTTTGCGTTCGTTCCCAACTGCCTCGAAATGGATGGTGCTGCCGCCGGGTCGTTCCATATTTTGACACAACATATTTACGCCCGTTTGGAACGAGTCGCCTTCCATTTTTACCGGGAGAAGCTGGCGCGAAATCCTGCGTACCGATTGTACCACCTCTTTGAAGTCGGCATTCATCTTAATCAGCAACGTTTCCGTTTCTGTCGGGTCGAAGCGACAGCGGTCGAGCTGATCGATATACAGGCGGAAAACGGAAAGTTTTTGGATGAGATCGTCGTGCAGCTCAGCACCCATTTCGGAGATGACATGCTCGCAGGCTTCCATCGCCTGACGGGATGCGGCGGCTTCATCCGATTTCGATTTAAAGAAGTGGAACATTGCGTAATTTAAAATGGAAACACAATGAAGTCCAGCCGGAGTGGCGATTTGTTCGGAATTCCTGATTGGATTTATGTCATCGCGGGTAGTTCACTGGAGCAGGTTAGCCTTATAGAATAACATGTAATTAATTGAAATCGTTATGAAAAAATGGTTTGTTGGTCTTGTTTTACTTTGCTTTCAATTGACGATTACCGCAACTTTTGCCCAAAATCCCAGGAGTGATTCGTTGCGGGCGATTTTAAGAACTGATACTGCAAATTTCGACCTGCAAATTAGGTTGGCAAAGTCATTCATTGACATTAATAACGCACAAGCCATGGTATGGGCTCGCAAGGCCAGGGAGAATGCACTTCATGCTCACGACACCGTACGAATTGTGCACGCTTCAAGGGTTATTGGGCAAATAGCTAACCGACTAGGTAACATGGCAATGGCTATAGAAGAGTTGTTACCACTTCTGACTATCGCAGAAAGTAAAAAATATAACCAAGAGTTGAAAATGATTCTTAATTCGTTAGCAACGGCCTTCACGTACACTGCACAATATGACAAAGCCTTGGAATGTCATTTCAAATCCCTTGTTCTTAGGGAAATGGAGAATAATAAGAAGGATATAAGTGTCACTTTCAACAATATCGCGGCAGTATATATGCTGACCTCTAACAATGAGCAGGCTTTGATTTATTTGAAGAAATGCCAAGCGTTGAAAGAAGAGATTGGAGATCGTTTTGATTTGCACAGGCTTTATGGAAACCTCGCGTCTTGTTATAGTGATGTGGGTGACTATCAAAGGGCCGATGCTTTTTTCGACAAAGCAATCAAAGAGTGCGAACCGACTTGCGCAAATGATTTCTTAATGTTTACTGAATACTGTAAAGGTGAATCCTACAGATACCGGCGGCAATTCTCGAAAGGAAAAAGCGCGTTTATGAAATCATTAGCGTTAGCAGAGGCTGATAGCCATTCTCAATATCGCTTTTTATGCCTTAATGGTCTTGCTCAGATTGCCCTTGATCAAGAAGATCTACGCTCATTGGGTACTTACCTAAGCCGAATTGATAAATTGCCAGGAAGGGAGCCGTTCCTAATGCAATTACAATTGTTTTACAGTATGTCTAGTGAATATTATTCTCGAAAAGGAAACTTCGAAAAGGCATTTACCGCTCAAAAGAAATACTCGGAAATTCGAGACAGTATTAATAACACTGTGGTAAATAAGAAGATTACGAACGTTGAACTCAAATTTGTCGAACGCGAAAACCTTCAGAAAATACGGGAGCAAGAAAATGCGATATCGAATCAGAAAATAATAATTCAAAAACAAAAAATTATCAACGCATTAGTTGGAGGAGTTGCAATATTAACGATTGTTTTAATCCTCGTTTTGTTCAAAATGAATCGACGGAAAAGTCAAATAAATAAGACGCTAGATCTTCTGGTCAAAGAACGGACTTTGGAATTAGAGAAAAATCAAATTGCTCTCAGTCATTCCTTTAACGAACAGACAATTATTCTCGAAAAAGTTCGTCGTGAGTTGAATTCATCCCTGGCAACAATTCGAGGTATAAATCAAGTGGCATCGATGGAGAATCTTGCGAATGTTGATCAATATTTGAAAGCTGTCGAGGCGACGCTGTTTAGATCGATCGAGGTAGTTCGGTTAAATCCATCTTTCGAGCATTCAGAATTGCGATGATGGAGTAGTTGGTTGTGCAGTACTCAGGAGCTCCAATTTGCGAAGGCATGGCAGGCCGTTTCAACCGTTAAAACGGACCTGCCAATTAAAAACTTATATTTCTTCAGACACAAATCCACCTTCAGATTTGACTGAAGCATGGGTGTGATTTTTTACCTTATCTTTTTTAAGAACGTGAGTGGATGCCATTGAGATTATTGCTCCACTTGCGATGATAATAACGAGTAATATTTTGATTTTCATATCGTCGAATTTGAATGTTGCTTACTTAGTTCCGGTCGGATCAGACACTGCGCCACCTCCAGTGCGAGGTTTAACTTGCTGCTCAGTACAGCCAACTAGAAAGACGGATGTAATTGCAATTAGTAAGGTTACGCGGATAAAGTTTTTCATAGCATTTTGATTTTAGTTGTTATATTAATGGTTATTGTGAGGTCTTGGTTAGAATGGGACAAAAATGCCAAATAGAAAGAAACATGTTACATGTATTATTTTCTGTAAAATCACACATGTACCAAAAGATTAGTTCTTTGACCCTATTTTTCGGAGCACTCGTATTTGTAACATTTGCGCAGTCGACAAAAGTAGATTCTCTGAAAACCGCCCTTTTGATTGGTCCGGATTCAAGTCGATATAAGACATCCGTTCTCTTGATAAGGACACTGATTAATGTTGATATTAATGAAGCGTTTTCAGTTGTGGTCGCTGAGCATGGCAAGTCATTAGAGCACGGAGATAGCCTTCAAATAGTAACTTTTGGAAGACTGAAAGGTCAAATTCTGAGGCGACTGGATAGGCTTGATGAGTCAATTTACTGTCTGGCGTCAATTTTACCTGTTGCAAAACGAAACGGGTATTTGGAAGAAGTGAAACTAGCCCTGAACTCACTTGCCATAGCACACACTTTCAAAGGTGAATATGACAAGGCTTTGGAGTATCATTTTCAATCTTTGGTGCTTAGGGAGACAGAAGGTAACAAAGAGCAGGTTAGTATTGCCCTCCAGAACATCGGATTTGTTTACTTCAGGCTTGATAACCCCGACTTGGCTCTTAATTATTATTTGCAGTCCCTGGCGGCAAAGGAGGAAGTAAATTACAAGTTCGATCTTGATCATTTATTAGTCAATATTGGCCTTTGTTATAATAGCCTTAGAGATTATGGCAACGCAGCAAAATATTTCAATCGTGCATTTGAAGAATGCGGTAGCGCGTGCGACAATCAACTTATCATAGAAGGTGAGCATGGCCTAGGTGACTCGTACATGAACCAAATGAACTTTAGCGAAGCAATAAAGCATCATAAAAAATCGCTGGAGTTGGCCATCGTTGAAAAAAGCCAAAGATGGCAACTTGAGAATATTCTTTCGCTTGGGCAGATTGAATTGGCTCAAAATAATATCCGGAGTGCAGGACAATATTTTCATCAAGCTGAAGAGATCGCTGAAAACCTTGAGGATAGTGAATTAATGTTACGTACTTATCAGCTGGCGGCTAATTATTTTACTAAATCACGTCAATACGAAAGTGCAAACCTATTCCAGCGTAAGTATTCTCAACTGAAAGACAGTATCTTCAATTCTGGACTTCTAAAAAACCTGACCAAAGTCCAAACTCAATATGCTGAACGCGAAAATCTGGCGATCATAGCGAATAAGGATGAGGTTTTGCTCCTAAATCAGGAGGTAATCGCGCAACAGCGTGTTACCAACTGGCTGCTGATCGCAGTGCTGCTGATCACCAGCTCACTGGGGTTCATAATTTATCGCAACTATAATAAAATCAAGGTTGTCTACGCGGAACTGGATTCTGCAAAACGCGTTATCGAAAACCAAAACCACTTGCTGGACCAACAGGTGCAGGAAAAAACCAAAGAGCTCGTCAATACCAATGAGTCTCTCAGCAAGGTCAATGATGAGCTCGATAATTTTATCTACAAAACATCGCATGATATAAGAGGTCCGCTGGCGAGCCTTAAAGGCATGGTCAACCTCGCCCGCATGGATGTCAAAGATGAAAAGGCGCTTGGATACCTTAGTAAGCTGGATCTGACAGCTGAAAAACTGAATGTGATCCTTACGCGACTGCTGATTGTGAACCGCATCAACCATGCAGAGCTCAAACCGGAGGCTGTGCATTTTGACCCTATCATTCAGGAAATTCTGTTGCTCGAAGTGAAGAAGGGTATTCCTGCCAAAGTCTCGGTAGAATATAATGTGGCGCCGGATATCTACCTGCAGTCTGATAAGGACATGGTAAGACTAATTCTGGAGAATCTCATTGACAACGCAATCAAGTTTCACAATGAATCGTCTCGCGTTGAGTCATTTGTAAAGATCAATGTGGCCCAGGAGGAGGGTCTTGTCACGGTGCGAGTCATAGACAATGGTGTTGGCATCTCACAACTTAACCGTGAGAACATTTTTCACATGTTTGCAAGGGCATCCGAGCGCTCAGAAACGGGTGGTATCGGTCTGTATCTTGCAAAGATTGCAACCGAAAAACTTGGCGGTGATATTCGCTTAAACGCTGCTGATAACGTCACGGAATTCGTTGTCAAATTCCCTGGCGACCTGCAAAGCATCCTCGATAAACGCAAAGAAGAAAAGCGCAGGCAAGAGCAAGAACGGATGTGGCTTGAGAAGGCCCAGAATTCTGTGCAGTCGGCGTAAGAAGATGTCAATTTCAGGTCGTCTCATCGCCTTGTTCAATGAGAAAAGTGGTTTGCCGATCAGCACTTCTAACAAGCCTTTTGTGGCGGAAGTATATACCGGAGGTGCCAATGTGGGATGGCTGGTTTTTCTCAGAAAAATGATGTAAGGTTTCCCTGATTTTTGCAGAAAAATGGAATTTTTGTGAAAGAAACGCAATCTGGGTTACTGTTTTGTGACGTGATCGAAGTCAACTGCCTAAGACGCATCCATGACGCGTCGACCCACACGTCAATTATTCTATCGGTTCCTATCATTGGAAGAAGATAAACTGGCGGTATAATTTGCCTTCGAGCCAAACGCTTCCGGTTAACGCTCGATCATAATTACCAATCCTATAACACTCCGACCAGCCGGGCACAAGCTAGTCCATAGTTATTATGGTGAATTGTCGGAGTCGTAAGATGCTCAAAGAAAAAACAAAAAAAAGGACGCCCCGACTGAGCGTCGGAGCGGCCCTTGATTAAGTACCTTTGCTTTTGAAACTAGTTGAATTGGTCTTTGTCTTCCATGGCAAAGCCCTTGTTCATCCGGGTTTCAGCGTGAACAGACTTCTTTAATGCAACTTTCGGTTGTCTGTTTGACTGGGTGGTTGCTACCGTGAATGAAATCATGGTGACAAGAATAGCCAGAAGGATGATCTTTGTTTTCATAGCATAAATGGATTTGAAAATTGCCGACTTAATTTTTACATCCAGGTCCTCCGAATTGGCAAGGGTCGTTTGAACCTCCATCCCTTGGCTTAATGTTCTGTTCAGTGCAAGCGGAAATAGAGATTGTAGTTACTGCGGCGAAAACGAGGGTAAAGATGAATTTTTTCATAAGATTTAAGATTTGGTTTTTGGTATTTGGTTTTTTAAGTTGGTTAACATTGTAATCAGTTTTGTTTCCCGATTAACGACTGCAAATGTGGAGTTAGGATTTAAATCTTACATCGTAAGAAAATATTAAAAAAGTACAGGTGTACCTATTTTTTTTCAATAAGGGAGGAGTTGGATGTGTGGTGTTGTTGCTATGCCTGGTTACAGCCACATCTTTCTGCCAAAATCTTCCCGTTGTTGACTCGTTGAACGATGCGTTTACAAAGGCTCGTTCGCTGAAAGAGAAATTCGATATCCAGTATATTCTGTTTCGTGAGTTCTTGTCCGTTGATCAAGAGAGATCGCTGGTTCACGCTGAGAGGGCATTGCAATTTGCAGTTGAAGACCGTGATAGTTTGAATATTGTAAAGGCGATGAACGCCAAGGGCTATCTCATCAGGGGAAGTGGCGACCTGCGAGAAGCGATCAGAATTTATGAGGGCGCGCTGGCAATCGCAAAAAAAAATAACTACAGGGACCAGGTCAAATTTCTGTTGAACAATCTCGCGTTGGCCCATAACGCAAATGCGTCATATGATAAGGCGCTTGGGTACAATTTTGAATCGTTGAGAATACGGGAGCAGGAAGGTATTCCTCTTGACATCGCGGTGGCATTGAACAACATCGGTTTGGTCTACGCCGATCTTATGGATTTCGAGAATGCGCTTGCCTACTATGAACGAAGTTATGACGTCAAGATAGCGAACAACGTCAACCATGACCTGGGAAGAACGCTGATTAATCTTGGAATGACGTATAATGAGTTAAAACGTTTCGATAAGGCCGAAGCAAAACTTAAAGAGGCTTTTGCGTTCTGCAATTCAAATACCTGTGAGCCCGATATTCTGGTCGAAGCAAATCACGCGATGGGCATCGCTTTGTTTGAACAAAATGAACTTATAACAGCTGAAGGAAATTTCAAACAGGCACTGGCGCTCGCGAGGAAGTTAGACTTGTCGGAATTCATTGCGTGGGATTTACATTGGCTAGCGCAGATTCGCCATAAACAAGGAAGGTTTCCTGAGGCAATCGAGTTTCTTGACGAAAGCCAGGAAGTCTCAAATGAAACTCAACGTCGTAAGACGATCCTGGAAAACTTCATGCTGTATTCCCGCATCTATTCCGCCAAAGGGGAATTCAAGGAAGCCTCCGTCTATCAAAACCGGTATATCACGCTCTATGGAGAAATATTCAATGCAGACCTGATCAGAAACATAGCGCGTGTGCAAACTGATTACGAAGAACAGGAAAACATTAAAATCATTGCGGAAAAAAATCAGGTGCTGGCCCTGAATGAAGAGGTAATCGCCCAACAACGGAAAATCAACTGGATGCTGATTGCCGTGATACTTCTCACCAGCGCACTTGTCATTGTTATTTACCGTAACTACAGAAAGATCCGCGCTGTTAATGCTGCTCTTGCCACTGCCAAACGCATAATTGAAGTGCAGAACCGCGCGCTCGATCAGGAGGTGCAGGAGAAAACGAAGGAGTTGGTTGATACAAATGAAACACTTGTAAAAGTTAACGATGAGCTCGACAACTTTATCTACAAGACGTCGCATGATATCAGAGGACCGCTCGCGAGTCTTAAGGGTATGGTCAACCTGGCGATCATGGACGTCAAGGATGAAAAGGCGCTGGGTTATCTCGACAAACTTGACCTTACTGCCGAAAAACTAAATACAGTTTTGACGCGACTGCTCATTGTAAACAGAATTAATCACGCTGAACTCAAACCTGAGCTCATTCATTTCGAACCCATCATTCATGAGATCCTGACGCTGGAGGTGAAGAAGGGAGTGCCTTCAAAAATCAAACTGGAGTATGACGTGGCACCCGACATACAACTGATCTCCGACAAGGAGATGGTAAGACTCATCCTGGAAAATCTGATAGACAACGCGCTCAAGTTCTACAATGACTCGGAGCGTGTTGAATCTTTTGTGCGCATCATCGTGCGATCTGAAGATGGAAAGGTCACTGCGCACGTCAGGGACAATGGAGTTGGGATCTCTCAAATGGACCGCGACAAGATATTTCAAATGTTCGTGCGGGCATCGGAAAGATCGGAGACAGGTGGTATTGGGCTGTACCTGGCGAAGCTTGCAACCGAAAAGCTGGGTGGCGAAATAAACCTGGTCTCCACAGATGAAAAGTTCACAGAATTTATTGTTCAGTTCCCGGTCGATTTGCACAGCATCATCGAGCGCCGGAAAGAGGAGAAGCGCAAGCATGAGCAGGAGCGAATGCAAGTGATGAGGCAAAAATCCGTCCGCTCCATCTGATTCATCGGCAAAGAATTTTTTCCAATCTGTTTTTCGGGGATACTCGGTTCTGACCGGCAAAATATCCTTCAAAATCCCTTCGTAGGTGAACTAAATAAGACCCAGGTTAATTAGTTTTACAGGTTATTTATATAGCGACCATGTCTGAAACTAAGAACTTCAAGCGTTACACCATTACTTCTGCGCTACCGTACGCAAATGGACCTAAACATATAGGTCATTTGGCCGGTGCATACATTCCGGCGGACGTCTATGTTCGATACTTGCGCCTGATGAAGAGAGATGTTGTATGGGTTTGTGGTAGCGACGAGCATGGGACCGCCATTCCGAACCAGGCGCTGAAGGAGGGTACAACTTCTCAGGCGATTATCGATAAATATCATGTGTTGATCCGCGATTGCCTGCGCACACTCGGTATCGCGTTCGATATCTATCACAGAACGAGCGAACCTATCCATCATCAGACGTCTCAGGAAATGTTTCTGACGATCTATAATAAAGGTCTGATGACGGAGGAGACATCCGACCAGTATTTTGATCCCGAAGCAAACGTATTCCTGGCTGACAGGTATATCGTAGGAACTTGCCCCCGTTGCGGCAATCCCAATGCGTACGGGGATCAGTGTGAGAAATGCGGATCGACATTAAGTCCACGCGAGCTTATCAATCCACGTTCTACTCTGTCCGGAAAACCACCGGTACTGAAAGCCACAAAGCATTGGTATCTGCCACTTCAGAATTATGAACCTTGGTTGCGTGATTGGATATTGAAATCCCACGCGGATGATTGGAAGACGAACGTATATGGGCAATGCAAGTCGTGGATTGATGCTGGTCTTTTGCCCCGCGCAATGACGCGTGACCTCGACTGGGGTATCAAAGTGCCATTGCCTGATGCGGAAGGCAAAGTATTGTATGTCTGGTTCGATGCGCCGATCGGTTACATCTCCGCAACACGTGCATTATTTCAAGAGCTTGCTGATAAGAAATTAAATTTCGCGACGCCGCAAAGGGAATTCGGAAAAGTCAACAAGGACGATTGGAAGAAGTATTGGCAGGACCCGGAGAGCAGGCTTATCCATTTCGTCGGCAAGGACAACATTGTATTCCACTGTATTATTTTTCCTGTGATGCTGAAGGCGACCGGAGAATACATCGTGCCAGACAATGTGCCTGCAAATGAATTCATGAATCTCGAAGGAGATAAAATGTCCACCAGCAGAGGATGGTCTATTGAAATGCATGATTACATCCGCGAGTTTCCCGATAAACCAGATGTTCTGCGATATGCAATGCTTACGAACTTACCGGAGACGAAGGACAGCGAGTTTACGTGGAAGGATTTTCAATCTAAGAACAACAATGAGCTTGTTGCCATCTTTGGAAATTTTGTCAACCGCGCATTGGTCCTGACGCAAAAATATTTTGACAACAAAGTGCCGGCGAGGGGATCACTCACGGCTGTCGATCAGGCAGCGGTAAAGGAGTTGAATGATTTTCCAGGACGGATTGCGCAGGCAATCGAGTCGTTCAGGTTCCGTGAGGCGACTGCATTACTGATGGATCTTGCGAGGACTGGCAATAAATACCTGGCAGAGACCGAGCCATGGAAGTTGGCCAAGACCGACATGGCTCGCGTTGGAACGATATTGAATATTGCGTTGCAGATTTCAGCGAACCTCGCGATCGTTTGCGAGCCGTTCCTTCCATTTACCTCGCGTAAACTGAAAGACATGCTGGTACTGAAGGACCTTGCATGGGACGACACGGGTTCGGCCGATCTACTAAAAACCGGATCGCCTTTAGGTCAATCTGCATTATTGTTTGAAAAGATTGAAGACGATGTTATTGCCGCACAAGTAAAAAAACTTATGGATACGAAGCAGGAAATTGCAGGTGCTGCGCCGAAACCGCCGGCAAAACCATTGAAGGCAGAAGTCACGATCGATGATTTCTCGAAGCTGGACATCAGAGTCGGGAAGGTTGTTGCCGCAGAGAAGATGGAGAAGTCAAACAAGCTTCTAAAGCTGACCATCAGCAGCGGACTTGACACACGCACGATCCTCAGCGGCATTGCACAGCATGTGACGCCAGAACAGATTACCGGTAAACAAGTTGTGTTCATCGCCAACCTGGCGCCGCGCAAAATGATGGGTATTGAATCGCAGGGGATGATCCTCTCGGCAGAAGACCATGACGGGAAATTGAAGTTGTTGTTGCCGTCAGGGGATGTAGAGCCGGGTAGTACGGTAAGCTAGCCCAGCCCTCCAGCCACGAGCCTCCAGCGACTAGCCTCCAGCTTTAGCTGGAGGCGTTATGAAGAAAAACCTAATCGGGGCTTAGCCTCAGTCATAATCCGAATGAAGAAATTATTCATTTTTGAATATTGCACAATTTTGGTTGCAGCTTTTTTAATATCTGGCTGTTCCGGAAAAGTGAGCGAGAACCCTTCGAACAACACTGATTCCGTCGCGACCGAACCCACCGACAGCATCGCCCTCGACTACAGCTTAATCGAAAATTATGTCCACCCTGATGTAGCCGACACGACCGATGTCGAGACGGTTGACTATGACTGCGCAGTGCTCATATATCCTACCGAAGATCAAATTGCGTCGATGGAAAAGGAATACGGCGACGACTTTTATACGGTCGCAGACGACGCCCAATTTTATCAGGCTGCCGCGATCGAAAAACTCGATTCTGCGGGGATCAGGCAATTGGTATCGAATTCAAAAAGGTACTTGAAATTCATAGGCACTTCCAGAGAGTGGACTTTGGATGTGCGTAGAAAGGGTGCGCCCGAATGGAATGTCATTTTCTTTAAGAAAGACAAGCAACCGAAGGTTGCATATGCGATTGACGTGAATAGTGATAGCATTCAGTCCTACTTCACTAAATAATATGGCAAAGAAAGGGGATAAATCAGAGTCAGAACAAGTGTCGGAGCACATTGAAAAACTCGATATATCGATTCGTTCAGCGGTTGAATATCTTAGAAAAGTTATCCTGAGAACTGACCCGTCAATAGGAGAGAGGATAAAGTGGAATAATCCCAGCTTCTATTACACGGGTGAAATGAAAGGGTTCGATCCTAAAGAGTACAAGCGCGAAATCATTGTCTTCAACTTATTCAAGAACAGGATCATGCTTGTGTTTCCAAGTGGTGCAAAGGTGAAAGATCAATCCGGATTTCTTACAGGTGATTTTAAGGATGGCAGAAGGGTTGTGATCTTCAAAGATCTGGACGACGTAAAGGCAAAGCAAAAGAGATTGCAGCTAGTCATTGTCAAGTGGCTGGCCCTAGTCGAATAGATGATCTTCTATTTCTTGTCAATCCCGAAATTGAATCCAAACGAAGGAACAACGGGAAGAAAATCGCCAGTATTGATGCCGCTATCGTCAAAATTTCTGAAGGGATAGATTACACTCACATGCCAGAAATTGATGTGTCGCTTCCCCACGAGGTAGCGCACACCCACCGCCGCCGAGGGTCCGTAATATATTTTGTTCTGACTCGATCTTGAAGAATAGGCGTTGTACCCATACATCGCGCTCACCGTGAGACTTACGACTGACTTTGGTTTTGCGACGAAGAACATTCCTGCGTTGTAACCGAGACCCGCTTCTGTATAGCCGAGGCCGCCGAACAAAGCGACCTGTTGTAGGAGATTAATGCTTCCGCGGGCTCCAAAGCCTCCATAATCAAGCCCACCGCCCAAGCCCACCGCCCCCACTAGTCGGGGTGGATCTGAACTTTGTGCGAGGCTGTCTGCAAGTTTGGATGAACCGGTTGGAATGTCTGTGATGGGTGCGTCTGTAAACATGACCTTGATCTTCATCGAATCCAGCATTTCAAGAAAGAACGCTGCTTTTTTTCTGTCTTTAGAATTAAATCGCACCGAGTTAATGCTAACGTACGGAATTGCGCCGTGGGATGTATGCAGATGCTCGTCAGAATAGTACTTGAGTTTCGTTACAAGACGGCTGCTGTCCACCATCTTTAGCTCCGCTCTTTGGCCAAGTCCACACGTCGAAATGAGGGTAAAGGCGATTGCTGCCAGGACTTTGAGAACTGCATTGAAAGTTGTCTGCATTTTTTCGCCTCTTGGCCGCGAAAGTAATTCCTTTGAATTTGATCTTCTATGGGGGGTGAGGAGTTCGCAGCGATTCATTTGATAAACGGTGTTGTGAAAGGAAACGCGTGCTACTTCTTCTGAAAAAAAAAGGCCGGAATTGCAATCCCGGCCAAATAGTCAAAATCAGTACGGTTAGGCGTCCTTATGCTGAAAGCATTTCCCATTCTTGGAGCCCGTCATTCTTTTGCAGCGGGTGCCGTCTTTGGTCTTGCCGCTGCACTGCGCTTGCTTATCCTTCAAATGCTCGTCGGGTTTACAAACACCACACGGCTTCTTGCCCGCCTTTTTCGCATCTGCCAACGCCATAGCATCAGCATCTCCCGAAAGATTGCAGTCGGCAGTATGATATTTCTCACCTTTAGCCGAAGTGTAAATGGTTTGTGCCTTGCTCGTGATCGCAACTCCAGCAATCAGAACAAAAAGAATAATGAGGGTTTTTTTCATAAGGCGATTTTTTAATGTTGGGTCAATTTACTTAAATCACCGAAATTGAATCACTCCGTCCGAAGGTCCTTGTAGCTTATTAATTCAATGCCTTTTTGCCTGATGAACGCCTTTACTTTTTCGTTAGTGAAAAGATCTGTTACACCCTGTCGATCGCCTGCTACATCTTCATAACCAATGTGTGAGATCGCCTTTAGCTCCTCATTGTTAAAACCAGGATGCTCGACAAACAGATACGTCCGACCTTTTTCGAGCTTACCCAATGCCTTTATGAAGCTGTCAATTTTTTCAGTGTACGTGGCGTGGGGGCCATCAAATTCCATTCTGGTAACGCCGTAGTCACCTTCAGGATCAATGTCAATTTTATACTCTTTGGCAAGCCTTTTCGTCATTGCCCTCACTGACTCAGAAAGAAATGGACATCCCATATGACCAGAGATATGGCTTATGCGCGGGATGTTTCTGAGCGCGGTTTCAATTTGTGCGCGGAACTCCTTTTCTATATCGGCGATGTCCCATTTGTTTTCAGAAACTGATTGTCCGGGATAGTTCTTATTAGGGAAAACCATCGGATAGAAATACCCATTCTTGTCCTGGATGCTTGGGCAATCGCTGAGTGGTCTCCACTTAACATTTTCCCACTCGCTCGTGATAGCAAGATGGATACCTACGTCCACGGTGGGATTTTTTGCAAGCAGCTTCACCGCCTCAGGAAACCAGGGCGACGGCACAATTACTTCGATGGAAGTCTCGATGCCTTCTTTATAACTTTTGATAATTGCCTCGTTACCCGAATGAGTAAAACCCATATCATCACCACGAACGATCAGGCGGGGAGGTCTTTGACACAAGCCCTCAACGGAGCAAAGAACCAGGACCAGCCAAATTATTTTTTGCATAAACGCCCTAGGGCGTAAACTACCACACTTCTTTTGTGAAAGCGCTGCCCTTTCCGGCCACAACATACGATTTTCCCGCCACTGTAAGCCGCCGCCCGTCGACCCCATTTTTGTTTTTTGCAGATGTTTTTTCCAGGCGCCTGGCAACACGTCGATTATCAGGACTATTGGAATTTTCTCCAACCTACTTATTGAAAAAATTCATTGTGCGTTCAGCGCCAATGGTGCAGAAAGAAAGGATCATTTCAATGGATTTATCCATAACCTCGGGCAATGCTTTAAACTCATCCTGCGAGAATTTGCTTAAAACATAATCGACTTGTTGTCCTTTTGCATAGTCGTTTCCAATCCCCATCCTTAACCTCGAATAGTCCTGCCCGCCCAAAAGCAGTTCGATATTTTTCAATCCATTGTGACCTGCTGCACTCCCTTTCGTACGCATTCTTAGCGTTCCGAATGGTAGCGCGATCTCATCGACGACCACAAGCAAATTCTCTTTTGGAATCTTCAAATCCTGTAGCCAATACGCGATCGCCTTTCCACTCAGGTTCATGTACGTGTTCGGCTTAATCAAATGTATCTGTTTGCCTTTGTATTTGAGCTCTGCCTTGTCGGCAAGTCTTTCTGTCAAGAAATCAATTTTATGATTGTCGGCCAACCTGTCGAGTGTAAGAAAGCCGATGTTGTGGCGAGTGAGCTCGTATTCCGGCCCAATATTTCCCAAACCAGCAATTAGAAATTTCATCTTGACCACCAATGTCGGTGAGAATTCCAAAACGACCAAGAGCCAATGCCCACCTTGCACCCAGTGCCCTTCAAAAAAAATCCCACCTGCATTACGCAAGCGGGATTTTTTAAAGAGTGATTTGTTTGAATTACTTCTTCTTGCCTTCGTCTTTCTTAGGAGCTTCAGCCTTTTTCGCATCAGCAGCCGGAGCAGCGCCGGCAGCAGGAGCACCTGCAGCGGGAGCAGCACCTTCGGCAGCAGGAGTAGCAGAAGCTGTTTCAGCAGCTTTCGCAGCATCTTCAGCAGCCATCTTAGCAGCCCGAGGCACTTCAACAACGGCGATAGAGGCCTGGTGAGGATCTACCATTGTCAGATTCGGAATCTTGATATCGCCAACTTTCACCGAGTGGTGGAAGTCGAGTTCTGAACAATCAACATCGATGTGGTCGGGCATGTCCTTGGGAAGCCCCATCACTTTCAAAGATGCTTTTTTGCGAACCAATGTTCCGCCCTTGGCAACGCCCGGAGCCTGGCCCACGAGGCGAGTCGGGATTTCCATCTTGATTTTGCGGTTGGTTCCGATGCGCAGGAAATCCGCATGAAGGATAATTTCACTCACCGGGTGGAATTGCACTTCCTGCAGAATGGCGTCACATTCGTCGCCTTCAATGTTCAGGTGTACGAAGTGAGCTTCGTTTGTGTAAACGACTTCACGGAAAAGAATCACCGGGGCTTTGAAATGTATTTGTCCGCCTTCGCCATAAAGAACGCAGGGAACATAACCTTCGTGACGAATATTTTCAGCATCCGTCTTGCCGAGATTTGCTCTTCGATACCCTATAATCTCAACAGTTTTCATAAAAAATATAATTTAAGTTTAGAAATAATGAATTACAGTTTGATAAAAAGTGAGCTGATAGACTCATGATCGTGGATCTTGCGAATGGCCTTTGCAAAAAGCGTGGCCATCGAAAGAACTTTGATTTTTGGAATAGTTTTCTTCAATGGAATCGTATCCGTCACTACAATTTCCTCGAGGTTGGAATTCGTAATGTTTTCGTAAGCATTGCCGCTCAGAACTGGATGCGTGCACACGGCACGTACGCTCTTTGCACCATTTTCTTTTAGCAGGGCCGCTGCCTTGCAGATGGTGCCAGCTGTATCTACGAGATCGTCGACGAGGACGACGTCCTTGCCTTCGACTTCACCAATCAGTCGCATCGACTCGACTTTGTTTGCTTCTTTCCTGTATTTGTCGCAAACAGCCAGGTCGGCGGCAAAATATTTAGCGAAACTGCGCGCACGCTTGATGCCTCCCACGTCGGGCGTAGCAAACATGATGTTTTGCAGATTCAGGGATTTCAGATAAGGAATAAAAATGTACGCGCCGTCTAGATGATCTACCGGGATATCAAAAAAACCCTGGATCTGATCTGCATGAAGGTCACATGTCATGATCCGGTTTGCACCGGCTGCGGAAAGCAAATTGGCAATCATCTTCGCCGCAATAGCCACCCGAGGTTTGTCCTTCCGGTCTTGTCTCGCATATCCGAAATAGGGGATGATGACATTGACATTTTCGGCACTTGCCCGCTTGGCCGCATCAATCATCAGCAGCAACTCCATGAAATTGTCGGCAGGGGGAAACGTGGATTGCACGATAAATACGTCATGACCACGAACAGATTCTGACAGGTAAGGCGACATTTCGCCATCGCTGAATTGCTGGTAATTGACCTCGCCCAAAGACTCGCCGTAGGCCTGAGCTATTTTCTCAGCCAAATACGTGGTGGCGCGCCCGGAAAAGATCTTTACAGCCATACACTATCAATTAAAAATCCCACCCCGATCTCTATCCCGATAGCTACTGGAACTATTGGGACCATCGGGACGGGATCATTTGTTGCCCGACCAGGGCTCGAACCTGGACTTTCTTGAATCAAAATCAAGCGTGTTGCCAGTTACACCATCGGGCAATACCTCCAAATCTGCTTTTCTGATTGCTCAGGGGCTAATTTGGCTGGCAAAGGTAGAATTATTTCCTTAAAGAAAAACCGCCGTGGGAAGAATTTGGGACGTGTTTATGAGCCTTACAGTCCCTTGTCGTCGGGGGCAGGAGCGCCTTCGATAAATCCGTCTGCCCAGAACCTGTATTTGTCCAGTATGGAGATGACGGCATTTTTCAGGTGCCTGTTATTGTGGAAGTCGATGTCTCCATACACCGTTGTCGCGTAGCCTTGCCAGATCGATCGGTTTTGTCGCCTGTCAAAAAATTGAATCAGCAGTGTGCCTGACTTAAGATCAAATTTCTGTTGATCGTAGTTCAATTCTTCATTGGAAGATTTTACCCACTCTTCGATATCCGGCTGGTTATAACCATTGAATTTCAGACTGTCACGATACATCTTGAATCCGATAATGAGATGAGGACGGTGATCGGATTGCTTATATCCGAGAAACCTCATCCGGGATATAATAGACTTTTCTATTACCGTGTTAACCATTGTGGAGTCCGCCACGCCTACGGGCTTCATGATCTCGAAAGTCCGGTACTTCTTGAAATTCCCCCGATAGCTGTAATCGTATTCGACGGGTAGTTCTTTATATCCGAGACACGATGCCAGCGTCACCAATAACACGGGAGCAAAGAGTTTCTTCATATACCGGAGTATTAAGTATTCAACCAAAATTTACCCTACTTGTCACAATATAACAATTGAACAAAATCTAAATTTTAAAAAGGGCTTATTTCATTCAAAATCCGCGATTTCAGTCTCTCCGTTGGAATTTGCCGGTCTTAAAATGATCTTTAAGACACGGCACAAAAACCAAACTCAGTGTGAATTCCTTTAATTCAATCGTCTCGACACGCTTTTCTATCTACAACAGTCTTTTTCTTAACCTCCCTTTTCAGGGGATTTCCCGTACGGGGAATTTTTTACCGCTCTTGCAACAGGTTGTCGAGAATGGTTTTCAATCGGGCCTTCAGCCAGACGAAATCATTGCAAAGTTTTTTGAGGACTATTCTCCGGGAAGCAGTGCCGCTGAAAAATTTGACTTTCTTTTCAGGATAATCCAATATATAGAGCGACAAGTCGTCCTCTTCGACTCCATCGAAGACTCGGCGTTCGAGCAAATCAACGACCTGCGGGGCAAGGGTTCAGTAGCGGCGTTGCTACTGCGTGCCGCAACAGATGGAAAACAGGAAACGCTTCGCAAAAGTGTCGATGACTTTTCCATCCGTGTCGTACTCACAGCTCACCCGACTCAGTTTTATCCTGGAAATGTGCTGGCAATCCTCACCGACCTGGAAATTGCTATCCGTCAGAACGATTTTCAACAGATTAATCTCCTGCTACAACAGCTCGGTAAGACCGGATTTATTAATAAGCAAAAGCCCACGCCTTTCGATGAGGCTGTGAGCCTCTGTTGGTACCTGGAGAATGTATTTTACCAGGCAGCGCCTGGAATTGTCGGGCAGTTAATGGCAGGCTTAAACATATCCCTTGATGAATGGCGAAACGATAAACTGATCACTATTGGTTTTTGGCCTGGGGGCGACAGAGATGGAAACCCATTTGTCACGACTCCCGTGACCATGAATGTTGCAGCACGGCTTAGGCAAGGGATACTCCGGAATTATTATCAGGAGGTCAGGCAGATCAAGCGCAGATTCACGTTTGAAGGAATCGACAAACTCATTCAAAAAATTGAATTGGCTCTTTATGACACCTTATACAAGGGTCAAGGTTATAAATCACCGGCCGAATTGCTAAAGGATTTGCACGAGGCAAGATTGATTCTCATCGACAAACATGGTGGGTTGTTCCTGGATTTGCTTGAGCAATTCATTCTCAAAGTCAAGATTTTCGGATTCCATTTTGCCAGCCTGGATATGCGACAGGATGGACGCAAGCATGAAAAGGTGGTAAGGGCCATACTAAGTAAAAAGAGTAATGAAGAGAAGATCTTTGGTTTGAAGAGTGACGAGGAAAAGATCAAAGCACTTTTGAAGACCGCTGTAAGCGCTGATGATTGCAAGGTTGAAGACGCGACAGTAATGGAGACGATATCAAGTTTCTCGGCTATCAAGGACCTGCAAAAACAAAATGGTGTTCAGGGATGTCATCGCTACATTATCAGTAACTGCCAGAGTTCATTCCATATCGTACAGGTTTATCAATTGGCAAAGTGGCTCGTAGCGGATGGAGACAACTTGCCGTTGGATATCGTCCCGCTATTTGAAACGATCGATGACCTGGCCCACGCACAGTCCATCATGGAACAGGTTTATTCAATCCCCGAATACCGGCTCCATCTTGAGGAACGCGGAAACAAGCAAACAATCATGCTGGGATTTTCGGATGGCACTAAAGACGGTGGCTACCTGCGTGCCAACTGGTCGATCTTCCGTGCCAAGGAAATGCTCACAGAAATTTCCCGCAGATTCGGCGTCACTGCGATTTTCTTCGATGGCCGCGGTGGTCCTCCCGCACGTGGCGGCGGCAACACGCACGATTTTTACGCATCGCTTGGGGATTCAATCGAGAACCGCGAGGTCCAGGTTACGATTCAAGGTCAGACGATCAGTTCCAACTTCGGCAAGGTGGCCTCCTGTCAGTACAACCTGGAACAACTCCTTTCGGCAGGGCTCGAAGGAAAAGTATTCGGTCATCTTTCAGGCAAACTTTCGACCGACGACAAGGCATTGCTAGATTCTTTAGCGGAAGCAGGACATAAAGCTTATCTCGACCTGAAGCTGGATCCTAAGTTCGTCCCCTATCTCGAGAAGGTCACGCCACTTTCTTTTTTTGGTGACACCAATATTGGATCACGACCCGTGAAGAGATCAGATGGAGAAGGCTTGAAGTTTGAAGATCTGCGCGCCATCCCTTTTGTGGGATCCTGGGCCCAGATGAAGCAAAATATTCCCGGATTTTATGGCGTTGGAAGCGCACTGCTGGCGATGAAAAATGCCGGCAAGTGGAGTTCGATGCAGGAACTCTATCAACGATCATTGTTCTTCCGCACCCTGATAGGGAACAGCATGATGTCGTTGGTGAAGTCCTACTATCCTGCGACTGCATATCTCGCGAAGGATTCCGAGTTTGGACCTTTCTGGAACAAGATGCATGCGGAGTTTAAGCTATCTATGAAAATGGTTTTGGATTTGGCAAATATGCCGGAACTGATGGAAAACAATCAGCAGATCCGGGAGTCAATCAAGTTGCGTGAGAAGATCGTACTGCCGCTCATTGCACTCCAGCAATTTGCGTTAATGAATATTCGGCGCGGAACGGATAAAGACCACGATGCGCTGTATAGAAAATTGGTGATTCGCTGCATGTTTGGGATTATCAACGCGGCCCGGAATTCAGCATAGTTTTTAGTATTTTCATTGGCGCGATACCATCGTCCGCGACCATGGGGCGCGCAACGCTATTTGGGATCGTGATTGTTCAAGTCTTTGATGGTTGGAATGAAGGGGATTTTGTCCATAATTATTAGTTGTTCACTCTTTTCTGGAATCAATTGTTTCTGTCAAGACAAAGAGCATGCTTTCACCGCCCGTTACTTTTCAAAGATTGTCATCAACGCAGGAGACAGCATGTTCGTTGAGACCGACACGTTGCTTGTAGATACCCTGATCATGCACGACCGCGCACGGTTGAATTTTTTACGTAAGTGTGTCATTGGCGTTTCCCATGCTTTTATTGGCGACAATTGTCAATTCAGGGCAACGGGCGAATATGGTACTCATGGTGACAAACTTTATCGATATGGGCGCCCCGGGGGCAATGGCAAAGACCTAAGAATTTCCATTCGATTTGATAAGCTTGTTTATCTCAGTATAATAACAAATGGAGGTAGAGGAGGTGATGGTATGAATGGGCAGAGCAGCCTGACGGCCTCTGAGAACGGCGAAGATGGTGCCCGTGGAGGTGATGGGGGTAAAGGAGGGAATGTCGACTTGTTTTATTTGTCTCCGAACTTCATTGTTGTTGTCGATGAACAATTGAGCAATGGTGGATTTAGTCAGCAGCATAAAATGCATACGGTGCTGATTAATAGCAGCGGCGGAGAGCCCGGTCATGGCGGCAGGGGTGGGAACGTCGGCGTTGCGACAGCGGTGTCAACCCCTGTGGGAACTGTAGTGTCCGGCAATCGCGATGTCACTAAAGGAAGGGACGGCGAAAGCGGGCGGCTTGGAGCCAAAGGCGAAATTCGATTTCTGAAAACTCGTTAGCAGGTTGGATTACAATCCGGACGTCGAATTTCAAGCCATCGACAACGACATGCGATCACTTTTCTTTTGATGCCTGGATCGCATCCAGAAGTTCGAAAAGACCTTCGAGATCAAAAAGGACATCCTGCAAGTAGCTGACTTCCGTCGCGCCCTCGCACATCAGGAACTCCATGAATACCTTTCTCAAGTTTTGTGAAAGGCGCTGAGTGGAGTGATATTCTATGAAGCGACAAAACTGATCAAGGAGCGCTGGATCTATATCTTCCCGGTAATTTGATGGCGACTTTCCGCCCGATAATCTGATGCGCCCCTTCTTTTTCATTTTTTAAGTTGATCTGTCAATCTATTCTTCCGGTGAAGCTATACTCGTTATCGGATATTCCATTCTCCTTTCCGCGATCGTAATTGCTTCTTTTGCGAGTTTTTCGCCTTTGAGTTCATAAAGGATTTTATCGCTGAGGTATGCGATCATAAGCTCGTTCTCGTCTGCTTTTAGGATACTGGCCAGTTTGATAACATGTCCTTTCGTTGCCGTCTTCAAATCTTTTTCAATTCTGCTGAGGAAAGACGGATCGACTTCCAGCAAGGCCGCTGCTTCGCGCAATAAGAGCCCTCTCTCTTTCCTTAACTTTCTAATGGTGCTTCCAAATGATTCCATTTGCCGAATTATGACATGACCAAATTGGTCATTCTTTATTGCTCGTTGATATTTTGTGTTGTAATGTTTTCATGACAAAAAATTGTCAGGAATTCTGTTCGTTGATTTCGGTGTCTTATGATGAAAATCGATGCCTTGACTTGCTTCCAGTTATATGATCATCCTCGGAACTCATTGAAAGCATTGAGTGTGATGCTCGAAGAAATTGAGCGCAATGCCGTGGGAAATCTTTTTCACGGTCATTCTTCTTTATCCATGGTAGATTGTTCACAGGAATGCTGCATACCCATGCAGAGAACGAACTTCTGATGCACGATGAATTTCAAAAAGACATTGACAGCTGGTGGGGGGAAACATGGAAATGCGCATTTCTGACGCCAAAACGCAGTTTCGGTCAAGCTCGCTGCCTTGTTGAGTTCACCAAAGTATTACTCTGACCAGATCAAGCGGAGGCTTCAAACGCGAAGATGTTGTACAGTGAGTACGCTAATGTGAACAGTGCCATCCATCCGAAAATTCCTAAGATGGCCTCCGGCCAAAACGTACCACGGAAAAGAAGACAATGTCTTACAAAAGAAGTGATGGTCTTGAAAAATTCTTCCATATCCTGAATGTAGCAATAAAAACAATTACATCTTATAAGAGGTATTCGTATAGGTGGTAACATTGAATTGAAAATGTATTGAATTTGGCTTCCGTGAAAGAAAAGGAAGCCCTCGAAACCATCCTCGTAAGAATCGGGTTGAAGCTAAAGCAGCTTCGGCTGAAACAGGGATATACGAGTCATGAGGATTTTGCGTATGATCATGATATCCCAAGAATGCAGTATTGGCGAATTGAAAAAGGTAAAGCCAACCTTACGATGAAGAGCCTATCCAGGCTGTTAAGCATCCACAAACTTACATTCGAGGAGTTTTTTGTTGCGTTGGGAAAAGAGTCGAAGCCGCGGTAGAGGCACCGAACACTCGTTATTTCTTGAAACTGATCATGATGCCAGCGTGGCTGCCACGATTGATCGTGGACGTGAAGTCACTCCGGTTTTCAACATATTGTACATATTCCTTGCTGACATTGCCATCCGTCACGTTATGTGCGGTGTAGCAACCACCGGTCTTTAGCTTCGGTGCAAGGTCAATGAAATATTGCTTGTACCAATTCTTATCGGCGTCCGAAAACACAAAATCAAAGGGACCCTTCGCCTCTTTAACGTAGTCATGGGCATTGGTCAGACGCGCGTCGACAAAATCAGAAAGTCCGGCGGCTTCAATGTTTTTAAGTGCTTGCACATGCCTTTTTTTATCCACTTCAAGCGTTGTCACTTTGCCTCCGGTTTTGCTCACGGCCCAGGCGAGCCAGATTGTAGAATGCCCCGTCGAGGTTCCTATCTCGAGGGCTGACGTGTATTTGTGTTCGACGATCAGATCAAACAGAACCTTCCCGTCTTCATAAGGAGCATTCAAGTCATGCCATTCGTCATGATGGTCTTTAAGAAACTTCTCGACTCGTATATCCAACTCACTCTGACCAAATGCAAAGGTTAATACAAGAAAGGTAGGTAAGAAACAGATTGCTTTCATCGGATACGGATTTACTTGGTTGTCAAAATATCTGTGCCGCCGGGTTCGTGTAAAAGACGTTTAGCAGGAATGGCGTAATTCATATATTTAAGATATTCAAATTTTACTGACGTTGCTGTTCAATTATTGGGATACGTTCACTTTAACACAAAAAAATAAACTGCCATGAAATTATTGTTGGGTCTTTTAATCATCGTGACCGTGGTTGCAGGTCAAGCTCAATCACTTACCGACAACAGCAAAAACGATATTGTCCTTCGTTCTGTTAACGTCATTCCAATGGACCGTGAGCGGGTAATTGAAAGTCAGGATGTAGTCGTCCGCAACGGAAAGATTACGGCGATGGGACCGACGGGAAAGGTCAAGTATGGCAACAACGCAATAGTAGTTGATGGAAAAGGGAAGTATCTGCTGCCAGGACTTGCTGAGATTCATGCGCATGTACCTCCGATAGATGACATTGCACCCATGAAGGATGTTTTGATGCTATTTGCCGTCAATGGTGTGACAACTATTCGCGGCATGCTTGGACACCCACGGCATCTTGAATTGAGATCGAAAATACAGAGCGGCGAAATTCTCGGACCACATTTCATTACATCCGGCCCCTCGTTCAATGGGAACAGCGTGAAGACACCAGAGCAGGGAGAGAAGATGGTGCGGGATCAAAAAGCCGCCGGCTACGATTTTCTGAAGTTGCATCCGGGATTGACACTCGAAAATTTCAATGCCATTGTAAAGACTGCTAAAGAAGTGAAGATCCCGTATGCCGGACACGTGTCGTCGGGAGTGGGTGTCTGGCGGGCGATCGACGCTGAATATGCATCCATTGACCACCTCGACGGTTTTATCGAAGGAATGACGCCGGGAATTGAAACCATGTCTGACACCGATATCGGATTCTTTGGTGTGTTTGCATCGAAAAAATCGGATGTAACCCAGATTCCACGATTGATGAAGGCTTTAAAGGATCACCATGTGTGGGTTGTTCCTACGCAATGTCTCGCTGAAAGGTGGATCGCCGCTGACAAGACTCCCGAACAGCTGCGTGATGCTCCCGAAATGAAGTACATGGATCCTAAAACAGTTACTGCCTGGACAGACAGCAAGAGGAAAATGATGGAGACCCCGGGTTACAATGCTACAGACGTAAATAATTTCATTGCATTGCGAAAGAAACTAATTTATGAATGTAATAAGAATGGTGTAGGGTTGTTACTAGGTTCGGACGCACCACAGGTTTTTAACGTTCCGGGCTTTTCTATTCATCATGAGCTGCGGTACATGGTTGATGCCGGCCTCACACCGTACGAAGCACTTCGAACAGGTACGGTAAACGTTTCAACTTTTTTCAATACGCCAAATTCGGGGACAATTAAAGCAGGTAATGTGTCGGATCTGGTTCTTCTGGGCGGGAATCCTTTAAGCGACATCAGTCAGACTACGAACGTACAGGGCGTGATGCTTGGCACAAACTGGCTGTCCAGGGATTATATCGATTCTCAACTTAGCAAGCTTGAGAAAAAGTAGACTTAGGCAGCGCGCCGATAAAAGACTTTCTCCTTTTCGGCCACATGATTTATACGGAAATTATCGTTTAGGTAGCGGGAATAGAAATGCTGGGTCGCGTGTCTAACATGCAAAACAACGAAGAAGCGGTTAATTCAGGCATGAAGGCAACGGATGCTGATTTATTGGAGCAATCCAGGGCCGGCGATGCGGCGGCATTCAAACAGCTTGTTCTGCGCTACGAGGGAAGAGTTGCTGGCGTCGTTCAGTCGATGCTGGGACGAACTGCCGAAGCGGAGGATGTTGGGCAGGAGGTATTCATCCGGTTTTTCCAATCCTTGGGGAAGTTTAAAGGAGATTCAGCGCTGAGCACGTACCTTATCAGGATAGCAATTAACCTCTCGCTGAATGAAATAAGGAAACGAAAGAGAAAAAATGCAGTGTTCGGCAGTGAAGAAGAGGGTCATTTCATGAGTGCGCCGGACGATAAAAGCGATACAAAAGAAATGGTAACATACGAACTCAAGAAACTGGATCCCGACTTTCAATCGGTCGTGACATTGCGACTCATCGAAGGATATTCTACAGAGGAGACTTCAGAAATTTTGGGTATCCCGCTTGGCACTGTGCTGTCGCGCTTATCGAGGGCGCAAAAAAAGTTAAAGACGGTTTTATCTAAATACATGGAAGCATGAAGATCAACGAGCTGGAGGAATTATACCTCCGATCCCTGGATCAAACCCTTAACGCTGCGGAGCAGTTGGAACTCGATGCGGCGCTGAGCGCGCACCCTGACTTCGACGCCGACGCTGCCGGGTACAGAAGCCTGCGCGAATCTTTGCGACAAGAGGCCGACCCTACTTTCGGTCCGTACTTCGCACAAAAGGTGATCGAAAAACTTCAATCTGTAAAAATTGGCATTGACCGGCAGATTATGATCTTTTTCAGACGTTATCAATTGGCAGCTTTTGGTTTGTTTGTGCTGTTGGTCACTGTCAATGTGTTGTCCGCTGAGAAATTAGATTTTGCGTCTGTACTGGGGTATGAAGAAACTGTAAGTTCAGATTCGCAACCGTCAACTGATGAGGATGAGTTGCTTTCTTTTGACTTGTATGAAAATTTAGATAACAACTGATATGACACCCGAACGAAGAAAGGCAATACTTTTTCTCAGCGTAACACTTGTCATCGGCATCCTGATTGGTTCGATGCTGCCCGGATTCTTCTTCCGCATGCGTCACAAGGAATGGAAGGAACGGGGTCGAAATGCGCAATCGCACGAAAGGCAACGACAGCATGGCTTTGAACGGAAGATCTATGAAGTCACCAAGGCAGATTCAAACCAACGCAAGGCGATTCAACCTATATTGGATGAAACAGCTGCAAAAATAGATGCCTTACAACAACAATCATTTGCCAACATGTCTGCCGTTATGGATTCGATGAAACTGAAGCTGAAGCCGCTGCTGAATGAAGAGCAAATGAAAAATCTTGAGGACTTCTCCCAACGTGCACGGGCACGACGAAGGGGAGGGGACAGGTAGTTAGCCCCTGGGTCCTTAATCGTGGTTCCGCAACATATAGATCTGCAAGCCTATCCGGAAATTGATTGACGTCGTATTGGACGAAGAGGAATTGCTGGTAGTGAAATCCTGGTAATATACGATCCCTTCAAGCCCTACATTTTTCGCAATGAAATATGCCACGCCCAGGCCCAACCGAAGGGTCTTGTTATTTGATTTGGACTCACTTGTTGGAGCGGATGTGATTTCAAGCGTCGTATGATTCCAGTTCCATAGATAGTCCACTTCCGGGAACATCCAGACCTTATCTCCCAGGGGAAAGTAATAACGAACAGTAGGGCCGACTCCTTCTGAACTACTGGTGGTTTTTGCTGTGCCACCTACAGATTCTGAAGTTGACCTGCCATACGAATAGCTTGTCATAAGGCCTGTTGCAAATCGATCCATGACAAAATAGGATACGGAAGGATTGATATTGAAACTGGTAGAAGTGATATCCGTGGATGAAATTGTTTGCGAAGATCGGCTTAGTGATAAGCTGCCTCCAATAAGAAAGTTTCCTTTTTCAGTCTGCGCGCACGCGACCAATGACAGACAAAATAAGAACGATAATAGAATGTATTTTTTCATAACAATGGGTTAAGTGCCAAATAGCAACAAAGAATTTCTGGCTGCGATCAATGGCAACGAAAAGATCAAATGAATTGCGCTGGCCAGGGTAGCCCAGGTTAGAACCGACCCTTAAATTAAGTGGCTATTGTATTAGCGACATTACCACCGATTGGTTGATTTTGGCCACTGATTAATGTTACGACCGTTATTGTAAGTTTTTCTCTGCCACCCAATTTCTCGCATTTACAAACGCCTCAATCCAGGGCCCGATTTCATCAACCTGTTTTGATCTCGTGTAATGTGGCCAGTTCCACGCAAAGAGTGATCTCTCAATGTGCGGCATAATAGCCAAATGTCTTCCATCTTTTGAACACAATGCAGCCACCGCAGAATCCGATTCGTTCGGGTTGCCTGGATATTCCGCGTAAGAATAATTCGCGGCAACGGCATATTTCGAAAGATCTGCGCCAAGCTCAAATCGCCCTTCTCCATGAGCAAGCCAAACGCCAAGGCGGGCTCCCTCGTAACTCCTCATCATCACAGAATTATTTTTAGGAATCGTGATCGTGATGAACGTCGATTCATATTTACCCGAACCATTGTGATGCATCTTCGGGTGATTATTCATGGGAATATCACGGTAAACCAATCCGAGTTCCATCATTAACTGGCACCCATTGCATACCCCCAGACTCAACGTATCAGGACGGTTGTAGAAATTATCCAGTGCAGCCTTGGCTTTTGGATTGTACAGGAATGCACCTGCCCAACCCTTCGCCGACCCAAGCACATCGGAATTTGAAAAGCCTCCCACAAAGGCGATCATATTCACCCCACTGAGATCCTCACGTCCGGAAACGAGGTCCGTCATATGGACATCCTTAACATCGAAGCCCGCGAGATAAAGTGCATATGCCATTTCCCTGTCGCCATTCACACCTTTTTCCCGGATGATGGCAGCGCGCAGTCCCGATGCAGTTCTCCTTTTAGGATCGATGCCATAGGTTGAATATTTGCCATTAAAGCTGCCTTGAAACTTGTAACTCAAAACATGGTTGAAAATATTCTGCCTTCTTTTATCAGCGTGACCCTTTGGGCGTTGGATGCGATCAAGCAGGTAGGAGGTGTGGAACCATTTTTCGCGCAACGTCCCGACATGCAATGACAAATTCGATTTCATCGATGCATGCGCGATCTCTATTGTCGCTTTCTTTGCAGCAGTTCCTAAGACAGAATGCTTGATGTTATTTTGCTTCAGGATGTCAACAGATTTCTCATTCGCTACTTGAATAACAATACCGGGGCGCTCACTAAAAAGTACTTTTACAAAGTCACTGCCGAGCGAATCGACATTGATATTCAAACCCGTGTCAGGTGTAGGAAAGCACATTTCCAGTAATGTCGTAATAAGTCCGCCTGACGAAACATCATGCCCTGCCATAATAAGATCAGACTTGATCATTTGCTGGACGATGTGAAAGGTCTTAATAAAGTAATCGTCATTTTTGATTGTTGGAACTTCGTTCCCAACAAGATTGAGCACCTGGCCGAAGCTGCTGCCACCGAGATGCAGATCGTCATTGGAAAAGTCGATGTATACGATGATGGATTCACGTGTATCCTTGAGATCTGGCGAAACGGTTTTCCGTATGTCTTCAACTTCTGCCACCGCAGAAATGATCACGGTACCTGGCGAATACACTACATCGCCGCCTGGATACTTTTGGGTCATCGACAAAGAATCTTTTCCTGTTGGAATATTGACTCCCAGTGCGCAGGCAAAATTGCTTACCGCTTCGACAGCGTTATACAACTTGGCGTTTTCCCCAGGGTTCTTCGCAGGCCACATCCAGTTTGCACTTAGCGATACTCCCTTCAGTCCATGGGTAAGCGGTGCCCAGATAATATTCAACAACGATTCCGAGATCGCGAGTTTGCCTCCCTTTGCGGGATCCACTATTGCGGCAGCAGGCGCATGCCCAATGCCCGTGGCGATGCCCTTGTGGCTTGAAAAATCAAGCGCCATCACCGACACATTATTTAATGGCAATTGAATTGCTCCGCAACTCTGCTGCGTTGCCACTCTTCCACTGACCGACCGATCAACTTTGTTGGTGAGCCAGTCTTTGCACGCAACGGCTTCCAACTGCAGCACTTCATTCAAATAGCTTTCAAGCTTCGCTGCATCATAGCGGATGGTCTGAAAATTGTTTTTTGCAGACTCATCTTTAAGAATGGTCTTTGGTGAAGAACCAAAAAGATGTTCAACCTTGAGATCAACCGGTTTGATACCCGTATGAGATGATTGAAATGTCAATCGTTTATCTCCTGTTGCTTCTCCTGCTACATACATGGGCGCACGTTCGCGATCGGCAATACGCTGCAATTCAGCAACGTGACCTGATCCAATAGCGAGGCCCATTCTTTCCTGCGATTCATTGCTGATAATTTCCTTTGCAGAAAGTGTAGGATCACCGACAGGAAGTTTGTCGATATCTATTTTCCCCCCTGTCTCCTCAAGTAACTCGCTCAAACAATTGAGATGTCCGCCAGCGCCGTGATCATGAATCGAAATGATTGGATTTACTGGCGCCTCTACCATTGCACGGATTGCGTTCATAACCCGTTTCTGCATTTCAGGATTGGATCGCTGAACAGCATTGAGTTCAATGGCATTGCCAAATTGTCCCGTTGCCACGGAAGAAACAGCGCCGCCACCCATTCCAATTCTATAATTGTCTCCTCCGAGAATGACAATCTTATCTCCGTTGGTGAGGTGTTCTTTCTTACTGTCATGCTTTCTGCCGAAACCTACGCCGCCTGCAAGCATGATTACTTTATCGAAACCGTATTTCTTGCTGTCTTCGAAATGTTCAAAGGTTAATACGCTGCCGCCGATTAGTGGCTGACCGAACTTATTCCCAAAATCGCTTGCTCCATCGGATGCCTTGATCAATATCTCGGCAGGTGTTTGGTACAGCCACGGACGCTCCGGAAATTTCTTTTCCCAAGATCGATCTTTTTCCAGGCGTGGGTAAGACGTCATATACACGGCCGTTCCCGCCAGTGGCAAAGAGCCTTTCCCACCAGCGAGTCGATCGCGGATTTCCCCGCCCGATCCTGTGGCGGCGCCGTTAAACGGTTCAACGGTTGTTGGAAAGTTATGTGTCTCCGCTTTTACTGAGATAACTGAATCGATCTCGTCTATTCTAAAAAAATCGGGACCATCCTGACGTGCCGGCGCAAATTGTTCGATGCGTGGACCTTCTATAAACGCCACATTATCTTTATAAGCAGAAACAATTTGGTTCGGGTTGGACTGTGACGTTTTCTTTATGAGTTGAAATAGGGTCAACTCTTTTTGCTTTCCGTCGATGATGAACGTTCCGTTGAAGATTTTGTGACGGCAGTGTTCTGAGTTTACTTGCGAGAATCCAAACACTTCACTGTCGGTAAGTTTTCGTCCCAGGTCATCGCTTACCTTGTTTAGATACTGAATTTCCTCGATGCTCAGCGCAAGTCCCTCTTTTTCACTGTATGATGCGATGTCATCTATTTCAACTACCGGTTCCGGCCGATGATTGATTGTAAAGACCTGCTGGTTAAGGTTCTCATATTGCATTTGCAACATTGGATCGAAGGCGACTGCGTTATCTTCGAATGCCGTGAACTCTTCAATGCGCTCGATGCCTTTTATACCCATCGTCTGGGTTATTTCAACCGCGTTTGTGCTCCACGGCGTGACCATTTCCTTGCGGGGCCCTATGAACGCACCATGAATTACATCGCTGTCAAGCGGTTTTGCCCCACCAAAGAGCCAGGACAGTTTAGCAAGATCATCGGAGGAAAAAGCGTGCGTGTGACCAACCGCGTAGAGGAGGCTGGACGGAGACCTAAAAAATAAAATCATTGGGTGATTGTAAGCTCAAAAGTACTGGATTTGTAGAATTCAGTCCTCTTTTTCGGCTCAGAAAAATCAAATTTCCGCGTCCCCCAAATTTTTCACCTTTGTTAAAATAATGTGACCCAAGCCGCCGTCTATGCTGTTGTATGGAACGAGCGGTTGCGATAGACATTAACCTGATGCAGGAGATAAAACAAGCGACTTTCCGGAAGGAGCGGGGCAAGCTGCTAAGCTTCATCCGTGGCAAAGTCTCAAGTTCAGAAGAGGCGGAAGATATCCTCCAGGATGTATTCTATCAATTTGTCGCTGGTTTCGAATCGATTGATTCCCTCGACCGCGTGACGTCGTGGTTGTATAGTGTTGCCCGCAACAAAATCATTGACCGTTACCGGCGTGACGCTGCACGGCCCAAGAAGGCAGATTTAGCCGGGGCGATCAGTAATGACGACGATGCGCCGCTCACTTTACAAGACATTTTGCCTGACCTCGACAATTCACCTGAGGCATCTCTTTTGAGAGAGGCGATTTGGGATGAAATCATGCATGCATTGGATGAATTGCCGCGCGATCAGCGCGAAATTTTCATACAAAATGAAATGGAAGAGAAAAGCTTCCGGGAAATCTCGGAGCAAACAGGAGTATCTATTAATACCCTGCTTTCAAGGAAACGATACGCCATCATCGCATTGAGAAAGAGATTACAAAAGTTCTACGACGATGTGGTTGGTGAATAAAAGACTTTTAAAACATTAAAAATTATAGAGTTATGAGACGTGGAATGTGGATAGTGAAGTTCATGGTGTTTGGGTTGCTGGCCCTGATATTGATTGGCCTTGTGACACAGACTTTGTGGAATTGGCTTGTGCCTGCGCTGTTCGCCGGTCCGGTAATTACTTTCTGGCAGGCACTAGGCCTGCTGCTGCTCTCAAAGATCCTGTTCTGGAGTTTTGGTAAAGGCGGCGGCCATTGGCGCCACAAGGGTTGGGGCTATTATTGGTCAGAAAAATGGAAAAACATGTCCCCGGAAGACCGTGAACGGTTTAAGCAAAAGATGAAGGACAAATGGTGCTATTCTGAACAAGACAGCCCACGTCAGAAATCAGACATTGCAAACGGTTGAAACTTTAGGCCCCAAACAATTCACGACTTTTTCATAAAACGGCCCAACCAATAGCAGAAACACGCGTATAAGGAAACCGTGGAAACTTTTGTAACTCCAAAAGTTTCCATAGTTTTGCGCCCGTTATGGAAGAAAAAGAAATCAAAGACCGGATTTTGTTGGGAGCGTGGGAGCTTTTCATGCGATATGGCATCAGAAGCGTATCGATGGATGACGTGGCGCGTCACCTGTCTGTTTCCAAGAAGACACTCTACCACTATTTCGCCGACAAGGACGAGATCGTGACGATGGTGGCGACTTTTCACATTGCGAGCAACCATAAGCAGTATCAAGACCTGCAGTTGATGGCAAAGAATGCAATCGACGAGCTGGTGAAGATTTCTGTTTGCATGAAGAAGGATTTTCAGAAGATGAACCCTTCGCTGCTGTTTGACCTGCACAAGTTTCACCCCACAGCGTGGAACGCGTGGCTGAGTCACAAGCAGAACGATATTCGTCAGTCGATCATTAGAAATCTTACTCAGGGCATCGAGGAAGGTTTGTACAGGCCTGAGATCAACAAGGATATATTGGCAGCCATGAGACTTGAGCTCATTGAGCTTTGTTTTAATGAGTCGGCATTTCCTTCGTCAAAATATAATATTGCCGAAGTGAGTCTTCAAATCTTCGATCACTTTGTCTATGGCATTGTCACTGACAAGGGACGGAAGATGTACGAGAAATATAAATCACAATCGAACCCAGAATTAATACCTCAATCTATATGAAAAGAATTTATCTAGCATTGTTTGTTATTGCCGTTGCGTCGTGGAGGCAACCCGTGAATGCGCAGAATGGTCAGGCAACGCCGATGTCACTGCAACAGTGCATTGAATACGCCAAAGTCAATAATCCAAACCTGAAGAATGCTGAAGCTGGCATTAAGGCTGCCAAAGCCCGTGTGGGAGAAACAGTCGCCACCGGATTACCTCAGATTGCGGCTAACGCCGATCTTGGTAGCAACTTCATTATTCCAACAAGCTTCTTGCCGGCTGAGATTCTCGGGGGCCCTCCCGGCGAATTTGTAGGTGTCAAGTTCGGAACGCAGTACGTCGGAAGAGCGACAATCGATGTGAACCAGATGATTTTCAATGGCTCCTATTTCGTAGGATTGAAAGCCAGTAGAACCTATACCGAGCTTTCCCGCAAGGATCTTGTGAGCTCCCAGGTGGATGTGGTAACAGCCATCAAGAAAGCATACTACGGTGTCCTGGTGAGTGCAGAACGCCTTGCCCTTGTGGAGAAGAACGTTCAACGCCTGGATTCACTGTTGACGCAAACCAAAGTGATGTACAACAATGGATTCGCGGAGAAAATTGACGTCAGCCGCATCCAGGTTCAATACAACAACATCGTAACGGCTAAGAAAACAGCTACCATTGGCCTCGAGGTGGGAATGAACATTCTCAAGTTTCAAATGGGACTGCCCATGTCGGAGAATATTACACTGTCCGACAATCTCGAATCCATTCAACTGCAAGTGCTGAATGATGATTTTAAGAAGGACTTTACGTACAGCAACAGGATTGAATACAGCAAGCTGGAAATCAACCGCTTGTTGACAGAGCTCGACATCAAAAACACGAAAGTTCAATACCTGCCAAACTTGAATTTTTATGGAAGCTACGGAGCGAGCTTTGGTACTTCGGCATTCGACAGCTTCATCCAATTCGGCGCGAAATGGAGAGATCTGGGCGTCGTTGGAATAAGGGCGAACGTGCCGATTTTCGACGGTTTGCGCAAGAGCAACCAGATTCAACAAAAGAAGATTGCACTCCAGCAAATAGAGAACACCCAGACACTGGTGAAGAATCAGATAGATATGGAGCAAGAGCAGGCAGGCTTGACTTTTGGAAACAACCTCGAAACGTTAAAGTCTCAGCGTTCAAACATGGATCTCGCACAGGAAGTGTATAATGTCGCTGTTATTAAATATCAGCAGGGCGTCGGGTCAAACATCGAGGTAATCAATGCCGATGCATCATACAAGGAGGCGCAAACTAATTACTATGCAGCACTTTATGATGCACTGATTGCATCGGTGGATCTTGAGAAATCCTATGGGAAAGTACTGGCGTCAAACAACTAATAAATAACCCAACTCTGAAAACATATATTATGAAAACGAATCTATACATATCATTTGTTGCAGCGGCCATCTTCGCGACGTGGCTGGCGGGCTGCAGCGCCTCAACGAACGATGATAAAAAGTCTTTGCTCGAGAAGAAAAAAACTGAGCAAGCCAAACTAGCCGCTGAAATCAGCAAACTGGAAGCAGAGGTGGCGAAGGAAAATCCGGAAGCAGCGGCCCTGAAGTTTAAGCAGGTCGGTGTGACGGAACTCACGCCAAAACCTTTCGACTACTTTATCAAAACCCAGGGTGCTGTCGAGGCCATCGATAACATCATGGTCAGTGCAAAAACGGCAGGAGTTCTGGCGAGCGTCAGCGCACGGGAGGGAGATGTTGTCAACAAAGGGCAAACCCTTGCGCAGATTGACAATTCAATTCTGCAACGCAATGCAGATGAGCTCAAGGCTTCTATCGAACTGGCAAATACGGTGTATGAGCGCCAGAAGAACCTATGGGATCAAAAGATCGGAACAGAAGTTCAGTACCTCCAGGCAAAGAACAACAAGGAAAGTCTTGAGAAGCGACTTGCTACCCTCAACGAACAAATTGACATGTCGCGTATCAAGTCGCCGATCAACGGTTCTATCGACGAAGTGGATGTGAAAATCGGACAAAACGTTGCTCCGGGTATGCCCGCTTTTCGCGTCGTAAGCTTCGATAAGCTGAAAATGAAAGCGAATGTTTCTGAAGCGTATGTTACGTCGATCAAGGTAGGAAACAAGGTAAAACTGACTTTCCCCGATATCAATAAGGAAATGGAGGCAAAGGTGACGTTCGTCGGCAAGACGATCAATCAGTTGTCGCGCACATTCCCGGTTGAGGTCGCGCTGCCTTCGCGTACCGATCTTCGTCCAAACATGACGGGTACTATAACTGTTATCTTCCAGACTGTTCCCAATGCGCTTGCGGTATCGGTGAACGTGGTTCAGACAATTAACAATGAAAAGATAATCTACGTCGCTGAAGCAAGTGGAAACAAAATGGTTGCGCGCCGGAAGGTTGTAGAGGTCCTTGGTGTCTATGGAAACCAGGCACAGATCAAAGGTCTCAACCCCGGCGACAAAGTCATTACGTTTGGCTATCAGGGATTAAATGACGGCGAATTAATTAAGATATAGCCCTAAAACCAGCCGCGGGCTCAAACACGCGGCTGGTTTATGAACCCCAAAATTCTATAATCATGCAAGACATAGAAAAAGAATTCAAACCGACCAGTTGGGCCATTGACAATAAAGTCAGCATCTATGTGGCCACTGTGATCATATGCCTCGCTGGTATTCTTACGTATACCAGCCTGCCCAAAGAAAACTTCCCTGAAGTTGTTTTTCCGCAGATTTATGTTGCCACAATTTATCCAGGTGCTGCGCCTACGGATATTGAGAACCTGATTACAAAGGAGATTGAGAAAGAAGTAAAGTCAATCTCCGGTGTTAAAAAGATCAAGAGTAATTCCGTCCAGAGTTTCTCAAACGTAATTGTTGAATTCGAGACTGATATCGAGATCGACAAGGCAAAACAGGATGTGAAGGATGCGGTAGATCGCGCCAAACAAAACCTGCCGACAGACCTAAAAGACGATCCGCAAGTGATCGACATCGACATCTCCGCAATGCCGATCATGAACGTCAACATTTCTGGTGACTACGACCTGGCGACGTTAAAGGAGTATGCAGAGCAAATGCAGGATGCGATTGAAGCTATTCGCGAAATCAGAAGAGTGGATATAGTCGGTGCGCTTACACGGGAGATACAGATCAACGTAGATATGTTCAAGCTTGGCGCCGCCGGAGTAAGCCTCAACGATGTCGAGCAGGCGGTGGCTGGAGAGAACGTTATTATCCCTGGTGGCCAGATTTCAGTAGGGGGCATGAAACGCTCACTGACTGTAAACGGAGAATTTACATCGGCCGAGCAACTTGGTAACACAGTGGTTGGATCGACGAAGGGTGGCAAAATTTACCTTCGTGACATTGCCGAAGTAATTGATTCACACAAAGAGCAGGAGAGCTTCGCCCGTCTGGATGAGAAAAATGTCATCACGTTGAACGTCATTAAGCGGAGTGGTGAAAACCTGATCATCGCCTCTGACCAGATCAATGCGATCGTGAAGAACTATAAAGAGAATATCCTGCCACAGGGTGTCGACGTCACGATTACGGCTGATCAGTCTGAAAATACAAGGACAACGCTGCATGACCTGATCAACACGATCATTATCGGATTCATACTGGTAACGATCATCCTGATGTTTTTCATGGGAGCTACGAACGCAATCTTTGTGGGGTTATCAGTTCCGATCTCGAGCTTTATCGCCTTTCTCGTATTTCCGCTGCTGGGCTACACGCTCAACATGATGACGCTGTTCTCTTTCTTGTTGGCGTTGGGTATTGTGGTGGACGACGCGATTGTGGTGATTGAGAATACGCACCGGGTGTTCGACAACGGAAAAGTGCCGATCCGCAAGGCTGCAAAAATTGCGGCAGGTGAGGTGTTCTTGCCCGTGTTGTCCGGTACGCTCGTAGTACTTGCGCCATTTGTTCCCCTGGCTTTCTGGCCCGGTGTCATTGGTAAGTTCATGGTGTATCTCCCGATCACGCTGATTGTCACTTTGCTGGCTTCACTCGTTGTTGCCTATATCATGAACCCTGTTTTTGCTGCCGACTTCATGAAGGTGCACGATCATGACCATGAGAACCAAAAGAAATTTAACAGGAGCTTCAAAGTAACTGCGGTTATTTTCGGTTCGATGGCGTTGATGTCATACATCATTGGCTGGTTCGGCTTTGGAAACTTTACCCTTACAATCTTCGGCTTGTACGCGCTGAATCACTTCTACCTCAGCCGTGCGATCTCGCACTTCCAGACAGACTTTTGGCCACGTGTGCAGAATGGATATAAGAAAATTATTACTGCGTTCCTGGTAAAGTACAGACCGTTTGCTGTGGTCGCAGGTGTGGTTGCGCTTTTCATCTTTTCGATCATCTTCACAGGGATCAGAAAACCTCCGGTGGTATTTTTCCCTAAAGGCGATCCAAATTTCATCTTTACTTATATCACGCTGCCAATCGGAACAGATCAGCGCGTGACGGATTCAATTACGAATATTGTCGAGGATCGCGTTACCAACATCGTTGGCAAGAATAATCCGATCGTCGAGTCAATTATTTCCAACGTTGCAGTTGGGGCCGCAGAAGACCAAACATCGGGTTCGAACGCACAACCACACCTCGGAAAGGTTGCCGTTGCCTTCGTGAATTTTGCAAAGCGCGATGGACAATCGACAAGAATTTATCTGGATAAAATCCGCGAGGGTGTGAAGAACATTCAGGGTGCGACTATTTCCGTTGACCAGGAGCAGGGTGGACCCCCAACGGGAAAACCAGTTAACATTGAAGTTGCCGCTGAAGACTTTGAAAGCCTTGTTAAAACGGGTGATCGTTTGAAGCGCTATCTCGATTCGTTGCAGATCCCGGGTGTAGAGGAGTTGAAATCTGATTTCCAGAGCGACAAACCCGAAATTATTATTGCGATCGATCGTGAGAAAGCCAACCGCGAGGGAATTTCAACTGCACAGATCGGTCTGGCCCTCAACACGGCTATTAATGGAAAGGAAATATCAAAGTTCCGTGACAATAATGATGACTATGAGATAACGCTTCGTGTAAGCGAAAACTTCCGGAATGATATCAACACGTTGATGAACCTCCCGCTTACGTACCGCGACATGGCGTCGGGCGGACAAGTTCGTCAGGTCCCCATGTCTTCGGTTGCCAAGATTGAATACTCAAACAGCTATGCTGGTATTCGCCGGATCGACCAGAAACGTGTTATCACGATTGCATCCAACGTGCTAAGTGATGCGAATCCAAATGAAGTCGTGGCACAAGTGACGAAGGCCATCTCTAGTTTCAATGTGCCGGATGGAGTGACCGTTAAGATGACGGGTGAGCAGGAAGATCAGGCTGAAACCTTAAACTTCCTGATGGTCGCGGCGGGTCTGGCTTTTGCATTGATCTTCATGATCCTTGTTACACAGTTTAACTCGACCAGCAAACCGGTGATCATTCTCAGTGAAATTCTTTTCAGCATCATTGGTGTATTGATTGGGTTCTCTTTGTTCAAAATGGAGATTTCGATCGTAATGTCGGGTGTTGGTATCCTGGCGCTTGCGGGTATCGTTGTGCGTAATGGAATTCTTCTTGTAGAATTTACTGACTTACTTCGCTCACAAGGAATGGAGCTTAGAGCAGCAATAGCTGAAGCGGCTAAAACGCGTATGACGCCCGTGTTGCTTACCGCGATGGCAGCTACACTCGGTTTGATTCCTCTTGCCGTTGGTCTCAACATCGACTTCGTGGCGCTGTTCACCGAATTCAATCCTCATATATTTTTCGGAGGCGATAACGTGGCCTTCTGGGGTCCGCTTTCCTGGACAATGATTTTTGGATTGATCTTCGGAACATTCCTGACCCTTTTCCTGGTGCCGGTTATGTACCTGCTTGTAGCAAAACTGAAGGAAAAAGTATTTAAGATAAAAGTGAAGCCGGCTGAACCCGTAACGGAACGCCCGGTGGCATTGAACTAAAATTGCCGGAAAGTCGTCCTTACACAAAGGACGACTTTCTTTTTTATGATCAACCGCCTTATGACGCTTGCACTGTTTATTCTATTCTTCCTGTTGGTGGACATTTACTACTTCCAGGCGATTTTGTCGATCAGCAGGAATCTTGACGCGCCATGGAAAACCATTTTAAGGTGGGGCTTTTGGATTCCTACGGTTTTGTGCGTTCTCGCGTTGCTATGGTGGAACTTTGGCGATCCTTATAAAGTAAGTGCAAACGCAAGAAATTTTATCATCACTGGCATCGTCGCAACTTATTTCTCCAAAGTGATAGGGCTCGTTGTGTTGCTGGTAGATGACTTGCAACGAGGCGTGCGGTGGGTTGTGAGCCTGTTTACAAAATCAAATTCTTCATTGCCGGGCGCGGCCATTCCACGATCAGAATTTTTGTCTAAAGCGGCATTGGCAGTAACAGCTGTTCCCGCCACTGCATTTGTTTACGGCATTATTTCCGGTGCACATGATTATCGTGTTCGAAACGTCAAAGTGAAATTGAAGAACTTACCGAAATCTTTTGATGGCCTCAGGATTGGGCAGATATCGGATATACATTCCGGAAGTTTTTGGAATAAAACGGCGGTTAAGGGTGGTGTCGAAATGTTTCTCAGAGAGAAACCGGATGTAATATTTTTTACCGGCGACCTGGTAAACAATGATTCTTCAGAGGTTAAAGAATACGTTCCAATATTTGAAAAAGTGAAGGCACCCCTCGGTGTATTTTCAATCACCGGCAACCACGACTACGGTGATTACAAAAAATGGGAGTCACCACAAGCTAAGCAACGTAACTTCAACGATCTCCTCCAGGCGCATAAGATTATGGGTTATGATATCCTGATGAATGAACATCGGTTTCTTACTCAAGGCGGTGACAAGATTGCCATTATCGGAAATGAGAACTGGGGCGCTCGCTTTTCAAAACATGGAAAACTTGATGTGGCATGCCAGGGAACCGAAGATGCTGCAGTGAAATTATTGCTATCGCATGATCCCACGCATTGGGATGCACAAGTGCGGCCCAGTCATCCTGAAATTGATATGACATTTTCGGGTCACACGCATGGATTCCAGTTTGGTGTCGAAGTGGCGGGTATAAAATGGAGTCCGGTGAAGTATGTGTATCGTCAATGGGCAGATCTTTATCAGGAAGGAGATCAATATTTGTATGTGAACCGCGGCTTTGGATATCTGGGGTATCCGGGACGAGTTGGTATGCCGCCTGAACTTACGATTGTGGAGTTGCAAAGAGCCTGATCAATGCGTCGGTCCATCCTGGATCTTAACGAGGGCATTGTCTTCAAACATCTTTGCGAGCTTTTCTTTAAGCGACACCTTTAGCGGTGGCGAAAGGCGGCTGATGTTGAAATTATAATCGGTCTCGCCTTCTTTACCCCACTTTGATATTTGATAAAGGGGCGGTGTCCTATGTTCCTGCTGGAACTTGGTGACGAAGTCCCTGAACTTGTCTTCGGCTTTGTAGTCTACACCCGAGCCTGTGCTGATAAAACTTACCGTGAATTTGTCAGGATCTTTCTGCTGACCTGAAGCACGAAGACCGCAGGTCAGCAAAAAGATCAAGCATGATAAGATAATTGAAATCCGGAAATCACGCGTGGTGATGTTCCAAAGCTGCTTCTTTCCTTCTCTTTTCATCTATTGAAAACTTTCCCGCACCGAATACCATGAATACCACCAATCCAAAAAGTACAATCAAAGATACCTCGAATTCCATGTGGTTGCCAACGGACATAAATCCTTTCGGATAATTGACCAGGGCAACCGCTCCGATCAATATCGGCAGCTGTATTGCACACATGATGCGCGTCAGCAAGCCGAATGCAATAAGCGGACCACAAAGTAAATGCGCAAAAATCACATAATGCGCTAACGCAACATTCGTAAAGTGATGAAGATCCCGAGCGCAATCCTGAAGATGTCGAGCCAGCCAGGGCGATGAGAGTTTCCCCAGCCTTCAATTTTGGTTACCATGTTCATATGAAGGTGGTTTAAATTATTTATACAAATTTTACAAATAAATAAAGCGAAATGCAATCGGTTGTTGCATTGATTTGCCGCCAACTGGCCGAATAAGAAATGTGCCGCAGATAACTAAATTTAAGCCGCGCAGACGCGCTGAGTCATTACCTTTAGCAAAAAATATCCTTATGTGGAATGGTGTTTACCCCGCACTGACAACAAAGTTCAACGGCGACGATACGCTCGATTTCAAGCTTTTTGAGAAGAATCTCGATGCCCAACTCGATGCCGGCGTCGAAGGAGTTATCCTCGGCGGAACGCTTGGCGAAGCAAGTGTTCTCACCAACGAAGAGAAATCGGAGCTTGTAAAATTTACCATTGAGAAAGTTGGTGGCAAGGTACCTGTCATTCTGAATATCGCAGAGGGTAGCACCCGTGAAGCGATCAAGCTTGCCGAACAAGGTCAAAAACTTGGCTGCAACGGCCTGATGATGCTACCGCCTATGCGGTACAAATCAGATCATCGGGAGACGGTGGCGTATTTCCGGACGGTTGCTGCGGCAACGCCACTTCCATTGATGATCTACAACAATCCCATTGACTATAAAGTAGATGTAACACTTGATATGCTGGAAGAGTTGGCAGACATGCCGACAATTCAGGCTGTCAAGGAATCCACTCGTGATGTCAGCAATGTGACGCGGATGATTAATCGCTTTGGTCAACGATTCAAAATTCTTTGCGGAGTTGACCCGCTGGCATTGGAAGAGTTGGCGATGGGCGCGCATGGCTGGGTCGCTGGTCTTGTTTGTGCATTTCCTGCCGAAACGGTTGCTATCTATAAACTGGCGAAAGCAGGTAAGATTGCCGAAGCACTCCCTATATACCGCTGGTTCCTGCCATTGCTCGAGCTTGACATTCATGCTAAGCTCGTTCAATACATCAAGCTTGCTGAGGCGCAGACAGGTATTGGTTCCGAAAATGTGCGTGCTCCAAGGCTTACATTAGTCGGTGAGGAACGCGAACGCGTATTGAAAATTATCCGGGATGGAATTGCAACGCGGCCAAAGCTTCCCAACTACAAGCAACTTTAACTTAAAATTGAATGTTCAAATTTTGATGTTCAGGGGTAGGGTTCAAAGTTCAAGGTTTAAAAATTGTCCACATGTTCAAAGATCTAACGACAAGCGAGATTGATGCGGTATTGAAGAAAGCGCACGAGGCATATTTGGAATACAGGAAAATAAAGGGCGCTGCTAAAGCTGCGTTCCTTGAAGCAATTGCCGCCGAAATAGAGGCACTGGGCCCGGCATTGATTCAGAAAGGCATGGAGGAAACCAACCTTCCTGAGGCCCGTCTGACGGGTGAGCGTGGGCGCACCTGCAACCAGCTTCGCCAATTTGCAACGATGGTCAAAGAAGGTTCCTGGGTAGATGCACGCATCGATACTGCAATACCCGATCGCACACCATTGCCCAAGCCGGACTTAAGAAAAATGATGGTACCTCTTGGACCAGTTGTCGTCTTCGGCGCTAGCAACTTTCCTTTTGCTTATTCGACCGCCGGCGTCGATACAGCGTCGGCGCTCGCGGCTGGTTGCTCTGTAGTCTTGAAAGCACATCCTGCACATCCTGCCACCTCTGAACTTGTCGCAGGCGCAATCGCAAAGGCGATCCAAAAATCTGGAATGCCGGCAAACGTATTTCAGCATGTGCACGGGTCGTCTTTTGAGTCCGGTAAAGCGTTGGTGCAACATCCGCTGACGAAGGCCGTGGGTTTCACCGGATCTTTTTCAGGTGGGATGGCGCTGTACCATTATGCTGTTCAAAGGAAAGAACCGATCCCGGTGTTTGCTGAGATGGGCAGTATAAATCCCGTGTTTATTTTGCCAGGTGCACTCAAGGTGCGAAGCGAAAAAGTTGCAGAAATGTATGCGGCGTCTATTACCCAAAGTGTTGGGCAGTTTTGCACAAACCCGGGATTGATGCTAAGTATGAAAAGCCCGGATCTCGATAAGTTCCAGGATCAACTCGCGAATAAGATGAAAGCGGTCGCGCCTGGCACCATGCTTCATCCAGGGATAGCAACGAATTTCAAAAAGAACAAAGAGAAAGCCCTTGCCCAAAAAGGTGTGACGGTTGCCGCTGAGTCGAACGAGAAAGCGAAGGACAATCAGGGTACGTCTACGCTGGCTGTCGTGGACGCAATTGACTTCCTTAACAATCCTGTCCTTGAAGAAGAGGTATTTGGCCCTTATTCTCTGCTGGTGAAAGCTGCGAATATTGATCAACTGAAGGCCGCCGTTTTAAGGATGCCGGGTCAACTGACCGCGACGGTAATTGGAGAAGATGATGAGTTGGTCGAGTATCAGGAGTTTATCGGGTTGCTGGCAGAAAGGGTAGGAAGGTTGATCATCAATGGTGTGCCGACCGGTGTTGAAGTTTGCCCCGCGATGCATCATGGTGGACCGTTCCCGGCAACCACTGACGCTCGTTTTACTTCTGTCGGTACGGATGCTGTGAAACGTTTCGTACGTCCGGTTTCATTTCAGAATTTTCCCGATGCCTTGTTACCGGATGAACTGAAGCAGAGCAACCCGCTTGGAATTTGGCGGTTATATAACAACGAACTTAAAAAGTAGTCGCGCGAAGGATGGCTGCCAATACATTCTCTTGTATCGACGCGCATACCTGCGGAAATCCGGTGCGTGTGGTAGCGCAGGGTGGGCCGATGCTGGAAGGAAAGAACATGAGCGAAAAGCGCCAGCATTTCCTGCGCGAATATGATTGGATCAGAAAAGGATTAATGTTCGAGCCACGCGGACACGATATGATGAGTGGAAGTATCCTATATCCACCATCCGATCCAGCTAACGACATAGGCGTACTCTTTATTGAAACCAGCGGATGCCTTCCCATGTGCGGACACGGGACGATAGGCACTGTAACCATTGCTATCGAGTGTGGATTGGTCAAACCAAAATCGCCGGGAACACTTAATCTGGAAACACCTGCAGGTCTTGTAAAGATCTCTTATAAAGAGGAAGGCGGTAAGGTGAAGTCTGTGAAACTTACCAATGTAAAGTCTTATCTCGCGGGCGAAAACCTGACGGCCACGTGTCCGGATCTCGGTGAGTTGACTTTTGACGTGGCATATGGCGGAAATTTTTATGCGATCGTCGACATACAGCCTGCTTTTGCTGGATTGCAAAATTTTACTGCCGGACAATTGGTTGCCTGGAGCCGCGAATTGCGGAAGAACATTAATGTAAAGTATAAATTTGTCCATCCGGAAAATCCCACGATCAATGGTTGCTCGCACATTCTTTGGGGTGGAAGCGTGATTGATCCTGCTTCTACCGCGCGCAACGCTGTGTTTTATGGGGACAAAGCGATCGACAGGTCGCCTTGCGGAACCGGGACTTCCGCTCGACTGGCACAATGGCACGCAAAAGGCAAAATCAATAAAGGAGAACCTTTCATCCATGAAAGTATTATTGGTTCAAAATTTACCGGGAGGGTTGAAGCAGTAACGGAACTTGCCGGCAAGTCTGCCATCATCCCCAGTGTAGAAGGGTGGGCGAAAATCTATGGAAGAAACACAATCACGATCGACCCCGATGACGACCCATACGCCTATGGATTTCAGGTCGTTTGATAACTTCTAATTTGCATTCATGAGTAACGTCAGCATTATCGGAGGAGGCGTCATCGGTCTTTTTTCAGCTTACTATTTGAACCGTGCGGGTCATAAAGTTTCCGTCTTTGATCAGGCAGATGTGAACAGTGGCTGTTCTTTTGGAAACGCCGGCATGATTGTGCCCAGTCACATTATCCCTTTGGCGGCACCGGGAATGCTAGCAAAAGGGATTCGATGGATGTTTAAATCGACCAGTCCATTTTATGTCAGGCCGCGCCTAAACGGTGACCTGATCAAATGGGGCTTCGAGTTTTACAGGCATGCCAATCATGATCATGTTGTGCGCTCTATTCCGGTATTGAAGTCCTTGAGTTTTTATAGCAAAGACCTTTATCGTGATTTTAGCAGGGATGTACCTTTCGATTTTGGTTTCAAAGAAAAAGGTTTATTGATGCTGTATCGGACCACGGCAATGGAAGAAGAAGAGATTGAAGCGAGCCACGTCGCCAACAAAGCAGGAGTTGAGGCACACGTACTGAGTCTTTCCGATATTCAAAAGCTGGAGCCAGACGTGCGTGTGAGTGCGCGTGGTGGAGTTTATTATCCAGGCGATGGGCAGATTGTTCCTCAACAACTGATGACAGAGTTGAAAAAATACCTTGAAGAAAAAGGTGTCATTTTTCATTTGAATACTGAAGTCGATGATTTTGTTGTGGAGCACGGATTGATCCAGTCAATGAAGTCCGGTCGCAATGAATTCGACATTGAAAACCTCGTGCTCGCCAGTGGCTCGTGGTCTGGTCAGGTCGCTGCAAAGCTTGGGTTAAGCCTTCCAATGCAAGCAGGTAAAGGTTACAGTTTCACGCTGCCCAATGTGGCAAAGAATACGCGCATTCCTACCATCTTTCTCGAAGATCGTGTTGCTGTCACGCCGATGGGATCAACGCTTCGGTTCGGAGGCACAATGGAAATAACAGGTGTGAATAGTGACATCAACATGAACCGGGTCAGGGGAATTGTGGATGCCATCCCCAAATACTATCCCGATATGAGCGTTGGAATGCCTGAACAGGAAGACGTTTGGTTTGGTTTACGGCCGTGTTCGCCGGATGGACTTCCTTACGTAGGGCGTACAAAGCGCATAAAAAATCTTGTTGTGGCTACCGGTCATTCAATGCTGGGGATTAGCCTCGCGCCGGGCACGGGAAAGCTTGTGAGCGAAATCATCGATGGTACCACGCCATCTATCGCATTGGATCTGTTTGATCCTGATCGATACAACTAAGCTTTAAGCAAATAAAAATGTCCCGATGGATATCGGGACATTAGGTATATCGATTTCAAGTGAAGTTCTTAGTCTTCGCGATTGAATCCGCCTTTGCGGAACCCGCCACCGCCATTGCTGCGGAAGTTATTGGGTCTCTCTTCGCGTGGGCGTGCCTCATTCACCACCAGGTTCTTGCCTTGGAAATCAGCGCCGTTCAAGCTCGTGATCGCCTGGCGTGCAGATGAATCGTCAGCCATTTCGACGAAGCCGAATCCGCGGCTACGCTGCGTGACTTTGTCCATAATGATCTTCGCAGAGGTGACTTCCCCATACGCTGCAAAGTGCTGCTTCAATTGGTCTTCGGTGGCCTTCCAGGGAATGTTGGCTACATAAATGTTCATGTGTACTGTTGAAATTAGTTAATATAATAAACCCGTTATCCAATAAGACTCACCTTAAAGTACGCAGAGAAAATCGTTGTGCTGTGGGGGGAGAATTTGTTGGCTAACAGGCAAATATAATAATATTTTAAGAATCAAAATCAAAGTGTACAGGAGGTCAGGAAGTTACATGGTAATATGATGGTAAGTGCATGTCGGTTATGGCCTGCCCGGAGTATGCGCGTGTAACCGGGTTTGACGCCAAAAACCCTTTAAATAGCTCTCTTTTAGCGGTTTTTCCTAATCTAATTCTTTTGAAAAGAAGCTAAGACGTATGTATCCGCACGGCCTTAAGCGCTGTACTCCGGATGATCTGCGAGGAACTTATTAAGGTTGCGCATTGCTGTAGTCCTCACCTTTGATCGAATCAAGGATGACCACCCCAATAGTTTTCCCGGAGTTCCCAATGCCATACCTGCCCATCTCCATAGATCGAATGAGTCGGTGTGTCTGATAATTTTTCCGTCTTTGAATTCGAAGGATGCATGAATGATATTATGCACTTTTCGACCGGTTTTTGAAAACGTGTAGTGCGCGTCCCAGTCGCACGAGCCCGTATTGCCTTCGGTCCGGATGTTCTTATAAGTCAACTGCAAGTCTTTTCCTGCCACTGACAACATGTGCCACATTGCCTTCGCATGGCCTCCATTGAGATCTGTAAACACGGGGTCTGAGAAATGAATATCGGAATGATAGCACGCCTGCATGGTGCTCCAGTCCTTTCGTTGAAAAGCGGAGTAGAAACGCTCAATTACGTCGCGCGGGTTGTCCATAGATCAATTTGATTTTAACCATTGAAAGGAAAATATATCGGGCCTCGCGTAATGACCTATCACGTCGAAATCCATTTTTGCACGAATGATGTCCCGATGATCAATCTCAGCAGTAACGATCCCCTCTTTTCCAAACAACGGCCCCGCAAGCACTTTACCCAATGGATTGATAATTACGCTGCCGCCCGTGCTTGGCAGCGAAGGGTGATCATTTTGAAGTAGCGCCTGGAGTTCAGGTGGATAATGATCTTTTGTAAGGTATTGGTTGCACCCGATAACAAAACAGCGTCCTTCGCAGGCAATGTGTGCAAGTGTTGCTTGCCATGAGTCGCGACAGTCGGCAGTGGGTGCAACATAAAGTTCAATGCCCTGGGCGTACAAAGCCATTCTCGCAAGAGGCATATAATTTTCCCAGCAAATCAAACCACCCAATTTGCCGATCGCAGTATCGAGAACCTGAAGATCTGATCCATCGCCCTCGCCCCAGATAATCCGTTCTGATGCTGTCGGCTTGATCTTACGGTGACAATGCAACAAATTTCCATCAGGAGAGAAGTACAATAATGAACAGTATAACGTGTCACTTGTCTTGTCTTTTTCGGTGACGCCCACGACCACAAACGCTTTAGCGGCCTTTGCCCAAATGCCGATTTGGGAAGTCTCTTTGCCTGGGACTTCAATTGCATTTTCCCAATAACGAAGAAAGAGGTCGCGGCCCTGTGGTGTGCGGCCACCTACCGAAGCGCCAAAAGTAAGCCCACGCGGATATCCGGGAATGAATACCTCTGGAAATAGGATGAGCTGGGATTTTGCTTTTGAAGTTTCTGAAATCAGATCCGCGATCTTCTGGAGTGTTTTGTCCTTATCGAAGAAGACGGGAGCTGCCTGTACAGCAGAGGCGAGAGTGGATGACATGCATCCAAGTTAGAGTTTTGGTACGTAATTCTGAAAGATCAATATGCACGCTCTACGGCGCCTGAACCATACACTTTTTTCGTCAGGGTCTTTGTATTGCCTTTGTGTTTAATTGCGCCGGTGCCCAGTACCATGGCTTCGAGACTTGTTGAGACATTCAAATCCGCATTACCGCTGCCGCTCAGTTTTGCCTTGCAGATTTCCACCGGACAATCGTACGCTTTGACATCGCCGCTGCCGCTCACAAAAAGATCCAGCGAGGTTGCATAGCCTCGCAATGTAAGTGTTCCACTACCACTGACTTCCGCTTTAACGGTATTGCCTTTTAAATCAACATCCATTGTTCCGCTGCCGGTAAGTCCAAGCGAGATATAGTCGGCAGCAATCGAGTTTTCGGAAATAATCTTCCCGCTCCCGTTCACCATCAGTTCGCCAACATTCTTCATGCTCACGTAAACTTTCATGTTGGGATTCATTTTGATGTCGTCGATCTTGGCCCAGATGCTTTTATTGGGAGTATCAGGTTTGCGCTCCATGTTGATGAGGAGGATTCCATTTTCGACTTTGATTTCGCTCGCCTCCAAAATATCGGCTGGAGCTTCAACGACCACTTCCTGTCGGTTCGTCTGCTTCAACATCACCGTGTAATTCGAGTTTACGTAGATGCTCTTGAAATCCGGAAGTTCGAAGGTCTTTTTTGTGGATTGCGAAAACGCGATAGAGGCGGCGGAAAGGAGTATTAGTGAAAGTACAATCAGGAAAAAAATGACGTTAATCTTTCTCATGGTCCGGTCAGGTGGTTTAAGGTTAAAAGTTGCACCTTAGGGTTAATACTATCGTTGTCAGATCGTTAAATCTACAAAAGAAGCGATAGAATGTCCAAACCGGGGTACAATAAAAATGGCTAAACCAATGGCCAATACAAGGCCAACTTCGGGTGTAACGTGGACTGCACCATGCATATATCTAAACAGTATGTCCGGTCGCTAAAAGCGAATCCGCGCCTGAAATTTAATATCATTTCCTGTATTTCCGGGAATGGATTCGGTGCCGGTACCGATCTCATTGCGGTCAGCATAACGTGTCTGAGACCACTTAAGCCACAGATCTGTTTGCCGGCTGAGCTTGTATTGAAGCATAATGTAGCTTCGCGTCCCAACGCCATAGTAAGAAGGAAAGGAAAACGCTAGCCAAAGGTTGCGTTCAAATGAGTATATCCGGTTATCGTAGTCATCGGTGTCAAAGATCGCATAGCGGGTTGAGAGGGTCACTCGGCCAATGGAACAGTTGACATCCTGGATCAAAGCGAACCCGCGTGTTGTATTTCCGTTCAGGGCGTAATCGCTGAATTGCGCACGTGTTTTAAATGTCAGCCACGGTGGCGCTGCGTAATCGCAGTTGATCCAAAAATTTCTTTTTTCCCCGATAGCCGTTTGATATAGATTAGTTTCATCAGGCAGGTTTCTTATTTTAGATTCACTTCTGGCCTGAAGAAAAATCACTACGGTTTTTGAAGGCGTATAGTTGAATCGCAACAGCCATTCGTTTCCATCTGAAGGGGCGTACCCGCGATACCTCAGCCACGGAAAATCAAATATGTCAAAATATCCACTGGCTGAGTATCTTTTGTTAAATCGATACTTCCAACCCCAATAGAATCCCCGTTCATTTTGAGTGGCAGTGTTCTCTGACAATGCATTTGAATAGAAAGAATAAAAGTTGCGGTCAAAACTTCGGTACAGCATTGAAACTTCCAGTGCCTTCGTAAGGTTTCCAAGAATTCCAACTGTTGCGGCGCGACCATGTGCGATGGTTTGTGCGACTTCACCGAAGAAGGTGAAGTTTGCCCAACTGAAGTTTACATAAGCACCGATGTTTTGAGTTTCGTTTCCGGAAAAGGCAAATTGATTGTAAGGTGTTTCACTTCTCAGGAGACCCGGTTGATACCTGAGGTGATGAAAAATCACTCCAGCGTCAAACGTTTGATTTTTGAATTGAATCACGCCGCCGGCGTCGATCTCTTCGATGCGTTTTCGATCCTCAATCTCAGCCGGTGTTCGATGCAGGCCGGCATTTGACAGGGATGTTGCTGTTTGACTGCTTTCATCCGCCATACTGCTCAGGTTTCCGTCGCGGAGGGTCCTGGAGAAAAAGGTATGCGCAAGGAGATTTTTTGAAATGCTAATGGTGGCTGCTGCGCCCCGCAGAAAAAGATTCTCGCTGAGCGAAGTGTAGGGTAGAAATCCGAGGTTGCTCCTTCTGATGGTTGTTACAGTTTCTGCATTTTTGCCAAACCCGAAGCTGCTTCCCATGATCAGTCCCTGTCCGAACTGGCATTGATAGTCACCAACGATAAGATTTTTGATTCGTCCTTTATTCTGGACCTGGCCATGCGCAGAGAAGTAGTCGAAGCCGAATTGATTCTTCGAAGGTGCCCAGGTCACAGCTTCGCCGGGGTCTTTTTCCATTGTGAAGCCAAAGCTGAAGTCATTTGATCGGGAAACACGATACCGGAGATAATATCGATCCGGTGAACCTGCATAGCGCTGCGCTGAATCAGCATCGGCGCTGTAGCCTTTCTTCATCTCCAGTCCTCGTTCGAGTCGCAGCAGGAGGTAGTTATTCTTTTCTTCGGCCATTCTTTGGAAAATGGAGGTATTGAATCGGGATTGCGCCTCGATCACTCTGACAAATGGAATAATGTTTTCGAATGTCTGCCGGGTCCAGCCAGGAATAGATTGAAGTTCGTACACAGATAAAATCGGGCCATTCTGATCCCGATAGTGAAAAAACGCATTGATCTCTGCTTCGGGCACAACCATCAATGAACGCATTTGTTCCTGCGTGATTGTATTTAGATCGAGAGGGTTGGATAGCAATTGCGCGAGATTGTCGTAGAGGTCTTCATAATTCAGATCGAGGTCTTGAACGGGAAAGATATCGTCGATCAGCTTTTCGAGATTGATGTCCGTCCGCGGGTAATCCTGACCATGGCTGGAAAGTGCTGTCAGAACCAGTATGCACGACAAGATGCTTTTCATTCCCGTCGTTTATGGAGGATATAAATAGCGGATGCCTGGAAGGAATTTCCGGTAACGGAGTACACCTTCGCAGCGAAATCACATTTCACTTTTGGTGAATTAAATCCCAGTCCAAAAAATCCCGCCGTAGGATTGAGATTGAATCCGGTTCGAAAGAAAATCTTTCCATTGATCGAATATTCGGCGCCGGTTTTCCATGTGGCGTTGTATAAAAGGTCTTTAACCACTTCCGAAGTAATGCTCAGATATTTGTCGGGTTTCAAACATATTCCCGCAACAAGTTTTGTTGGTAGCCTTTCCGTATCGGTGATCGTTGCCTGATTTAGATTTGTGATGTAGGCTCCAACGGAGATAACAGGTGTTAAACTTGCAATTCCACCAAAGGACAAACTCAGGGCATTGCGAGCTTGTATGCCTAAAGTTTCATATTGAATGTAATCCAGCTTAATACCAAGCGAAGCAATTCCCAATTTGTTCGCAAAACCCGCGGATGCGACCTGTTCATTGTACAATACATCGCCAAAGCGAAACAGGCCCAGCGCGGGCACACCAATGCGAGTTGGCATCAACATTCCGGCTGCGATCCGATTTGCCCCCTCCTGGTCCGGTGGAATGTCATAAGCAAAGCTGACGGCGACATCTTTTTGTGTTGCCAGACCTGCGACATTGTTGAAAAGACTCCATTCGTCTTCGTTTGCCACACTTGCGTATCCCATCGCGGCTGCGCGCGCACCCATTTCCGTACTGACGCTTTGTGCAGCAGCAATAACACTCTGACCCACCAACAGTAGGTATGTGTAATATTTCATTCCTGATAAATTCAAAATAAGTTTACACCTTTGCAGAGGATTAGGACGATGATTATGCCACATGTTTTCCTGACCATATTTTTGTTAGCGTCAAATTCTGTCTTGGCTCAGCTTATTGACTCGGTCGAGTCATATCCTAATGGTCAAACCCGGGGAAAAGGCAAAATCCTGAATCACAAGAAAGAAGGGGAGTGGCAGTACTTCTACCCCAATGGGAAGCTCAACACGGTTGAGCATTACAAGGATGGGAAGTTGTCCGGAGAGGTCACGTATTATTTTCCCAATAGTAAGTTGCAAGCGCTTGAACATTGGAACGCAGGCGCAATGACCGACTCAGCCTTTTATTACCACATGGATGGTGGCATCGAGAGAAAAGGGACTTATGTGAAAGGGCAGTACGCTGGTGAATGGAAGCACTATTTTCCCGATGGAGCATTGGCACGCACGCTGTCGTATGTGAACGGTTTACCCGAAGGTGAGACCCGCATCTATTCTGAAAAAGGTGTGCTGCTGCAGGTTGGAAATTACCTCGCAGGATTGGAGGACGGCCCGTGGAAATTTTATAATGAAGAGGGCAAACTGCAATACACTGGCTTTTTTGAAGACGGGCAGCGCACGGGCGTATGGTATCAATATGATAAGAAGGGGAAGAAGAAGGAGTGGAAGTATAAGGATTGACAGTTGATTATTTAAACCACATAGATACAGTAGAAACATAGGAACTACTGGACTATGGATTTAAGTTTAAAGTACTAGATCTTCTTTTCTATCGTCTGAGCTCGATCGCACCAAAAGCTTTTGAATAGAAACTTAGATCTCTTACTCCATGAGAAATATAGAGTTGGGGTGCGAAGAATGTAGTGTTATCCATGAACGACTTTATTTCCAGGTTTCGTAAACAAACTTTGAGAACTCGTCCAAAAGCCGTTTGGTCTCAGGGTGGTTAAAGGGTAGGTGCTGTGTGTAAATGCTGACGGCAATTCCCGAAGCATAATCAATATAAAAATACGTATTGAGCAATCCTCCCCAAAGAATAGTGCCTGCCTTCCTGCCATAACGCTTGTCTTCATTGTCGATCAATCCCCCGAGGCCCCATTTGGTTGTGGGGGAAGTTATGCCTTCAAAATTGCAGCATGTACCTTTTGCGTGATACCTCCCGGCATCCGCCATTGAAATCTTTCCGATTTGATTTTTTCGCATCTCACGAACAGTACTCGCCTTGAGAATTTTGACCTTTCCGAGTTCTCCGTCGTTCAACATGGCCTGGAGGAGTCTGGAAAAATCATGTGGCGTGCTGTACAACCCGCCACCGCCATTGAACTTCTTTACATCAGCTCCGGGAAGCCGCGTGGCTTCGGTGAGCGGCTGCATCCCATCGTCTCCTCTTCGTCCCTGAGAAACGATAAACTGCTTTAAAGAATCGGGGACGTTAAAGAACGTGCGTTTCATGCCGAGAGGGCCTGTGATGTTCTGTTCAATATATTCTGCCAATGACATTTCTGAGACTTCCTCCACCAGTTCTCCAACCCAATCGATGCTTGTCCCGTACAGGAACTGCGTTCCACTTTCGAACCGCCTGGGTAGATCATTGTACTTCCAGTTCGAGCGATCAAACTTTGCGAGTTGCTCGTCCGTGAATGGGTAACCGAATCCCGACGTATGGGAAAGCAGATGTCGAAGTGTGATGGGATTTTGCGCTTGCACAAGTTTTCCTTGATCGAGAATGGGAATTTTTGACATGTCGGGGAGGAATCGAATGAGATCTTCATCGAGTGTCACCAGCTTTTTTTCGACCAACTGCATCGCAGCAATACTGGTGATTATTTTAGTCATGGAATAGATCCTGAAAATATGCTCAGGGGTGACGAGGTCCTGCTCGGACCAAATTGCTTTGCCATGCGTGTAAGTGAACTGCTCTCCCTTGATATTTACTGCAATGGCAACGACGGCGGGGAGATCACTCGTTCGCATGGCCTCATCCATCCTTCGTTTTAGCAGCGTGTCCTTAGAAACCGGTTTTATCTGTGGAGGCGCCAGCTTACCTTCGAGATACAATTTCAATTTTCCTTTCTTGACGTAGTCATCCGAAATGCTAACCGCCTTTTCGCCTGCCTGTCCGAGATACAGTTCATCAAAGTCCACCCGTACAATTCCTTTGTCACGCGTTACGTAAAACCTCTTCACGTGATCGGAATGCCTGATAAAATTTCCAGTAAAGGTAAAAACATAAAGGCGCTCCTTGGTTTGAGCGTCCAGTGAGTCTCCCTCAAATGTGATGGTGCTGCCGAGGCAATCAAAAAGATGCTCTGACAACCATTTATCGCCAGGCTTGGCGTCTATATCATAGAAGGGGAGATATTTTTTTTGTTTGCCATCGGGTGTAAAGGAAGCATTGGTCAGTCCTGGCAGGTTTACTTTAATAAGACACTTGCCGTTTATCTTGAGGAAAGTCACATCATCGCCGATGCGGTTGCCAAGAATCTGCGGCTCGTTAACCTTATAATATACCGTATCTCCTATGCGTTCCTGGACAGTCTCTTGATAGCGAATTGTGGCATCTGAAATAGTTATTTGATTTTCAAAAATCAATGCCCTATTAAACGTCTTCCTGTGCGTCAGTGTGTCGCTGTTGGATCCGATTGAAATTGAAGGCCAGGAAATTATTACAACAAAAGTTAGGAATCTGATCACAGCGAAATTCACGTTAATATCGGGTTTTCCAGATGGTACCGAAGACATTTTGTAAAGTCGATTGCTCACACATCAATTTGGAATTCAGAGTTCAGACTCAAAAGAATGGCCTTGAAGATTTGGGTCATTCTCGATCATTTCTTTCTAACTGCTGCCACCCCTGTAGATCAGGTAACTTTTTCAGAAGTAGATTTTCGTTTTGATCATTTTGTCTTGAGCCATGATCTACTCTGGAAAGATAGTCGATCTAAAATTTCATTAAAAGAATTTTCCACAAAGGATTCCAACCCGATGCTCCGCTATGGCTCTATGTGCCTATTGTGTTTAATACCTTCTCTAGAACTCCTTCTTCAAATTAAAGAAGAACGCACCCTCGGGTTTCTGTTGGGTAAATGTATACTCGATGCGTAGCACCAGATCATAGGTCGTGACAAAGTCGATCCCTCCTCCAGTACCGATTAGTAGTTTATTCGAATATGCCTGGTTCAAGCCTTTTTCGTCATAATATGGATAGTTCTTTACATAGCCGAAATCTGCAAAGGCTTTGACATAAATCGCGAGGGGCAGGTAGCTGAATTGTTCGATCGGCATCCCGTTAAGCGTCCACGCCTTCCCAAATATTTTCTTTTTGATTGTCGTCTTGTTCAACGCAAACTCTGGACCCTCCACCACGTAATTCTCAAAGCCCCTGACGAGTTGATTGCGATAACCCATCGCATTAAAAATGTTGTACGGCTGATTCTGTGGATTGCTCCAATAGGCAGAAGTAAAGTTCGACAGGAAGAACTGGTTTCCCAGCGGCCAATGCTTTGCATAGGTGGCATTGAGCTCGAGCTGGTTCACGTCATCCGTTGGAAAGAGCCCGGCCTTTGACGCCCAGAAGGTGAATTGATATCCTTTCAGTGGATACAAGACTACGTCCCTGTGTTCCGAGTTGAAAGAATACGACATGGCAAAATACTTTTGGGTCGTCTTGCTGTTGTTGTAATAGATTGGATTCAACTGGAGGACCGTGTCAACTACCTGCGCTTCTCTGTAGTTGAAGCTTAAAGAATGCGTTTCGAAAAACGATTTCCGGTATGAATAGCCTATACCCGCACCGAAAGATGTGCGCACTATTTCTTTCGACTCCAGGTAAACAAGTTTGTGATCGACTGTTTTGTACGCGAGGTTGCGAGGTGTCCCATAATCAAAATTGAAAGTGAGGCCCTGTTTTTGTTTCCGATCGAGGTTCGGAATGCGGTATTGCAAATCAAATTTTCGCACGTAGCCGAACTGCGCGGTGAATCTTAGGGACTCGTTCCTTCCGCGAAAGTTATTCTTATACAATCGAATGCCGTAGTTAATGCGATTGAAGTCGTGATTATAGTTGTTCCACCACTCATTGAAGTTCCTATCTGAAAGCTCGAAGATAGGAACGGGAAAGATATACCAGCGCTCAGTGACCTCAACGAGAATGTCCATGTGATCATTCGGTAATTCGAGGGTGCGTACGTTAACCGTGTTGAACAGCCGAAGATTGTAAAGCTTATTTTTATCCCATTGCAATGAACCCGGCAGTGCTGAAGCTCGTATTGTGTCGCCAGGTTTTAAGGAAAGCTCTCGTTCAATAATACGGTTGCGCGTGACTTTGTTTCCTATGATGATGACCCGGTCGACGTGCAATATCCTGTCTTCGACGGAATCAATGCTACGGTTTCGCGTTGTGTCGGTTGCGGGATCCTGAAAATCCATGTCGCCCCCTGCAGCAGTCAGTATCAATCCTAACAATAAAGCCAACATGCCAACTCATCCTGGATTATCGTGACAACGTATGCAACCAAAGATCTATGCAGCATTTGTAGGGGTTACATCCACCTTCTTGATGATCGAAAGTCTGATGACGGAATAGAACATTACAACTATTGCCGGAATGAAAACGGAATACAGCATAGGCCAGTACCATTCGGTTTTCCAAACCATGATGCCAGATGCAATGAGTGAAACAGCAGCAGCTGCCACAATCGTTTTATCCAAAACAAGAGGTCGAAGTAAGCGGTACGAACGGATCAGGAAATATATGCCAATAATAACCAATGGTATGCTCAGAATCTGTCCCATAAAGAGGGGGATCGTCTTTTCAAACTCTTCCTGCGGTTCTTTCAGGTATTCATACAAGAACCTTAGTGTCCATAGTATAATCATGAAATAACCGAAGATACGTCCTTCCGGCAGGTCTTGCTGGTAATGCCGCCAAATGAAAAACAGCAGTGTGAAAAGCAGGATACACGAAATTGCCTCATAAAGCTGCGCTGGATGGCGCGATATTCCCAGCGTATCGACGCGCGCCATGACCTGGTTTGTCTTGGTGTCAAGTATCGTACTGAACTGAATAGGCGTCATCGCGGATTCATCTACGAATTCAGACATGTAGTATAGTATTCTCTTTACGTTACCCTGGACGAACAACTTTGCTTCATCCTCTGGAACTCCTGCCTTAAAAAAGATAAATACCTTTATTGGCACCCGGCCATTCGGTTGAGACACCGCCTCTTTGTTCTTCTCGACGATAACTGTTTCAACCTTATTATCCGGATTGGACTTATCACCCTCAATACTTTCTGTCACGCGACTAACGAACACAATGCCCAACGGATTGTCGGTTGGTTTTCCAAGAATTTCGGAGTTAAAGAAGTTACCAAAGCGGATCAGCGCGCCAGTCAACGCAACAAGGATGACAATGCGATCAAGTGTTTGCAGATAATTCTGTCCGGGCTTGCGCTTACGGGAATACAACCACAGTGCGAAAAGTATTCCGATAGCGGCTCCATGACTTGCCAGTCCCATCAATCCAGTAAACTTGAATTCAGGCTTAAATTCGAAAGGCAAGAATATTCCAAGTGGATCATTAACAATTATCTGCGGATCATAAAAGATAATGTGGCCGAGGCGCGCTCCCAGGATCGTGGCTACAACCATATAAATGGTGAGCGTGTCAACATCCTGTTGCGGCTTGCCTTCTTTTTTGAACATGTAGTAAAGGATCTGCTGCGTGATCAGGAAGCCAGAGGCAAACAGCAATCCATACCAACGCAGGGTTATTGGCCCGATTGAGAAGATATCAGGGCTGCCGTTCCAGATGATGAAGCTTAAATCCATAGCGCGAACTTGATCGTTAGGTGCGGCAAAGATAGACGAAATCGTGGATGTGCCGATTCGAGTTTGGGACAACAAAGCGAAGATGTTTGAAGGCGCAACTAGCCACCTAAACCTAGAATCCAGAATCTAGAATCCAGAATCCTTTTTCCTATAAAACACTCACTCTCCCAACGCTTTCAGCTCCTCTTCAAAGCTCCCCGACAAAATCGGGAACCGGCACCAACTGCGGGGGTCAACATTCAGATCGTCGAAGTGGAACGCCGGAGCGAGGCGCTCACGCTTCCACTGGTTGATGGACCAAAGTTTAAAGAATTTTTTGATCCACTGTTTAAGTGCCTTGGATTCGTATTTTGTTTTAAGTGTGTTGAAGACGTCCATGGGAGGACGCCGCTCGTAAATCGCCAGGCGCTCGATCGCCAATAACACTTCGTATGGCATCAGATCTTTTTCGTCGGTCTGCGCGCGTTCTGAAGGTCTCAGTTCTGCCGTGGGTTGAAGATTGTTTACGGCTGCGAGTCCGGCATAACCGAGTGCTTGTTGCGCCCAGCGCAGCCATTGCAAGATAAACGGCTTGTCGATACCAGCGATGGGAGCAAGGCTTCCACTGGTGTCACCATCCATCGTTGCGTAGCCTACATCGCCTTCACTGCGATTTGAAGTGGTTAATAAGATCGATTGTTTGACATTTGCAAGCAACCAAATAATTGGAGACCGCGACCGAGCCTGAATATTCTGAAGGGCGATGTCATCTTGTTCCCAGGTTAGCTTGCGTTGAAGCGCGCCCTCTATTTTTGTTTTGTATGAATCTGCCTCTTCGTCGACTGACCAATGATGAAACCCCGCGCCAATAGATTCAGCGAGTGTCTTCGCAGCGTTGAGCGTGGCGGTGGAAGAATTCCGCGTAGACTGATAGGCACACGTGAGAAGCTTGTTTACTGCCTCCTTTTGTGAAGCGGGCGACTTCGAGTCAAAGCCCAGGCTGCTCCAGAATTTTTCCCAGCCGAGCTCAGTGGAAGCACGGCGTACCATTTCGGAAACAAGTACAGCGCACAGTGATGAATCAGCACCACCACTCAAACTGAGTACGAATCCTTTTGCTTTGCTTTTTCTTAGATAGTCGAACAACGCAAGAGAAGCACTGCGAACAAACTCGTCATTCCTTTCCCTGCCATCCTTTATCGGAATGTGCTGAGATTTTGATGGATCTTTAAAGTCGATATCACACGTTAGCAGATTGAATCTCTTAAAAGACAGCCTGTCGTTGACGGCGATCAGCTTACCATTTTGCCCAAACACGATGTCGCCATCGTAGATCATCCTGCCTGCTTCATTCCCAAGGTGATTGACAAACAGATAGGCGCACTCGAATTTTTCAGAGCCGTCAATGATAACTTCCTTTTCCCTGCGCCCGGCCTTACCCAAAGCGAAGTGACTTGCGCTGGGATTGAGGATCAGATCGACGTGCCGTTCGTGCAGGCGATAACCAGGACGATTACGGCTCCATGCATCTTCACAGATTTCAAATCCAAAACGAATGCCATCGGTCTCGTACACGAGATCGCCTACGAGGACATTTTTTCCGGCAAGTGTAATTTCAACCACTTTATCGCGCACCCACGGATCGAACCACCGGGGCTCGTAGTGTACGCCTTCTTTCGCAAGGTTTTGTTTTAATGTGATGCCGAGAAGGTCACCGTTGCGAATGACCGCTGCACCATTGTATGTGATATTGTCAACACGAACTGGCAAGCCCACACAAGCTGTGATGTTCTTGCAGGCCGGGATTATCTTATTTAGTTCTTCTGCCGCCCTTTGCGAAAGCCAGTCGCTAAGGAAAAGATCTTCACATCCGTAGCCGGTAATACAAACCTCGGGCATAAGTAAAATCCTGACTTCCTGCTTACGCGCTTCTTCAATCGCGGCCAGGATGTTGCCTGTATTGTTCCCCCAGTGGATCGGGATTTGATTGAGTGTTGCCCCAGCTATTTTTAACGTGCTCATTTCCTTCGATATAACTTAAAAAGAGACAGCCGTGTTCCCTTTATCATGAGTTTATGTCGTTTCCTCCACTTTCGTTGTAAAACAACCCGTCGCCGGGATCTCTGAGAAATGCATCTATATATTTAACAATTCACAAGTCTTCATGGCTGCATCCTGTTCGGCTTTCTTTTTGGTGAAACCGAAACCTGTCCCGTAAGGCTGTTCGTCAATGAATATCTGAATTGAAAACTCCTTTTGATTCTTGGATTTCCTGACCTCACCCATCTCAAACCGCACCACCTTGCTGTGCCGCTGAGTCCATTCGATAATTTTACTCTTGTAGTTGACATTGGTTTGGATGACAACATCGAGGTCGAAGTTGGGCTGGATCAATTTGTCGATGACAAACTTTTTGCAACGGAGGTATCCTTTGTCGAGGTACACGGCGCCAACGATTGCTTCAAGCGTGTTGCCAAGCACAACTTGCTGGAGCTGCACATTCTTCTGATCGAATTGAACGATCAGGCTGATTCCCATTTTTCTGGCAAGCAAATTCAGTGACTCGCGATTTACTATGCGCGATCTGATCTCGGTGAGGAAACCCTCGTCCTTGAATGGATATTTTTTAAAGAGGTAGTCGGCAACCGCTGCGCCCAGGATGGCATCGCCAAGGTATTCCAGTCGTTCGTTGGATTCACGGAATCCATTTGTTTGCTTCGATCTGCTGGTGTGCAAGGTTGCGAGTTTGTACAGCGCAAGATTGGAAGGAGTGAACCCCGTGATCGTACGTATTGCTACAATCAGTTTTTGATCTTCCTTCTTAGAACGCCTCCCGGGAATTTTGAGCAGGCTCCACACGCGATATTATTCAGCTTTTTTAATGATCACGGAAGCATTGTGACCGCCAAAGCCAAACGTGTTGCTGAGCGCGACGTTGACTGTGCGCTTCTGAGCTTTGTTGAACGTAAGGTTTAGCTTCGAATCAAGTCCTTCGTCGTCAGTGAAGTGGTTGATAGTAGGAGGAATGACTCCTTCCGTGAGAGCAAGGACGCAGGCAATTGCCTCGATGGCGCCGGCGGCTCCCAACAAGTGTCCCGTCATCGATTTCGTCGAGCTGATATTCATCTTATATGCATGCTCTCCGAAGACACTTTGTATTGCCTTGATCTCCCCGATGTCACCGAGTGGTGTCGAGGTGCCGTGCGTATTTACGTAATCAATGTCAGTTGGCTTAAGGCCAGCGTCTTCTAACGCGTGCTGCATCACTTTGATAATGCCCGCGCCTTCCGGATGAGGTGCGGTGATATGATAGGCATCGGCAGACATTCCGCCTCCGACAATTTCGCCCAGAATCTTCGCACCGCGGCGTTTTGCATATTCATATTCTTCAAGAACCAGTGCGCCAGCACCTTCACCAAGCACAAATCCATCACGGTCTTTGTCATAGGGACGCGAGGCTGTTTCGGGAGAGTCGTTGCGTTCCGACAATGCTTTCATTGCATTAAATCCACCAACGCCCGCTTCACAGATAGCAGCTTCCGAACCGCCAGTAACCATGACATCTGCTTTACCTAATCGCAGGTGTGTGAATGCATCGTAGATCGCATTGGTCGAAGTTGCGCAGGCAGATACAACTGCATAGTTAGGTCCCCGGAAACCGTATTTGATAGAAATGTGACCTGCGCCAATATCCGGTATCATTTTAGGAATGAAGAACGGATTGAAACGGGGTGTGCCATCACCTTTTGCAAAGGCTTTCACTTCTTCTTGGAAAGTGAGCAAACCTCCAATACCCGAGCCCCAGATCACGCCTACGCGATCGGGGTCGAATTTTGTGGTAAGAAGATTTGAGTTTTTGATGGCTTCGTCTGCGGCCACCAGCGCATATTGAGTGTAGGGATCTACTTTACGGGCCTCCTTTCGATCCATGAAATTCGTCGGATCGAATCCTTTCAGTTCGCAGGCGAATTTTGTTTTGAAGAGAGAAGCGTCAAATCTGGTGATCGGTGCGGAGCCGCTTTTTCCTGCCTTCAATCCTTCCCAGTACTCTTGATAAGTATTGCCGATTGGAGTGAGTGCACCTATCCCAGTAATAACTACCCGTTTAAAATTCATACTGAAAGTTTGGTGTCCGTCCCGATAGCTTATCGGGATCAGGAATTATTTCTTCGCGTTTTGTTCCAGATAGGCGATAGCCTGTCCAACAGTAGCGATATTTTCTGCCTGGTCGTCTGGAATAGAGATATTAAACTCTTTTTCAAATTCCATTATCAACTCGACAGTGTCCAGTGAATCTGCACCAAGATCATTGGTAAAGCTTGCCTCAGGGGTAACCTCGGATTCTTCAACTCCCAGTTTGTCGATGATGATCTGTTTTACTTTTTGTGCGATGTCAGACATGTGTGTATGGTTTAAGGTATTTAAAAAAACGGTGCAAAGTAAGAGATTTGCCGCCATATTGTCAAACTTTTTACTTTTCCCCGAAGCCTCAGGATTCTCCAATGAATTTGCCATAGATGACACAGATTTCCACAGATGTTTCCAACTGTGGCCCATCTGTGTCCATCCATGTAATCTGAAGCAAAAAATGCGTTTCCTTTGATAATTAGATCATTGCTATTTCAGTATTCAGCCACCGATGAGCGCTAAAATCAGGAAAAACAAGCTTGAAATTGAGTACTCCTACGATTTTGAATTGTTGGGAATCAGGACTTCATTAAAGGGTTACAAACTTGCCTGGGAGATCAACAAGATTCTGAAAACCAAATTGGTGAAGCAACAAAATTTGGTTATCGAATTTAAGAAAGGCGTAGCTGGTTCTTACGACCGTTTTATGCATCGCACGCCCCTTAACGAGCTAAACCTGTTTCGTAATAAGTCGGTTGAAAGTGAGAATCCAGGCCCCGAACTGGTGCCGGAATTTCCCCATTATGACTTCATTGTCATGACACAAAGTGAGGAAAAACTGCCCGGAAATCGATTGCAGGAATACTTGCGCGCTATTCCTTCCGTTGAATTGGTCACTTTAATACCTTTGACGGCCTTAAAATCGAAGGACAATTTTATTTTTTGATGCAAGGCAAACCAGAACTCGCATTATTGGCATGGAAAAGCTTTCTTTTAATAAGACGAAAATCGTCGCCACTGTAGGTCCCGCATCCAATTCAAAAGAAGTATTAACAGCCCTCGCAAAAGAGGGTGTCGATGTTTTTCGTCTGAATTTTTCGCACGGCTCCCACGAAGATCATCTCAAGGTGATCAAGCATGTCCGTGAGATCAATGAAGAGTTGGGAACGCACATCGCGCTGCTTCAGGACCTTCAGGGACCAAAGATCCGTGTCAATGAAATGAAAGATGGGACGGTTCTGAAACCTAAAGAAACACTTGTAATTACTACGCGCGAGTTGATTGGCGACAGCGAGATTGTAAGCACCAGTTACAAGGGAATGCCCAACGACGTCAAGCCTGGTGACATGATCCTCATCGATGACGGAAAGATTGAATTGAAAGTCAAGGAAACGCGTGGTGAAGATGTGATTTGTGAGGTAGTGTATGGTGGTGTATTAAAGTCACGAAAAGGAATTAACCTTCCGTATTCAAAAGTTTCCGCGCCGTCGCTTACTGAAAAAGACATGAAGGATTTACTCTTCGGTCTGAAGCACAATGTGGATTGGGTCGCGCTTTCTTTTGTTCGTAAAGCGAAAGACATCGACATCCTAAGAAGCATCATTGCCGAGCATAAGTCCACTACGCGCATCATCGCCAAAATCGAGAAGCCTGAGGCATTGGAAAACATAGACGCAATCATCGCCGCTACCGACGGTGTCATGGTGGCACGGGGTGACCTCGGCGTGGAAATCTGGCTCGAGGAAGTTCCGATGGTGCAAAAGATGCTGGTGGAAAAGTGTAATAAGTATGCAAAGCCCGTCATCGTGGCAACACAGATGATGGAGAGTATGATTGAAAATCCCAGGCCCACGCGCGCAGAAACCAATGATGTTGCTAACGCAGTCATGGATGGCGCCGATGCGTTAATGCTTTCCGCCGAAACAGCCGCTGGAAAATATCCCATCGAAGTCATCCGAAGCATGGTTCGCACGATCGGGTCCGTAGAAAAACAAGCGAACGTATACTATCGTTTCCGCGAAGTCGATCCGCACTCACCGATATTCATTCATGACAGTCTGATCCTGGCTGCATGTAAGCTTGCCAAAGAGGTGAATGCGAAAGCGATTGTGGGTATGACGTCGTCGGGATACACTGCTTTCAAATCGTCCTCGCATCGCCCGAATTGCAATATTTTTGTATTCACCGGGAATAAGACCGTGCTCAATACACTGAACCTCGTTTGGGCGACGCGCGCTTACTATTACGAGAAGTCAGATTCTACCGATGAGACGATCGCTGATGTACAGGAGATACTGAAGCGCGATGGTCATGTGAAGACCGGAGACATTTTCATCAGCCTTGCGAGTATGCCGATTCAGGAACGCAACAGGACGAATATGATGAAGGTGAATGTGGTGAAATGAGTATAGCCGGTAATCGGTATCCGGTAATCTGTATTCGGTGGCGGTGATTGTGACGTGTTGATCCAGCAAATGTGAGTCTTAGCGAGTACGCGGGAGGTGTCATACTTCGGACTTCACTATTCGCTATTCATCATTCATCATTCCTTCGGTTCAACGAGAATAACTTCTTCGCGATCCACCACAACCGCTCCAGCGGGATCGCCTTTTCTTTTTCTTACAAATTTTTTTGGCGTCACGACTACCGGACAAAGTGATTCATTCTTCCTTTTGGAATGGTATGCAGCAAGGGAAGCGGCGCGCTCGATGACATCTTTCGGAAAGGTTTTGCCGGACTGAAATTTTATAAGAACATGTGAACCCGCAACGTCTTTCGCGTGGAGCCAGAGATCTTCTTTAAATGAATACTTCAAGGTCAACTGGTCATTGGCGCCGGCGTTCTTGCCGATCCATATCTGAAATCCTTTGAACTCAACCTCCCGGTAGGGAAGCGATTGCTTCAACTCACGCTCACTGCTCTTTTCGCGGAATTCACGACCAATTTCCCTAAGATCATCCGAATGCTTTGCTTCCATCACGGTGTTTAGCTGCAATTGCCATTGCCTCACTTCTTTTTCCTTGTGTGCTATCGATTCTTCAAGATTTCGGATCTCAATAGATTGGTTTTTTCCTTTGCGATAGTAGACTTCTGCATTTTTTTGAGGCAGCAAGTCCGGTTTTAATTTTATGGTTACCATCTTCTGGTCGTCATAAAAATTCTCAACCGATATATGATCCTGACCTTGCCTGATATTATTCAGGTTGGCCATGATCAAATCGCCCCACTGCTGGTAGTGATGAGAGCCGGTGAGCTCCGCGAGCTTGCTATGATTTTTTTCTAAAAAGGTGGACGCCTGTTTTAACTTTCCCTGCAGGTGACTTGTCAGGAATGTTTTTTCTTTATGGAACGCCAAGGTCGTTACATAGCGATAATAAAATTCATTTATGGCCTTTGTGGGATCCGTGAATGACTTGGCTTCGGCGCCAGTTCGAAACAGAGTTAACGCCACTGACCTTCCTTCCTCCAGGACAGATATTTCCGGTGTTTGAAGGTAGCTCAGCATCTCCTGTAAAATGCTCCAACGCGCTTCGAAATCAGCGTTGTTGAACCCCCGGCTACTCAACTCATTCCAAATGGCGGTTCCAAAAGTGAAGTACTGCGACTTCAGATCTTCCTGGTGTGCCATAAAGTTTTCTTTGCTCCAATCGATAACTCTGTCAAGCTCGGGCCACTTCACCTGAAGATCGGCAGGGAAGTTGTTTCTGAAAATATCAACCGGAAGGGCGTTGCTATAAAGAACAACGTTCGCGCGCGGGCCGTGCAGCTTTATCACGATGGCAAAATCACCGTCGAGCTCAATCGCAAAACTTCTCTCATTAGTAAACTGTCTGACCGACGATACTCTTCTCATCAATGTCTCTGAGAAAAGATCGATGCTGTTTTTTCGCGCCCGATTGAATTTCTCTGGAAAAGAGAGGCATTGGAACTCCGGTTGCAAGTCTGCTTTAATAAAAAAAGATTCCTTGCTGTTATTAAACTCCATTACGAGCTCGTCCTTGTTCTGACTAAAGCACGATACAAGCGAATAGCCTTCCAGCCGCTTTTGAAGTTCGGTGCTGAGCTGACGGAGGAAGTAATAGTTGTTGTGCAAACCGGATGAGTTAAGGTTCAGAGTTTAGAGTTCATAGTTTAGAGTGCAGTGTTATCGGTCGATGGTTCAAGGTTTAAGGTTCAAAGTTCAAGGATTAAAGTTTAAGGTTCAAAAGTTTAAGGCGCTGCCACGCTTGTTGCCTGGATCACTTTTCGACAGCAAAATAAGCTTTAGGTCGTGGCGCGAATTTGAATAATTAATTTGATCTCCAGTTCTGTTAAAACTCGAGACTCAAGCCGTCGTAGGCGAGAAACATCCCTTCAGGCAATTCCTTCTCGACTTCCTTAAAGAGGCCAAGCTTGTGTGCAATGTGAGTAAAATAAGTCCGCTTTGCACCGATCCGTTGGGCCTGTGCGATGGCCTCAGAGAGATTAAAATGAGAGAGATGCTTTTCGCGCTGCAGCGCATTGAGTACAAGAGTATGCGTTCCTTTTAACCTTTCAACGGTGCTGTCGGGAATCATATTCGCGTCAGTAACGTAGCTAAAGTCGCCGATCCTGAAGCCAAGCACCGGGAGGTGCATGTGTTTAACCGGCAGTGGTATGAATTTGACGCCATTAACCTGGAATTCCTGCTCGTGTATTTGTATAAGCTTTAGCTGGGGAATACCTGGGTACTTCTGAGGCTCAAACGCATAGTAAAACTCAGTCTTGAGTTGGTCAAGTACCTTCTCCCATGGGTAAAGATGACGGCATCGAGTGTCCGGATGTCTTCCCTGAGCATCTGCTGCCTGAAGTCGGGACCCGTATCGATCACAAAACTCTTCCCGCCGGCCGACACGTGAATGGAGGTACGCAGTCGTTTGTCACGATAGTCCATACTCCGGCACACTTCGCACTGACACCCGATCACGGGCACACCCTGTGAAGTTCCGGTGCCGAGAAATGTGATCTTCAAGACTATAATTTGACTTCTTCCTGAGAAAGTTCTTCGTAGAGCTTCATGTTCTTTTCACTGAACTTGCTGGTATCCAGGGCAACCGTACGAAGGATTTCGAGAATAACATTGATTTTTCCTTCGGTAGTGAAAAACTTATTTACGATAATGATCTTCTGATCGCGCAAAAGGCAATATCCCGACTTAAAATTTCCTTTTTCATACCTTAAAAAATAGTCGGACTCAGCGATCAGATCTTCCAGCTTGACGAGAAATTGATTTGTATACTTAACCATTCGTAGTGGCGAATTTTGTCAGCGCAAGGTATAAAAAGTCCCAGTCTCAAGCATCAATTATTTTCTATCGGCGCGAGAATTGCAACAGACTTTCCGTTCTTTACTGATATAATAAGACTATCATGCCAGGCACGTTGATTGTTATCGTGGGACCCACGGCGTCGGGCAAGACAGCACTTGCTCTGCGGCTGGCATCTTTTTTTAGCACAGAGATAATTTCAGCAGACTCGCGCCAGGTGTACCGGGAGATGAATATTGGTACCGCGAAACCGTCTGACGATGAGCTGGCTCACATACCACACCATTTTATCAACATCAAGTCCATCACCGAAGATTATGACGCCGGCACTTTCGCCCGCGATGCAAGAAACGTAGTCGACGAACTGCTCAGCAAAAAGCCGTATGCTATCCTGTGTGGCGGATCTGGACTTTATGTTAAAGCATTGCTTGAAGGTTTTGATGAGTTACCAGCTGTTCCGGCGAGTATCAGAAATGAAATTGGAGATTCATATAAACAAAAGGGATTAGCCTGGTTACAAGAAGAAGTTCGTTCCAGTGATCCTGAATATTTTGAGATCGTTGATAGGCAGAATCCGCAAAGGCTGATGCGCGCTCTGGAAGTGATCAGGAGTTCCGGTGCTCCTTATTCCCAATTCAGAAAAAAGGAGAAAGTCAGCTTGCCATTTGATGTACTAAAAATCGGATTGAATGTTCCGCGTGACGTGTTGTATAGTCGTATCGATGCGCGCATGGATGAAATGATTGCCAACGGGCTATTTGCTGAGGCTGAAAAATTTTTTACGTCAAGACATTTGAATGCGCTGCAGACCGTGGGGTATCAGGAGATCTTTGGCTTTATGGAGGGCGCTTATGACAGGGAGGAGGCGATTCGACTGTTGAAAAGAAACTCGCGAAACTATGCCAAGCGCCAAATGACGTGGTTTAGAAAGGATGCAGATATTCATTGGTTTGCACCCGAAGATTGGGAGGCTATCATTGATTTCATTAAAACGTCTTCCAGTCAAAACTGATTAACTTGGATATTCAATTGTCCGTGCCGTGAAGCGTCGATCATTTCTTAAAGCCGCAGGTGTTTTGGTGGCAGCTTCGTCGAGTCATAATCTCCTGGCTTTTGGGTTCAGTGAGCAACAACTGGAAATAGTCCTGCGCGGTGGCAAATGTTTCTACCAGAATAAGTGGCAAACGCTTGACGTGGGAATCACGTCAGAGGGAAGGCTGAAGATTGGTGACATTAACTCACTGCAGGGCAAGAAGATTATAACAATAGATAATAAAATCCTTTCACCCGGATTTGTAGATGTCCTTTCGGACAATACGGCGAATCCCAGGCATACTTATAAAATTGTCGAACGATACAAGGTGACCGACGGTGTGACTACGGCCCTTCAAATGCACGGCGGGAGCGCTGCGACTGCAGATCATTACAAGGTATTTGGAGCAATGCCACACTATATCAACTTCGGCGTTTCTACTGCTGTAATGCAGGTGCGTTATGGTGTTGCCTCCTTAGCCGACAGAAAAAGACGCGTGGAGAAGTGCCTGGAAGAGGGTTCGCTTGGTGTTTCACACAGCCTGGAATATCAGCCCACTCCATACGAAGAGACATTGGTGTATGCAAAGCTAGCGAAGCAATTCAACCGGCCGTTCTTCCTTCATTTGCGCTACTCGTCGGAAGAACAAGAGCTCGATGGTGTGGATGAAGCCATTCGCCTTGCTAAAGACAGCGGAGCGCACGTTCATATCGATCATCTGCACTCGACTGGAGGTACCTATCATATGGAAGCGGCTTTGCAAAAGATCCAGGATGCGAACGATCGTGGCTTTGCGATGACGTGCTGCGTCTATCCTTATTCATTTTGGGCAACTTACCTTCATTCAAAACGCTTTGACAATGGATGGCAACAACGCTATGGACTTACCTATAACAACCTCAGGCTTGTCGGGAGTGGCGAACGTCTTACTGCGGAGAGCTTTGCGAGGTATAGGAGTATGAAAAGGTTGGCGGCGGTACCGGAAGGAACATTGCCATTGGCAAAGACGGTGGATCTTGCGTTGCAGAGAGACTTTTGCATGATCGCGTCTGATGGTGGCATCGAATATGAAGCTCATGCAAACTCTCATCCACGGGGAGCGGGTTGCTTTTCGACGGCGGTGCACCATGGGTTGAGCATTGGACTTCCTCTCGAGAAAGTTCTCGATAAGATCACAACGCTTCCGCGGAACCTGATCCTGCCTGCGATGAAAGATCGTGGGATACTTAGAGATGATGCGTGGGCGGATTTGGTGGTGTTCGATGAAAATAAAATCAATGGACGAGCGACGGTCGAAAACCCCAATCAATATTCAGATGGGATTGAAATGGTATTTGTGAATGGCAAAGCAGCATATTCAGATGGTAAACTTGCCGCCGCGGCCGGTGTTGGAATCCATTATTAATTGCGATTGTTAATTTTGCGTTAGATGTCCACCCAGTCGATCGCTGCTCCAATAAAGAAACCCACCGGCGATATTGCCCCATCCCCAAAAAATGTATTGATCATCACCTACTATTGGCCTCCATCAGGAGGAAGTGGCGTGCAGCGTTGGCTGAAATTCGTGAAGTACTTGCCGACATTTGGTTGGACGCCTCATGTATACACCCCTGAAAACCCCTCATTCGAAATACGCGACGATACATTGATGCGCGATGTCCCGAAGGAGGCGATCATTATCAGGAAACCGATCTGGGAGCCGTACCAACTCTTTAAGACTTTTTCGAAAATCGCCGGCGGCAAACCAGTGCGTCAGATAGACATGGTTTCAACAGGTAAGAAAACTTTTTTTCAAAAAATCGCATCCTGGGTTCGGGGTAACATATTTATTCCTGACCCCCGTGTAATGTGGGTTGTACCCTCAGTAACCTTCCTTAAGAAGTATATTATTGAAAACGCAATCGAGACAGTAATTACTACCGGTCCACCCCACAGTCTTCATCTCATCGGCATGAAGCTTAAGAAGAAATTTCCCGACATTAAATGGGTTGCTGACTTTCGCGATCCATGGAGTGAATGGGATCTTCTGGATACCTTATCACTTTCCTCTTTTGCACGTAGAAAGCATAAAAGATTGGAAAGAAAAGTGTTGCAGCAAGCCGACAAGGTTTTAACCATTGCACCTTTTCACGTTGAGCGATTAGAAATACTTGGTGGTCGTCCGGTTGAATTGCTGACCAACGGTTTTGATGCAGAGGATTTCAGCAACATTACGAGAACGAAAACCGACAAACTCACGATCCGGCACATCGGTCAGGTTGACGAACTTAGAGATCCGAGACCGTTTATGAATGCTGTGCGGGCAATTGCAATGGATTCAACTGACTTTGTCGAACATGTCAAGATTGAATTTGTGGGCCCCGTGAATTCAGCCTTTCGCGAATTTGTCATGCAGGATGCATTGCTCTTGCCAATTACATCATTTGTTGAGCCCCTCCGTCATGACGATCTGTTGAAGCTGTATGGGTCCACAGATATCCAACTTTTAATTCTGGCACACACGGTATTGGCGGCCGGCAACCTGCCGGGTAAATTATTTGAATACCTGGCTTCCGGGAATTTCATATTTGGCGTGGGGCCGGTGAATGGTGATGCTGCCGCCATTTTGAAACAGACAAATGCCGGTGTTATGATCGATCGGGCAGATCATGAAGAGCTGGTTACTGCACTACGTGAACGGTATAATATTTGGAAATCAGGTAGCAGTGAACATGATCGCGATGTTTCTGCGTTTAGCAGAAAGATGTTGACTAAAAAACTGGATAGCATTCTTCGCTAAGGAAACCTCAGGATCGGATCCTGGAAGCGAGCCTTTTTACTAGTTCGTTTCCATCGGGCGAAACTTTCAGAAGTAGGGTAAGCCCGCCAAATACAACAGTAATCACGCCCGATCTGACGATCATATCAATGATGATGAAGTCTATCCTCGGTAAAAGGAATCCCGCCAAAATCGCAATCGCTCCAATCAATATGACTTTGATGAACGCGATTGAAAAGGGTTGAAATTCCATCCTGACCCAAATGAAAACAAATTTCACCATGTTAAAAATGATCATCGTGATCGCGGTTCCCATCGCCGCGCCTTCAATGCCATAGCGCGGGATCAGCAAATTGTTAGAAGTGATGATCACCACCGAAAGAAGTAATATCAAAACGATATTAAAGCTGTAATACTTTGAGTAGATGATGATCTCACTGCTGGGCCCAAACAGCATGTCCACAAGCTTACCAAATCCGACAATGATCACAACCCATTTTCCTGCCTGGTAAATTTCACCCTTGGGCATGAGCATAAAGATTGAATCAAGGTTGGCAGCCACGCCAATCAGCAGAAGCGCTCCCAGGATGAATTGATTGAGCGCTGTTTTATGGTAGATATTCCGAATTTCGTTGCGATTATTTTGCTCAAACCCGCGTGCGATCAGAGGTGATGCTACTTGTGTCATGGCTCGCTTTGGCACTTCGATTACGGTCGCCATGTAAGATGATGTGGTATACACAGCGACCGGCGCAAGACCCAGAAGGGCCGCCACCATCAGGCTATCGACTTTGGCAATAATGATCAGTCCGGCAGTTCCGGCAAAGCTCAGAAGACTGAAGAGAATAAGTTCCTTTCTTAAACCGGCATCAAATATTGTGAAATCAGCTCTAAGGTGTAGGTGGTTGTTTATCGCGAGGCTTGCAACAATGATCGCGAGGCATACGATGTGTGATATCAGCGACGAGATCATTACTCCCTGAAAGTCCAGCACGCCTTGGGCATACAGTATGACTATCACCGTGAGCAACAACCTGGAAATGATTTCGCGTACCAGGTTAGGCAGAATGTTCTTCAGTAAGGATCGTGAGTAGACCTCCATTAATGTTGTGACAACAATGATAAAGGTGATCCACAACACGAGATTGGAGTAATTGACAAGCTCCTTCGCATTGAGCTCAAAGTAGTTCAGAATATAACTTTGGAACGTCAGGTATATAATCAGGAATACGCCGAACGCAAAAAGTCCGGTAAGCACGATTACATTGATGAAACTCTTTGAATGGCCGATCTGCCCCATGAATCGGGGAAAAAACCGGATGATGCTTTGTGCCAGGCCGAACTGAGCAAATTGTGCCAGCAGCAGCGACGCATCCTGAACGGCACGCATTAATCCCACCTGCTCGGGGCTCAGGAACAGGGGATACAGGTATAACAAGTTCACGTAGCCTATCGCTATGCCGGCATATGATATGATGGTAGAGATGATGCTTTGGCGAACGAGTACACCCATGAATGGAGAATATCTGACTGCAAAATACTTTATTTGCAAAACTTAATACCATAACGTGGGATTGCTGAGTGCTCTATTCGGGAAGAGGAAATTTCAGGCGTTGTTTGAACGCATGCACAGACTTTCGCTCAAAGGCATGAACTACGGTCGTGCCAGCGACTACGCCAACAATGGAGAAGCGTCCGTTTTGCAAAAAGTTTTTAAAATGGTCCAATCACCTTCTCCTGTGATTTTTGACGTCGGTGCGAACAAGGGTGAATTTACAAGAAGGGTAATGGAGACATGGGGTATACGGAAGTATCAGCTTTACGCATTCGAGCCTTCTGCTAAAACTTTCGAAATGTTGAACACTGCCGTCCCCGGCTCAGCCTCCGTTCACTTGATCAACCTGGGCCTGGGTGAAAAGAAGGAACGAGTTGATTTGTTCTACGATAAAACCGGTTCAGGTCTGGCGTCGGTCTATCAACGTGACCTGGCATTCAGAAACATCAATTTTTCCTCACATGAAACAATTAATCTCACCACACTCGATGAGTTCTGCGCCGAGAACGGGATTGCGGTTATTGATTTCCTCAAGCTTGATGTCGAAGGGCATGAACTTGCCGTGCTGAAAGGGGGGAGGAACATGTTCGAAAAAGGCGCTGTGGGTATCGTGCAGTTTGAATTTGGTGGATGTAACATTGATTCACGTACTTTCTTCAAAGATTATTTCAATTTCTTTGCAAAGGATTTTATATTATATCGGATTCTTTCTGTTGGGCTGCAACCGATCACTCACTACTCGGAAAATCTCGAAGTTTTTCAATCGGCAAATTATTTGGCGATAAAGAAGCAACATGGATAAAGACGTTAGCTATTCCGGACTCCTGGTAAAATCACTGAAGGTGCTCTATGCTGTCTTTGGATATTTACCCGCGGTATGGCTTCTGTCTTTCTTTGCCTTGATGTCGGTGGCCATGGTGAAGCTTGGAGTGATTCCGCATCATATGCAGAGCCCGGATCCGGCTTCTCTCGGCATGGATTCCTATGCATACATGACTGCTATGCTGGGTGTGATGGCGTTGTTATCGATGATTGCATGGCCCTTGCTCTCGTTGGTCATCCTTTTGAGCCCGTTTAAGAAAGAAGTGTTAACGGCGCCGCCTCTTATCTGCTTCCTCATCGGTACGGCCGGATACTTGTTTCTCGAGTTTCAGCTACCTACTGTTCTTACCTGGGTGACAGGGTAATTGCCGCCCCCAGACTGATCGCCGTAGCAGCGTTACTTTTTTGAAATCTCTACCTTTTCGGGTCCGGCGGCTCCATTCTTTTTGGCGACGATCAAGCCATCTACAGAAAAGCTCTCATTCAAATTGGCCTCGCACAATATGATATAGTCGAATGACTTTAATCGTTCAATACATTGTATGTGTAGCTCATTGCTATGCGTAGAGATAAAAAAATAATCGATTGCACCGTCATGCAATGCTGTCGCACAACCGTCCAGCATTTTGAGCTCAAAGCCCTGAATGTCGCTGTGAAGAATATTAAGGTGGGATATTCCGTGTTTTTCCATCAAGAAATCGACAGAATAATAAGGAATGGAAGTGCTGAGGTTCGTCGTGTCTGTTATGTAGCCGTTATCGAATGTCCCTGTCAAACCATTCAGCTTGAAGTTTAGTTTGCCGAAATTCATTTTATGTGGATCAGGCTCGATCATCACACAACGCGCGTCCTTTACGTCACGGGCGAACCACATAGAATAGAATGCCCAATAGCTGCCCAACTCCATCATTGTTCCGCCAGGAGGCATTGTAGTTAATATTTTTTCGAATGCAAGTTCTTCCTGTGGTTCATGTACGCCCCGATTCTCTATGAGCAAGTGCGTATTGCCATAATCATAATAACTGCCCAGCGTAATTTTCAGCCCGTTGCCCATCAACTGATAATTTTCAAATACCCGTCCTGCATCGGCAACATGTTTTAATTGTTGATTGTCCTGGCTTGCTTTTACGGTTGTGATCCGCTGTGTCCAGTAGGGTGTAATCTTATATTTCCTGAAGCGACGGTGAAATTGCCAGTCGAAATAGTTGACGGCGTTTAGGACTGCCAGAATAGCGTTGTAGAGGCCAGGGAGATTTTTGATTTTTTGTTTCAGGCTCATCCGCTACTTTTGACTGCAATTATAAAGAAATAATGATCATCGTTCGTTTGCGGGGCGGGCTGGGCAATCAACTTTTTCAGTACGCGGCTGCGAAAGCGCTTGCTGAACATCATCGCACCGAACTCAAGCTCGATCTTTATACTTACACGCGACACAGGTACCGAAAATTTGAATTGGGTCGATTTAATATCACTGCGGCCGAGGCAACCCGTGAGGAGGTTCACCGCTTTACCGGCTCAAATCCAGTAACACGGTATCTTAATAAACGTGATAACTATTTCAGGTGCCCGAATGTCTTTGCACAGCCGCACTACCATTTTTATAGTGATTTTTTTTCTTTGCCAGACGACCTGTATTTGAGTGGCTATTGGCAGAGTGAACAGTATTTTCAACCGGTAGCGGAGTTAATTCATTCGCAATTCAGCTTGCGACTGCCTCTCGATGAGCGTAACGCTTCACTGCAAAAGAAATTGAATTCGGAAAACAGTGTTTCTGTTCATGTTCGACGTGGCGACTACACAACGGCAGGCTATCACTCATTTTTTGGTTTGCTTTCGAAAGAATATTATGATCGTGCAGTAGCCAAAATGATCTCAGATTTGCAAGCGCCAGTCTTCTATATTTTTTCAGACGATCCCGCGTGGTGCCGTGAGCATTTTTCTGGCATCAATGCTACCGTCATAGATCACAACAAGGGTGACGATTCATTTAAGGACATGATGCTCATGTCCGCGTGTAAGAACAATATCATTGCGAACAGCACATTTAGCTGGTGGGGTGCATGGTTAAATTCAAATAAATCAAAAAGAGTTATTGCGCCGCAGCAATGGTTTCGTACCGACTACCTCACACGACCTGAACCCGTTTACCCTTGTCGCTTTTATAATACGAAAGACTTGATCCCCGATTCATGGCTGCGATTGTGACACCGCCAAAGAAACGGGTGGTAATGCTTGCTAACGCTGGACATAAGCCCCAGGACACAAGAATTTTTCACAAGGAGGCACGATCACTGCAACAGGCCGGGCATGAGGTCGTATTGATTATTCCACATCAGCATGATTTCACCGCCGATGGTATACAGGTGATCGCGGTGCCGTTGCCGGTGAAAGGATGGGAACAGCTGGTAAAGTGTCCATGGAAAATTTTTCTAAAGGCGAAGCAACAACCGATCGATTCGATCTTTCACTTGCACGATTCAGAATTACTCGCTGTTGGACTGCTCCTTCGCATGATCGGTCGAAAAGTCATATACGACGCACATGAAGACACGCCACTCCAGATATCATATCAGCACTGGATACCTGGCTTGTTAAAAAAACCTTACGCGTGGTTCTACCGATTCCTTGAGTGGCTGGCGGGTAGATTTTTCAATGGAATTATTGTCGCGGAGCCCGTGATCGCAAAATATTTTCCAGCGCACAAAGTCATTCTTATTCGAAACTTTCCAATCGCCGGATCATTCACGCGCAATGTACCTTATCAACAACGGGACAACTCGATCGTGTATGTAGGCCTGCTCAGCCGACCGCGCGGCGTCGTTGAAATGTTTGAAGGGTATCGCTTGGCGGCGGAGAAAGTAGACATCCACTTTGTGGCGGGCGGAAAATTTGCGCCTGCGTCGCTCGAAAAAGAATTGCTTCCGAAATACAAAATCAATTACCGGTCGTGGTTGCCATACGATGACATGATCAATGCCTTGTATGCATCGAAGATCGGTATCATCGTTCCTCATCCGATTGAGCGCTATAAGACAAACTATCCCGTGAAACTGTTTGAATACATGGCGGCAGGTTTACCGGTAATAGCTTCGCGCGAAGGAGAGTCAGCAACCTTTGTGCGCGAGGCGGACACTGGAATTTTAGTCGATCCACTGAACCCGGCTGCCATTGCAGATGCAATTGTGATGTTGCTGAATGATCCGGCGGGCGCGTCAGCCATGGGCGGGCGTGGCAGGCAGCTCATCCTTGAAAAATACAGCTGGGAAAAGGAATCGGTGAAATTGTTGAACCTTTACAATTCTCTCTAAGCATGTTGAAACGATTTTACAGACTCTTATCCGCGTTTGGGATTCATCCGAAGCTTGTTATTCAGAGTGCGAAGGGGTGGAGCTACTACCGTAAAGACCTTCGTTCCATTAAACAGCAGCTAAGGACAAATAGTGATTTCAAGCTTGCTGAAAACTATCCTGTCCTGCGCGAAAGGTTTGAAACCAACGGCGACCTTAAGAGCCACTACTTTCACGAAGACCTCCTTGTCGCGCAACGAGTCTTTGAAAATAAGCCACAACGTCATGTGGATGTTGGTTCCAGAGTCGATGGTTTTGTTGCACACGTCGCCACGTTCAGAGAGGTTGAGGTCTTTGACATTCGTCCCCAAAATGCCGTTGTGAAGAACATGAAATTTGTCACGGCCGATTTCATGAACATTCCGGAAAGTCTGCACAACTACACGGATTCGCTTTCATCATTAAACGTTATTGAACACTTTGGATTGGGAAGATATGGTGACCCCATTGACGTGAACGGGCACCTGAAAGGTCTGGACAACATGCACAAAGTCCTAAAGCAAGGCGGCAGATTCTATTTTTCCACACCGATTGGTCCGCAAAGAATTGAGTTTAATGCACACCGGGTTTTTGACCTGGCTTATTTGTTAAAGATATTTCAGCCAAACTATTCGATCGATCGGTTTTCGTATGTCGATGACAGGGGAGATCTTCATCGCGATCTAGAGCTCAGTACAGACGCAATCAATTCGAACTGCGGCTGCCACTTTGGTTTCGGAATATTCGAAATGACAAAGAAGTAAATTGACAAAAGGCAATTGACAATTGACAAAACGCTCGCCTCAATCGCTTGCCGCGCTCCGTATCAAATTGAGTCCTTTTGAAACTTGGGATGGTGTTGACAACTTTCCGCCCCTGCTGACTGCCTACTGCCTACTGCTTACTAATTCTCCCCGGATTCTCTTTAATAAAATCCCCCCACGAACTCTTCCTCTGCTTCATCGCGCCATTCTGATAATGATGACACACAGCAACAGCAAGCGCATCGCTCGCATCGAGTAGTTTCGGTAGCTCCTTGAAACTGAAAAGCTGCTGTAGCATCCGTGCAACCTGTTCCTTTGAAGCGTTACCATTTCCAGTCACACTTTGTTTCACTTTCTTCGGCGCATATTCGGTGATGGGAACTTCCCGATATAAGGCTGCTGACATAGCAACACCCTGCGCCCGGCCGAGTTTGAGCATCGACTGCACATTCTTTCCGTAAAACGGTGCCTCAAGTGCAACTTCATCAGGTATGAATTCATCGACCAATCCAAGCACACGCTCAAATATTTTTTTCAATTTCAGTTCGTGTGTTCCGTATTTTCCCAGCTTGATAACTCCAAACTGGAGGATTGTCATCTTGTTCCCATAGATGTTGATCACACCATAGCCCATCACATTCGTGCCGGGGTCCAGTCCCAGGATGATGCGTTCTTTTGGGGCAGCAATCTCTTTTGTAAGTTTATTTACGACTTTGGACACGTGCCAAATTAAAGATAACTTTTTCAATGGCGGAGTTTTTGAATATTATTTTGGGTACCTATTGCTTGCTGGTATTCGTGCTGCTGATTGGCTGGATCGTCGTCAGAAGGCAAGTGATGCCACCCCGCCAGGCACAGGGGCCATCTGTTTCATTGATTGTCGCGCTGAGAAATGAAGAGCATAATCTCGAAGAGCTTGTGCGGAACCTGGAGGGCATCGCGTATGCGCAGGATAAATTCGAAGTGATCCTCATCAACGATCATTCAGAAGATCAGACGTTGTCAAAACTCACTGCACTTACAAGAGACCTTCATTGCGTTCGTGTACTCGACCTTCCACCTTCAATCGCGGGTAAGAAAGGAGCATTGCAGTACGGAATTAGTCATGCAAAATTTGAAATCATTGCTACAACAGATGGCGACTGTCAGTTTTCCAAGCACTGGCTTGCATGCATTGCGTCGTACTATAATGATGACGCTACCAAAATGGTGGCAGGAGGCGTGAAATTGACTGGTGAGAACTCCTTCTTTTCGCGCCTACAAAAAACGGAATTCATCAGTCTGGTGGGTACAACAGCAGCAACGATTGGACTCGGGCACCCCGTAATGTGCAATGGCGCTAACCTGAGTTTTCGAAAGGAGATATTTTATGAAGTGAAGGGTTATGAGGATAATTTGAATGTTGCCTCCGGTGATGACGAGTTTCTCATGCGGAAAATATTTGCGCGATATCCGACGGGGATCCGTTTTCTGAATTATTATGAGGCAGTAGTGAGTTCGCGCGCCCAACTGACTGCAGTCGCACTTTTCAATCAGCGCCTCCGGTGGGCAGGAAAATGGAAACATAATTCTGATCCTCTGACTAAACTGCTGGCGGTCTTTGTGCTCATTGCCCAGGTGGCCTTTCTCACGGTGATCGCTCGGAATATCATCACTTTGGATTCGGGTATCACTTTTCTGATTTTGAAAATCTTCTTCGACGGAATTTTTCTGGCCTGGGTCGGAAGATTTCTCGATCGGACTTTTGATGTGATTGCATTTTTTGCGTTGCAAATCCTTCATCCCCTTTATGTTATTGCGGTAGGCGTGAGTTCCCTCTTACTTTCTTACAGTTGGAAAGAGAGAAATTATAAACAATAGAATCGTTACCAGGGTAATTTTCTCCTAATTTTACCGTTTAAGACCGATGAACGAAGTGGAGCTACAGAAGCAATTGGACCGCAAGGAGCTGGAGCTGAACGCCTTGCTGGAAATTACGCAGGCCATCAATGCCAACGTGCCGGAAGAGTCGCTTTATAAGATGTTCAACTTCACGCTTCGCTCGAATCTCAACATCCGCAAGCTTGCCCTCTATGTATACGATAACGCTTGGAAGTGCCAGGTCAACTTTGGTACAAGGACAAACTTCCTAAAGTGTAAGCTCGACGAACGTTTTCACCTGATCCGTCAGGTTCACAAGCTCATCGACTTCGAGAACGAATGCGATTTTCATGAGTTCGACCTTGTGATCCCCGTGGCCCATCAAAGCGAAACGCTTGCTGTTGTATTCATTGGTGGACTCGATGCTGCAAGAATGACACAGGGGTATGAGGATAGTGTGAAGTTCATTCAGGCATTAAGTAATATTATCATCGTCGCGATCGAAAATAAAAAACTTGCAGGTAAACAGCTTCAACAGGAGGCTTTCCGCAAGGAACTTGAAATCGCCGGTGATGTTCAACAGTTTTTGTTCCCGAGCAAGTTACCCAATACTGACCGGCTCAAAATGGCGGCCAGCTACTTGCCACATGATCTTGTAGGTGGTGACTACTATGATTACGTGCCGATCAACAAGAATCAGTTTCTGATGTGCGTTGCAGACGTGAGTGGAAAAGGAATTGCTGCCGCACTGATGATGTCCAATTTTCAGGCGTCCCTTCGAACATTGTTACGCCAGATGCCCAATCTCTCGGAGATTGTTGAGGCCCTTAACTTTCAGGTTCTCGAAAGCACAAAAGGCGAACGGTTCATCACTTTTTTTGCCGCGATTTACGACCTCAATCTTAAGACCCTGGTTTATGTAAATGCAGGCCACAATCCGCCGCTGCTCTGGGATAAGAAGAACGGGATCCGGTTGCTGGAAGATGGTTGTACAGTGCTAGGCGCAATGCACCCGCTTCCCTTCCTCCGCGAAGGATTCATCACCGACCTCGATGACTTTTCTCTTTTTTGCTATACCGATGGTCTCACCGAAACCATAAATGAGCAAGGTGAAGAATTTGGGCAGGCTGCTCTCATCAAATACTTTGAAGAGAATCACAATAAGGAATTGGCAACCATGCACCAGGATATCATCGTGACGCTTGATGGATTCAAAGGCAAAAACAGTTACCGCGACGACATCACGATGTTATCGTGTCGTGTACAATAGATTGCCATGTTTACTCTTTTCAGAGCTCCTTTTTTTCTGCCCTGGATATATCCGGAACTCATATGGCACGTTGAAACCTCGCAAAAAGAGATTTATCTCACCTTCGATGATGGTCCAGTTCCCGGCCCGACGGAATTTGTGCTGTCAGAACTGTCGAAGTTTGACGCACAGGCAACGTTCTTTTGCATCGGTGATAACGTGAGAAAGCATCCTGCTCTTTTCAGAAAGATTGTTGCTGCGGGTCATATGATCGGCAATCACACGTTTAACCATCTGAGTGGATGGAAAACAAGCAGTGAAAAGTATTTGGGTAACATCAAACAATGTCAGGACGAATTTGAGTTGGACTTTCCGTCAGGGGGAATTGCGCTTCCACTTGCCGGCTACCCACGGCTTTTCAGGCCACCCTACGGACGAATCAAACGGCGCCAGATAAAGCAGATTAAAGACTATAAGATTTTCATGTGGGATGTACTTACCCACGACTACGCTCAGACGCTCGATTGCGAAGAATGCCTCAAGGGCTCGATTAACGCCACGCGCCCCGGTTCAATCATCGTCTTTCACGACAGCCTTAAGGCGGAGAAAAATTTGACGTACGTTTTACCGCGATTTATGGAGCATTTTTCGAAACAAGGCTACGTCTTTAAATCTTTAAGCTAGCACGAAGAAGTAAATGGTTAGCATTGCCCGGAGACCGGGAGCGCGCGACAGCTCACCGCTTACAATTTTAAAGCTAGAATGTCACGCGCAACTATAACTTTGTCCCATGCCGCGCCCTCGGAGAATACTTGTCTGCCCCCTCGACTGGGGACTCGGGCATGCAACGCGGTGTATTCCAATCATTCGTTCACTGATTGAAAGAAAGACAGAGGTATTCATTGCTTCGTCTGGCAGCGCCTTGGGTCTACTCAAACTGGAATTTCCAACAAATGTCTTTTTTGAATTGCCACCATATGATCCTGAATATGCAGTCACTGGGTCCATGGTTGGAAAAATGCTCCGCCAGTTGCCCAAGTTTAAAAGAACCATTTCGGCGGAACACAGAGCTATAGAGGAGTTCGTCAGGAAAAATGAAATTGAAGTTGTTATATCCGATAACCGATACGGCTGCTGGGCATCGGGAATAAGATCGACCCTTATAACACATCAGCTCAACCTTGTGATGCCGGATGGCTTCGGATGGGCATCTTACGGCGTCAATTGGTTGCTGCGTAAGCAGATAGAAAATTTCGATGCCATCTGGATTCCGGATCAGCCAGGCAGTCATCTCACCGATCCATTCTACAAACAGATTATAGCGGATCAACAATATATTGGTTGGCTATCAAGGTTTGAATGGGAACCTTCAACTGAAACGGGCTATCAGATCGTTGCGATCGTTTCCGGACCAGAACCACAACGAACTGAGCTTGAAAAAGAGATCCGACGCCAGTTGAAAAGCGTCAATGCAAAATCGCTACTGGTTCTCGGTCAGCCCGGACACACCACCTGTGTGCAGGAAGGAAACGTGATGATTGTCAACCACCTGCCAGCGATGGAGTTGCAAAAGGCGATTCGGAACGCTGACCTTATTGTTTCGCGTAGCGGGTATAGTACCATTATGGATCTGATTGCGCTTAAAAAAAATGCCGTCTTTATCCCAACGCCCGGACAACCGGAGCAAACAGTTCTGGCTAACTATTTGGACAAGAAAGGAATCATCGTTGCGCGATCTCAGGAAAATTTTGATTTGAGGGAAGCGATCGAAGCATCCAAATCATATAAGGGTTTGGGCGTATTCGAGATGGATATGACTTATCTTGCGACAGCGTTAGATTCTGTTGTTTGATGAATAGGTTTTTTTCGGCTTTTGTTTTTGCATGGAATGGTTTGAAGGTTGCGATTTCTGAGGAAAACAACTTGAAAATTCATTTATGCGGGGCGTTGATTGCGACAGGGGGTGCGTATTATTATAATGTCACGTCGGGCGAATGGCTGGCAATCATACTTGTAGTTGCATTGGTAATTCTCACAGAGCTGATCAACACAGCTATTGAAAGGTTGGTAGATCTGATCTCTCCTGAAAGAAATTCACTCGCCGGCAAAATAAAAGACATCGGTGCAGGCGCTGTCCTGGTCTCTGCGGTGGCGGCACTCCTCACAGCGTTAATTATATTTCCCAAATACATTTTTTCCGTCTGATATCATGATGCGCTGGACTGATACACATGCTCATATCTATTCCGAAGAATTCAAAGCTGACAGCGAGGATATGCTCGCACGAACTTTGGAAGCAGGTGTCGGTGCGATTTATATGCCCAATGTCGATCACACGTCCATCGACGGAATGCTGGAAATGGAATCGAGAAACCCCGGCACTTGTTTCTCCATGATGGGTCTCCATCCATGTTCTATTAAAAAGGATTTTGAAAAAGAGCTTTATGTTGTTGAGCAGTGGCTTTCAAAAAGGAGGTTCAGTGCTGTCGGAGAAATCGGAACCGATTTGTATTGGGATAAAACTTTTTGGGAGCAACAAAAGGAGGCGTTTCTCATACAGATAGGATGGGCAAGAAAATATCAGCTTCCTCTGGTAATACATTGCCGCGAATCCATCGATCAGACAATCGACCTTTTACAACCTTTGGCCGGAGGCGACCTCACGGGAATATTTCATTGCTTCAGTGGCAATGCTGACCAGGCAAGAAAGATCACTGCGATGAATTTTTATCTTGGAATAGGCGGGGTAGTAACTTTCAAGAATGGTGGTCTCGATAAAGTTCTTCCGGAAATAGGGAGCGGGCACTTAGTGTTAGAGACGGACAGCCCGTACCTTGCTCCTGTTCCGCATCGCGGAAAGCGCAATGAGCCGACCTATATTCCTTTGATTGCATCCCGAACAGCGGACGTGCTAAAGATCTCTCTCGAGGAACTTAAAAAGATAACTGCAGGAAACGTGAAGAAAATTTTTGGCTAGAACATAAATCCGATGACCTACAAGAGCCTAACGATCAATACAGCATTGCCCTCCAGGCCTAAGGCCCGTGTCCTCATTATATATACCGGTGGCACTTTTGGTATGGTGTACGACAAAAATGGTGTACTTCTTCCGTTTGACTTTTCATTGATACTCGAACACTTGCCGACTTTGCGAAGCCTCTTGCTTGAGATTACAGTGATTTCGTTTGAGCAGCCAATCGATTCATCAAATATTGAACCCTCACACTGGAAGACCATCGCGTCAATCATCCGAGAGCACGAACCGACAAATGACGGGTTTGTAGTCCTGCATGGTACGGATACCATGGCATACACTGCCTCGGCGCTGAGCTTTATGCTTGGCAATCTGTCGAAGCCAGTGGTGTTTACCGGGGCACAGTTGCCCATCACTGAACCGCGTTCGGATGCCCGTGAAAATCTCATAACTGCGCTTGAAATAGCCTCGGCGAAAAAAAATGGAAATGCCGTAGTTCCCGAAGTTTGCATTTATTTCGACTATGAGTTGCTCCGGGGAAATCGGGCGAAGAAGGTTGAGAGTATGCACTTCGATGCCTTTAACTCTGAGAATTATCCGCCGCTTGCAAAGGCGGGAGTAAAGATTGATTACAATGAGGCGTTTATCCGACCAGCGCCAAATGGATTGTTAACCACACGAGATCATTTTGATACCAATGTTTCAGTACTAAAGTTATTTCCCGGTATTAACCAGGAGACCGTAAAGGCGGTGCTCAATAATAAATCTATGAAGGCACTGGTGATAGAAACATTTGGCTCGGGCAATGCTCCATCCGCTACTTGGTTTATTGATCTCCTTCGCACGGCCATTCGCGAAGGGCTGCTTATTCTAAATATATCACAATGTCCCGGGGGGATGGTCATTCAAGGTAAATATGAAACCAGCAAAGCACTTGAGGAGATAGGAGTTATCAGTGGCGGAGACATGACACTCGAGGCCGCGATAACTAAATTGATGTTATTGCTCGGTGAGTATGGTGTGGCAAAGACTAAAGAACTTGTACAGAATCCCGTGGCTGGGGAGATGAGCTAAATGCTTTGTTCCTAATCACCGTTAGGAAAGATCACGACGCTTGCACGAACGAGACGTTCGCGCAGCTCTAAAAACACAAATGCCACTTCGGGCATTGGCTCGATCTGCTCACTTACGAGGTTCAACTGGACACGTGATTCAGCGGACTATGTCCGCCGAAGCTCGCTTCAGCGAGCGAAGCTCTCCTTCGCGGATTATTGTGCGGACTTCGTCCGCCGAAGCTCGCCGCTTGCGCCACCGCTGAAGCTTTAGCGACACGCGGTCGGCGAGCGAAGGCGGAGAGGGCGGGATTACGAAACGTGATCCCGTCGAAGGGGAGGCTTCAGACCAATCCAATGCGCGCTGCGCGCTTGTCATTTGCTTTTTCTCGCTTATGCGAATGAGACATTCGCATCGCTCTAAAAAAGCAAATGCCCCTTCGGGCATTGTTTTGATCTGGCGGAGAGGGCGGGATTCGAACCCGCGATACCCTTTCGAGTATACACACTTTCCAGGCGTGCTCCTTCAGCCACTCGGACACCTCTCCAAAATTTTTTTGCCGCTCAAGAAATGAGACTTGCCCTCTTTGAATACTGCTTTGTGGACAACTATTAAAAAAAGCCCACAAAGAAATAGAAAATAAAGGAAAAGACAGTTTTAGCTGTGACTTTTTAGACCCTCGGGGTTTAATCTTACCGACTCTTCGGTAAAAGCGAGTTTTTTCATCTAAAAAATTCTGTTTTCTTGTTAAGAAATGAACAAAACTTCTAATTTTGGCCACTTCAAGACTTAGACTAAACCTTAAACCATGAAAAAACTATTCGCTATTCTCGTATTCCTTGGCGTACTGGTTTGTGGTGCAAAAGCCACATACGCTCAGGATTCAACATCCACTGCCCAGCCGGAAGCTCAGGTAGCAGCTGCTGACACGTCAGACGCATCTGCACCAGAAGAACAAACCTTCCACCAGGCTGTGAAAAATTACTTCATCCAGGGTGGTGTTCCCTTCATGTGGCCCATTCTGATCTGTATGATCCTGGGGTTGGCGATCTCCATTGAAAGGATTATTACATTAAATATGGCAACTACCAACACCACTAAGCTGTTGGCTCAAATTGAGGATGCTCTTGCTAAAGGCGGAGTAGAAGCTGCTAAAAACGTTACAAAAAATACCCGTGGACCAATCGCTTCAATCTTTACTCAAGGTCTGATGCGCGCTTCTGAGGGTGTTGATATGGTTGAAAAATCAGTTGTTGCTTACGGTGGTGTGGAAATGGGTAAGCTCGAAAGAGGTCTTATCTGGATATCACTGTTCATTTCACTCGGACCTATGCTCGGATTCTTCGGTACGGTTATCGGGATGGTGTTCGCGTTCGACGCTATCGAAGCTGCTGGTGATATCTCTCCTCAGGTTGTTGCCGGTGGTATGAAAGTGGCCTTGATCACGACTGTAGGGGGTCTTATCGTAGGTATGGTGCTGCAGGTGTTGTATAACTACCTCGTTGCAAAAATCGATACACTTGTGAACTCAATGGAAGATGCATCTATCTCCCTGGTAGACATTCTCGTGAAGCACAAACTTTCTAAATAATCAGACAATGGATTTAATCGATATCGGTATATATGTAGCATACGCGCTGTTCTTCCTCGCTCTTGGAGCGATGATTGTGCTGCCGTTGCTCAATGCCCTTCGATCGCCCGGCGACCTTGCCAAATCTGGTATGGGAATCGGTGCACTCGTAGTGCTTTTTGCCATAGCATATGCAATTTCCGGCGGTGAGTTGACTCCCCAGTACCAGGCCCTCGGCGTGGAAACAGAGTTCAGCTCTCGTTTAATTGGCGCTGGATTGACTATGTTCTATTTTGTGTTCTTCATCGCCATCATTGGCATGATCTATTCTGAAATCAGTAAAGCTCTGAAATAATGCCACGTTCAACTCCTGAGATACCAAACGCGTCAATGGCGGACATTGCGTTCCTCCTCCTGACATTCTTCCTTGTAACAACCACGATCGCCAACGACCGCGGTTTGAGCATGCAACTCCCGCCTCCGCCGGAATCGCAGCAACAGGATGAAGTGAAGATCCAGGAACACAACATGTTTAAAATACAGTTGAACTCCTCGGATGCGTTACTGGTGGAAGGAAACCCGATGGGAGATGTGAGCGGCCTGAAAGATGAAATAAAGAAATTCATCCTCAACAATGGTCGTGATCCTTTGTCTTCGGATTCCCCGGAAAAGGCGATTGTGTCTTATAAGACTGACCGCGGAACAAGCCACAAGAGATTCATTGAGATTCTGGATATTATCCAGGGTGCGTATTATGATATCTATGCGGAACAAGCTGGAGTTTCGAATGCAAGGTTCCGCGAGGCAGCCTCTGATTTGAATGAAGGTGAAAACCGCGATATCTATGAGCGTGGTAGAAAAGGAATTCCAATGCAGGTCTCGATCGCAGAACCTACGAAGGTGGGTAACTAAAACTAATTAGCATCATGGCAAAGTTTAAGAAAAAGAACCAGGTTAAGCAGGATATTCCGACTTCTTCAATGCCCGATGTGGTGTTCATGTTGTTGTTTTTCTTCATGGTGACAACAGAATTACGTGAAACCGCAATCGATGTGCAACAAAGAATTCCGGAAGCTACCCAATTGCGTAAGCTGATGAGAAAATCGCTCGTGACAAACCTGTATATCGGGGAGCCACGGAAGACAGAGCAGTTTGGAAAAGAACCAAAGATCCAGGCAGACGATGTGTTCATTGAACCAAAGGATATCATTCTTTGGGTGAACCGTCAGAAGGATTTGCTCGCCGAAGCGGAACGTGATCAGATCACAGTTTCTCTTAAGGTAGATAACGAAGCTAAGCGCGGTATCATCGCGGATGTGGAAACGGAACTTAGGAAGGCTAACGCCCGCAAGATCCTCTACACAACACTGGAAAAGAAAAAGGAAGACAAATAGAATAGTTGTTTTTCATGACATAAAAACCCTGACTTACCATCAGGGTTTTTTTATGACCACCAATTGCCCCATATTAGAGTGATGAGTTCTCCTGCTGATGCACCGACCCTAAACAATCCCAAGGTGGTTTCTGCCTGGTGTATGTATGACTGGGCTAACTCGGTTTATTCACTCGTAATAACATCCGCTATTTTTCCGGTCTACTATCAGTCGGTTACAACTACCGCCAACGGAAATGATCGGGTTGACTTTCTGGGAATGTCTGTCGTGAACTCCGTACTTTACAGTTATGCGCTTTCCTTCTCCTTCCTGATACTCGCACCGCTATTGCCATTACTGTCAGGGATGGCCGACTACACTGGCAACAAGAAAGCCTTCATGAAATTCTTCGTTTATGTAGGAGGGGCGTCATGCATGGGGTTGTTCTTTTTCACGGGTACTACATTGGAATGGGGCATTCTTTGCGCCGTAATGGCAAGCATCGGATACGCGGGAAGTATTGTTTTTTACGATGCGTTCCTGCCAGAGATTGTGACAGAAGACAGGTACGATGTTACCAGCGCCAAAGGCTATTCAATGGGTTACTATGGCAGTGTGATATTGCTGGTGATTAACCTCGCGATGATCATGCTCTGGCCATCATTGGGATTTGTCAATGCCGACGGAACGCCACAAAATGATATGGCAGTGCGCACCTCTTTCCTGATGGTGGGAGTTTGGTGGATCGGATTTTCACAAATAACATTCACTCGTCTGCCTGACAATCCCTTCGGGATTAAAAAGGGAAGTCACGTCTTGTTCAATGGATACCGCGAACTAAAAAAGGTATGGGCCAGCTTAAGTGAATATCCCAACTTGAAAAAATATCTGGTCGCATATTTCTTTTACAATATGGGCGTCCAAACAGTGATGTACCTCGCCGCTACGTTTGGATCAAAAGAGTTGAAGCTTGAAGACAGCAAGCTAATCCTTGCGGTACTGGTTATTCAATTGGTCGCTTCCGGTGGCGCGCATTTATTTGCTCGTATTTCACAGCGTCGTGGCAACAAGATGGCGCTGATGATCATGATCGGAATTTGGATCGTCATCTGCTATCTAGCCTACCTCACGACAAACGAATATGAATTTTATGGGATCGCCTTTCTTGTCGGAATGGTGATGGGCGGTATTCAATCCCTTTCCCGGGCCACCTATGCAAAGCTGATCCCGACGAATTCAATCGATCATGCCTCATACTTTAGTTTCTTCGACGTCACGTTCACTTTGTCGATTGTATTCGGAACATTCTCGTATGGCCTGATTGAACAAATATCCGGCAGCATGCGCAACAGCACGCTGGCGTTAATGTCATTTTTTGTCGTTGGGATGCTGCTGCTATCACGCGTGACAGTCACTTCGAAGGCACAAAACTAACACCGGGTAATAATTACTGATTAAAAACTGCGCACCTTTTTCTCGAAAGAGAACTCCCCGCATAACCCGCACTACCGCTTAGGGCTCACGGCTTACTGCCTACAATTTTGAAACAGCAAATTGTCCAAACACCGCACCACCGATCACTGATTACAGATTACCGATCAATACCGCAAATGCTTAACCGTCGCTCCATTGTTGATAAGCTGCTTCAGCGAATCAATTCCAATCTTCAAATGCAAGTCAACATAAGAAGCGGTTACAACTTTATCACTGGCTTCGGTTTTGACGCCGTCAGGTACCATCGGCTGATCGGAAACGAGGAGGATCGCACCAGCGGGGATTTCGTTGTAAAATGCCGTTGAAAAGATGGTCGCGGTCTCCATGTCGATCGCCATTGCCCTGATCTTGATCAAATAGTCTTTGAACTGCTCATCCCATTCCCAAACCCTGCGATTGGTTGTATAGACGGTTCCCGTCCAGTAGTCCTGGTTATTGTCTCGGATGGTCGTAGAAATAGCTTTTTGAAGTGCAAACGCTGGTAGGGCAGGAACCTCTGGTGGAAAGTAGTCATTTGAAGTTCCCTCACCGCGAATCGCAGCAATCGGAAGAATAAAATCCCCCAGGTCATTCTTCTTTTTCAACCCGCCGCACTTTCCCAAAAAAAGGCAACCCTTCGGCTTCACTGCCGATAAACAATCCATAATCGTCGCTGCGTTGGGACTTCCCATTCCAAAGTTGATAATGGTTATGCCTTCGGCAGTGGCGCTACGCATGGCTTTATCAAGGCCGTGCACTTCGACATTGTGCCATTCAGCAAATTTTTTTACGTAGTTATCGAAATTGGTAAGGAGTATATATTCCCCAAAGGATTCGAGTGGGAGGCCTGTGTATCGGGGAAGCCAGTTCTCAACAATTTGCTCTTTCGTTTTCATGAAGAAATTCGTTCAGGTGGGTTTTAAGCTTATAAAATACAGATTTCGCGTATTTTCGCCTCTATGACGCCGCTAAATCTTCCGTCTTTTGACTTTAAAGTTAAAAAGAGTGAAGGCAAGGTGTGGATTTTTGATGGTGCGCGCAAAAAATTTGTCGTGCTAACTCCGGAAGAATGGGTGCGGCAGCATTTTATCAATTTCCTGATCACAGACCACCACTACCCACGGTCCCTATTCAGAATCGAGGGCAGCCTGAGCTACAACACACTGCAAAAACGATCCGACATCCTCGTGTTCGATCGCGAAGGCAAGCCCTGGATGTTGATCGAGTGTAAGTCACCGGCGATCAAACTGACTCAACGGGCTTTTAACCAGGTCGCCATTTACAACATGACGGTGGGAGCGAAGTACCTCGCAGTAACCAATGGGTTGGTCCACTATTGCTGCCTCGCGCCGAAGCCAGGGGAGACGGGCATGTTTTTGGAAGACTTTCCGAGCTTTGAAGAAGAGAAATCAGTTGACAGTTGACAACCACTTCGTGGAAGTTGACAATGGAGTAGCCACAGAAATCGAGAAGATTCTTTATCTCGTGACCGATACGTGAATTAACAGCGACTTTTTGTCAATTGCCCTTTGCCAACTGTCAATTTCTAAGCACAGTCAACTGCCCAATGCTTACTGCCGACTGCCCACTTCCTACTTACTCCCTTTCTCCCAAAGAAAACCAATTCCCTGAATCATCTTTAAAAAGCGCCTCATAACCATAAAACTCCTTCTTTGGCGGTTTGGTGAAGACAACTCCCTTGGCTTTTAATTCCTCGTAGGTTGCCAGTAGGTCATTGCATTCAAAAACGCCGAACCCGAATGTGCCCTTTCTGACAAGTTCCCGCATCTGCTCGGCGGCATCTTTCTTAAACATCATACCTTCGCTGATAGCCATCAATGCAATTTCGAGGTCGGGCTGTTCCGGAGGACAGACTGTCAACCAACGGGCGCCTGGTCCCATAGGTGCGTCGGTGTGAACTTTGAATCCAAGCTTGTTTACATAAAAATCAAACGCACTGTCCTGATCAAGCACAAATATGCTCACATGATTCATTTTGGTAATCATACTGTAGTTTTTAGTGACGGAACAAATATGGCTTAACCTTTAGGGACGACAGTTCTTGAAAATTGCTTTTCTTAAACGGAATCTGATGTCCAACCGTACTTTTCTGCGAAACAATTTGGAATGAACTTGAGTGGCATAACTGCGATTTCGTCGTGGATGACCTTTTGTTGTGCCTGGTACACTGATGGAGTGATTCCGGTAACTTTCTTGAAAAGTGTCGTAAATGATCCGATGCTATCGAAACCAACTGCACTACAGACATCAGCCACAAGACAATTGCGGGAGAGAAGCTGTTTTGCCTTTTCTATCCTTACAGCGATTAAATACTGATGCGGGGTCCTGCCGTAAGCTTTCTTAAATAATCTGATGAAATGAAATTTTGAAAAGAGCGCTTCGTCTGAAATCCCATCCAGGTTTATAGGTCTGGAGTAATTCGCGTCAATAAAGAGTTTCCCCTGAACAATCCGCCGGTAAAGATATTGCTTGGGGTGTTCGTCGTGCATGCCATAAAATTAAGCATTTAGGGTGGGAGGCATTATAATTGTATCTTTCTTTACTAAAAAGCACAAATGACAGATGAAACTTCGATCGGAGTTGGAGATATAGTGAAGCTTAAAAACAACCCGACAAAACTAATGACAGTGAATTCAATGGATGGAAGGTTCGCGGAATGTGTGTGGCCGGGCGACCGGGGTGAATCGGTGTTTAGAAATTTTGCCGTAGAAGAGTTGACACTCGTGACAAAAAAAGATCGTCGCAGTTAATGTCTTTGATATCGTTGAGGACATTCTTATCCTTTTGCAATCGGGCGACTCCGCTCCAGCACTTCTTCAGAGGTTAGTCCATAAATAGGCTTTGTCTTTACGCCCAGTATTCCCAGGTAAACGAACAGCTGTCCGCGATGGTGAATTTCATGTTCGACCATTGCTCGCAACCATTTCCACTTAGTAATGGAAATTCCTCCCGGTGTCATGCATTTTTGCTGAAGATCAGTTGGGGTTAATCTTCCGAAGATTTCGAGCGACTCGAGATGAAGTTTGTTCATAAAGGCTACGATGGCATCATATCCTGCCACCAATTCAATCCCACATCCTGGATACGCAGACGGCAGTCCCTTCATGTTTTCTGCGTACATGTACCGCTCAATTGCGGCAATGTGACGCATGGTGTCACCAAGTGTGAACTTTCCCGTTGCATACGTCCATTCAACTTTGTCTTCTGGAATCTGGGCGACGACCTCCATCGTTCGGAAGCGGATTCGCTGATAGTATTCGAGAAATGGTTGGATTGTAGTGATTTCCATATAGAATTATTTGCAGAATTCAGCATAATTTAGTGCAAAACCCCTACCATGGAAAAAAGAACATTCTTAAAAATATCTTCAGCGTTACTCACGGGAACAGTACTTTCGCCATTGATGTCATGCACCGACGAAAAGAAAGAACGGAATTGGGCCGGCAATTTGGAGTACAGTACATCCAGAATTCACGCCCCGAAATCTGTCGCTGAACTACAGGAGTTGATCAAAAAACTGGATAGGTTTCGAGTCCTCGGCACAAGGCACTCATTTAATTCAATTGCCGACAGCAAGGACAATCTTTTGTCTTTGAAAGACCTCAATGAAATTACCTTGAATAAGGAAGCCATGACAGTCACGGTCGGACCGGGCGTGAACTACGGTCAGCTTTCAAAATACCTCTTCAAAGAGGGATACGCTTTACATAATCTTGCCTCCCTTCCGCACATTTCTGTTGCTGGTGCGTGTGCTACTGCGACCCACGGGTCAGGTATCACAAACGGTAACCTTGCGACAGCCGTGACAGCTGTTGAGATCGTGAAGGCGAATGGTGAAATATTGCGCTTAAGCAAGGAGAAGGAGCCAGAGGACTTCGCGGGTGCGGTGGTTGGCTTGGGCTCGGTTGGAGCAGTCACGCGGTTGACGTTGAAGATTTTGCCAGGTTTTATGGTGAGACAAGATATCTATGAGAATCTTCCTCTTGACCAATTGAAAGACAATTTTGACAAGATAATGTCTGCGGGATATAGCGTAAGCCTTTTTACAGATTGGCAGAATCAAGTAGTAAGCCAGGTTTGGATAAAGAGTCGTGTTGAAGAAGGCACAACGGTGACAATGGGACCTGATTTCTACGGAGCTAAGGCTGCGACGAGAAATATGCATCCAATCACAGCCCTTTCAGCAGAGAACTGCACAGATCAAATGGGTGTTCCTGGTCCCTGGCATGAACGGCTTCCGCATTTCAAAATGGATTTCATGCCGAGCAGCGGAGTCGAATTGCAATCTGAATATTTTGTTCCTCGAACACGCGCTTACGAGGCCTTATTGGCAGTAGAAGAATTGAAGGACGAGATTACGCCGAACCTGCTGATATCTGAAATCAGAACAATTGACGCTGATGATCTTTGGATGAGCACTGCATATCGCCAACCCTCCATGGCAATTCATTTTACCTGGAAACAGGACTGGCCCGCCGTTAGCAAAGTGATTCCTAAAATTGAAGAGAAGTTGAAGCCTTTTGGTGTGCGCGCGCACTGGGGTAAATTATTCATGCTGACTCCGTCTTATCTGGCGTCACAATACGATAAGATGTCACATTTTCGAAAGCTGCTGAAGCAACACGATCCCGAGGGAAAATTCCGCAATGAGTTTATCGACTTTGCGATTTTTGGAGCCTAAGGAACCAGTTTACTGTTGAAGTTCTTTTTGTGCGAGAACTTTCCTTCTGAAAGGACAAGGAACGTGGTCGTTTCACCTACTTCTCCAAGGTCTTCAATAAATCTCTCGAGCTCACGGCTGGTACTGACCGCCACTTTTACCAGCATACAAAATGATCCGGTCACTGAATGCCATTCGATAACCTCCGGCCGCTGTTCCATAAGCTTGACCGCATCACCATGTTTGATCGACGTCGCTTTGAATGTCAGGAAGGCGCGGATAGACAAACCAAGTTTTTCGAAGTCAACTTCGGTATGGTGGCCTTTGATATAGCCGTGATCTTCAAGTTTTTGAATTCGTTCTGCTACGGCAGGCGCTGACAGGCCGACCCTTCGGCCGATCTCCGTGTTCGAAACACGCGCGTTTTGCATCAGCTCCCGCAAAATGTTGTAGTCGAGACTGTCTGGCTGTCGATTGCTAATTTTTTTGAGCATAAAAGATAAAATCGAAGGTTGTTAGGGCCGAATACCTTAGAATTCAAAGGTAGGCTTTCCGGTTGATTGATCACTTTTACGTTCGATTTTAACACATCGATAACAGTGTTACAAAAATACCTGCTTACGGATCGGATTTCATTGCATGATTTTCTCAGAGAACTTGAGTTGGAAACAAAACAACAATTTGTACTTACCGTGTTACGACAGGGAGATAAGATTTTTATCCGTGTAGACGATAACATCAGCGGAGCGCTAAAATCAACCGAAAAGATTTCTATAAAACCTGGTTTGTATGATTTGTCCTGGTAGCACATTCCGTCACTTTCTGGCGGCCTTGTTTTTTTGTTGTACCACGATGATTTCCGCGATGAATCCCGCAGATTCCACTCGCCCGGTAAAGACGTTTGTCATTACACCACGCATCAATTCAGCCGGCCATTTTCCGTTTTCGGGAGCGTTGATCAATCATAACATCAATTTCGACATCAATATTTACTATCAGCGTGGGATGACAGGATTTTTTCTTTTCAAATCCGTGGACTTGCGCGATCCGCACTCCATTGTGAATTACTTTCAGCCAGGCGTCTTCCAAAAATTCGATCTGAGCAAAAAGGTAAACACCGGTTTATTTGCCGGATACATATTCTCACAAACAACGGGTTTCAGCGATCACGATTCTGATTTTTTCGTTGCTGATGTGACCACCTGGACTCCAAATGAAAAGGTCAGGGTCGAGAATACGGCACTATTTTTCAACCTGACAAAACCTGAACTAAGTACGACGCTAGCAAACAGGTTACTCGTCAATTACTTTCTCAGGGAGTGGAAATTTGATGTTTATATCTGGGAGCGGATAGAATTCGGAAACAACTTTTTTGCGACATCCGCATCTTTTGCTGTGAATTTTCCGAAGATCCGACTGACAGACGCCATCTACATCCTTAATACGCTTTCGTATCAGGGATACATTACTGATGCAAAGCCGGATTGGGCAATGCGTGACGGCTTTTTATACTCCTTATCATTTCCGATATCTCCAAAGTAAGATCAATGTGTCGTGGTTGTGTCTGGCAGATCAACCTACGTGCTGCAGAATTTCTTTTATCGCATTTACTTCCCGGAAATTCTCGTGTTCAACCCTTTTCTCAATTTTCTCATGACTCCATGTAACATGATAGGGGACATGAACGGCATGTCCGCCAATCGCCAACACAGGAAGGATGTCTGATTTAAGGGAGTTTCCTACCATCATGAATTCAGAAGGGTGAACGTCGAGGTGCCTGATGAGCTTTCTAAAATCAGCCTCACCCTTTTCTGACATGATCTCTGTATGGTGGAAGTAGTGCTCGAGCCCCGACTTTTTCAATTTACGTTCCTGGTCGAGGAGGTCTCCCTTCGTCGCCACGACAAGACGGTAAGAGGGTTTGAGCGAGGACAGCACCTCATCCACGCCTTCAAGTTTTTGAATCGGTTTGTCAAGTAATTCCCTCCCGTAGGCGATAATTTTTTCAATAACCCTTACGTCGATCGTTCTGTCGGATACCCGGATGGCTGTCTCAATCATTGACAGGATAAAGGATTTGATGCCGTATCCGTACAATGAAATGTTGTTTGCTTCGGTTTGAAGAAGCTCCCGGGCAACGCTGTGTTGCGGCAGGTACTCTTCCAATAACTCAAAGAATTTCTTTTCTGTTTCCTGAAAGAAAATTTCATTGTCCCATAAGGTGTCATCTGCATCGAACGCAATGACCTTGATTTTTGGCATGACTCTCGATAAGGTGTTTGTTAAAGGTAATAGTTCGTCTTCATAAATAACTGCTGATCTCGTGTCATCATTCGGTCATTTCACCCGCCCCCCGACCAATTCGTTACCTTGACCAACCCCTAAACATTCCGATCGGTCGCCCACGCCAGTATTCAATGCAGCTGTAGAGAATGAACGCCGCAAGGCCTTCGTCTACGTTTCCGATAAATGGGAGATTGTCGGGGAGCAATTCAAAAATGCCGGCAGTTGGATTGATCAAATAGACCGCCGAAAGCAAACCCAACATGAATACAATTATTTTCTTCATGTAGGAAGATACGTATCTCGGCGTATTCAATCGGGTTCATCGACACCGGATATTGCCTTTACGTCGAATAGATATGAAGTTTTTCAGATCCGAGCTCAATTTCCTTCTCGAACTGCATCCCCAGTTTTTTTACCAATTTGATGGAAGCAACGTTTTCAGGCAACGTTACGGCCAGAATAGTATTATGCTCTGGCTTTTTGATGAGCTCTTCGCGGACAGCGTGTGCAGCTTCGTATGCGTATCCTTTTCCATTGAATTCGGGTAAAAATGCGAACCCAATGTCGTGGTGGTCAAGGTATTCACGCTTAATAAATGAAATGATTCCAATGGCCTCATTTGTTTGGGTAATTGAGACTACCCAGTATGTCAGATTCGGCGTGCTTTGGATTTTTCTTATATATGGAATGGCGTCTTCACTTGAATTCACGTTTCTGTTGCCGATGAATTTCAACCAACCCGGTGAATTAACCAGCTTGAAAATAAACGTGTTGTCGCTAACGTCGACTTTATGCAGACACAACCTGGACGTGCGAAATTCTGGATTCATTAAGGGATTCAATTCCAAATTTTAGCCCACGATATTAATCACGCGGCTGCATAAGATCAATAATCCTGTCACCGAGTCTATATGGGCCGTTCAATTTTGGATTTTCCTGTCGGGCCTTTTCAATAAGGGCAAAGTTTTTCTCAAACTTCGCCTCGAGATCTTCAATGTCATTCGTTTCCCATAGTTTGCCTTCGTCAGTAACTTTCAGTGTTTCGAAATGAGGTTGAATCGATTTCAGAAAACTGACTATCTCAATGTGTATATCAATACCGGCAAATTGTGTTTTGCAGAATTCCTGAATAAAATTCTCAGAATCAAATTCGAGAACAAGTGGGTCCGAAAATTCGTGGGGTTGAATTTGAATTCCTTTCACCGCCCCGCGATACTCAAATACCTTTTCACCAATAACCCGGTGTAGTTCTTTAGTCGGGCAGTCTAACTGAATAACTTGCGAGTTCAGCTTCTTAGCAAGTGCGATTCCTTTTTCAATGACCAGATCATAGTCACCCGCCGCCTTCAGACGGCCTTCGAAATGAATTGTTACTCCCATTTGACGCGGTTTTTTTTGATTTTGTACCAATTGTTTGTTGGATACAAATTCTTCAATCTAACCGCGCTAAACAATCTGGAAAACCAGATCATTTTAGGATAGAATTCAGCTTAGGCAAGAAATTCCTTCACGTCAGTGTAGGGGAGGTTAAACGCATCCGCGACAGCCTTGTACACGACTTTTCCCTGAATCACGTTCAGACCCTTCTGAAGATCAAGATTTTCTTTACAAGCTTTCTTCCAGCCATTGCCAGCAAGTTTTATTGCATAAGGCAACGTTGCATTGGTAAGAGCCAGGGTAGAAGTATAAGGAACAGCTCCAGGCATGTTGGCGACACAATAGTGCACTACATCGTCAATAATGTAAGTCGGATTCTCATGAGTGGTCGGCTTGCAGGTTTCAATGCATCCTCCCTGATCGACGGCTACGTCAACGAGAACGGTTCCTGGTCTCATTGTAGCAAGCATATCGCGGGTTATCAGTTTAGGAGCTTTTGCACCGGGTACTAATACCGCACCTACGATCAAATCATGAGTCTTAACCAATTCACGTAAGCCCAACTCATTCGACACCATCGTGCGCACATTTTTCGGCATCACGTCGTCAAGGTAACGGAGCCTGTTGATGTTCAAATCCGTGATCACAACATCAGCACCCATACCGGCCGCCATCTTTGCAGCGTTTGTACCCACAACACCGCCTCCGATAATCAGCACTTTGCCAGGCATCACACCAGGTACGCCTCCTAAAAGAATGCCGCGACCCTTCAGTGGCTTCTCAAGATATTTTGCGCCTTCCTGTATCGCCATGCGTCCCGCAACCTCACTCATTGGCACGAGCAACGGCAAGCCTCCGTCTTTCTCAACCGTTTCATAGGCAAGACAAACCGCTCCTGTTTTTATCATTGCATGCGTCAGCGGCTCATAAGACGCGAAATGGAAATACGTAAAGACTAATTGGTCTTTGCGTATCAGATTATATTCCTGTTCAATTGGCTCCTTCACCTTCATGATCATCTCAGCGGAACCAAAAATGGTTTCCGCTGTGGCCTGGATCTTCGCGCCAGCCTTCACATACTCCTGGTCGGTGAAACCACTCCCTTCACCTGCAGTTGCCTGCACATTTACGGTATGACCTCTTTTTGTCAACTCCTGCGCTCCGGCCGGGGTCAGGGCAACGCGGTTTTCGTTATTCTTTATTTCCTTGGGTACTCCGATTATCATAAGAATTAAGAGTTTAAAGTTTGGGGTTCAGGGTTTAGAATGACTGCGTTATTAATTACCGCATCACCAACCACCGAATTATGGCGCAAAGGTAAAAGATTCGCTCACGATTGAAACTCCAAAATTTCTAACTTTTGACATGAATTCCGCATCGACTTATGCATTCTATGGGTCACTCCGTCGGGGAATGATCAATTACCTCGAATTTCAATCGTCGCTGGAATTTTTGTACCAGGAAATTCTTGCCGGATACCGGATGTATGCCCTGGAAAATTTTCCCTACGCGGTAAAAACGCGCGATAAATCCGATCTGATTACCGTGGAGGTATTTAGAATAACGAATGCAGATATCGAAAAATCGATACATGAGCTGGAAATGAATGAAGGCTACTACTACGATGAGGTGGTTATACGGGGTGAAAACGTCGGCATTTATTTGTTTCACACGCCGGGTTCCGATCCTTTGGTAAAAAGCGGCGATTGGGTTAATTTCTTTGGCCGTCGTTAATGACATCCTTATTTTATTTGGCCTTCAAAAGGATGGTTGAAGTCTCTTTTTTATTTACCTATTTTTGAATGAATCCCATTTCCCTTGAGTCAGACAAAAACGGTTAAGTCGAGGTTTTCCGAAAAGAAGATCGCCACTATTTTGAAGGATTACCGGCTTGGATGGGCCAGTCGCGAAGCCAGTCTCATTGGTCGTAAGGAAGTCTTCATGGGATGGCCAAGGTTTTCCGGGATGGCGACTTCCGAGCAGGATACTATCGCGATCAAACACTGATGCTTGCAATAGGTGAGTTGACCCTTCAGCAATATTTCGCACAGCTGTATGCGCATACCGACGTCAATGCCGACCCTGCTTCTGCAGGTCGCCTGATGAACGGTCACTACGCGACCCGCATGCTCGATGAAACCGGTGCGTTCAAAGATTTGACCAAGCATAAGAACAGCAGTTCTGATGTTTCACCAACAGCATCGCAGATGCCGAGGCTTGTCGGCCTCGCCTATGCTTCGAAGCTGTTCCGGCACAATCCCGGATTGAAACCTTTTGCTAATCTATCGCACAACGGAGATGAGATCGCATTTGGTACGATTGGAAATGCATCAACATCTGAAGGGATGTTCTTCGAAGCGATCAATGCGGCCGGCGTACTGCAGGTACCTATGCTCACGGCAGTATGGGATGACGCCTACGGAATTTCCGTTCCGGAGGAATACCAGACAACAAAAGGCAGTATTTCAAAAATACTAGAAGGATTTCAGCGCAAGCCTGGAGAAAAAGGTTTTGAGCTATTCAAAGTGAATGGCTGGGATTATGAGGCGTTAATCAAAACATTTGAAGCCGCGGAAAAAGTTTGCCGCGAAGAACATGTGCCCGTCGTGGTACATGTGACGGAGATGACGCAGCCGCAGGGTCATTCTACATCCGGATCCCATGAGCGATACAAGTCTAAGGAGCGGCTTAAGTGGGAGGTCGAGCATGACTGTCTCAGAAAGATGCGTGAGTGGATTATTGCAAATGACATAAGCACTGCTGACGAGCTCAACGAAATAGAAAAAGAAGCAAAGACGTTCGCGCGCGCGGAGAAGGAAGCAGCATGGAAAGCCTTTACAAAAGGTATTCAAAAGGATCAACAGGAATTGATTGGATACCTGAATGAAGCAGCTTCATTGGAACCTTCTATTGAGGAGATCAAGCATGAACTTGAAAAGACGATAAATCCGACGCGCCTGGAAGCAGTTCGTGCTGCTAAGAAAGCGCTACGACCGCTTAGAAATTACACTTCTGATGCGCGCGATAAGATCATCCAATGGGTCGGACGAACTTCGCAGGAAAACCTTGAGCGTTTCAGTTCCCATTTGTACAGTGAATCTGAATGGTCTGCACTAAAAGTGCCTGAGACGAAGGCAGAGTACTCGGAAAACGCTCCGCTAATCGATGGCCGTGAAATCCTGCAGGCATGTTTCCGCGCGGCGCTTGAACGAGACCCACGTGTTCTTGCTTTCGGTGAGGATGTGGGAAAGATTGGTGACGTGAACCAGGGCTTTGCGGGACTCCAGGAAAAATTTGGCGAACTGCGTGTGACAGACACAGGTATTCGTGAATGTACGATTTTGGGTCAAGGCATTGGCTTGGCATTGCGCGGTCTGAGGCCGATTGCAGAGATACAATACCTCGATTACCTGCTGTATGCCATCCAGATTATGTCTGATGACCTGGCTTGCCTGCAATACAGAACGAAAGGTGGCCAGAAGGCGCCGCTCATTATTCGTACACGTGGTCACAGACTGGAGGGAGTGTGGCATGCAGGATCCCCGATCTCTATGGTGCTGGGCAGTATCCGTGGAATTTATGTTCTCGTTCCAAGGGACATGACACAGGCGGCTGGTTTTTACAACACCATGCTAAAATCCGATGATCCCGCGCTTCTTATCGAATGTCTGAACGGCTACCGCATGAAGGAGAAGTTGCCAGACAATATTGGCGAATTCACCGTACCACTTGGGGTACCTGAGGTGCTAAGGCAAGGCGATGATCTAACTATCGTTACTTACGGCTCGATGTGTCGCGTCGTAATGGAGGCCGCACATGAGCTGGAGAAAATGAATGTTTCTTGTGAGGTGATCGATGTGCAGACCCTGCTTCCTTTTGACATTCATCATATGATCCTGGAGTCGGTGAAAAAGACGAACCGTGTCGTGTTCGCTGACGAAGACGTACCAGGCGGTGCTACTTCATTTATGATGCAAAAAGTTCTTGAGGAACAAGGGGGATTCAAATACCTCGATTGTGCACCCTTGACGATTACAGGCACCGAGCATCGACCTGCATATGGAAGTGATGGCGATTATTTTTCTAAGCCAAACGTAGAAGACGTCGTCGACAAGGTTTACGAACTGATGCGTGAAACGGACCCGGGCAATTATCCGGCGTTGTACTGAAGAATTAGCTAGCCGCTTTTCCTGATCTTGGTTAGATCGAAATCACCGGTCTCAACTGTATTGCTCCTGTTGAGCAGCCTGTCCTGGATGGTGATTTTAAGATTCAGGGTCTTAATGCTGAATAACAAATTGAACGCTACAGATTGCATGGCATATCGAATAGTTCCATCCAATGGTGTTTTTTGACTCATGTCTTTTGAAAGGATTGGGAACCTGCCGTTGAAAGAGTTCGCGCATTGTGGATATCCAAATTGCTCCTCGATTTTGTATTGCGTGTAAGTGCCTGCAGGAAAATCGTTCTTGATCCAGTACTCAATGAAGATGTTGTAATAGTTTCGGTTTTGTTGAACATAAAATGTGTCCAGTTTCCCGGTAACCTTTGAATTCACGTCCCACTTAAGGCAATTCGCGGGCTTCACAAATGGTGGCAGCGTGTCATTTTTCCCGGAAGCATGATTCTGACGATAATGCTTGTAAGTAATGTAACTACCGTCAGAAAGCTTGTAATAGAACTTGTCGTTGTAGCAAATGTTTTGACCGCCGACCTGGTAGCAGCCGAGTTCATTGGGATCCAGACCCAGATTTCCATCTCCGTCTTTGAAGCGAATCGTAACAATGAGAGAATCTGACGCCGACGGGTCAGCTAAATCTTTGAAAACAATGTTGTCGAATTCAATGACGGGAATCGGAGAATATTGGGGAGGATCAAAACAAGAAGCGAGAAGCAATCCCACGACCAAACCTGCCATTACCCAATTTCCTAACCGCTTCATTTATTCTACATTTACCAACCTGTAAAATTGTAAACGCTTGCAGACTTTTGAAAGCTTTGCCGGGGATTTATATCCGATTAACGACAGTTTGTTCGAAAAAATTGCCCTAAAACTGTTCCAATTTCAAGCTGAGGCGAATCCAGTTTATGCCCGATACCTCACTCACTTGGGGGTAAGGCCGGACGATGTCTCCAGTGTATATAACATTCCGTTCCTCCCCATCTCGTTTTTCAAATCACACGCGATCAAAAGCGGCGAATGGAATCCGGAGGTAGTGTTTACCAGCAGCGGAACCACAGGCTCAGAGGTAAGTCGGCACGAGGTGCCTTCGCTGTCCTTTTATCTTCGTCACAGCCAGAGGATTTTCGAGGATCGATTCGGAAGCCTGGGTGAGTTTCACGTGTTATGCCTTCTGCCATCGTACCTCGAAAGAACCGGCTCTTCACTTGTTGCGATGGCAAATCATTTTATCAAAAAAAGTAATTCCGAAGCGTCGGGGTTTTACCTGCGCAATCATGACGCATTGATCAGGAGATTGGAAAAATTGAAAGGGGACCGTAAGGTGTTATTGCTGGGAGTCTCTTTTGCTCTACTGGACCTGGCGGAGGATTTCAAGGTGGATCTTTCACATTGCATGGTGATGGAAACGGGAGGAATGAAGGGGAGAAGGCAGGAAATCACCCGCGAGGAGCTTCACACAATTCTGCGGCAAAACTTGAATGTTGAATCAGTGTATTCTGAATACGGAATGACCGAATTGCTGTCACAGGCCTATTCTGGAGGAGATGGGAAGTATTTGTGTCCCCCGTCAATGAAAATCGTTCTGCGGGAGCTAAATGACCCTTTTGAGGCCGAAAGTCGGTCTGCGGGCATCGTTAATGTCATAGACCTCGCAAATTTTCATTCCTGCGCGTTTATTGAAACCCAGGATTTAGGACGGATGGACCAGAGTGGTCACTTTGAGGTACTTGGGCGTATGGATAACAGCGATCTTAGGGGATGTAATTTGATGGCGGATTGACATTTTTCTCGCCAAAATGACAAAAACTTACGTCCAATTTGTTTAAAAGGGCTGTATTCTTAATTTTGGTATTCCATAAACCCTATAAGCTATGAAAAGAGTTTTAGCAGTCATCGCGCTTCTTGGATTCCTTGCTTCGTGCAGCCAATACACTTGCCCTACCTATAGCAAGAAGGAGATCAAGAAGACTGACAATAAGATCTAATTAATCCCGGGCAATTTTCGGTCTTCGGATCGGCTTTGCGGGTTATTGAATTTCTTACAGGTATTTCTTTACGTCGTCAGGCTGTATCGTATCGCCTGCCATGATCACCAATCTTTCAATCACGTTTCTCAGCTCCCTGATGTTTCCCGCCCACGGGTGAGCTTCGAGTAATTTCAACGCCTTCGCGTCGATTGCTTTTTTCTTCGAACCGTATTCATCAGAGATGTCCTTCAGGAATTTATCTGTGAGGACACCGATGTCTTCCTTGCGATCGGCAAGGGGAGGAACATCGATCAGGATCACACCGAGACGATGATAGAGGTCTTCTCGAAATCTGCCTTCGGCAATTTCCTTTTTTAAATTCTTGTTCGTAGCGGCGACCACCCGTACACTCACTGTTATGTCTTTATCGCCTCCAACCCGCGTAATCTTATGCTCCTGGAGCGCGCGTAATACCTTCGCCTGGGCTGCCAGGCTCATGTCACCGATCTCGTCAAGAAAAAGGGTTCCGCCTTCGGCTTGTTCAAATTTTCCAATACGTTGTTTTATCGCAGATGTAAACGATCCTTTTTCATGCCCAAAAAGTTCACTCTCGATAAGTTCACTGGGAATGGCGGCGCAATTGACCTCGACGAAAGGTCCTTCACTATTGTTGCTTTTTTCGTGAATGGCCCGGGCTACGAGTTCTTTGCCGCTTCCATTGGGACCAGTGATCAGCACACGCGCTTCCGTAGGAGCAACCTTTTCAATCATCTCACGCACTTGAACCAATGCCGGTGAGTTGCCAATCATTTCATACTTCCGCGATACTTTCTTTCGAAGCGATTTGGTTTCCTTAACAAGCGAATTTCTGTCGAGAGCGTTTCTCACGGTCACCAACAAGCGATTGAGATCGGGTGGCTTCTGCATGAAGTCGTATGCGCCAATTTTTATCGCGTCGACGGCCATCTCGGTAGTCCCGTGCGCTGATATCATGATAAAGGAGGTATGAATGTTCCTTTCCTTTGCTTTCATCAGTACCTCCATTCCGTCCATCTTCGGCATCTTGATATCGCAGAAAGCCAAATCGAATGAGTTTGACTCGAGCATGGCCAAACCGTCGGCGCCGTCTTTAGCTTCCTCTACTTCGATCTTCAAATCTTTCTGGTCAAGGAGGATTTCCTTCAATACGGCGCGAATACTCGCCTCGTCTTCTATAATCAGGATCTTGGGCATGGACAAAAATAGCGAAACCTGCCGCGCTTTCACGCAGCAGGTTCCATGTTAAAAATGCAAGCCCTGTAAGCCGGGTTCTGTACCGCTGAAGTAGACTTGCGTCACTTCAAGGTCCCTATCATTTGTCTGGTCACGTTATCACTAACGGACTCAATCAGCCTACCCGCCCCGATATCCGACGGATAAGAACGAGCAGTTCTTTTTTGTCGGGGCTTATTTGGCCTTTCAACTCGTAAGGTTTACCATGCCCCCGATGTCACCATCGGAGCGGTGAGCTCTTACCCCACCTTTTCACCTTTTCCCCTGTAGTCACGCAAATGTACTGCAGGGGTAGTCTGTTTTCTGTGGCACTCTCTGTCCCCTAAAGCAGACTTAGTCGCTTCAGGGTCCTTCCTGTTAGGAAGTACGATGCTCTATGTTGCCCGGACTTTCCTCCCCCGATACATCGGGGACGATAAGGCCGCTTGCAATGCAAAGATAGTCAAATGGCCTGAACCTTGAACTTTGAACCGTTAGTGTATGTCGGCCCCGGTTAGCTTCATCTCATACTGGTCCGCGAGATTCGCCACCTCCTGCAACATCTCTTTGATGTCGTCTTCGGAAACGCCTTCGAGTGAAGACACAGCCTCAACCTGGAGGTAGTTCTCATTAATTACGAACCGGCAATAATTGAAGAAAGAAGTTTGCTCCAAGAGCATTCGGAAATCGATCGAGTCGCTTACTGGACATACTTTCGATGTGAATGTAATCACCTTCCGGTTATACAGCGTGCTTTGCTTAATGTTTCCCATCACGGTTTGAAAACGATTTCCTGAAACAGGTATGATCACGACGGAAAGTGTTTTGCTGTATTCAATAAACTGACCGTTAATCTGATCAGCATATTTCTTCATGAAGCCGGAGAAGTCCATAGAATATTTGCGTTAGGATTCTTGAAGTTAAGTAATTATAGCGATACCGGACAAGAAGCTAAAAGTACAACGGATGGAACCGTATTCCCGAAGGGGATATTTCGATTGCCGGTGCCGGAAACTTTATAATATTGAAAACATAAAGAAAAGAATTGAGCGCACGGGAAGTGGTTTTCATGTGGCTGATGTTGAGATCTAAAGACAAGTAGTACTTTCTGGTAGGAGAAAAATTTGCAGCGATGTTTTCCGCATCTCTTCCGTATATCATCCCGTCTGCACCGACGCCGACTGCGAGTGTAAGCCAACGAGGAAGTGGAAGCTTCGAAAGCTGCAAACTGTACCAGAATGTTTGTCCGTTGTAATCTTTCAGAATCTCTTCGAGTAATCCGTCGCCAAGTACATTCGGTCTCAATGGCGCAAAAATGGTCTGATGAAAAGAGAATTTTGGCCAAATAAGTATCCGCTGCCACAAAAGGTTTTGACCAAGAAAGGCCAGGCAGCCTAACGCATTGGCCATAATGTCAAAAAGTGATGCGCCATAATCTTCGGAAAAACCATCGGGTATCTCCACGCATGAAACGAACAAGAAACCCATGACAGCGCCGCCCATCGCCGCCCGGCGCGCCCCGACATCTGCCCACAACAGCAGGCGGGAAGCCACGCCACTTACCTGAAACGTCCAGAAAAAGTGAGCAAACTTGTCGAGCTGTTTCCACTCCGGCCAGTCGTTGAAAAAGTGAAAGCCGTTGGAGGCCCATTGATCCGAGTACCAGGCGTACCCAAGCACCAGCATAAGCGCCAGGTAAATGCCAAGTGAAAACAATAGCACGAGACGCACCCGCTTACTGCGTGGCGTTTCACCTGAATTCGCAATGACATCAATGATTCGCCTTAGGCTCATCCTGGTCACTTTCTTCTAGTTGAGGATTCTCTTCGAGTTCTTTACGTCGGCGATCCCGGGCTGACCGCAGGAGATCTTTGAACTCATTAAAATTCTGTGTGTAGATAAAGCTCGCTCCGGTAGTGATCGCTGTCGTTTGGTTGAAAGTGCTTTGCAACTGGTTGATGGTCGAACGACTGTACATCTTCACTTTGAATTTTCCGTCAGGCGTGAGAAGGTAATCAACGGTCCAGTCGCCGGCAATGGTAGCCACTTCGTTTTTGTTTTGTTGATTACCAAAACTACCATCACGCGTTACGCGCAGTCGCCCACCAAGAAAGGAATAGGAGAGGCGAAGTTGGAACGTATTGAATGCTTCCTGATCCAATGTGCCCAGGTCGAGGTCGATTTCGAGATTCTGGTCCACCTGACTTAGCCAATAACTCAATTGATTTGAAAGCAACTCGCTCACGCTGTTATATAAAGATCCACTTGTTTCAAATGCATCCGGAGGTGAGAACCTACGAAGGATAATAAGACTAAATACCTGGCGCTTCATTTCCTGTTCGTCGAGCTTGGCCTTAAAGGCATTGAATTGAAGACGAAGCTGTACCGGCGCCTTACCACCTTCTACTGGAACTGAATTCGGGAGATCCTTGGCATCGATATCAAAATTGATTTGTGGAGAAAGCATCGGTCCGTCGAGCTTGAGAATAACCTCCACAGGATATTTTCTTCTGAGATTAGGATCATTGGCGACGGACTGATCCTGCAGAATCGGAGTGAATGACGTGAGCTGGCGGTAGCTCGCTGTAATATTGAGGTTTCCCTCGTAGGGGTCACCAAACCAGGTAATGCGGCTTCCGGGCTTAATACTGAATTCCTTATTAATGATATCATACAAAGTGAAATTGTACGCGCCTTCTGTGAAATCGACGAGTCCGAACATATTGAATTCACCTTTTGTATCGATTTGCAATTTTATGTCGCCACGACCGCGCCCGCGTATAATATCTCCGGACTTGATATCAAAGATGATCTCTGTGTATGCATCTGGCGTAACGTCGATATCAAAATCCAATGTTATACCAGACAACTCACGCTTTACGGATTTAGGTTTGACGTCTTTCTTTTTCTTGATGCTGTCTGTAAAACTTGCGAATTGGATAAATTCTTTCTTCTCCTGAGTGGCGGTACCCGAAACTGGTATGGAGATTCTTGTATTCTTATTGGTGGTTACTGTGGACGATATTTTCAAGTTGGAAATTGGACCAAGGATATTCAAATTTCCCGTTCCGAAGGCCTGTCCATAAAAAAGGCTATTATCTTTTGCAATTGTGTTCAGAAGGTGAAAATTGGTGAAAGATGCATCAAGGTTCACCCGCATTTTTGAAAAACTCCGGTGGGCGATGTAACCACTCAGTTTTCCTTTGTTCTTGAAAGCGTCAATCAATTCAAAATCGGTGAATTGGATCTGGTCATGCGTGATGCCCACGCGTCCGGTAACTTTATAAAGGGTTTTCAGATAGTTAATCATTACCTGCCCGTTTTCGATTCGTGCCTCGCCACTGATATTTGGCTTCGCAAAGGTCCCTTCTACATTGTAAACGCCTGTAACTGTTCCGTCAAGCCGCGAGAAAATGTCGCGTACCACGGGTTCAAGAAGTCTGAGGTTCGCCTTTTCAAGAATGGCCTTCGTGTGTAACGGATTCAGCTGATCTTTTGGATCGAAGTATCCCTTGATGTCAACGATCCGGTTTTTCAGACGGTCGATTGTCAAGTCGATGTTTATGTGATCACTGTCGGTATCGCGTATGTTGTTCCCTCTTATTTCGCCGACAAAAAAATCGTTCACAACCAATGAATCGATGTCGAAAACATTCTCTACAAAAACTTTGTCGTAAAGATCCCGCTGCTTTACCTGGGCATTTAATTTTCCCTGGAATTTTTCCGTGAAGAAAATATTCAACAGGGAAACGTCGAAATTCTTAATGTCGACATTCAGGCTTGGATTTGGATCGCGTGAGATGGCTCCATTAATTCGAACGGATTGATCCAAATAAGAAATTCCAAGATGATGGATGTTCCATTCCGGACCTTTGACGAGTGTATAGTTCGATTCGTTAATCTCCCACATGTTGCCGAGCAGCTTCACATGGGAAGGCAGGATCTTGATCTTCGTGCTATCTGTTAAAAAGTCAATCTCAGAGCGGAGCCGCAGAGAATTATCGTAACCTTCCTGGTTCAGGTCAAAACTGAGATCTACGTGATCTTTGTTCCATATGCCTTCGAGGAAAAGGTCTTTGGTAGATACTGTTTTATTCAAAACCTGACGTTTTGAATTGACTGTCACCTGAACCAACGATTGGGTACTGTCACGCACCTTTGAGCCGTTGAACTCAATCTCATTTCCGATAAACAACTGGCCGTTCAACGCAACCGAATCGGGATTGGTAAAGAAATGCAGATTAGAAGTGATGCTGTTGGCAAACTCGCCCTGTATTCGCGTTTCTTTCGACAGATCCATGTCAATGTCGAAAGTATGCAGTATGGGATTTACATCATGGATGGTGGCCTCGAACGCTGCTTTATAGGTGTGAATGCCTTTTCTCTTTGAGGAATAATATTGTCTGATCTCCTCCTGGTTGTTGCGAATATTGAGGGTGAATTCTCGTACAAGCTGTTCAATGTCATTGAAGAGAAATGAATAGTAATAGTCGCCTGCAAGAACGAGGTCTGCCGCCGAACTTCGTAGTATAAGTTTACGGACGTTGTTTTTATTTTCTGAAATTAATCGCACGGAATCGACGTTAATCGCCTCATCTTTGTAGCGAAATCGTGTGTCTGTGAAGAGTGCAGTCCCCACAATTGAATCCAACGACAGTCCGCGGCTATCGACATCGATCGACGACTGGATATAAAACTCATTTTGCGTCAGCTTCAGCTTGTGAAGTAAAGCTGTATCGATACGCGCCTTTACATTGATTAGGTCTTTGCCTGGGCGGAGATCGATTGAACCTTTCATTGAAAGCTGTAAGTTCGGATCGTCTATTTTCAAATCACCGCTAAAAAATTGACGCGCCAATCTCGCATTGGAAGTGATGTTCACATAGTTGTAGCCCCGAAGTCCAATTGACTGTATTTCGCCGACGAGTGTAAAGTCTGCTGTTTCACGCGTGAATCCTTTCCCATTAATGCGTCCGTTGAGCGTAACTTTCTGAATCCTCGCGGTATCATTCAGGAAACGGCCAAGATCGAAGTCAGTCAGCTCAAGTTTCCCACTGTACGAAGACTCGCCGATGTTTGATTCTGATATCTTATAGTTAATGTCGGATTTGATATGCCCGAATTTGGTGATAATGTCACCATCAGCGACAAAGTCATTAATGAATCCGAGAAAATTTCCCTTGAGATCGATTTCCCGAAGTTGGCCGAGAAGGGTAATAGCGTTCGCTGGTAGCACGAATGCAATATCTTTCGAGTAGATCTTTGATGGCTGTAATCTCGCATTGATGAACGTCTCGCGGATCGCAGGAAGTCCGTCCATTTCGAGACTGCCGACCAGTGTAGATGCACCGATCGTCACACGCATCGGGTTGAAAATAAAATTATTCACTTTACCTCTCACCCTGCCATTGAGGAGTATCGGTTCCTTTAATTTTTCGAGGCCGGTCGTGAACAACGACAAGTCTTGTGGATAAAGCTTCGTGTTCTTGAATCGCGCGTCGATGTTGACTTTTGTATTGAAGTCACTTAGCTCCCCCTGACCATTAAATTTGAAAATGATCGTGTCGGAGATGATATTATCATTGCATTTCAAATTCAACCCCAGAAACTCCATTGATGCCTGACTGATACGAAAGAATGTACTCATCTCTTTAATGGTGAGTTTTGTCTTCATGTCCTTCGCCTGCATCGATTCGAGATTGAACTCAATCGTGTCGCCGATTACTTTGAAGTTGTTCAGGTTTCCTTCGTCCAGGGCCACGCGGAAATGATGGTAATCGAATCCGGACAATGAGTCGCGGCCTGTCAGGTCGTAAGAGAATTGGGATTGCTGTACAAGGACTTCCCCTATATTGATCTTTGGGCTCCTGCCGCCACCGCCGCTGCCACCAAACTGTTTTCCAATCTCGGCAATGAAAATATTGATGTTAAGATCTCTGGCGGTATCCGATGCCGGAATTGATACAAGGTTAACGGCACCTCCCTGAAGTGATAACGCATCTATGAATATGTCCTTATGTTGATAAAGACTGCTTAGGCTGAAATTGATAAATAAATTGCCGGCTTCTATCATGGTATTGTCCATAGGATCCGTTACCGTCAGTCCGCGGATCTCGAGGCGATCGTACCAAAGCAGGTAGAATTGATCGAATTCAATATTGAATCCTGATACTTGCGAAAATCCGCGCGTCGCCCGACTCACTAAACTTTTTTGGATTGATGGGATCTGAAGCAGACTGAAGGCGACGATGAAAAGAACCAGCGTGATAAATAGACCGTAGAAGACGATTTTCTTCAGCCATTGCAGAATCCGAATTTTAATAACTTGCCACTTCATCAGCTGAAAATGCGGCCAACTATTCTTGCCATTGAGTCATCGTGTGACGAGACTTCTGCGTCAGTCATTAGCAACGGCAAATTACTCAATAATATTGTAGCGTCGCAAAGCGTTCATGGCAAATACGGAGGGGTCGTACCCGAGCTGGCCTCACGTGCTCATCAACAAGTCGTTGTAGGCGTCGTCGACGAAGCAATTACGATGGCAGGACTAACTAAAGCAGACATCGATGCGGTTGCGTGTACAAGAGGCCCGGGACTGATGGGGGCACTTCTTGTGGGTATGTCGTTTGCAAAGGGGCTGTCGCTCGCATGGGATAAACCGCTGATTGGAGTGGATCACATGCAGGCGCATATCCTTGCTCATTTTATTGCTGATCCGAAACCCGCGTTTCCTTTTCTGTGCCTTACAGTAAGTGGCGGTCATACACAGCTTGTTGTTGTAAGGAATCACCTCGACATGGAAGTCATCGGGCAAACGCAAGATGACGCTGCGGGTGAGGCGTTTGATAAAGCAGCAAAAATATTGGGACTTCCTTATCCTGGCGGGCCGTTGATAGACAAGCATGCAAGCGAAGGGAATCCTGATAGATTTAGATTTCCTGATACAGACATGCCCGGCCTCGACTTTTCATTCAGTGGCTTGAAGACGGCATTTCTTTATTTCATACGGGATGGTAAAATCGCTGATCCGTCCTTTGTTGATAAAAATCTCAACGACATTTGCGCAAGCATTCAGGCAAAGATTGTGAACATGCTGATGAAAAGACTGGAGAAGGCGAGTCGCGAAACTGGAATTACATCAGTCGGCCTCGCTGGCGGAGTGTCAGCCAACTCGGGATTGCGGCAGGCGCTCCAAGCGACAGGGGCAAAGAGAGGATGGAACGTATTCATACCGGAGTTTCAATACTGCACGGACAACGCTGGCATGATTGCAATGGCTGCCCATTTCAAATACATGAGGGGGGAGTTTTCTCCGATGAACGAGGTGCCAATTCCTAACCTGAACTTTGAACATCAGATTTGATGAAGAATATTTTCCATAAGGGAGATCAGAAGATTTTCCGGAGAAAAGTCTTGCCGGAAGATCAGGCAATTTTCAATGGTGAATTACTACATAACGTCTGCTCGACGTTCGCCCTGGCGCGTGATTTCGAGTGGTCTTCTAGACTTTTTTTTCTTGAGATGAAAGAATCGGATGAGGAGGGTGTAGGGACTTCGCTCATGATAGATCATAAGGGACCTGCGTTTGTGGGAGAGGAGATGGTTATCACTGCGACCGTTGAAGATGCGGAAAGCCGTGAATTCGTATGTTCCATTGAAGCCAGGGTGGGTGACAGGCTGATCGCCATCGGAAGAACGGGGCAGAAGATGCTAAAGAAAACCCGCTTGAAAGAAATTTTTGCTAAACCGGAATCGCGATAATTAATAATTTTGTGGGTAGAGCACGTAGTAAGAAATGGCTGGTACGCGATTTTCAGACAATATCAATATTAAAAACAAGCAGGCGTCGTTTCAATACGAGCTGCTCGATAAATACGTATCAGGAATCGCGTTAAAAGGAACTGAAATCAAGTCGATACGTGAGGGAAAGGTTAATCTTCAGGACGGATACGTATATTTTTCAAATGACGAGGCATTCGTGAAAGGTGTCAATATCAGCCCCTTTTCGCAGGGCACTCATTATAATCATGAGGCCGCACGTGACAGAAAGTTGTTGCTGAAAAGAACTGAGATTAGAAAACTGAGGGCTCAGGTTGAAGAGAAAGGACTGACAGTCGTCCCGACGCGGTTGTTCATCAATGACCGCGGCTATGCCAAGCTGGAGATTGCGGTTGGGCGGGGAAAGAAGCGGCATGATAAACGCGAGAGTATAAAAGAGCGGGATATCAAGCGGGAACTCGCACGTACTAAATTTTAGACTAATCAAATTTGATGGAACCAGTTGGATATGGGGTTTGCCGGTTGGCTGTTGTGCCTGTGCGCAGCGAAGGAAAACACAAGGCAGAGCAGCGGACACAGTTGCTTTTCGGCGACCACTATGAAATATTGAATTTTTCCGATGACAAGAACTGGGCGCGAATCAGAATCCATTCAGACGGGACGGAAGGGTGGCTCGATGCCCACCAGCATCATGAGATTTCAAAAGAGTATTTTGATCAGATAAACCAAACTGACTACAAGATCACCACAGAGATTGCGTCCAGTGTTCTGTATAAGAAAAGCCCGCTCACAATTGTGATGGGTAGCATCGTCCCCGTTTCCAGTTCTGAGCTGTTCAAGATTGAAGAACAGTTTGCATTCAATGGAGAATCCAAATCACTGGGTCAACGGCGCGACGCCGAATTCTTGATTGGTGTCGCGAAAAAATATATCTCATCACCTTATCAATGGGGCGGCAAAAGTCCTTTCGGCATTGATGCTCCAGGTTTCGTACAAATGGTTTTTCGTATTGCCGGATATTCTCTGCAAAGAGATGTGAAGCAACAGGCGACCCAGGGAAAAAAGATTAAGTCTTATGCAGAGGCAGTAGTTGGAGACGTTGCATTCTTTACTGACAAGGATGGGCAGTTAAGCCATGTTGGGATCATATTGGATGATGAAAGGCTTATTCATGCCTACGGCCATGTTCGGGTCGACAAGATCACCGATGAAGGTGCTCTGAATCCAGAAACCAAAGTCTACTCACATCTGTTGCACTCCATTAGGCGCGTGATTAATTAGAGAATTATCAAGCCTTGTTTCGCCAGTTTTTTTGGTTTTGCCTTTCAGGGCAATTGTCTTTAGGTGCTTTGTGAGCTGGTGTTACCATGGGTCACGAAGCTTGGTGGCGGCCCAAGGAGCTACCGCGGGAGAATTTCGATGGTTGTGCGCTTTGTTTGCGCAACCCGAACTTTGGGTTTATCTTTTCAGTATGGATAGCCGCGTTTTGGTGTTGAACCAGGATTTTAGTCCACTGATGGTATGTTCAGTGGAGCGGGCTTTCGTTTTGGTGTACCTTAATAAAAGCGAAATGATCCGGTCGGCAAACGGACATAAGATTCACAGTATTACGCGCACGTTTCCGATGCCTTCAGTCATCCGCCTGAATCGCTATGTCAATGCCCCGTACAAAGGGGTAAATTTGACCCGCCAGAATATTTTTAAACGCGACAATTTCGAATGCCAATATTGTGGAGCCAAAAGAGATCTCACGCTGGACCATGTTTTGCCAAGTTCGAGGGGCGGTCCCCATTCGTGGCTGAATTTGGTAACAGCGTGTAAAAGGTGCAACACGAAAAAAGGTGACTACACACCTGAGGAAGCAGAGATGTCTCTTCGTGTCCGGCCATTTAAGCCCTCCTATACGCTATTCCTTCGCGACATCAGTGGAATGAAACAAGAAGAATGGGACGAGTTTCTTGCCTGATCTGCCCCTTTTCCTCTTTGTCTCCTTAACTCCTTTACTCCTTTACTCCTTAACTCCTTTACTCCTTAACTCCTTAACTCCTTAACTCCTTAACTCCTTAACTTCTCAACTTCAACTCCTGCCCCTCAAAATTTCATCGTAAATACCGTCCTGACTCCAGGCTCCGATTCTACTGACAGGGATCCATTATGCATTTGCATGATTTGGCGGGAGAGACTTAATCCGATTCCTGATCCGGATTTCTTTGTTGTAAAGAATGGAACGAAAACACGTGTCATTGCTTCTTTGATAATTCCCGCACCATTGTCGATAACCTGAATTTCAATGGAGTTACCACTGTAGGTGCCAATGATCTCGATTACACCGGATTCAAAATCACTCAATGCCTCCACGGAATTCTTGATAAGATTGATGAGCACTTGCTCAATCATCTCTTCATCCGCCTGGATTGTCAGAAATTCGGATTCGCACGATGTACGTAACTCAATGGATGTTTTTTTGATATCAGGCCGCATGAGCTGCACGACTTTGTCGATAAGCTCTTTCACGCGGACGGTTTTAAGTTTGGGTTGCGGCAATGACGTGTACTCTCTGTACGCATCGATGAATTTTATCAGCCCTTTACTACGATTTTCGATCGTGCTCAAACCTTCACGCAAATCTTCTGCACCCTCACTCTTAAGCTCATAGTGGCTGTTACGCTGCACCATGTCATGATCGAGGATCTCGCGTAGGGTGGAGGTGAGAGACGATATGGGAGTGATGGAGTTCATGATCTCATGACGCAACACACGAGTGAGCTTTTGCCATGCCTCAATTTCTTGCTGTTGTAATTCAGTTTGAATGTTTTGAAGGGTGAGCAGCTTCATTGGATTGCCCCGAATTCTCATTTCAGTTGACTGGATCGTAAGTAGAAAATCCTGCCCCTTGTATAAGGTGCTTCGTCCAGGCTCCACATCTTTGATCGCCCGAAGCAACTTGGGATTTCGCGCATTGAGCTCTTCAATGTTCTCAATGTTTTGAATTCCAAGGAAGCGCTTCGCATTAGCGTTGATCAACTGTATCTGGCCTTCGTTGTCAAAGGAAAGGATACCCGTCCGAACTTGCTGTACCACGGTATTCAGGTATTGCCAGTGCTCCTCTTTTTCCGATCGTGCTTTGCGAAACGCCTCCAGCACTTCATTGAATTCCGCATTGAGGTCGCGGAAGCTTGCCCCCAGTTTATTGTCAGCTGTGAACCCTGAAATGAAATCGGAGTACTTTACAGATTCCAGGAACCGTGTCAACTTGCGGTTTGTCTGAGAAGTGAACCGGTACAGTTCACTGAGTTCTCCAACGATGATCATCCCAGTAAGAATGGCGGCAAAGATCATGTTCGGGTGATTGACCATGTAGACAAACAGGGCCATAGTCGCGCCGATGAGAACTACGCGAAAAGCGATACGAAACCTGAAATCCCGGAGTACCTTCACCAAAATGCTAATGGTTTAGTTGTTGTAACGTTCGTTGTTGAAAGTTAACATTAAACGCTCATGTGATGTTATCTAATCGTATCTGACCTGGGGGTAATGCCGGGATTTCGTGGCACGTTCTTCAGAAGCCAGCATCGCGTATTAACACCCCGGCTTTCGGAAGGGAAATTAATTCCAGGCTTTGAACTTGTTAAAGGCCGTGCTTCTCTAATCTCCGGTACAATGAGGATCTCGTCAGCCCCAACTCCGCCGCTGCCTGCGTAATGTTACCGTTATATTTTTTCAACACCTTTCGGATCAACAATTTTTCTACTTCATCAAGATTATATTGATCAAGATTCAGTGGTTGATCATTTTCTTTTCCCGAACTGGCGTTAAAATTGAAATCCTCAGGCTGCAATACTGAGCTGTTGGAGAGGATTACTGCCCTTTCTATGGAATGCTGCAACTCCCGTATATTTCCTGGCCATGGATGCTTGTTCATTCTCGTCATAGCACCATCACTGATCTTCGTGACATTCTTGTGATATTTCTCGGCATAGTGTCGCAAAAAGTGATTCGATAGCAACGGGATGTCTTCCATTCTATCTCGCAAGGAAGGGATTTCAATTTCGATGGTATTGATCCTGTACAATAAATCCTGTCTGAACTTATTCTCTTTCACCATATCGTAAAGCGGAAGATTCGTTGCACAGATTAACCTGATGTTGATCGGAGTCTCCTTGTTTGAGCCGACACGGCTGACCTTCCTGTTTTGGATCACGGTGAGCAACTTTGCTTGCAGGGGCATTGAAAGGTTGCCGATCTCGTCCAGGAAAAGGGTGCCGTTATTGGCCACTTCAAAGCGGCCTGGCCGGTCTTCTTTTGCATCTGTAAATGATCCTTTTTTATGGCCGAAGAGTTCGCTTTCGAAAAGCGTTTCGGTGATCGATCCCAGGTCGACATTGACGAATGACTCATTACCGCGCGACGAGTGCCGGTGAATTGCACGTGCAATCAATTCTTTACCTGTACCATTCTCCCCAAGGATCAACACATTCGCATCCGTATGGGCGACACGGTCGATCGTCTGAAATATCCGTTGCATCGCGCCACTTTGTCCGATGATCTCAACATAGCGGTCGTTAATGGCTTGATTGATTTCCTGATTTTTTATTTTGAGTGTATTGACCTCATCACGCGTTTCGCGGAGGCGCATGGAGGAATACAAGGTTGCGAGTAACTTTTCATTCTCCCACGGTTTTAACACGAAGTCGGTTGCTCCGGCTTTGATCGCCTTCACAGCCATTTGTACATCGCCATAAGCGGTGATGAGAACAACCACGGCGGAGGGATCTATGCTGAGGATTTTCTCAAGCCAATAATAACCTTCAGATCCGCTGCTTACGTCCTTTGTGAAGTTCATGTCGAGGAGGATGACATCGTAGTCCTCATTGTGCATGAGGGCTGGAATTGCCTCAGGATTTTTTTCGATATCTACCTGCGAAAAATGCCGCTTCAAGTGCATCTTAGCAGCCTTCAGCAGGTCTTCGTTATCGTCGACGATGAGGATTTTTCCTTGTTTTTGATCCGACATTCTGTTTCTGTGATTTGTGAACTTGGTGGTCTTTGGGCAAAGTTGGGACCGATATTAGAAAATGCTTCCCGGCTTCATTTTCGGACATTTGTGCTCGTTTTAGTACCCTATTATCGTCCATTACCGGACAGGGACGTTCAGCATTGAACGAAGAAATCGAACAAAAGATGGCTTTCTATCGTATTTGACCGTTAGCCGCAGTAGTGGTGGGGTTGGCACGGTAGTTGGCAAAAGGATGACGTCAAACTCCGTGGCTCAAACCGGATTTGAATTTTTAAAACTTTCAAGAATGGATAAGAAGATTGCAAAGAAGACATGGACGCTGAAGCGCATCGGCACCTACGGAGGAATTGGAGTTTTTATAATTTTTGTCTCCTACCAATTCATATTTGCCGACCGCCGGTCAAAGCTGAAAATTGAGAAAGATAAAATCACTATTTCTGATGTAAAGCGTGGTGAATTCAAAGAGTATATTCCACAAACAGGTATTGTAGAGCCAAGCCGCCAGGTGTTCCTGGATGCAATCGAAGGAGGGAACATCAAGAAGATATCAAAGGAAAGTGGTGCGATGCTGAAGAAGGGAGATGAGATCCTCGTACTGAGCAATCTTAATCGGGAGCTTCAGGTGCTCCAACAGGAGGCGCAATTCAATGAAAGTATTAACCGTGCGAGGGAGACGCGCGTAACACTTATGCGAAACGACCTTGAGCAGAAGTCCGCGCTCGCTCAGATTGATAACGCTATCGCAATTTTGGAGCCGCAGTACAAGCGGCAAAAGCAGCTCTTCGAGAAGAAACTTATTTCGAAACAGGAGTTTGAACAAACTGAGGCGAACTACAAATACAATCTTGAAAGAAAAAGATTTACTTACGAATTGTATAAAGCTGACTCTGCCGATCGGATTCGATCTCTGGAGGCGACCAGCCAGTCTGAAAAACGGATGATGAAGAGCCTCGAAGGAGTAAGCACGATTATGGACAACATGATCGTCCGTGCACCCATCGACGGTCAGCTTTCTATGGCACATTGGGAACTCGGCCAGGCCATCACGCAGGGTCAGCGACTTGGTCAGGTTGATATTGTTGGACAATACAAAGTTCGCGTGCCCATCGATGAATTGTATTTGCCTAGAATTTCCCCGGGACTCCATGCTACAACCGACTTTGCCGGCAAAACATACAACCTGAAGATTACATACGTTTATCCCAACATTACCAACGGTCGCTTTGAAGTGGATATGGACTTTGATGGTGAAACTCCTCAGGGACTGCGTCGCGGATTGTCTCTTCGTTTGAGGATCGAACTGGGTCAGTCTTCCGAAGAATTGTTGCTCCCAATGGGCGGATTTTATAAGGATACGGGTGGCAATTGGGTATTCATTCTTGACGGTGATAACCGCGCCGTGCGCCGTGATATCAAGCTTGGAAGAAAGATGGGAAGTGAGTATTTTGAGGTCCTGGATGGGCTGAAACCCGGCGATAAAGTCATTACATCGTCATACGAGAACTTTGGTACCAACGAAGTTTTAATTCTGGACTAATGCAACTATTTGAGGAGGCGAGCGTCTAATGGTCTGTAACTATTTGAAATAACGCAGGTATTCAGGAAAACTATTTTATAACCAACGACATCTAACTCTAAACTGCTTTAATGTTATGATAACACTTAAGAATCTGGAAAAAGTCTACACTACTGAAGAAGTGGAAACGACAGCGCTCAACAGCATCAACCTGGAGATAAAGGATGGTGAGTTTGTAGCGATTATGGGACCTTCAGGATGTGGTAAATCTACCTTGCTGAATATCCTGGGATTGTTGGACAATCCCACAAGTGGTGAATACCATTTTGGTGAGCACGAAGTGGCCAAGTACAGTGAGCGCCAGCGTGCGCAATTGCGGAAAGGTTCGATCGGCTTCGTATTCCAGAGCTTTAACCTTATAGATGAATTGACGGTTTTTGAAAATGTTGAACTTCCGTTGCTTTATATGAAAGTACCTTCCAGCGAAAGAAAGCAGCGCGTGGAGGAAGTTCTTGAGCGCATGAACATCATGCATAGAAGAAATCACTTCCCTCAGCAACTTTCTGGTGGTCAACAGCAGCGCGTAGCGATCTCCCGCGCAATCGTTGCGAAACCAAAGGTAATCCTCGCTGACGAGCCCACTGGTAACCTGGACTCCGCTAATGGAGAAGAGGTGATGAAGCTTCTTTCTCAGTTGAACGAGGAGGGAACTACGATCGTAATGGTGACGCACTCACCGTATGACGCAAACTACGCACACCGCATTGTCAACCTGTTTGACGGTAAGGTGGTCACAGAAAATATCAAAGAGCATTTTCACGTATAGTCCTAATAGAACGCTGTTAGGGCATTTGAAGGAATTTCTTCAGCGTGAGTAAGATTTCAAGGTGCAACGCCTTGATTCGTTCTTCATAGTTTAGGTTTAGGTTAGAATGAAACCCAGATTGTTGATCTTCTCCGGAAGTTTGACGGTCTGGGTTTTGTTTTGATAGGCTTGCATTGGTTTGTGCCTTCCGGTGAACACCGTATTCTTTTTTTGGCATGTTGTCAACTTACGAGCCACCCTCACTGCACACTCTTATTTCGTACACAAGCGTGTACAATTGTGAACATCTTAAACGAAAATCGCTTCAAAAACTGCCCTAAAAGCTGCTGGCATTATTCTTGGCATTTGGCCGGGGTAATGATCCTTTCTTTTGAATGCAACTAATTGCCTGCCAGGTCGTCTTTTGTTAAAGACGAACGACCTAACCTAAGACCTATGGTAAAAAACTACCTGCTGATCACATTGCGAAGCCTGATGAAGAATAAACTGTTTATTCTCATCAATATCTCAGGCCTTGGTATTGCTATTGCATGTTGCATTGTGGGATATTTCAACTATGACTACAATGTCACTTTTGACTCAACCCATCTCAATGCAAAAACGATTTATCGCATCAATTCGAACAGGGAATTTCAAAATCAAATCACGTCCTTCGGCGTGGTCCCGATCGCACTTGGAAATGTCGTTCGGCAGAATGTAAGTGACGTAGCAGCGGTAGTTCGCTATCTGCGTGGCAATTCAAACTTCCGTTTGGGAGATGAGTTGTTCCGCACGAATGTAAACTATGTCGATCCGGCGTTCTTCCAAGTCTTTACCTATGAATTTCTGGAGGGCAACGGTAGCCTTAGTGATCATAGCCAGATTTGTATCAGCGACGAGATGGCAAAGAAGTATTTTGGCGACGCAAAGGCCTTGGGAAAGCCGTTTACTGAAATGCTCGACAGCGGAAAGCGAAGAGAGTATGTGGTGGCGGGAGTTTTTAAAAGGCAGCCCAGGAATTCAAGTTTTACAGCAGACGCATTTGCGCACTTCGACAACGCATTTAGCAACAGCACTGATCCGGCCTTTAACGAGAATTCGTGGTATTTCCGTCAAACATTATTTGTTCAGGTTAATGATGCGACGCGGGTGCCTGCGATAGAATCACAAATCGCACCGTACGCTGAAAATAATAACAGGATCCGCGAAGATTTCATAATTCGCTCGTTTGCCCTGGAATCATTCGAAGGAATGGGAGTGCGCGATGGATACAGTGAGAAGCCCGGGACCTGGACCAACGATGGGTCTCCCCTGGCTGCCGTTATCGGGATTGGTATGATGGGTATCCTCGTTCTGCTGATTGCGTGCTTCAACTTAACAAACACCGCGCTGGCAATCTCTTCCCGGCGCCTCAAAGAAATCGGTATTCGAAAAGTATTGGGGAGCACGCGAAAGCACCTCATCTTTCAGTTCATCGGAGAAACGACTTTTATTTGTCTTTGCGCGCTCGTAGTCGGTGTTTTGTTAGCCGAGTATGCATTGCTACCTGCCTTCAATGCAATGTGGGCAAATATCAAGATCATCTCGCATTATTCTGATAGCCCTAATTTCCTCGTGTTTATCATTGGAACATTGCTGTTTACAAGTCTGCTCGCCGGCGGATACCCTTCATTTTACATCAGCAAGTTTCAGCCTACGACGATTTTGAAAGGGACACAGAAATTTGGCGGCGCCAATTTCTTTATGCTCTTCCTGCTGCTAATGCAGTTCGTTATTTCATTGAGTGGAATTGTTTGCAGCATTGCTTTTACTGACAATGCGGAGTTTCAAAAGTCGGTTGATTTAGGATTTGACCAAAAAGGACTTGTCTTTACGTACGTGAACAACCGTTCTGAATACGAGACTTACCGTAACGCATTGCTCGAAAATTCAGACATTATATCCATCGCGCCTTCACAACACCACTTGTATTCGTCTGCGATAAATGATCCAATTAAACACGATTCGCGCGAAATTGAAGCTGACATTCTTGATGTCGGTGACAATTACATCAAAACAGTAGGCCTTACTTTGAAAGCGGGGAGGGACTTTGAAAAGGATTCCGAAACAGATCGCAAGGAGTCTGTTATCGTCACCGAGGGACTTGCGAAGAAATTGGGAATTGCGGATCCGATTGGCAAGGAGATTCTGTGGATGGATACGGTTAAATACTATATCGTCGGAGTTGTTAAAGACATCTATAACCGCGGGTTGTGGGAACCAATGGAGCCTGTTATGCTTCGGTATGGCCCAAAGGATAAAGTGAGTCATATCCTCGTGACCGCCCCCGCAGACAAACTTCTTTCTGTCAATAAGTTTATGGAGAGCAAATGGAAGGAACTATTCCCCAACAGGCTCTACAATGGTCGTTTTATGGATGAGGAAATGGTGGAAGCGAATACTGTGAACAACAATATCGTCAAGATGTTTGTGTTTCTTGGTATTGTTGCGCTCCTCCTTTCTGCAACCGGCCTGTTCACGTTGGTATCATTAAATATTATTAAAAAGATGAAGGAGATTGGCGTTCGAAAGGTTTTGGGAGCATCAGTTGGTAATATTTCACGCGTAATCAATACCGAGTTTGCGATTATTCTGATAATAGCATCCGTTTTTGGTGCAGCGGCTGGCTACTTCCTATCAGCCACCCTTATGCAAAGTATTTGGCGGTATTATCAGCTCGCGACTCCCGTGGCATTGGGGACTTCCGTAGTCATAATGTTTGTAGTGTCAGTGTTGTCGATCGGTTATAAGGTGTATTCGACCACAAAACTAAATCCAGCATTGGTATTACGGGACGAATGATGTAACAAACCGGGGACAGTTGGCGTCTAATCCGGGTGCCTGAAACTCTTAAAATACGGCTATGATCAAAAATTACCTGCTCATCACGTTCCGAAACCTTTTTAAGAACAAGCTGTTCATTTTCATCAACGTGTTTGGGATGGGCATTGCCATTGCATGCTGCATCACGGCGTATCTAAACTGGGATTTTTCACGCAAGTGGGATGCGGGGGAGAAGAATGCTCAAAAGATTTATCGGGTTCAGTTCACGCGGGACTTTCAGGGGAAGCATGAACGTCGTGGAAGGTCACCCATGCCACTGGGCGGCTATATCCGTCAAAATTTCAAGGACGTGCAAAAGGTTGTTCGCTATATGTCAGCTTATAGTGACATCCGCATCGGGGATGAAGTTTTCGGCACACCTATGGCGTTCGCCGATTCTGCATTTTTTGAGATGTTCACTTTTGATCTCAAGTATGGTTCATTTAACAACTTCTATAACAAGGGTGTTGTTTTTATCAGTGACGAAGTAGCGAGGAAATACTATAATAGCGAGGATGTCGTTGGAAGACCCATTACCCAAATTGTTCTCGGCAAAGACGGTTTGAGGCATACCAAAGAGTTCGAAGTGGGAGGGGTATTTAAGAAACCACCTTTGAACTCAAGTTTCCGATTCGAGGTGGTGACGCTATTTGATAATTTCTGGGACATCAACCTCGATGCAGAGTTTACCGAAACGAACTGGAAGAAGTGGGCCCATGTGCTGTTCATCCAGATCGATGATCCTGCCATGGTTCCGTCCATCACGCAGCAACTTCAACAATACATCGAGCCGCAGAACAAAGCACGGGAAGATTTTAAGATAACAAGTTTCTATCTCCAGCGATTCGCGGGAATGATGAGAGCAAATCGCTCGCAACCCCGCGTTGATGATGATTATCTGGGTGGTGGAATCCCCGAAGAAGCGATCACGGTGCCCTCCGTGCTCGCGGGAATGCTTTTGTTATTGGCGTGCTTCAACTTTACAAATACATCGATTGCCATTTCAAGTCAACGACTGAAGGAAATTGGCATCAGGAAAGTTATGGGCGGAAGAAGGGGGCAACTCATCGCGCAGTTCCTGGGTGAAAATCTGATACTTTGTTTTTTTGGTCTGTTGGCTGGTCTACTGATTGCAGAAATCCTCGTGCCAGCATACGATTCGCTTTGGACATGGCTGGCTCTCGATCTTAACTATTCCGAGAACGCGGCCTTTCTACTCTTTCTTGCCGGATTGCTGGTGATAACAGCCATTATCGCTGGCTCTTATCCATCTTTTTATGTTACCTCTTTCGAGCCGGTTAGCATCCTTAAAGGAAAGGCAAAATTCGGAGGAACCAATTGGTTTACCCGGATTCTGCTCGGTGGACAATTCGTGATTTCATTGACGTTAATCATTTTCGGCTTTGCATTTTATCAAAACGGAAGGTATCAACAAGACTATGATCTGGGCTATGCCAAGCACGGTGTAATTTCTGCCTGGGTCAACAACGAAGGTGCGTACAATACCTATCGGGATGCGTTGGCTCAAAATAAGGACATCGAATTAATTGCCGGTACCAAGGATCATATTGCGACATCATTCTATCACAATCCGGTTAAATATGAGTCGGTGGTAAAAGAAATTGACATCATGGATGTCGGGGACAATTATGTGGATGCGATGAGTATGACGATGGTGGCCGGGCGACAATTCCAGAAAGATTCAGAGACGGATAAAAAAGAGTCAGTCATCGTGACCGAAGAGCTCGTGAAACAATTTGGATGGAAAGATGATCCCATCGGCAAAAGATTGGTTTGGGCGGACACTGTTCAATTGTATGTTATTGGCGTTGCCCGAAATGTTTACGCACGTGCCCTGTGGGAACCGGTGCAACCGTTGATTATCCGTTATGTGGGGCCTGAAAAATACCGTCAGCTTGTCGTGAAGATGGAGCCTTCGAAAATGAAGGCTGTAAATGAGTTTATGGAGAAGAAATGGAAGGAAGTATTTCCTAATGCGCAATACAATGGCCAAATGATTGAGCAGGAACTTCAGGAAACTAATGAAATCAACAGGAATGTGGTGACCATGTTCGGATTCTTGGGATTTTTTGGTGCCTTGATGACGGGGATCGGTCTTTACACGCTCGTCTCCCTCAACATTGTAAAACGAATGAAGGAGATTGGAGTCAGAAAAGTACTCGGCGCTTCTATTTCGAACATTGCCCGCGTTATCAATTTTGAATTCGTCGTCAATTTTGCCATAGCGTCTGTCCTCGGCGGTGCGCTAGGATATTTCAGTACGAATTGGCTTATGGACTCTATTTGGGAATACTATCTGAAGTTTGGCGCTATCGGCTTACTATTGTCGCTTGCTGTCATGGTATTCATTGCATTTCTTTCTGTCGGATATAAAACCGTCACTACAGCTTCGCTAAATCCAACGAAGACTCTGCGAGACGAATAAATATTTACAGTTGCTGAAACTTCCCGCGGTTTAACGGCGTCTAACGTCTGCATCTCTGAAACTTTACTAAATGTGAATAGGGGTGCTTAGCACTTAGATTGTCATTGTGTTGAAACCCGTTGGAAATCATGCTCACGAACTACTTTAAAGTTGCCATTCGCAACATTGTCAAGTACAAGTTTTTTTCTTTCATCAATATTTTTGGAATGGCGGTGGGGATTACTTCATGCCTATTGATCATTCTATACATCTCACATGAACTCAGCTATGACAAGTTTCATAAGGATGCAGATAGAATATACCAGGTGGGACTACATGGTAGATTGGGTGGCCAAGATGTTCATACGTCTAACACGTGCCCGCCGATGGCGGCCGCATTGATATCCGATTTTCCTGCGGTGGAGTCTTCCACCAGGCTTGAGAATGACGGCCCTGTGGTGATTCGAAAAGGTGATAATGTGTTTAGGGAAACAAAGGTCTTTTACGCTGATTCCAATTTTTTCGATTTTTTTAGTTTTTCCTTGAAGGAGGGCGACCCAAAAACCGTGTTAGTTGAGCCGAACACGATCGTATTGACATTACGAACCGCTGAAAAATATTTTGGCAATGAAAACCCCATCGGGCAGGTGGTAATTATCGGTACCAAAAAGACCGCTTATAAAGTTACCGGCATTGCCAATGAGCCACCCACGAACTCACACTTCACCTTTAATGCTTTGATGTCCGCTGCTTCCAGGGAGCGCCTGAAATCACAGGTTTGGCTGAATAACTTCATGTACACTTACTTCAAACTGAAGCCCAACACAACGGTCGATCAGGTTACAGACAAGTTTCCGGCAATGACGGAAAAATACGTTGGTCCTGAAATCGTAAAATTCACTGGGACTACGCTTAAACAAATGCGGGAATCCGGCGGCGAGTTTGGATACAATGCGGTCAACATAAAAGATATTCATCTGAAGCCAATTTCTCACGATGCGATCGAGCCAGCCGGAAATATGATGTACGTATACTTCTTTGCAGGCATTGGAGCATTTATCCTGATTATTGCCTGTATCAACTTCATGAACTTGTCGACCGCCCGTTCGGCAGGGAGGGCGAAAGAGGTGGGTCTTAGAAAGGCACTTGGATCGCTTCGTACGCAAATGATTAAGCAATTTCTTTCCGAGTCCATGTTGTATAGTTTGGTTGCAATCGTGCTGGCGCTTGCTGCATGCTATGTTTTGTTGCCGTCTTTCAACCTTCTTTCGGGTAAAGAACTGCACATGGACGTATTCATGCAGCCCGTGTTCATCATAGCGACGGTGGCAGTGGTGATACTTGTCGGAATTGTTTCAGGTAGCTACCCCGCATTCTATCTGACTTCATTTAGCGCAGTAGAGGTATTGAAAGGAAAGGTTCGTTCGGGTATGAAGAGCAAAGGGATCCGCAGCTTTCTTGTTGTGTTCCAGTTCTTCCTGTCGATCTTCCTGATAATTTTTACGGCCGAAGTTTACCAGCAGATTCAGTTCATGCAGGCGCGGAGTCTCGGTATCGACAAAAATAATGTCTTGATGATTCCTGGCACGCAAAGGCTCGGGGCAAATAAAGAGGCTTTCAAGAACGCATTGATGCAGGAATCGTCGGTGGTTAAAGCTAGTTTTACAAACAACTATTTCCCCGGTGTCAATAACACAAGCGTTTTCAAGTCAGCCGGTTCAGAAGAAGATCACATCATGGGACAGTACTATGCTGACTACGAGCATCAGGACGTGATGAAATTCGAAATGAAGGAGGGGCGTTACTTTTCCCGGGAGTTTCCGTCCGACACAACCGCGATTGTCATCAATGAAGCGGCCGCTACTGAATTTGGTTTCAAAAACCCGTTGGGTGAGGAAATCATCGTTAATGATGATGGAAAGTTTCTTAAAATGAGGGTTATCGGAGTGATCAAAGATTTCAATTTTGAATCCCTTAAGGATAAAGTCCGTCCCATCTCAATCATACTGTCGACGAGCTGGCCAGCTAATTTACTGGTGCGATATAATGGTGATTCGCAAGAGCTTATCAAGAAAACGGAAGCGCTGTGGAAGCAATATGGTTCCAATGAACCATTTGAATACAATTTTCTTGATCAGCAATTCGATCAACTATTTCGTGCGGAGCAACGGATGGGGAAAGTATTCATGATTTTCACCGCCATTGCAATCCTGATCGCTTGCCTGGGACTGTTTGCGCTGGCAGCCTTTACGTCAGAGCAACGCACTAAAGAGATCGGGATTCGTAAATCGATGGGGGCGACGGTGACGGGCCTTACCGTGCTGCTGTCAACTGAGTTCACAAAGCTGGTTTTGGTTGCCTTTGTTCCTGCCGCGGCACTGGCCTGGTATGTTTCTTATACCTGGCTGCAGGGCTTTGCTTACCGGGTTGAAATAAGTCCCGTTGTATTTCTCGTGAGCGGCGTTGGAGCCATCATTATCTCCTGGTTGACCGTGAGTTATCAATCCATCAGGGCGGCGTCAGCGAACCCAGTACAATCCCTTCGATACGAGTGAGTGAACATCCTTAACCCTTCATACAAACCCCATGTTCAAGAATAACCTAAAGATTGCTGTCAGAAATATTCTGAAGCATAAGTTCTTTTCAGCAATTAACATACTCGGTCTTGTGATCGGTATGTCTTGTTGCTTGTTTATTTTTGTTTACGTCCTTGATGAAATCAGTTACGACAAGTTTCATTACGATCACGAAAACCTTTTTCGTGTAGCGCTGCGGGCGAGGATTTCAGACCAGGAAATCTATACTGTCAATTCTTCGTTACCACTGGCCCCGGCCATGAAGGAAGAAATTCCAGGCATTGAATCCGTACTAAGAGTTATTCCACTGTATGGTGGATCGATGCGTTATGAAGATAAGTCGTTTCTTGAAGACAAAATCTATTATGTGGATTCGAACTTCTATGATTTCTTCAGCTTCAAATTGCTAAAAGGAGATCCGAAGACCGCGCTCAAGGATCCGAATTCTATCGTTGTTACAGAGGCTACTGCAAAAAAATATTTCGGAGATGAAGATCCGATGGGAAAAATTCTCGTTGTCGGAAACAACAAAGTTGCTTGCAAAGTCACCGGTATCACCGGGGAGGCGCCTTCAAATTCTCACATTCACTTTGATGGGCTGATTTCATTCGAAACTGTGGAGAAGACATATTACGGAGGATGGACCGGTAACTCATTTCAAACTTATATCCGAAAGACGCCTGCAACGCATCCGGAGGAAATCAACAAAAAGCTGGAAGACCTGGTCGAAAAGTATGTGGGTGATGAAATCAAAAAGGGATTGGGCGTTGACTTCAGCGAATTCAGAAAACAGGGCGGCATTTATTCGTATTACATTTATCCGATCGCTGAAACCCATCTTTATCCGAAGGGTGCAGACGATCTGGAGCCTGCGAACGACATCCGGTACGTTTATATTTTTTCAGGCGTTGGCATATTCATCCTGCTGATCGCGTGTATCAATTTCATGAATCTGTCTACAGCACAGTCGGCAGGAAGGGCGAAGGAAGTAGGGCTTCGTAAGACACTCGGCTCATTGAGAACGCAAATGATCTGGCAATTTCTGTCGGAGTCGTTTATCTACGGATTAGTTGCTGTGATCCTTGCTGTGGGCGTCAGTTTTCTCTTGTTACCTGCGTTCAACCTGCTCGCCGGCAAAGAACTCACGCTTACTGCGTTGATGAATCCTACGTTCCTGCTTGCAATATTCGCTTTGATCGTAGTGGTGGGCTTTGTCGCTGGAAGTTATCCGGCCTTTTACCTGACATCATTTAACGTTGTGGAAGTGCTGAAAGGCAAGTTCCGCACAGGCGGAAAAAGCAAGAGCGTACGTAGTTCTCTCGTAGTAATCCAATTTGCAGTGTCCACATTTTTGATTATCGCGACTGTAGTTGTTTATCAGCAACTCAGCTACATGCAAAACAAGAAGCTTGGTCTCGACAAGAATGGCGTAATCAACGTGACTGGTCTCAAAAGACTGGCGGGTAACGAACAAGCGTTTAAAACAGCCGTCGAATCCCAAGGCGGAATCTTAAAAGCTAGCTTTACGAATAATCCCTTCCCTGGAATTAACAACACCACTGTTATCCGCAAAAAGGGTAGCGATGCGGATCATCTTGTAGGACTTTTTTATTCGGACTGGGACCAGGTTGACGTTATGAAGATGGAGGTGGTTCAAGGCAGATTTTTTTCACGTGAATTCAAGAGCGACACGGCGGCGTGCGTTATCAATGAAGCAGCCATTAAAGAGTTTAGCCTAAGCGATCCTCTCTCGGGAGAACTCATCACGTTCGAGGGTCAAACGCCCACCGTCGTCAAGATTGTTGGCGTCCTCAAGAATTTCAATTTTGAATCACTGAAGGCCGATGTGAGACCCGTTGTTATCAAACTGACTCAAACCGGGAGGGCATTGGAAGTACGATATGAAGGCAATCCACAACAGGCTGTTGCTGCCATCGAACAACAGTGGAAGACGCTTGCGCCAGGTGAAGCCTTTGACTATACGTTTCTTGATCAAGATTTCGATGCACTGTTCAGAACAGAGATGAGATTGCGCGATATTTTTACGTTGTTTTCAACGCTGGCAATTTTTATAGCATGTCTGGGGTTATTTGCGCTCGCGGCTTTTACAACTGAACAGCGAACAAAGGAAATAGGCGTTAGAAAAGCGCTTGGTGCGTCCGTCTTTAGCCTCACTTTACTTTTGTCGAAGGAATTTACACGTCTTGTTATAATTGCCATCATCCCAGCAATGGCCGGTGGATGGTTCGTCGCAAGCTGGTGGCTTAACGACTTTAGTTACCGGATCGATTTGAATCCAATGCTTTTTCTCGGAAGCGGTCTGGTCGCCATAGTAATCGCCTGGGTTACTGTTTCTTATACATCAGTGAAAGCCGCCTCAACCAACCCGGTAAGTTCACTCAGGTATGAATGAGATACTCCTCACAGTTATCCACATCAAGTTGTTAAATCGTTGATTGACAGGTTTTTGGGTGTGTGGAAAACATGTGCATTTCTTGAGTAATGCTGAATTAATAATGAGGAAACATGTAGGTAGATTTGGTTACTAAAAAATCTACGTATGGAGACCAAAAAAGTATCCAAGAAAGCGTTGCGAACACTGTTGAAAGACTCGTTGCAACAAACCATCGGCCACCTGGAGTTGCCAAAGCCGAACAAAAAGGTAAAGAAGATCATAAACCGGACGACCAAGAAAATGGCTGTCGAGTTTTCGCACCTGTTAAAGAAAGAATTCAAGAGGAGCCATCCTAAGAAACCAAAGACCACTGAGACGCGAGTGGAGGCGGCCTAGGGATTCTCAAATTAAGATAAGCCATAGCTTTTAAAGCTAGAGGGTGGTGAGTTATTAGACTTGTCACCCTTTCTTATTTAATACGCCTTTAAGAACTTTGAACTCCGACTCCGCGAAGCGCTTGCGCCACCGCTAAAGCTTTAGCGTCACTCGGTCGTGGGGGCATGCTTGAGCTTTGAACGCGAGTCGTTGCGTTGGAGGGGCTTATCTGATCTTTACAAAAGTCCCTGCGTCAATCTTTCCATCTTTCACATTATAAACCGTGATCCCGGAAGGCATCTTGAATCCGTCACCTTCGACGGGTGCAACAATCGCCGCAGTTTGTTCGAATCTCGTTTGCTGTCCTTCTGTCTCGAGGAAGAAGAGCTGCCTGGTGTGATGATGTCCTCCGAGTGCGAGGGGGAAAGGGTGAGTTCTTAACAATAAGATTATCTCATGAGCATTGGATACTACGTGCCGGAATTTCAATTCACCTCTTTCCAGTTCCAACGTCCTTCCGGGTCCATTTGCTGTGAATCCGGAGAGGCTTAGCTCGCCTGAGATAAAGGGCACATGCTGAAATGTAATCACCGGCATTGATGGCGGAATTGCGGCCAGGTCTTTTTTAAGCCATTCGCGTTGAACGGAGTCGATTGAACCGTAATACCACAAGTCTTCGAACTCAAGCGAATTCAGCGCGACGAAATGAAATCCACCATAATTGAATGAAAAGTAATCGGGACCGAGATAATGTCGGAACATGTTTCTTCCATATAAGGGATGTTGCTGACTGACCAGTGAAAGGTGTCGTTCGATGCCAAATATTTCGTGGTTGCCTGGAGCGCTCCAGACCGGCTGTGAGATCTTCTGACTTTCTGCTTTGTACATTTCATACAATGATGTCGCCTCTTTCTCGGGCACGCGAAGTGCATCGCGAATGAGATCGCCAGTCACGAGCACGAGATCAGGCTTTACGGAGTCTACCACTGCCCGGAATTTTGTAAAGCGCTCAAGGCTTTTTTCACTTATATGGGTATCCGACGCATGAATGAACTTAAATTGGGTAGGAGATGCAACCTTCACCAGTGCAAAATCTGCCTGTGCATTTTGGTTCGCGCCATCGACTTTTTGATAATATGATTTTAATGGCTTGTAACCTTGAGGCAGGCTTACAAACACCAAACCAAAGCCTTTTGAATCTGATAATTGGTACGTTCCGTTTGCATCTGTAACAACTACGTTCACCTGATCAGATACGGCAACACCCTTCAGGCCCGCCTCATTTTTATCTTTTACACCGTTGCCATTGCTATCATTGAAGACCGTACCGGATATTGTAAGGGCATTTGAAGCAAACGCGGCGAATAGAAATAAAGTGAGCAGGGCAGCCTTCATGCGGAGACGGATTTAGATTTTTTTCTCAGTTGCAGATATTCAAAAATACTCACATTCAGTAAGATCAATAACATCCCATAGAAGGTATCCTCGAAGGGAATGGTCATCATTCGGATACCGAGGTTTTCGCGGTCATTGTACCAAACTACCGGCTCAGGCAATCCAGTCCCAGTCAGGACACCGTTAACGATAAAAAAGGGTATCAAAATAAAGATATATGCAAAGTAAAATTTTCCGAGGTATTGCGGCCGTAACGCAATTTGCAGGAAAAGTAAAACAGCTGCCATTGAAAGGAAAGTGACCGATGTGTAAAGCCTGTCATAATTTTTCAGTCCGACGAGAAGCAGGCCCGCCAATAGCACCCAGGTAACGCGACGTCCGTTGTCGGGAAGGACTTCAAATTTTTGAAAGTAGTTGACTGCTTCGTAGGTGAACACGCAGGCATAAGGAATGCAAATGAAGAAGAGAATCTCTTCGATCGGCAGATTCATCACATATATTCCTGTCACATATCTTGGGTTGAAGCCCCATACACCTATTCGGGTAAACCAGGAATCCCAAAGAATGAAAGCCACTGCGGGTATAAGGATCGCGGGCCAGAGAAACTTCCACTTGGTCGAGAAATTGGCGCGCGCGTTAAAACTGAAAATTAATGGGATCAGAATGCAGGCCAGATCCAGGCCGAGGTAGCAATATTTTTCCACGCTCATTGTGTTTCCTGCCTGTCCTTCTTGAATGAAAAATTTTGCGGTTCGTATTTCTTCAAAGCTATGAGAAATGAAAATGCCTCGCAGTCTTCTTTTGTGTGTTTGCTATGATGTACATAATGTGCATGAATCATTCGCTGAAGGTAACGACTCCTTTTCTCTGGCCTCCATCGTATACGCTGATGGACGATGATGTCGTGAAAGACCAAATAAAAGAGCCCATAACAAAAGATTCCCAGGCCCACTGAAGTCAGGTAAGGATTGCTGTCCACCACGGTTCCGTAGTAGATCAATGCGATAGAGGGAATACTGAATACCACACCGAACCAGTCGTTCTTTTCGAGTGTATGATCGTGCTTTGTGTGGTGAGATTTATGCCATACCCATAGGAATCCATGCATGACATACTTGTGTGTGAACCAGGCAATGAATTCCCAAAACAGGAAGGTCCCAATCACTATGACGGCGCACAATATGTAAGTCATCCAATTCATTGCGTGTTCCCGTTCTGAAAATACTTTTCCAGTATCTCATAACGATGATCAAAAATAGCATTTACCTCAGCTCGGACAAATGCAGCGTGTACGATCTGTCCGAGATATCCAAGGGGTAAAGCGTAATTGACTTCATCTGTCATGAGAGTTCCTGCAGGTGTTTCTTCGAAGTGATGTTTGTGATGCCATAACGCGTAGGGACCAAAGCGCTGCTCGTCGACAAAGTAAAATGGCTTTTCCACATGGCTGATCTCTGTCACCCAACGCATTCGAACGAAGGGGAGGACTGTCACTTTGTAACAGATGATCTGACCTGCATACATTTTGTCGCTTCCTGACATCGAAGTAATCTCGAAGTTCATTTTTGCAGGGGTGATGCGAGATAGATTTGATGGCGACGAAAAAAATTCCCAGGCGCGCTCGACTGAGATCGGAAGTGTCTGGGTTCGTTTAAGCGTGTATATTTTCATTATTTCAAATTGTACTTTGCCGGACAGCCCTGAACTGCAGTTCCCAAGTACGTCGTAAGCCAGCCGACTATCAGCTAAACAGCCTCAGATAAAAAGGGTTTTAAAAGTTCTTATAAATCGTCAACTTTAGCTAGCATGAGAATCCCGGTTTCATTGTTTTTGCTTGGAATGTTGCTTGCCTCGTGTGGCCATCGGGAGAAGATAACGCACTCGGGCGATTCCGTTGACTTCAACCTTCACATAAGGCCCATTCTTTCTGATCGATGCTTTAAATGCCATGGGCCGGACGCGAATCAGCGCAAAGCAAATCTTAGGCTCGACATCCGTGAGAATGCGATTGCCGCGCTGAAAGACAATCCCGATGCACATGTGATCGTTCCAGGGAAAGCCGGTGAATCAGAGTTGTATCGCCGCATTTCGGCGACGGATACTGCCGAGATCATGCCGCCGGCCAATTCAAACCTTTCGCTGAAAAGCGAGGAAATAAAACTTATTGCAAAATGGATCGATCAGGGCGCGGTTTATAAACGTCACTGGGCTTTTATCCCACCGCGGGAAACAAGTGTACCAGTTGTAGACCGCGAAGATTGGTCCACAAATGAGATTGATCATTTTATTCTGGCAAAACTCGAACAAGAAGGTTTCTCTCCGAACGAGCGTGCCGACAAAGAGCGATTGTTGAAACGTGCTTCGCTTGACATCACGGGATTACCGCCAACCGTTGAGATGCAGGAGAAGTTTTTGAGTGACGATTCCGATAAGGCTTACGAGACATTCGTAGATGAGTTGTTGTCCCAGCCGCAATTCGGCGAGAAGATGGCAGTGTATTGGATGGACGTGGCACGCTACGCTGATTCGCACGGTTATCAGGACGACGGCTATCGAACGATGTGGCCATGGCGCGATTGGGTAATTCATGCGTTCAACGAAAATTATGCATACGATAAGTTCGTGACGTGGCAACTCGCTGGTGACCTGCTTCCCAACCCGACTAAGGAACAACTATTGGCAACAGGCTTTAACAGAAATCATAAGATCACGCAAGAGGGTGGTGTCATACAGGAGGAATACAGGGTCGAGTATGTCACCGATCGAACGAACACATTTGGTAAGGCTTTTTTGGCCCTGACTTTTGAATGCGCGCATTGCCACGATCATAAGTACGATCCGATCTCACAAAAGGCATACTACAGCACATTTGCATTTTTCAACCAGGTTCCTGAAAAGGGATTGGTTGGCGATATCCAGCTCGCATCTCTTGCAGACCCTCCTAAAATTGAAATCACTTCAAAAGAGATCAAAGAAATACTGACGTTCATCAATAAGAGAGATACTGCCCCGGTAAGTGTGATGGTGATGAAAGATTCATCGTGGCGACGACCAACTTACGTATTGAAACGCGGCGCATATGATGCTCATGGTGAAACGGTATCGATCGGATTGCCGGAAGCTATTCTGCCTTTTGATTCATTGAAGTACGGTAACAACAGGCTTGGGTTAGCAAAGTGGCTTTTTGACCCGAAGAATCCCCTGACAGCGCGCGTTTTCGTCAACCGCATGTGGCAGGAATTTTTTGGCCGTGGACTGGTGAAGACTTCGGGTGACTTTGGTATGCAGGGAGATATGCCTTCTCATCCTGAGCTCCTGGACTGGCTTGCGCTCGATTTTATGAATAATGGATGGAACATCAAGCGGCTGATAAAGCAAATCGTGATGTCATCGACATACCAGCAGTCGTCCGTGATCAGTCCTGAAAAACTTGCCAGGGATCCCGAGAATATTTTGCTGTCTTGGGGGCCCAGAGTGCGATTGACAGCAGAAGGAGTAAAAGACCTCGCGCTATCCACCAGCGGACTCCTTGTAAAAGAGATTGGCGGTCCAAGTGTAAAAAGTTATCAGCCAAAAGGAATATGGGAGCAATCAACGTCGGGCCGCGGTATCCTTGCTCATTATGTGCAGGACCACGGCGACAAGCTCTACCGGCGGGGGTTGTACAATTTTATTAAGCGAACGGTCCCGCCGCCGGGGTTGCTTGTGTTCGATGCTAGTAACCGTGATCAATGTGAAGTAAAACGCCTTCGAACTAATACCCCGTTGCAAGCACTGATCATGATGAATGACCCTACAATCCTTGAATCCTCAAGGGTCTTTGCTGAGAAACTCTTAGTGTCAAAGCTCGACGATGAGGGCAGGATTGCAGCGGCATTCCGAACGATACTGTGCAGGCAAGCGTCGTCAGAAGAGCTGAAAATACTTTTCAAGTATTTCGAAGATGAAAAGATAAAGTTTCAGTCGACGCCTGATAAAGCCAAGGACTTAATCGCGGCGGGCGAATATCCACATACAGCAATCAAGGATATTGCCGGGTTAGCGGCATTGATGCAAGTGGTGCACACAATGTATAATATGGAAGAAGCGATCACAAAGACCTGACGTTATGAAAGACGAGTTTTTAGAGAGCAGGCTACACATCACGCGAAAGCACTTCCTTGGCAAGCTGGGGCTTGGTCTCGGGTCTGCAGCGCTTGGATCGTTGCTGATTCCCGATCTTTTCAAGAGTCCCGACCAGGCGTCTTTGCCCGTGGGCATTCCCCATTTTGCACCAAAAGCCAAGCGCGTTATCTACCTTTTCCAGAATGGCGCGCCATCGCAACTCGAGAGTTTCGACTATAAGCCACTGCTCAATAAAATGACTGGCGAAGAGCTTCCTGAATCTGTGCGGGGAGGTCAACGACTCACAGGTATGACGTCGGGACAAAAGAAATTTCCGTTGATCGGATCGCACTTTAAGTTTGCGCAATATGGCGAGTCAGGAGCGTGGGTAAGCGAGATGTTTCCAAACATCGCAGGCGTAGTCGATGATATATGTATAGTTCGGTCAATGCATACCGAAGCGATTAACCACGATCCTGCGTTGACCTTCATGCAGACCGGTGCGCAGCAGGGAAATCGCCCGAGCATGGGCGCCTGGCTTAGCTACGGGTTAGGTAGTGAGAACAAGAACCTTCCGGCCTATTGCGTGCTGCTATCGCGGGGAAGAGGAAACGGGCAGGGGGTGTATTCAAAACTCTGGACAAATGGTTTTCTTGATAGCGTTCATCAGGGTGTACAATTCAGCAGCAGCGAAGAACGCGTGCTGTACCTGAAGGACCCGCAGGGTCGCGACCGCGCTGACAGCAGGAAAATGCTTGACAATCTTGCGCAACTAAACGATATCAATTACAAGGAGTTTGGGGATCCGGAGATACAGACGCGCGTGCAGCAGTATGAAATGGCGTACCGCATGCAAATGGCAATGCCAGAACTCACGGATCTTTCGAAAGAGCCCGATAATATTGTAAAGATGTACGGCGCTGACTGCCTTGCACCCGGGACCTATGCGTCTAACTGCTTGCTGGCGCGAAAACTTTCTGAAGCAGGTGTGAGATTTGTTCAGCTTTATCATCAAGGGTGGGATCAACATGGTAACATGGTCGGTGAAATGCCGCTTCAGGCGCAGGACGTGGACCGGGCCACAGCTGGATTAATCATGGATTTAAAGCAAAGGGGTTTGTTGGATGAAACCCTTGTGATCTGGGGTGGTGAATTTGGACGAACCAATTATTGCCAGGGCGATCTGACGAAAGAGAATTATGGGCGTGATCACCATCCTCGTTGTTATACCATCTGGATGGCCGGTGGAGGGGTGAAGCCTGGTTTGACCTATGGGGAAACAGACGAGTTTGGATATAATATCGTGAAAGATCCAGTGCACGTAAATGATTTTCATGCCACCGTGCTCCACCTGATGGGGCTGAACCATGAACAACTCACGTTTAAGCATCTTGGCCGCAGGTATCGACTTACCGATGTGGCGGGGAAAGTCGTCAACGGGATAATTGCATGAGTTTGATGCAGCGAGCCAACACCTTCTTTCTAAATTTCATTTTCTTCTGCCAGGTCCTGTTGTTGTTTCTGCTTTTGTTTGATAACAGGATTGTACTTCCGGCCTGGCTGCAGGTTGCCGGGCGTTTGCACCCCGCGATGGTCCATCTTCCGATTGGGTTGTTGGTGTTCACGTTTGTGATGCTACTCGCCCGGAGTGAATTTAAAGCAAAACCGTACCGGAGAATCATGCTTATCCTGTTGACCCTTGTCTCATTGACTGCAAGCGTCACTGCGTTGATGGGCTTTTTTTTATCTCTCCAGGGTGATTATACAGCAGATGCGCTTTCACAACATAAGATCAGTGGTGTGATACTGAGTTTTCTGTGTTACGCCATTTTGATCCTCTATGATCGGTTTGAAATCATGGGACCTATATTTTATGCGTTGAATATCCTCGCGCTGGGCTTCCTGTTTGTGTCCGGGCATAGCGGCGGCACGATGACACATGGAGAAAATTTTCTGCTTGCGCCACTATTGGATGATAAGATTGCCTTGCCGGCAACGGATAGCTCTGCGTATTCCGCAGTGGTTTATCCAATCTTTGAAAAGAAATGTACTTCATGTCACAATGAAAGCAAGGCAAAGGGGAAGCTTGTAATGACTTCGGTCGCCTTATTTGAGAAAGGAGGCAAGAATGGGAAGGAATGGATCGCAGGTAACCCACGGGATTCGCGGTTGATTAAATATATTCATCTACCGTCGGAAGATGATGACCATATGCCTCCGGATGGGAAGCCACAGCTAACGAAGCAGGAGATAAGACTCCTTGAGCACTGGGTGAAGAGCGGAGCAGATTTTAAGATTGCTTTTGATGAATTACCCGGCACTGACTCGTTCAAGATAATAGGCTCTCAATTTCAGCAGATACTTCGAAAGACAAACGAGTCGGGCCATTATGATTTTCCGGCTGCTAAAGAAGCATTAATTGAAAAACTAAATACGCCGACGAGGGCGGTGTTTCCTTTATACCAGGGAAGTCCGGCACTTCAGGCTGATTTTTTTCTGAGCAAGCTGTTTACGCCAAATGCTTTGGATGAACTAGAGCAGGTCAAAGATCAGTTGGTAATTCTGAATCTTTCGAAGATGCCTGTTACCGATAAAGACCTCGAAATAATTTCAAAATTCAATAACCTCGAGAAGCTCAATCTCAGTTTTTCAAATGTCGATGGCTCCGGGCTATCCGCGTTAAGAAACATGAACAAACTGCAGATGATTTCATTGGCCGGTACAGGTGTGGATGCCGGGAACGTGAAAGCAATTCTTGGATTGCCCGCACTGAGAGAATTGTATTTGTGGAATACAAGGGTCAATGACGAGGCCCGCGAGGCATTCGCACGACAGTTTCCGAAAGTTTCGATTGTGACCACCCATTTTAAAAATGACAGGATACTGAGATTAGGTAAGCCCGGTTTGATCAACGAGGGCGTCATTAAAAAGAACGAGCTTGTATGGTTGAAGCACTCGATGCCAGGCGCCCGGATAATGTTTACCCTGGATGGTACCGATCCTGACACAGTTAACGCGAATGTTTATAAAGAGCCTTTGCGGTTAAAATCGACCACAAAAATCAAGGCTATCGCCTGCAAAGAAGGCTGGTATTGTAGCGAGATGTTTGAGATCACTTGTTTTCTGGATGGATACAAGCCTGAAAAAACGGAATTGCTGAGCGAGACTGATTCATATTATCGCGGAGAGGGAGCGAAGAGTCTTACCGATAAGGAGATTGGATTTATCGAAGTATTGAATGCGCCGCCATGGCTTGGCTATAAAGAGCGGCCGTTCATTGCAGGCTTTGACTTTGGAAGTAATCCGCCAGAAGTAAGCACGATAGTGTTGAGTTACGCGGACATTCCCGGGTCGACACAATTTCCTCCCGAAAGCGTAGAGGTTTGGGCTGGTAAAAGTTCAAGAGATTTGAAGTTGATCAAAGCGCTTAAACCCGAAATGCCGACCAAGCCACGCGGTCAACAAGTCGAAGCGTTGCCTATTCAGTTATCACCTGCCCGGTTTAGTTATTATAAGATTATCGCTAAGCCTGTCGCCAAGCTTCCTGCCTGGAACGGCGCGAAAGGGAAGAAAGGTTGGTTTATGATTGATGAAGTGTTGTTCAACTGAATGCATAGGTAAGTGCTTGCTTACCCCAATGCTTCCTTATAAACTTTAAGCACTCTTTCCCTCGCCATATGATGATCAACGATCGGCTTTGGATAGTCTATTGATTCAAACTCCGGCACCCACTTTCTTATATATTTCTTTTCGGGATCGAATTTCTCCGTTTGAAGTTCAGGATTAAAAACCCGGAAATAAGGAGCCGCATCGCAGCCTGATCCTGCGGCCCATTGCCAGTTGCCATTGTTGGCAGCGAGATCAAAGTCGAGGAGCTTTGCCGCGAAGTATGCTTCGCCCCATCGCCAATCGATAAGTAAATGTTTTACAAGAAAGCTTGCCGTGATCATGCGGACACGATTATGCATGAGGCCAGTCGCATTGAGTTCGCGCATCCCCGCATCAACAATTGGATATCCCGTCCGGCCTTCGCACCAGGCCTTGAATTCATTTTGATTGTTCCGCCATTCGATACGATCATAGGCAGGTTTAAATGACTTTCCTACATGAGGAAAGTGCCAGAGAATCATTTGGTAGAACTCACGCCATATAAGCTCATTGAGCCAAACTTCATTCTTCTTCAGGGCAATCTCCACCAGTTTTCGGATGCTGATCGTGCCGAATCGAAGGTGAATGCTTAGCTCTGATGTGCCTTTCACTGACGGAAAATTCCTGAATTTGTCATAATCCGAGACTATTGCCTGACTGATCAGCCTTTTGGGAAATTCCACGTTGGTTCTTACAAATCCGAGTTCTTCGAGCGATGGAAAGGGGATTGGATCAACCCGCTTAAACCGGTCGAAGTAATCTTTAGTCTGAAATGCCTTAGCACTTGAATCATTCAACAATGATTTCCATTTTTTGCTGTAAGGCGTAAATACGGTATACGGTGTACCGTCATCCTTCATTACTTCATTTCTTTCAAAAATCACCTGGTCTTTGAAAGATTTGAATTCGACACCTTTTTCAGCAAGCATTCTGGCAACACTTTCGTCACGCTCAATCGCGTAAGGTTCATAGTCGTGGTTGGTGTAGACGGCCTGTGGATGTAGCTTTCGAAAGACGGCAAGTGGCGTATCGTGAAAGACCATGAGCGAGCTGCCAATCTGTTCCAGCTCTGACTTCAACAGCAGTAGTGACTCATAGATAAACAGGACTCGTTTGTCAGTCGGATCATCCAGTTTACTTAAGATATTCTGATCAAAAACAAATACCCCGATAACATTACGCTTTTCTCGTAGTGCGTGATGAAGTCCCGCATTGTCGTGGAGCCGAAGGTCGCGCCGGAACCAGAATACCGTTGTGTCACTGTCGATCACCGAACCTGTTTGTTGAAAAAATGCCATTTATGTAAGAACAACAGCAAGAAAGGAATTTTGTTTGAAGCTTGCATTTAAAATCATTCCCCTTTGACTCGTCGCCTGCTTGTATTGACACTTTGCGTCTTTTGGATTAGTCGGGCGTATTCACAGATAGGCGCGGAGGCGCAGGGTGGAAAGATGACCACGTGGATCGCACTTGGATTCGATCAGGAGCTTTCGAAGCGTATTACATCCGCTACAGATTTCGGTTTTGGCCGCCATGGCGATCCGGATAATTTTGCGTTGCTGTCGAAGCAAGGGCTCATAGTATTTACTCAGGATTTCATTTATCGCATTAACAGCCATTGGCGTGTCGCTGCATCATTTGGCTATTGGAGGCGAAATTATTATGCCGACGACCCTCCGTATGAACCTGTTCCGGGGCTTGAATACAGGAATGAGCTCCGGCCATTTCAACGGGTCTATTACGATCAGAAATTGGGTAAGCTCAGTTTAACGCATACAGCGCGACTTGACTATAGATTTTATTGGACACCTGGGTTTGATGAGCGTTGGTCAACGCCATTTGAATTCCGGGCGCGCTACATGCTCAACCTAAAAATTCCCATCACACCGGATCGATTGAACCAAATCATTTTTGTGAATGAGATCCTGGCGGCGACTGATCAGCGAAACGATGCTGAGGCCGCATCGACGGGAAGTAAATGGTCACCTTTCAAGTTCACAGAAAACCGGTTCTCGGTGTATTACCGTCACCGGGTCGGGCACCTGAATGCAGATCTCGATCTGGGACTTATGCATCAATATTGGCGGGAAGTCAGGCAAACAGATTTTACCACATCGCTCAACGTAATGGTCGACTTGATTATTTACAATCCCTTCGGAAGGAAACAGGGTGACCATGAAGAGCCTTAATCTTTCTTCTTGTGCAATTCCCCGAAAGGGTTTTGGAATAAGAGATCGAAGGAAAGGTAGGTAGTGTATTCAAGATTCTTCCTTTCATCTTTCCACAACTGATGCATCAAGCCAAGGTCCAAAAATACGTGGGGCTTTTTGAAGGTATGCCTGAAAAAAGTACTCAGACGGTCTTCAGTGAATTCAAAAGATGACCAATGTAGTTGGGCATTTTCGCTGGTTGCACCAAGCCACTCATTTGCGATAATGAATGTGTTGCTTTTGGATTCATTAAGAGGAATGTTTGCCTGGATCTTAACACGCAAGCGCACCTGAACAGGTGAGGCCCAGGCATCTCCCTCTGGTGTAAAAAACGTTCTGTATTCGGGACGGAATGAAAACGTCCACGCGACTTTTTCTTTTTGATACCGATGAAACAACCTGATATAGTAGCGGATTTCCCGACGCCACGGTGGCTCTTCGAACGAATAAGGAGGATCTTCAGCGTAGACAAACTGTTGCCGGAGGCTTGTGCAAAATGCGATCTGCCAGCGACTGTTAATCTGATACAGTGTTTCCTGATTCAGCACAAAAATGGCCGGCTTCTTGAAGGTTGACAGGTTATCGGGGTCGCTTTGCGCGGAGCCTCCTATGTACACCGTCGTAGAAAATTTCTTTGAAAACTGTTGATTAACGCCGACGGCTCCCCAACTCACCAGCTTAGCGCCGTCCAAACCGGGCGGAGACACCTGCGCGATTACCGGGGCTGCGGCACAAAACGTCAAAAGCTCAAAAAAAACAATAATTCGGCCCGAATTCACAGATTTCGAAGATGCCCCAAAAGCGCTGCAAATATTAATGTTAATTTAATATTAAGCCAATATTAAAAAGATAACATTACCGTAACACAAAACGCGCAGTTATCCACATGTATTAAATCAGTGTTACGCGTACGTTAATGATTTAACATTAGGGTAATGTATCGCCCTCTATTTTTGCAATACCTAATAAAAAAATAGCAAGACGGTAATGACCAAGTCATTTTTCCTCCTCCTGATTTTTTCGTCTTGTGTCGTTAACGTGAGTGCTCAACGGGAGAAGGCCGAGCAGTCAATCGAATGGTTCGCATTGGTTAATAACATTAAGCTGAACGAGCGATTCGGGCTACTTGCCGAAGGACAGTTCCGCTTCGCAGGTGCTTTTGAGCCGATGCAATTCCAGGCTCGTACGGGATTGAGCGTTAAAGTGAATGATCATTTTTCCTATATGCCAATCGGGTATGTCTATACCTGGAACCCAATTTATGGGGTACAACCGGCAACTTATTCGAACAACGAACACCGCATTTTTGAACAAGCGCACTACAAGCACAAAGTAGGCGTCGTGCACCTCGATTATCGCGTAAGGCTGGAGCAGCGCTTCCTTGAGGTTCATGAAAACACGAATGGGGAAGTGGTCAACAAAGGTTACACACTTTACATGAACCGATTGCGTACACGGATTGCAGCCCAGCTTCCAATCAATCACAAAGCAATGGATCCCAAAACAGTGTTTGCATCATTCTACAATGAAATTTTTCTCGATTTTGGCGGTGATACGATCTATACAGACCCGGATCAAAATCGATTCTTTCTGGGAGCTGGATATAACGTGAACAAGGCTTTCTCAATTCAGGGCGGATTCTTGTATCAAATGTTGATCAAGTATACAGGAACCAAACAAGAGAATAATTATGGGTTTCAAATCAGCCTTACCCATAATATCGATTTGAGTCAAAAGTAGGCTACGCCGACACGCTCTCGAGCATCTCCGGCCGACTCATAATAAGTTTAAACCAATAGGTGAATTTTCCGGGATCGGATTCAATTTCGCTTCTTAGCGCATCGATTGATATCCAACGATAGTCCTCGACTTCTCGGAAATTGATTTTAGGAACACCATTGAATCTTCCAATGAACACATGATCGAGTTCGTGCTCAATAAGATGATTCTCGAGTTCGGTACGATACTGAAATTTGAAAGCAAAGTCACTCGGCTCATCGATTCCCATCTCCTGAAGAAGTTTTCGACGCGTAGCTTCCTTCATTGACTCACCCGGACGTGGATGACTGCAGCACGTGTTGGTCCATAATCCGGCACTGTGATATTTTGTGCGCGCTCTTTTTTGCAACAGGATATCGCCATTCGAATTGAAAAGCAAAATAGAAAATGCACGGTGAAGTGCTCCCTTTTTATGCGCCTCCAGTTTTTCCATGGTACCGATCTCGCGATCGGTCTCGTCCACCAATATGACTTCTTCCCTGATCATATCAGGTTAAGCTGATGCTTCACAAATGAATAACCAAGAATCGCCAGCTTGTGCCGGTTAGGAACCCGCACTCGGCTTTTTAACACATGTTCCGATGGCATATTGCTGATTTTTCGAAACAGCGCTTGATAATATAAGTACGCGACATACACGCCGAGTCTTGCGCCACGTGGTAAGCGCTTCAAGCCCTCATATGCTTCATGAAAATCTTCAGCGATCGATGCTTCTATTTTCTTTTTACTGTCGTTATCGAACTTTGTCATGTCGATCCCAGGGAAGTAGGTCCGGCCGAGGCCCAGGTAATCGGCACGCAGGTCGCGGAGGAAATTCACCTTTTGAAAGGCCGAGCCCAGTTTCATCGCCGCCGGAGCCAGGGCCTTGTAAGCGTTTTCGTCACCGCGGCAAAATACGCGCAGGCACATCAGACCCACCACTTGCGCCGATCCGAGAATATATTTTTCAAATTCTTCCTCGTGATAACTCTTCTCCACAAGATCCATCTCCATGCTTGCGAGAAATTGTTCGATTAGCTCCCTTTCAATTTTATACTCGTGGACGGTCGCCTGAAAGCTATTCAAAATCGGATTGAGACTGATCTTGTCGGCGATAGCAGTCCAGGTATCCTGTGTGAACCTTTCCAGCAAAGTAGCTTTGTCGTAGTCATGGAACGTGTCTACGATCTCATCTGCGAATCGAACGAAACCATAGATCGAATACACCGGATTTCTCAAGTCTTTTTCAAGACACCAGATGCCAAGCGAAAAGGATGTACTGTATGATGTGGCCGTCAAACGACTGGTTTTCATACAGACCTTGTCGAAAAGGGATTTCTGGGTCATTTCACTCATCTTTTCCTATTCAAAATTTACCAATTAATTTAATTTTTCGCCCTCGCTTTTGCGTCATATGCACGCAGCGTCCGGGAGACTACTTGTCCGGAAATGATCGCAGGCGGTACGCCTGGTCCCGGAACAGTCAGTTGCCCTGTATAAAACAGGTTTTTGACCCTTTTGTTAACCATAGAGGGCTTGAGATTGGCAGTTTGAGAGAGCGTGTTGGCAAGGCCGTACGCGTTGCCTTTGAAAGCATGGTAATCACGAACAAAGTCGTTGTGAGCGTACGTTTTTTTGTAAACGATATTGTTTCGGATCGATTCCCCTGTGGCGATCTCAAGTCTATTAATGATTCGTTGAAAATAATCTTCGCGGATCGAGTCGCTGTCTTTCAACCCGGATGCCACGGGCACCAGGATGAAGATATTCTCACAGCCGACCGGTGCTACCGTGGGGTCTGTTTTTGATGGACAACAAACATACATCAACGGATCTCCTGGCCAGCGCGGATTCTTATAGATTTCGTTGGCGTGATCTTCAAAGCTTCGATCGAAGAAGAGGTTATGATGAATTAAGTTATTGACCTTCTTATTTATGCCGATGTAATAAATCAGGGCAGAGGGAGCCATTTTACGCTCACTCCAATATTGTGAAGAATATTTCCTGAATGAATTGGGTAAAAGATGTTGCTCGACATGATGATAATCCGCTGCCGCGACCACGAAATCGGATGGAAGTGATCTTCCATTGATGCGCATGGCTTTGATTCTTTCTTTTTCAACTTCAATGGCGGTGACTTCGCTGTTAAATACAAACTTGACACCCTGCTCAACGGCTGTCTGATGCATGGCTTCAACGATCCGGTATAATCCTCCCATCGGATACCATGTGCCCAGACACATGTCGGCAAAATTCATCAGGCTATACAGGGCTGGTGTGTCTGCGGCAGTTGCGCCGAGAAATAAGGCTGGAAATTCAAGGAGTTGAATCAGTTGATCATTCTTAAATCTTTTTCGGATAGACTTTGACAGGGAATTCAACAGATCCAGCTTAAACAACCCCCGCGCGATATCGAAGTCGATCAACTCCGTTAATGAGATACCAGGTTTATAAACAAGCTTCTCAATACCGACCTGGTACTTATATTTTGATTCATCGAGATACTCCTTTAGATGTCTTCCGCTTCCTGGTTCCCGCTGCTCAAACATTCGGCAAAGCGCTTCTTCTCCAGCCGGAACATCCATGATATCGTCTTGTGAGAAGAAGATCCGGTAGGAGGGATCAAGCCGTTTGAGTTCGTAAAAGTCGGTTGGCTTTTTGCCGAAGATGTTGAAGAATTTTTCAAACACGTCGGGCATCCAGTACCAGCTTGGGCCCATGTCAAATACAAAACCCTGGTCTTTCAGCTGGCGTGCACGTCCGCCCGGCTGATCAAGTTTTTCGAAGACGGTGACATCGTATCCGTCTTTCGCCAGGCAGGCCGCCGCAGATAAGCCCGAAAACCCGGCACCAATGACGGAGACAGAAGGCATCCTATGAGATGTTTTTAATAATAACCTACCAATTTTTTCTGGATTTCCTTTCGAGCGTGAAAGATCCGGTTTTTGACAGTCCCGATAGGAAGGTTCAGGTGCTTGGCAATTTCATGGTATTTGTATCCAGTCATGTACATCTTGAATGGCTTCAGCAATTCATCTTTAATCGTATGCATGTTTTGCCATACTTCCTTGAACTCAAGACTTTCCGTTGGTCTGTTGAATGTGTGCTCGTCTTCGATGCTGAGCTTATACAATTCCTTTGACGAGTCGCGGATCGTATTCAACTGTTTTGTTTTATGATAGCTGTTGATATACGTATTGCGCATGATGGTAAAAAGCCACCCTTTCAGATTGGTGTCTTTTCTAAACTTATCACGATAGGTAAGCGCTTTCAGTATCGTGTCCTGTACAAGATCGTCGGAATCTTCCTGGTTCGATGTAAACCTGTGGGTAAACCCCGCGAGCGTTACCCGGAGGTCTGCAATTGTGTCTTCGAACTCGCTGGACCTCGTTTTCATATTGTTTAATCTTTAAATTAAATGATTAAACAAATCTAGGCAGGATAGGCTATTTGGCGTGTTTTGTTTAACGACAAAAGATTTTAAGACTTGATCTGATTGTCCTTCAGCTGAGCCCTCAGTTCACGCACATTCGAGAATAAATGCAGGTTTTTAGGCATTTTTAGGGCTGTTTTGCGCAAAACGGAGCCTGTGGCGAGAATCGTGGCGCTTCCGCATTCCTGACAAAGGCGATTTAGGTAACCTTGAACAGATTGCGGGGAGGGTGAACTGGTGATCGACGTTAGTATGAAGCCCGGCTTGAAGGTTTCGCAGATAGACGTCACATCTTTCAGGGGAACTGTTTGTCCCAAATAAAAGGTTCTTAGATTTTCCTTTCGGACCACATAATGATAAAAAAGCAGTGCGAGCTCATGTAGCTCACCTTCAGGCAAAAACAGTATCACACCGGGCCGGTTGGCGGCGGGGATCGGAAGGCCATCAATTGCAGTGATGACCTTTTGCCTGATGAGATTTGAGATAAAATGCTCTTGAGCAGGTGATATGTTGCCGGTTTGCCAAAGCAAGCCAATCTTTTCAAGGAACGGATACACTACCTCGGTAATCGTGCGCTCGAAACCAATTCGACCGACGATTTCTTCCAGCACATTTTCAAAATACGGCTCGTCCAGATCAACCATTGCGACAATTAATCGGTCGATGTGGACCCTGGTATTCACGACAACGTCGCTTAATGCTGCCACCTTTTTCAGAATTTCCTCCGGCGACAGATCTGCGATTTTGGATATTTTTACCCCGTTGTTATTTAGAACCGAAACATTGATGATCTTTTTTAAATCGTCGTCGGAGTAGTACCGGATGTTGGTGTTGGTGCGTTGTGGCGATACGATGTTGTGGCGTTTCTCCCAAATCCGAATAGTGTGGGCTTTTATGCCTGAAAGTTTTTCCAATTCTTTAATAGAGTATTGGCCCATTGCGGATTGAGATATCTTTGATTAACCGTAAAAGAAGCGATTTGTTCAGACCGTTGTGAAAAAAATTGACCCGCGTATAGAAAAAGGAATGGCTTGGTTCGAAAGCATGGGTTGGAAGCCATTTCCTTTTCAAATCGAGGCATGGGAGGCGATGCTCAAGGGCGAAAGCGGTCTGGTTAATGCCCCCACGGGGAGCGGCAAAACATACTCGCTTGCGGTGCCGATTTTTCTTGAGGGCCTAGAGGTCAAAGAAAAAAGAGTCCAGGCAATCTGGATTGCACCGATTCGCGCCCTGGCAAAAGAGATCTATCTCGCCACGTCACGCGCGGGTGAAGGACTGGGATCGAAGTGGAAGGTAGCGATTCGCTCGGGCGACACCAGTTTTGCTGAAAAGACCCGCCAAAAAGAAAAGCCACCACAATTTCTCATCACGACGCCGGAAAGTCTTCACCTTTTGTTCTCTCAGAAAGGGTACCCGGAACACTTCTCTGAATTGAAGACAATCGTAGTCGATGAATGGCATGAGCTCATGGGATCGAAGCGCGGCGTGCAAATGGAGCTTGCATTATCGCGACTCAAAACAATTGCGCCCGGATTGAAGATATGGGGCATTTCGGCGACGATCGGAAACATGGAGCAATCGCTGGAGGTATTGCTGGGATCTCGTTACGGAAAGAAGGAGCACAAAGTGATCAAGGCCGACATTGAAAAAAAAGTCGACATAGTTTCCGTGTTCCCGGATCAGTTGGATTTGCTGCCGTGGACAGGGCACGTTGGGATCCACCTTCTCAAGAAGGCGATTGAGATTGTAAAAAATAGCTCGACGACGCTCATCTTCATGAACACCCGTTCATTCGCCGAGATCTGGTATCAAAAAATGCTGGACGCAGCGCCGGAGTTGTCCGGTTTAATAGCTATGCATCACGGCTCGATCTCGTTCGAGCTTCGCCATTGGGTTGAGGAGCAATTGCATGAGGGGAAACTCAAAGCAGTGATCTGCACGTCGAGCCTCGATCTGGGTGTCGATTTTAGACCGGTTGAAACGATTATACAGGTTGGTAGTCCAAAAGGTGTGGCACGTTTCCTTCAGCGGGCCGGTCGCAGCGGTCATCAGCCGGGCGCCGTCAGCCGGATATATTTCCTTCCTACACATTCATTGGAATTGATCGAAGCATCCGCTGTGCGTGAGGCCATGCACAGAAAAATTGTCGAGGACCGTTACCCCTATGTGCGCTCATTTGATGTGTTGGTGCAGTATCTCGTCACGCTTGCCGTTTCCAACGGTTTCCGATCAGAGGAAATATTCAATGAAGTGAAAACCACTTTCAGTTATCAATCCATCTCTCCAGAGGAATGGGATTGGGCATTACGGTTTATCACTACAGGTGGAGAGTCGCTGACGGCATATGATGAATACAGGAAGGTTGAGGTTGAAAACGGGATCTTCAGAGTGGAGAGCCGACGCATTGCACAAAGGCACAGACTGTCGATAGGGACGATTGTAGGTGATGTGTCGTTGAACGTTCGGTTTCTTTCTGGAAAAAATCTGGGAACGATCGAGGAGGGGTTTATCTCATCACTCAATCCAGGAGACACATTTTGGTTCGCCGGCCAGACACTTGAGTTGATCAGGGTGAAAGACATGGAGGCTCAGGTGAGAAAATCGAAAAGAAAATCAGGAAGGGTGCCGTCATGGGAAGGAGGACGCATGCCCCTTTCGTCACAGATGAGCGAGATGATACGCCTCAGAATCAATGAGGCAGCCGAAGGCAAATTCGTTGATGATGAAATGAAGTTTATGAAGCCGTTGTTGGAACTTCAGGCAAAGCGTTCGCGGCTTCCGAAGAAGAATGAGTTTCTGATCGAGTATATGGAATCCGGCGAAGGTTTCCATGTTGTGATGTTTCCATTTGAAGGAAGGCTTGTTCATGAAGGGTTGGCCTCACTCGTTGCATACCGGATTTCGAGAATCAAGCCCATTACATTTTCGATTGCGATGAACGACTATGGATTCGAGTTGCTCTCCGATCAGGAAATACCCATTTATGAAGCAATTGAAGAGGATTTGCTGGGTGTTGGCGATCTGCTGAAGGATATTCAGGCGAGCATCAATTCAGTAGAAATGGCGCGCAGGAAGTTTCGCGATATTGCTTCGATCGCGGGTCTTGTATTTAAAGGCTATCCGGGGCAACGCATTCGTGATCGCCATATTCAGTCGTCATCTCAGTTGTTCTTTAATGTCTTCAACGATTATGACTCCACGAATTTGCTCCTGCATCAATCGTATGAGGAAGTAATGGATTTCCAGTTGGAAGAAGCGCGGATGAGAAAGGCGTTGGACAGGATCGGGCAGCAAAAAATTGTCATCACCGAACCCGACACACCGACGCCTTTTGCTTTTCCGATTATGGTCGATAGGCTTTCACGCGATAAGCTCACGTCCGAAACACTCGAAGACAGAATAAAGAAGATGATTGTTAAAGCGGGAGGTTGAATCTGTGCGACGCCAAGGCCACAAGACCTTCTTAATTCATATTTTGGACAAAGATATAAGCGGCGACAATTGCAAAAGGTAAGGCGCGATAGAAAAGCGGCAGGACCCGGTCCAATCCATTCATGCCTTTCAGTGCTCCATAAACGTAGATCATAAATGCCGTCGCAGTGGTCGAAAATCCTACCATTAAAGGTTGTAAGTATCCTTTGTTACCAGTCTTGAGGAAAAAAGCAAATATTCCGAATGTTGAGACCGCCGCAGCGATCAGGACTATTTTAGGCATGATGACCAGCACCAGCAAATGAGAAAAATCTAATGGTTCATTTTGTTCTGGCAGCTCAAGGGGTCTGAATGCACTTACAAAAAAGACGATTGCTAAAACTGCCAGGGAAATGAGGATGAATTGCCTCCCATCGAAATTGCCGTATTGCAGCGCCAGCCCTATTGTCAACGCGGCAAGTCCAACCTTTTCACCAATTGGCGCTACACGTGAAATCATTACTAGCGGATGTTCAGGGATGGCTTTCATTCTCGTAAGATTAAGATTGAATCGCCATCACCTTGCGTGTGATATAGTGCGTTAGAGAATGCTTCTAAAGATCAGGAACAGCGTCCCCGACATTAGCACCACCACCGGCAATGTAATGCACCATGCGATGATAATGTTGCGAACGGTATCCGGTTGGAGATTCTTTACGCCTTTGCTGGCAACCATACTGCCGGCGATTCCGGATGACAGCACGTGTGTTGTGCTTACCGGTAAGCCATAACTGCTTGCGAGGCCGATAGTTGTAGCAGCCACGAGTTCCGCACTCGCGCCTTGCGCGTAGGACAAATGCTCTTTTCCGATTTTTTCTCCAATCGTCTTTACGATTCGTTTCCATCCAATCATCGTGCCTAGTCCCAGCGATAACGAGATCATCACAATGACCCACCCGGGGGAATAGTCGATCACTTTGCGAATTCCTGAGAGATTTTCTTTCAAGACTTTCTTATCATTTTGACTGACGCGTGCCTCCTCTTTTTTTACAAGGGCATTCAGATCGCGATCCATGACGATAATGTCTTTGCGAATCAGGAATCGCTCTTCACGGGGAATATCATTGATGCTGCCGACTTGTGAAATCGAAGTTCTGATACGCGCGTTAGTTTCAGTCGCTTCTGCTAGTCTTTTTCGGTCTGGCTCCGATAGGGGTGCGGGGTCAATTGTTTTGATCACGCTTTCAATTTTGCTAAGGGGTTCGCTGAGTTTACCCGGATCATAAGATGAATTGAGGGCGAAGTAACCCGGGACAATTCCGATAAGAATGAGCATGATGAGACCAACACCTTTTTGTCCATCATTCTGCCCATGGAAGAAACTTACAAACGTGCAGGTGAGCAGCAATGTGCCCCTGATCCACACAGGAGGTGGCGCATTTTTTTTCGGCTCTTTGAAAAGATCTTCACCGTATGACTTGCCCTTTGTAGTGACCCTGAGCAAATACATGACAATGATTGTGAGCGAGAATCCAATAAGCGGAGAAATGAGCAACGCCCATCCGATTTCCTGTGCCTTCACCCAGTTAACGGCCGCTGACTCCACGCCGGGCAAAAAGGAATATGCGATGCCAACGCCGAGGATAGAACCGACGAGCGTGTGCGAGCTCGAGCAGGGAATTCCGAAATACCAGGTTAGTACGTTCCAGAAGATCGCGCTCAGAAGCAAGGCCGCAACCATAGCGATGCTATGCGCAACATTTTGATCGATAAGTGTCTCCACAGGAAGGAGATTCACAATACCCATGGCGACGGCAATACCGCCATAAAAAACACCCATCGAGTTCATGAAGCCCGACCAGATCACGGCGACCCAGGGTTTTAAAGAGTTGGTATAAATGACAGTGGCAACGGCGTTTGCGGTGTCGTGAAAACCGTTTACAAATTCGAAGGTGCAGGCCGCCACGAGGCAGATTATCAGCAGGACGGAGTACGAGAGTTCCAGATCAAACATGAGATCGAGTCAATTGGGTGTTAGGTCCGCACATGGTAAAAATTCCACAATGCGCGCCTAAGGTACTGCCCCTCGCTATGCCCTGTGTTATGCCAGTGTTAATAAATTTTATGCAGGCCGGGCAGGCTATTTGGCCTGCAAAATCCTGCAATTTTGACCTGAAAACGTATTATAATTGGCGTTTTTTTAGATTTTACACCGAAGCGCTTTCGCTATTTTTGATGTGTTGAAATCAGACAATCTTCCCGATGGCCTTTTGCTGCTTCCCGAAAAGGCTCTTTTACTAAAAGACGAGAGAATTCTAGTCGTCGCGGACCTGCATTTCGGCAAGGTTAACCACTTTCGGCGCGCGGGACTACCGGTACCACAAGCGGCAAATCTTAGGAATGCTGAAGCGCTTATCGATTTGGTTAATACGCATAAGCCCAGACGAGTCATTTTCCTGGGCGATCTTTTCCACAGTCATTACAATGAGGAATGGGAAGTTGTAGGGCAGATTGTGAAAAATTTTCCCGGGTGCGCATTCGAGCTGATTCGCGGTAACCACGATGTGATGAGCGAGCAACAATATTTTCGAAAAGGCATTAAGGTTTTGGAGTGCGAACGTGTGGGACATTACCTGTTAACACATGAACCAATGCTGACGACTGACATCCCTGCCGGAATTGTAAACGTTGCAGGGCACATTCATCCCGGAGCGCATCTTCTGGGAAAAGGTCGTCAGTCAGTGACACTGCCATGTTTTTGGTTTTCAAAAAATCAGATTATTCTTCCTGCTTTCGGTTCCTTCACGGGTCTGGCCGCGATTGCGCCAACGGAGACAGACAATGTATTTGTCGTTTTTGAGAATAAGATCATGGAGGTAAACAAGGAGACAGTCAAGTCAAGATCAAAGATTGGTTCATGAGAACCCTGGTGATCATTCTGCTTTTCACACCGCTGATGTGCCGCGCGCAGGATACGTTGAAATTATCATTGCTTTTTACAGGTGATATTATGCAGCATGAATCCCAGATCTACGCTGCGTTCGATCCGGCGACTGGTCACTATGACTACAAGCCGTGTTTTCAATACATCAAGCCTATATTATCGGCCGCCGATCTTACGATTGGAAACCTTGAGCTTACGTTCGCAGGTCCGCCATACAAAGGCTATCCGCAGTTCAGTGCTCCTGATGAGTTGCTTATTGCTTTGAAAGATGCGGGCTATGATGTTCTTGTCACTGCAAATAATCATTGCGTCGATCGAGGCACCAACGGACTGGAAAGGACGATTGATATGCTGGATAGCATGAACATTCCGCACACTGGAACTTTTAAAGACACCGTCGATTGGCTTAATGAGTATCCATTGTTGGTGGAAGCAAAAGGTTTTCGATTTTCGTTGCTCAACTATACTTACGGAACGAATGGCTTGCCGGTGATCGCGCCGAACATTGTCAACCGTATTGACACGGCTTCAATCCGCCGCGACGTGATGAAAGCTAAGACGCAGGGAACGGACGCGATTATTATCTTTTTTCATTGGGGCCAGGAATATCAAAGCCTTCCCAGCAAATGGCAAAAGGATCTTGCGGATTTTTGTTTCAGGCTGGGAGTGAAGTTTGTAATCGGAGCGCACCCCCACGTGGTGCAGCCCATGGAATGGAGGAAGGAACCAGGCCAGGTTGTTGCATACTCATTGGGAAATTTTGTATCCGGTCAACGAGAACGCTATCGCAATGGGGGAGCGATGCTCTATGTGGACCTAAAGAAAATATTACATCCTGATGGCAGCTCCTCGATGGATATGTCAGATGTGTCTTATTCACTCGACGCCGTTTATCGGGCACCCAACGCACGAAAGACATATCACATCTTGCCCGTCGGGCAATTTGAGAACGACACCACCTTCGTTGAAGGAAAAATCCGGCATGACATGATCACTCAATTCAGAGATGATTCAAGATCACTGTTTGGGAAGTATAATATCAATGTCACCGAGCGACCGCCAACCGGCAACCGGTAACCGGCAACATCCTACCTCCGCTTGCCCGTGTTAAAGATCACACCTATGGAAAACTCCAGACCGGTGAAATCAACTTTTGCGTCTTTATAGTCGACCGTTTTCTCAGCGTTCGTGCCTCCAAGCGTTCCCCCTGCATAGCTTCCCCGTATTGGAATTTGTGATTGTCCTGCCAGGTAATTGGTTTCGAGGGATATTCCCCATTGACGCGTAACATTGAACGTCAGCTCAAAGCCCGCTTGCCAACCGAACCCGGGCTTATTATCGAATGAGAACTGCGAACTGGCGACGTCCCAGTTTTCGTACTTCCTGATAGCCTTGTCAAAGTTGCCGTAATTGAGTTGCTGATCGAATGCGTAAAAAAAGAAACCGCCCGCTTTGATATCGAATTCAACGGATTGACCTTTCAATTGAAAAACAATTTCACCCGGAACATACACCGTGAAGTTGGGGCCTGTAAGCGCTGACTTGCTTTCGTAGGGAAGGTCGACAATGTTCAGCCCTGACATCCTGTAGAGTGATATCCCCGTCTCCAGGGCAATGAACCTATTGAGGTCGACGCCGATCCCACGCAATGAAAAAGGACTTATGGGTGTGGAGAACTCGCCGTTTCGCGGGAGAAAATAAGAAAAGGAAAGGCCAACATTCTGCGCCGATGCCGAGGCGCAAAGCAACACAAAAACAACCGTTAAGAATCTTTTCATGCAGGTGTATTTATCCATTGCGAAGATACTCGAATCTTTTTCTGTGCATGTCGGAAAGGGGAATCTGACGGCGTGGGTGCCGCCGTTGTTGTCACATTACCGCCACCACATTACTGCTTTTAGTTTTTGACACTTTTCGTCACATTGCAACATTAAAACGCCAGCTATGAAAAAGTATTTTCTCTTTCTCATCCTCATCATTTCAGCATGTTCCTCGAAGAAGACGCCAGCCGACCTAATTGTCAGCGGCGGCGCTATTTATACCATGGATGAAAAAAATCCCGTTGTAGAAGCGGTTGCTGTGAAAGCAGATACAATACTGTTTGCGGGATCACTTAAAGATGCTGAGGCGTACAGGAATGAAGCTACAAAATCGATAGACCTGAAAGGTGCAACGATGACGCCTGGCTTCATTGAATCACATGGTCATATCATGGGTCTGGGATATAACGAACTCCGTCTTGATTTGATGAATATCAAGAGTTATGATGAGCTGGTCGCGATGGTTAAAGAAGCCGTTGCTAAAGCGCAGCCAGGTCAATGGATCCTCGGCCGTGGATGGCATCAGGACAAGTGGGACAAGAAACCGGCGAACATGGTGAAAGGATTTCAAACCCATGAGCTGTTGAGTGAGATATCGCCAAACAACCCCGTGTACCTCGGCCATGCGAGTGGTCATGCGGGATTTGCCAATGCGAAGGCCATGCAAATCGCTGGTGTGAATCAACTCTCTATAGAGAAACTTGAATCAGGGTTGGGCGATGGAGGTGAAATTATCCGCGACAAGCTGGGGAATCCAACTGGCATTTTTAATGAGCGTGCTCAAACCTTGATCACCAAATACATCCCGGACAACACGGAAGAAAGTGATGGACAGGCACTGGATTTGGCGATGGCTGCGTGTGCCCGCAATGGTATCACCAGCTTTCATGATGCAGGTGCGTCACGTGAAAATCTTGAGCTGTTCAAAAAATTCAGGCAGGAGGGAAAGCTCAAGACACGCCTCTATGAAATGATCACCGGCTGGGATCGCCAACTTATCAATGAATATTATAAGAAAGGTCCTGAGATTGATCCACGTGGCGTAACTATCCGAGCGATCAAACTTAACTGCGATGGGGCATTGGGTTCAAGAGGTGCCTGGTTGCTTGAGCCGTACACGGACCGGCCCGACTTTTCAGGCATGGCAACCTTTTCGATGGATTCAGTTTTGAAGACCTCGCGTGATGCGTTGAAGTATGGATTTCAGGTATGTTCACATGCGATAGGTGATCGTGCAAATCACGAGATACTGGATCGTTACGAAACTGCCTTCAAAGAGAATCCGGGCAAGGACGCGAGGTTCAGGATAGAACATGCGCAACATCTTCATCCTAACGACATTCCACGGTTTGGAAAACTCGGCGTGATTCCCGCGATGCAGGCGATTCATCTTTCGTCTGACAGGCCCTGGGCGATTGAGAGGCTCGGTGAGAAGCGTATTAAGGAAGGCGCTTATATGTGGCAATCCTTGTTAAAAACTGGTGCGAAAGTTATTAATGGTACCGATGTTCCAGTTGAGCCGATCAATCCGGTTGCGAGCTTCTATGCTTCGGTAACGCGCAAGACGTTGAAAGGCGAGCCCGAGGGAGGATATGAGCCTGAAGAAAAGATGACTCGCGAGCAGGCATTGCGTTCATACACGCTGGATGCAGCCTACGGTGCTTTCGAAGAAAAATTAAAGGGGTCCATCGAGCCGGGTAAGCTTGCTGACTTCACCGTTTTCTCCAAGGACATTATGAAAGTTCCTGACAATGAATTGTTGGCAACTGACATCGTTATGACCATCCTTGGTGGCCAGACGATCTATGAGAAAAAGTAGTTCTTCAACGCCTGCATCAACAGTTACAGTTTGGTGATAATGCAGGGTCATAAAAAACCCTACAGCTGGTAATACTGTAGGGTTGAGGTTAGGTTTAGAAAAAAATCGGGTAGACCTCAGATCACTTCAGGAACTTGTGAGCCCTTGCCATAAGGGCCTTGCGGTCTGCTGTGATCGTTGGGTCACTGTAGATCTTGCTGGATAGCTCTGCGACAACCTGCTTTTTGTACCCAAGCTTTTCCGCGATTTCTTCGCAGAAATTGATTTCGCTTTTGAAAACGTGGCCATCACTTTTCATGAGCTGAATGAGATGATATAGGTTCTCGAACTTTTGATCTTCAGAAAGTCCGTGGAGATCGCCTATAGGCTTTGGGGACTTCATCATGTTGTCGACCTCATCTTTAGACAGCCCGTTGGCCTTACCGATCATATGGATAGTCTTCGCCTCCTTTTCCCCAACACTTCTGTCGCTGGCGGCCAGGTTAATCAAAACATTTAGTTGCTCTTTGATCATAAATTTTATTTTTGCGTCAAGCTTTATTTTTGCGTCAAGATATTGGCTGGAACCATCGAAATTTATAGAAAAATCGGGGAATTCTTACATCAAACCAAAAAATTACCTCAAATGCCAATATTGCAATGCAACCTTGCGAAAAGGCTCCGGTCAATCAACTAAAATCTCTAAAACAATGAAAATGAAAGTCTTAATTCTGGTTGGATGCCTTGTATCGGCGGTTGCCATGGGCCAGAAAAGCGAGGTGCGCAATGTTGGCAGTTTTAAGGGAGTAAAGGCTGGTCAGGCGATCGACGTGTACCTGAAGAAGGGAGATAAAGAAAGTGTTAAAATTGAGTCGACGGGATTGGATCCTGAAGAGATCGTCACGGAGATTTCCGGTAGTTATCTTAAAATACATATGGGTCCGGGCAATCACCGGAATGTGAAAAGCGTGAAAGTGTATGTGACGTATGTGGACCTGGACAAAATTGTGGCCACATCTGCATCCAATGTTTTTTCGGAAGGTGCTATCAAATCCAATTCAATGGAAATTCATGCGTCCAGCGCCGCGACCGTCGAGGTGAGCGTTGACGTCAATGACATACAGATTTCTGTGTCGAGTGCAGCCGATGTTAACGTCGAAGGTAAAGCGGTAAGCGTTGATGTAGAGGCAAGCAGCGCCGGTGAAGTGGATGCATATTCTCTGGTGGCAGAGTCGGCTACGGCGAGCGCAAGCAGTGCAGGAGATATCAAGCTTAATGTTTCAAAGGCGCTCGAAGCTAAAGCCAGCAGCGGTGGTGGCATACGTTATCGCGGCAATCCGATAAAGACGAATACTAATTCGAGTAGTGGAGGATCGGTGAAGAGGTCTAATTAGGTGATACCGTCGTGCTGCCGGTCTTTTTTCTCCCAAGTGACTGTGAGTCGTAAGCAGTGAGCCGTAAGCGTAGCGCCAGCGAGATGTGAAGTTGCACAAGCGAGCCCTTCTTTCAGCATGTTCAGTAATCTGTAATCGGTATTCAGTAATCGGTCGCGTCCCCCGGCAATACGAATGGCCCCGAATACTGAATACCGATTACCACATTTAAATACATTTCGCCACTTGAAGGAGTAACTGCCGACGGCTTACCACTTACCACTCACGAAATTTTCCCGATCTTCACCCCATGGATGAAGTATTCCACTTCAGCGACAACCGGTTTATCTCGGTTCTACTGCTTATTTTCCTTCGCTATCTGGTTTCCTGTCTGGGATGATTATCGCCGTGAGTTTCTCTATTCGGTAAGTACGGCGATCATTTTCGCAGCGTTAGGCTATGTGTTCTTTTTCGGACCGGTGGCAAAGTACACGATGATATATAAGGATATTCATGATCACAGCATTGGATACTTTGTGTTCACGATATTCCTCACGCTTGTCGTTCACGACACCTACTTTTATTGGACGCACCGACTGATGCACCAGCGCACGTTGTTTCCGTACTTTCACAAAGTTCACCATTTGTCCACCAACCCGTCGCCGTGGGCAGCAATGGCATTTCATCCCCTTGAAGCCATTGTCGAATTCGGCATCATTGCCATCGTACCCTTCCTGTTTCCGATACATCCGCTGGCAATCTTTATCTTTTTGCTCATTATGATGGTGTATAATGTCTATGGGCACCTTGGATATGAATTATATCCGAAAGGCTTTTCAAGAAGTATGATCGGAAAGTGGATCAATACTTCCGTGAATCACAACATGCATCATGAGCACTTCAAAGGCAACTATGGATTGTACTTCCTTTGGTGGGACCGCTGGATGGGGACATTGAGAGTGGATTACGACACGCAATTCGAGGCAATCAAAGGGAGAACCAATGAAGTGTAGTGGGTAATCGGTGTTCGGTAATCGGTAGCTCACCCTTAATTCATAAGTGCGGCCTACCGATTACGGATTACTGACTACTGATTACCGATTACTGACTACTAACTACTGCACCACCTCGCTAACCTGTATCACAGGTACGATATTAGTGAACTTCGGAATATCAGCCCTGATCTCATCACGATGAGGCGCCATGGCCTCTTTATAGGCGTCCAGACTTTCAAAGTACAGATATCCAATCCCTAAGTAGGGTATGGGAGCGTCTGGAGCTCCACCAGCAATCCCTTTGTCTATTTCAATAAGTTTGAGTGCATCGCCACACTTTGATTTGACTAATGGCATGTGGGTCTTGACGTAGTAGTCCATGTCGAAAGTCTTGCCTTCGCCGTTGGGATAAAGGATTGTTACACAGATCATTCCTTTTTTTGATGGAGATGAATCTGTAGATGTTGCGACTTCTGTCGGTTTTGCCTGCTGGCAGTTTGATAGGATCGAGACTATTGCAAGTAAAACGATGAATCTAGCTTTCATTTGTCGAATATGTTTACGCTAAAATAGTTTTTTAGCCACGGATTACACAGATGGACACGGATTGAATGCATTTTGAACCACACTGCCTTTGGTCGGTGTTGTCACCGACCTATCTTCTGACCAGAAGCTTCCCCTAATTCATTCTGCTGTTTGCCTTAGGTCGGTGTTGTCACCGACCCGGCTTCTGAATCTTTCAAACACCTGATGTATCACCAACAATCCGATACACCCCGTTACAATGCCGCCAGCAATGTCAGTAAAGTTGTGAACTCCCAACACGATCCGCGACAGCATCATCACCAATGCCCAAATGATCGACAGAACAACGCTTAACGGTGTCTTAAACAGTATTAAGGCAAATCCAAGCGTCGCTACGGTGACTTCCGCTGTATGACCTGATGGAAATGAATTGCTTCCACCCACGCTCCACTGCGTGATACGGGTGTCAACTTCATACGGCCTGGGCTCTTTTACCGTCCGCTTGATGGTTTGGGCTATAATGCCGCTTAATGCCATCCCCAACAGGATAATTAGCGCGTTTCTGACGAGCAATTTCCTTTTGGTTATTAATCCCACGATCAAGAAAGCCGCCGGAATTCCCAGGTTTACATATTTACCATAGTCCGATACAAGCTGGAAAAACACAACCGACGATGCCGTCTGCCATATTTGAAGTTGGGCGATGATATCCTGTTCGGTCAGTTTTACCGGCGAGAGTCTAAGGAACAAAAGGCCAACAAGGGCAAGGACGAGAATCGCGAGGAGGGGCCAGAATTTTAGTTTCATCAGGATCGCCTTCGCGCAGCCGCGGTGGCTGAATGAAGAGCGCCAAAAATAGAGAAAGCGGTGTTGAGTTCCCACAAATATTCAGGTATGAGTTTGGTCCTAAATGCTTGCATTTTTTGCCGCAGATTGCTCAGATTACCACTGATCGTTTGCAAAAAAAGGTAACATCGACGAACCTTCAAGTTCCCTGTTACCTTCGGCCATCCTTTTTTATCAGTGAATCTGTGGCAAATACATTTCTTTTCTTTGCCTTTTAGTTTCATGCTGGATTGAATTCCCGACCACCTCAACAATCACTTTAAATCAAAGGGTCGTTTCTGAACCGATTGCGGAAAAAAACAACACATTTTTTTTAACGTAGGGTTAAAAAATACCTCACAATTTAAAAATTGCTCTATTTTTGGCGCTTAATTGACTAAAAACAACCACCACCTATGTCACAACTAAGATTTGAGGCCCTGAAAAAGCTGACTTCAAGGCCCAAAGTCACAGCAGATCCGTCAAACCCCCACATTTCGGAATTCTTCGGACAAAATGTGTTCGGTATGGATCAGATGCGTGCTACGTTGGCACCGGCTGTATTCAAGAAGGTCAGCGCAGCCATCAAGAACCACGAAAAGATCGATGAAGCAACGGCTGATGCTGTTGCGTCTGCGGCCAAGTCGTGGGCGATCGCAAAAGGTGCAACCCACTTTACGCACTGGTTTCAGCCAATGACCGGCGGTACAGCTGAAAAGCACGATTCGTTTTTCGACGCGCTTGCAGGTATCGAACGATTTAAAGGAAGTGAGCTCGTTCAGCAGGAGCCTGATGCTTCTTCTTTCCCGAGTGGTGGTATCCGTAGCACATTCGAAGCGCGCGGTTATACTGCGTGGGACCCTACGTCTCCAATGTTTTTATATGGCAAGACGCTGAGTATCCCCACAGTATTTGTTTCCTATACAGGGGAAACACTTGATACAAAATCTCCTTTGCTTAAAGCATTGAAGGCAGTGGATGTGGAGGCAACAAAAGTTTGCCAGCTTTTCGATAAAGACATTCAGCACGTTGTGGCATCACTAGGGCCCGAGCAAGAATATTTTGCCGTAGACCTCGGCTTGTTCAATGCACGTCCCGACCTCGTGATGGCGGGAAGAACTGTATTCGGTCACTCACCTGCGCGTGGTCAGCAATTGGAAGACCACTACTTCGGTTCTATTCCAGGCCGTGTTTATGATTTCATGAAAGACTTCGAAATCGAATCATGGAAGCTGGGTATTCCGGTGCGCACGCGTCACAATGAAGTGGCTCCAAGCCAGTTCGAAGTAGCGCCTTTGTTTGAAGAAGTGAACGTTGCGAACGACCATAACCAGCTTATGATGGATGTCATGAGCCGCGTAGGAGAGAAGCACGGATTGAAAATACTTTTTCATGAAAAGCCCTTTGCTGGATTGAATGGAAGTGGTAAACATAATAACTGGTCATTGATAACGGACACTGGTGTTAACCTTTATGCACCGTCAAGTTCTGCCCGTGACAACCTGCTCTTCCTTACGTTCTTCATCACGACGATCAAGGCTGTCCATCAGTATGCTGACTTGCTCCGTGCAAGCATTGCGACCGCCGCCAACGACTTCCGTCTCGGAGCGAACGAAGCGCCGCCAGCTATCATGTCGGTCTTCATCGGTTCGCAGATGACTGCGGTTCTCGATGAATTGGAGAAGAAGGGCAATGTGAAAATTGAGAAGGGCGACAACATGTATATGAAGCTGGGTATCGATCAGATCCCAGAGATCATTCTCGATGCTACAGACCGGAACAGAACATCGCCTTTTGCTTTCACCGGCAATAAGTTTGAATTCCGTGCCGTGGGTGGAAGCGATAATTGCGGAACACCGATGACTGCGCTCAATCTGATTGTTGCAGAGCAGCTCAGCCAGTTCCACGACGCTGTCACCAAGGAGACGGAAAAAGGAACTGAAAAGCGTCTCGCGATTGTGAACATCCTTCGCAAGTACATTAAAGAGTCAAAGGCTGTACGCTTTGAAGGAGATGGTTACTCGGACGAATGGGTAAAAGAGGCTGCGAAGCGTGGATTGAAAAACATCAAGGTCATGCCCCGCGCTATCGACGCTTACCTGTCGAAGGAATCACTTGCTTTGTTTGAGAAGCATGGCGTATTGAGCCATAAGGAAGTAGAAGCACGCAACGAGATCAGACTTGAGAGCTATATCAAGAAGGTGCAAATCGAATCGCGCGTGATGGGAGACCTGGCGATGAACCACATTATTCCTACGGCGATCGCGTACCAGAACAAGCTGATTCAGAATGCCAATGGTCTCAAAGGACTGGGTATTGACAATAAACCTGTCCTCGCGACAATCAAGGAGATCTCCGGGCACATCGACACTATTAAGAATGGTTGCCGTGACATGGTAGAAGAACGCAAGCGCATCAACAAGATTGCGGATACACACAAGCGTGCTTTCGCATATTGCGACGATGTAAAAGAGAAGTACTTCGAAGTCATTCGTGATGCAGTAGACAAGCTCGAACTGCTTGTCGACGATCAGGATTGGCCGCTGGTGAAGTATAGGGAGTTGTTATTCCTGAAGTAATAAGAGCGCAGAGACACCTCACGCAAAGGCGCGAAGACCGCCAAGATTATGTGTCTTAGGCTTTGCGAGCTTAGCGTCGTTGCGTGAAGTGTATTTTTCCTAAACCAGAACGGAGGCGATGTCGAAAGATGTCGCCTTTTTCTTTGAGCAGATCGCCGTGTGACCCACGCAAAGCCGCAAAGACCGCCAAGCTTTCATTCAGTGACGAGAAGCGGTAGAAGATGTTCTCTTTGCGCTAAGCGGCTTTGTGTGAGGTTATTTTTCATAAACCAGAACGGTGCGGCGCCGGAGGGTGCGGCCCTTTTTTATTAGTCACGCCTGCCTGCGCGGAGCCGCTTCGGCGAAGGCAGGGAGGACACGGATTTACACGGGATAGAAATGCATTTTGATCCGTGTCGTCAGTGGCTTAAGATGCATTTTCTTTGAGGGCTTGGCGCCTTTGCGTGGAATGCATTAGATTGCTCATGAAACTTCTAAACATGAAAAGAATCTCCTGCCTTCTCACATTTGCTCTGATCTCCGCGAGCTTATTCGCCCAAAAAAAACCAATCCAGGAAATTGAAAGTCTTGTCACGCGCGCGGAGGTCGAAGCGCCGCTTACATTCCTCGCTGCAGACGAAATGCGCGGCCGGGATACGGGCTCACGCGAACTGGATATTGCCGCGAATTATATCGCCTCCAATTTTCAGGCGCTGGGATTGAAAACTTTGCCTGGAGCGGACAAATATTTTCAATCAGTAGACCTTTTAAGGACGGAACCCTTTACAGCTGGCGAGTTGAAGGTGGGAGCAGACGCTTTTAATCTGAAAGAACATTTCGTTGTACTGGATGGCTCGACTTCCGATTGGAATGGCGAGTTCGTGTATGTCGGCTATGGTGCCGCTTCCGAAATGCCGGCCGATGTGAAAGGTAAGATGGTGGTATCCATTGCCGGGGCGCAGGGTGCGAAGGGCGTGAATGAGATCTACATTACCTCGATGGAGAAATTCGAGCGTGTCAAAGCCGCGGGTGCTGCGGGCCTTATAGAGTATTTCGTTACGGTCCCTTTTCCCTGGCCTGCGTTGGTGAACTATTTTGGTTCTACTCCCAAGGTTGCGATCAACACCGGTGGTGGTGCCCCGCACCTGTGGATGAAAGACTCTGAATTGCCCGGTATGATGGCCGTGAAAGAGAAGAAGGCGACAACCGGTTCGCTGAAAGTTCAGGCGGGTAAGCGGCAGGTCATTCCGTCAAAGAACGTTGTGGCCAGGATTGAAGGTACCGATCCAAAACTCAAGGAAGAATATCTTGTGATCTCTGCGCATTATGATCACGTTGGCGTAGGAGCCAAGAAGAACCAGGATTCTATTTACAATGGAGCCCGCGACAATGCGCTTGGTACGGTGGGTATGATGACCGCCGCGAAGTTCTTCTCGAAATTTCCTCCGAAGCGGTCCGTAGTATTTATGGCGCTGACTGCTGAAGAGAAGGGGTTGTTGGGCAGCGCATGGTATGCAGAACATCCATTAGTTCCGCTCGAGAAAACGATTTTTGATCTCGACTGCGATGGGGCTGGATACAATGACACTACCGTGACGACTGTGATCGGACTTGAGCGCACATCAGCGGAAATTGATATTGCAAAGGCGTGCACGACTTTCGGACTTAAAGCAATCAAGGATCCGGTTCCGCAGGAGAATCTTTATGAGCGTTCCGATAATTACAATTTTGCCAAGAAAGGTGTTCCTGCGGTGGACTTTGCGCCGGGTGTTACTGCTTTCGATGCAGAGATCATTAAATATTATCATCAACCTGCAGATGAAACAGGAAGCTTGAATTACAACTACCTGGTGAAATTCTATCGCGCATTTGTTTATGCCAACTACCTGATTGCTAACGGTCCGCAGGCGCCTAAGTGGACACCGGGCGATAAGTTTGAGCCGGTCGGGAAGGCGTTGTATAAGAAATAGGATTCGCCTTCAACTAATATCATTGATTGAATAGAAATCAAGTCATTCAAATCTTTGGGTCCACTATCGATTGAGAATCGCTGCCCACGTTTGGGTTTGCACACTTGCCGGTTTAGGAAGGCTTGCCAAAGGCGAAGCGTGGCTGACCAGTTGTATCGTGGGCCCGTCACATATGTAAATAATGAAACCCGAAATTAATGAGGCACTTGTACAAACCTATTGTTGGCGGTAGTTGGGCTTACTCCGCTTTTTAATGGTAGGAAGTCCGAGAGGTCGACAAACTCACTGGTTTTTATTTTATTTACAAAATGTTCGCTTGTCCAAAATCTACAATCGTCTAAGTTAAATCCATTTTCTCCCTTTATATGTGCTTCATAACTTAGTCCTGCAAAATTGTTTGTCCTTAGAATGTCGGACATTTTTTTATAGTTCTCGGAATTAATATGTCTTGCGAAATGGTTCGAATAGATTTTAAACCTATTTAAATTGTCGGCATTGTCGCGAGATACAAAGTGGACTCCACCGTCAAAGGTCCAAGAATTGTCGGCTTTACTGAAACACTTTTCAATTGCCAAGACGGCGCAATGTTTCATGTCCTGACTGTAGATAATGGTGTCAATGAAAACTAAAGTCGTTTCATTATACACCGGAATATTGAACGGGTCTTCTTTTGAATTGACATAGGTTTCAAAAACTTTTGAAAGTAATAAACTGTCGGCTTTGTAGTCGAATGCTGAAATTGTCAGATTGCACCTGTGCTCATTTTTCGTCTTGAATTCTTTTTCAATGTCTCGTTTATTTCCACAATTAACTAAGATTAAATTCAGTCCGAGTAGTGTTATCAAATGTCTCATTGCTCATTTTTTAAAGTCTAATGTGTCGGCCCAATTACCGCCAAAACTTTTGGTTATAAGCTGTTTGTTTTACCAATTAAAAATAAACAAATCAAAGACAAATAGATTATAGATTTTGTTAGCGGTTGGCCCGTTTGTCTTTACTTTTAATTTTTAATTCTCTGATCTTTATACTTAGTCACAAACTCTTTTGCGTCTCTCAAGTTGTCAGGATATACAACATTAGTCCTTTCGATTTTCTGTTTGTCCTTACTTTTAAATTCCTGGTAGATGTGTTGATAAGTGAATCCATTGTCAACGGGATATTTCACTGTCTGCCATTTTTTGTCATCGTCTTTTTTTGGCGGTCGGAATCGATGATTCATTAGTTTCATAGGTTGTCCGCATTCAGGACAATTACCTTCTCGAATAGTGTCAGAGTTCGTCCTTATGTTAAAAGACTTTCTGCAATTAAAACATATGTTCTTGAGTCCCATGTTGTCCTGAAAGGCTTGTCGCTAACATTTGTATATCAGAGACAAGTCTCCGATATATCCCTATTTTCTTTTAAGTTCCCTGAATGCAGGATGGACGACGGTGTCCCGAGCGCAATTAATATCTCAAAATTCTCCGATGTTTTCAAATTGGAGAATAGACCGGCTTATTCCCCCGCATTCCTTAACGCCGCCTCTTCCAAATCCAATTCATATTCCACTTTGCGAAGTATTTCATCGGCGTACTGATTTCTTCTTCTCAATGACTTGAGCTCCCTTCGCTCGAAGTTGATCATGTGAAGCTGAAGTTTGTTGTATTCGCGGAAGACGTCTTCCGAATGTCGTGAAAGGTCTGCCGTGAGCATGCGGTGGTTGATCTTGTCGATCTGCCGCTCGTATTTGGTTTTGATGTGATGGAGTGCATCACGTGTCGCATCTTCCTGTGCATAATTGCCTTCGATGAATTCGATTGCTGAATAAGACAAATGAAGGCGCAGATTTTTTTCTTCGTCGCCGGGAGCATCGGGGGGAAGGCCTAAGAACTTTATCAGCAAAGGAAGGCTCAGGCCCTGGACAACGAGTGTCATGAGGATGACGCTGAACGTGATGAATAGTATAAGGTTGCGATACGGAAAGGGATGTTCCATCGAATCGAACAATGGCAAGGCAAGCGCCGCTGCCAGCGACACTACGCCACGCATACCTGCCCATCCCACGATGATCACAGCTTTCCAACTTGGCTTAGTTTCCTTTCGGACCTCTTTCGAGATCAAACGCGGAAGGTAAGTGGCGGGAAAAATCCACAACAACCTTACAAAAATCACCAATAAGCTTATGCCCAATCCGAACCCGATTGCCTGTGTTAATGTGAATCCATCCAGGTCCTCAATGATCACCGGTAGTTGAAGTCCGATCAAAACAAACACAACTCCATTCAGAATAAAGATGATCGTATCCCAAACTCCATAGGCCTGGATACGTGTTTCATAATTGAAGATCTCATCCGACCGCCAGGAGAGAAATAATCCCGCAGTGACGACAGAGAGTACGCCCGAGAAATGGAAGTATTCAGCCGCGAGGTAGCAGAAATACGGCGAGATGAGTGTTATCGCAGTGTCCACGCTGGGTGTGGTGGGCAGGAAGCGATGAACGAGATATAAAATGTTTGCGATGGCCAGTCCGATCGCGACTCCCATAAAGGAAACAAGCAGGAACTGTCCGGACGCATTGCCGATAGAAAATGCGCCCGTGAGAATGGCAGCGAGTGCAAAGCGATAGATAATCAAGCTGGACGCGTCATTGATCAGACTTTCTCCCTCCAGGATTGTTGTAAGGCGTTTTGGCACCGTCAGCCCTTGCATCACCGAGGTAGCAGCAACAGCGTCGGGAGGAGAGATGATCCCACCGAGCAAGAAGCCCAGTGCGAGTGTGAATCCTGGAATGAAGTAAACGGACACGTAGGCCACGACGGTGGAAGTGAAGATCACGAGTCCGAAGGCGAGGAGGAGTATGGCGCGTCGCCATTTCCAGAAGTCGTTCCACGAAGTCTGCCACGCTGCGCTGTACAGCAATGGTGGCAGAAAGATGAAGAATACGATATCAGGGTCCATCTCAAGCCTTGGAACGCCTGGGATGACCCAGATCACCAGGCCTGCAAGGACAAGAAGAATCGGGTAGGATATCTTTATTTTATCGGCGACCACCGATAAGAGAGAAACGCAAAAGAGAAGAAATACAAAAACGATCAACTGCTCAGTCATGCGTTAAAGATAATCAATAGCCCGGACCTAAAGGTCCGGGCTAGTCGGTCCGGGCGTGATCGATCCGGGCTAATTGGTCCCGATTATTTTATCGCGATGAGCGCCAATCCATTCAACGCCATCCAATGCATCCAGAGGCAAATAGCAACGTAGGCTATCGTGAAGACAGCGAGAAGGCGTTGGGCATTCTCCCGGGTTATCGAAAGTATCATCGCCGCGACAAGCGGGATCAGTTGAAGTCCGTGCAGCGTAAAAAAGTGCGCCATTCTTACATCGCCGGCTACCGTGCTCCAATTGAAGAACGGGACACCCGGACCGCCGTCAGCAGCTCCGACAGTATGCGCCAGTCGCGCGGCCATGATTCCTCCGGAGATCCCACCTAGAAAAAATAGTATCAAACCCGCGCGCCATGCCCATAGCATGACAGGCTCTAGTTTGACGTTCGGTGAAAAGAAGAGTTTAATCGTGTAGAGAATCGTGAGGGTGTTAAGTATGATAAACCAACCCATAATATTGAAAACCATTCCATCAAAAAGCGTGTCGATGTTGAAGTGAGAGCGAACGCCACGAAAGGCCTGCATGTAGATAAGTACATTTTCTGCAAGCATGCATATCACCACCAACCATGCGATCCTGTGCGCTTTCTTTTGCTCAGGCAGGTAGGCAAGGAGCCACGCGAAAGTCCACGCATAAATTGTAATAGAGAGCGAGAATTTTATAGGCTTGATCCACGCGTTAACGCCGGTGATGATTGTATCATCAATGAAAAACATAATGATTCCGAGGACCAGCATGCCGACATTGAACCAACCGAACCAAAAGAGCAGTGTGTTTCGCTCCTTGAGCGAAGAACTCCTGAGTTCCTCAAAGAGTGTCATGGATCATCCTCTTTGTTTTGACGGAGCGGATTGTGAAATACAACAACAATCCTATTGGTCCGAACATGAACGTCAGAAACAAACAAGGAATCACCAGAAAATGGTTGATGGAATGTTTCTGACTGTCATTGACCTCCCAGGCCCCGATAAACATGTCGAAGGCCAGGTAATGAATCCAACCGGCAGTAAGTGCGAAGGGGTTTTCGAAAAGCTGGGCTACTCCCTGCAGTGAACCGAAATTGCCATCGGCATCACCAAAGTAGAGAACAATAAGGGCAAGGTAGACAAGACCCAGTAACAAGGGATAGATTCCCGACAACACAAGTTTTCGGGTGACGATCCAGCGCGGCGCGATGACCATCAATAGCCAACCGACAGGGGCGGCCATGTTGCAAAGCGAGAATATTCGTTCAGGGGACATGGTTTAGGGTATTAAAATTTGATTCAAGTTAATGATTTAGAGAGGGGTCGTCAATAGTTGACAATTGACAAAAGGCAATTGACAATGTTTGCAGTTTACTTTACTATGAGGTACTGAACGAATGTTGATAGAACTTTTTAGGGTAGTTAAAAAAATGACAATTAACAAAAGGCAATTGACAACGTTTGGGGCTGAATCGACTGTTCAACGAACGAACTAATGGGTAGTACAATTTCGAAAGGGAGCATGTTGTCAACTGCACTCGCGCAGCGAGTGATTGTCAACCGTCAACTTCTCTACTTCCAAGGTCAGCTTAGAAATTGGACAGGTGTCAGGCTGATGCCTTAACGCAGCATCTCCAGCACAGCGTCCCTTATCAAGTACGGATGATTCCATGGCACAAAATGATCCATACCATCGACCATAATGACTTTCACGTCAGTGCCGGTCATCATCTTTTTCGCGAAGTCGGCATTGGCGGGAGGTACGAGTGTATCCTTTTTTCCCTGGATAACGATGGTGCGGGCTTTGATCTTTGACCACAATGGCAACATCATTTCAAGCTCGGGTTTCAATTTGTAGATCTCGTCGTTGGATGCACGTATTGAACGGGGGAGAAGCCACTTCAAAAATGGTGTCGCAAGGGGAGCGCGAAACCATTCATTTGGTTCAAGTTCTGGATCAATACTGGGAGCAACCATCACGAGACCGTCAATCAATGATGGATAGTCCATCGCCATGCGTGCAATCAAGGGGCCGCCCAACGAATGCCCGACAAGAATGATCGGTCTTTGTGCTTTGTGTTTCTCAAGAATTGGTTTGAGGAGCTCGGCTTGTTTTTGCAATGAGGGCTCGGCGTAACCGAAATTCGATGCGCCGAAACCGGGACGATCAACGGTGATCAGTTCTGCTTTGGCCAACAGCGCCGTGTCAGACATGAAATCAATGAAAGCACTGAGTGATCCTGGTGAACCGTGAACGAATACTACCAACGGCAATGTGCTGTCACCGACCTCGAGGTAGTTCATGGTCCTTTTCGCGGACTTATATTGATGGAGAACGCCTTTTCTTTCTTTGTTGACGAAATAGGCGTCCACTTCTGATTTGCTCATCCGGAATTGCATGCAGCCATCAAGCAACAACATGAGCCCTAAGAAAAGTAAGATCGGAAAGGAAATGGCGATCCACTTTTTCCAGATGAATGCCATCGTCAAAGGTTCAATGCCTTCTTGTATTGCGAGGGATTATTCAGAAGATCAATGCAAACTTTGATCTCTTTGTCCTGCCTGAAAGATACTTCGGCTTGTCCGCGCTCCATGTAATAGCGTGCGACGATATCCTCTTCAAGCAATTGTTTGATCTGATCTTTATACGTTACGAGGTCGTTCTTGCGACTGTCTGCCAATCTGGATTGGATCTGTTCGATCTGAGGTTTCAAGTCTGTGTAGAAGCGCTCGGCTTTAGCCTCTTCTGAAAGCTGGCTTAGACGCAATTCCATCGGTGAACGATAATTATATTCTTTCGTCTTCATCCAGCTCACAAACTCTGCATAGTCTGCATCTGACAGGCTGAAGTTCCTGGCTTCAGCGATGGTCGGATGTTTAGATGCGTACATGGTGCCAAAATCAAAGATGTATCCGTTGGTATAAAGCACTTGCGCGATAGCGCTTGCTTCCTGCATCGCGACACTGATGTCGGGGTCGATGCCACCACCGTCGTAAACTGTCCGTCCGTGAGTAGTTTTAAATGGCTTCTTCAATGAATCTGGTATTGAAGTAACGCTTCCGTCATCTCGCCGGTGCGTGTAGTCAAGGACCTGGATGCAACGTCCGGTCGGTGTATAATATTTTGCAGTGGTGATCTTAATCTGTGCGTTGTAGGACAGCGGCCGACTCAACTGAACCAATCCTTTACCATATGACTTCTCACCTACAATAACTGCGCGGTCATAATCCTGAAGCGTGCCTGCCACAATTTCTGCCGCTGATGCACTTCCGCGGTTAATCAGCACAGCAACCGGAATCTCAAGGTCAACGGGAGCATTCAGCGTTTCATAATTTATATTGTTGTCCGGAATTTTCCCTTTGGTACTGACGACAGGCTTTCCTTTCGGAATGAAGATGTTGCAGATATTAACCGCCTCGAAGAGCAAACCGCCTGGATTCCCGCGCAGATCCAATACAATTGATTTTGCGCCCTTCTCTTTCAAAGAGACCACTGCGTTTTTCACTTCTTTCCCAGCATCGGGAGTAAAATCCGAAAGCTGAACATATCCGACGTTATCGGAGATCATTCCAAAGTAGGGTACGTTGCTGACTTTGATACGCTCGCGTTTGAACTCGAGCCGGATTGGATCTTTAACCCCGTATCTTTTTACTGTAAGCGAGACAGAAGTGCCAACCTGTCCACGCATTAGATGGTTTGCTTCTTCGGTGCTGATCTTTGAAAGTTCAACCTCGTCCATTTTGATCACTTCATCACCGATCTTAAGACCCCCTTTGTATGCAGGATAGCCTTCATACATCATCGTCACCAATGTACGCTTGCCGATCTCGCGTGTTACTGCGCCAATGCCGCCGTACTGTCCGGTGTTTAACGTTCGGAAATCTTCAACTTCGTCTTCGGGTATATAATTGGTGTAAGGATCGAGTGAGTTGAGCATCGCGTCGATCCCTGTTCTCACAAGTTTGTTTGGATTGACATCGTCGACGTAAAGGGCATTCACCTCTTTGAAAAGCGTAGCGAAAATGTCGAGGTTCTTTGCTATTTCGAAATACCGGTCGGCAGGAGGGGTGAACGCGAAAACTACCAGGCCTGCCGACACCAAACTCACAAACACAAGTCGCTTTTTCATAACCTTTCAGAGATATACCAAGGTGAACGAACCCAGGCCACTTTGGGTATGCAATTTACCCTATTGATTTGATCCGGATCGCTTTCGGGGTGAAAATTTGAAGATTTGAAAATGAAGCCTTGGTACAAGGTGGGGGATTTTATTGATGGACGGAGCGATTATGGTTCAGAGTGCAAAAAACGTCGATCAGAAACGAATAAATGAAAATTGCATTAACCACATCTTCAAATTTTCAAATCTTCAAATAATCGCCAAGCGAGTCAATAGACTTTGGAATTGGCTTCAGAACTTATCCGGGATTTGCACAATACGTATTACAATCTCATGCGGGTCGCCATCTTTGTCCAGCAAGCTGAACTTTACCATGGGATTGTCTCGCTTGATGTTGCTTTCGACGTTGACGATCTTGTTGTCCTGCAGGTGTTTCTCGATGTCTTTTTGAAGAATGAACAGGGCGTTTGCGAAATCCACTTCAAGTGGACTGGGATTGTAAGCAGCAGTCTTCATAAGGATTTGTTCTTGCGAAGTTACCAACGGATCAGGGCAGAAGCCCACGTAAAGCCACTACCGAAAGCCGCTAAACAAATTACGTCATTTTCCCTGATTCTTCCTTCGGCCCATGCCTCACTCATGGCAATGGGTATCGATGCTGCGGTAGTGTTGCCATACCGCATGATATTGTTATAAACCTGGTCATCGCGCAACGTCATTTTTTCCTGTATGTATTGACTGATGCGCAGATTAGCCTGATGAGGCACGAGCAGGTTGATATCTTCTTTCTTGAGATGGTTTGCTGTTAGCGCTTCGTTGATAACCTCCATAAATCTTACGACAGCATGCTTGAATACCTGATTGCCGTTCATGACAACTTTAAATCCGGTGGTGTCGAGGATTTGTTCGGGTTGGCGTTCTTCACGCGGCCGGCTGCTACCCGGATCTTTTACGTAGAGCTCTTCTGCAAATCTTCCATCTGAATGAAGGTGGGTAGATAAAACACCGGGCTTGTCAGACGCGCGCAGGATTGCGGCTCCGGCACCATCTCCAAAAATTACTGAGACATTCCTCCCGCGATCAGTAACATCGAGGGCGGTTGACTGTATCTCCGCACCGACGACGAGGATGGTTTTATACATTCCCGATTTAATGAATTGATCAGCTGTACTCAAGGCATAAATAAATCCGGAGCACGCGTTGCGGATGTCGAGTGCGCCGATGCCCTCAAGTCCAAGTTCGCGCTGTAACAAAACACCGGAGCCTGGAAAGAAATAATCCGGTGTGATTGTGGCAAATACGATGAACTCAATGTCTTTTTCGGTCAGCTTTGCACGCTCAAGCGCCATGCGCGTGGCTTTCGCGGCCATGTTGGCGACGGTATCTTTTTTTGGATCCATCCAACGACGTTCTTTTATTCCGGTGCGTTCTGTGATCCACGCATCGGAGGTGTCCATCACAGTGGACAGGTATTGATTAGTGATCACCGTTTCGGGAACATGGTGGCCAAGGGCAACTATCTTTGAATAAGGCATGGTTTTTTTAGCGTGACCGCGAAGTTAATAAAATGTAAAACAAGCGTTACCTGGCCTGTTACAAACGCTTTTTTTTAGCTACTTTCATTACATGATCAAGGGCTGCCTGCTTGTTGCCTTCCTTTTCATCACCATCCTGGGTGCAGAGGCGCAGGTTATTTTCCGAAACGACTTTATCATCGGAAAGCATGCGAAGATCAAAAACAAAGGGTTGTCTTTTATTTCAATTAACCTCGATCGTCACGCCAACCTCAATCAGTTGATCAATGGACGTGGAGGAAGAAGTCTCGTGATTGACGTGAATGCAATCCGGTACCCTAAGAAAAATTATACTTATACCGAAGTCGCTGAAAAGATCTACACACCCGGACCTGTCTATCGTCCTGGACTTGAGCCAGTGCCGATGTTCTTGTTGCTGGCGCCACCGCAGCCGTTGCGGATTCCTTCTGTGGGGAGTTCACTAGTTAATAGAGAATAGTTAGTGGAGAAAAGTTAATAGTTAATAGAGAATAGTTAATAGGAGCTGGACGTGAAGAATCTACACACCCTATTAACGATTAACCGATAACTGATAACTGTTAACCGATAACTTTTACAGGACGACGTTTACAATCTTCCCCGGCACCACGATCACCTTCTTCGGAGGCTTACCTTCCGTCCACTTGGTAACGATCTCTGAAGCGAGCACAACTTTCTCGATGTCATCCTTCGGCATATCCAACGCGAAGTTCATTTGAGCCCGTACCTTGCCGTTGATCGAGATTGGGTAATTGAAAGCATTTTCTTTCAGGTATTCCTCTTTTACTTCGGGATAGGTTGCATTTAAAACTGTGTCTTTATGCCCCAATTTCTCCCACAGCTCTTCAGCGATGTGTGGTGCAAAAGGGGAGAGTGCGATAACCAGTGGTTCCAGTACTGAACGCTTATTGCACTTCAATGAAGTCAACTCATTCGCGCAGATCATGAACTCGCTCACCGATGTATTGAATGAGAAATTGTTGATGTCAGATTCAATTTTCTTCAAGGTTTTATGCAGGACTTTCATCTCCTCTCTCGAAGGTTCTTCGGCACTGACTTTCCAGGGCTTTGATTGCTCGATGGGGCCGAGGAACATTTCATACATGCGGAGTGTGTCGGCACCGTAGTCTTCGATGATGTCGTCTGGGTTAACGACGTTGTATTTCGACTTGGACATTTTTTCAATCGCAGATCCGCAGATGTATTGATCGCTCTCAAGTTCAAATTCGGCGTTCGCGAAATCAGGCTTCCAGCTCCTGAATTTCTCAACGTCCAACGCTAAACCGTCGACAAGACTTATGTCTACGTGAAGCTGGTCAGTTTGCTCTGGATATTTCCCAAGTAATCCGGCGGATATGTATTTATTCGTTCCGCGAAGTCTATAAACAAATCTTGAGTCACCTGTAATCTTTCCTTGGTTGATCAACTTCTTAAACGGCTCATCAAAATTTAAATAGCCAAGGTCGGCAAGCACTTTTGTCCACAACCTCGCGTACAGCAAGTGCGCCACCGCATGCTCTGAACCGCCGATGTACACGTCCACCTGGTTCCAGTAATCGAGACTCTTCTTCCCGGCAAACTCCTTGTCATTGTGCGGATCCATGTACCTCAAAAAATACCACGCTGCTCCCGCATGCGTCGGCATGGTGTTGGAGTCGCGCTTCTTTCCTTTTTCAAAATTGATCCAGTCGGGAAGGTTCGCCAACGGACCCTCACCTGTGCCAGACGATTTGAAGTTGTTGAGCGGCGGCAATTCAAGCGGAAGCTCACTTTCTTTCATCGCATAAGGCATGTCATCTTTATAGACTACCGGGAAAGGCTCACCCCAGTAACGCTGACGGCTCCATCCTGCATCACGCATTTTGTAATTGACCTGCCGCGTACCGATTCCCTTTTCCTCCAGCTTCTTCACCACCACATCGATGGCTGCACGCATGTTTAACCCATTCAGGAAATCTGAATTTTCCAAGGTGGCGTCGTACGTTGGATTTGCATCCGTTCCATCGTAGTACTTACCGATGATATTCGTGATAGGAAGATTGAAATGTTTTGCAAACCGGTGGTCGCGCTCATCGCCGCAAGGCACGCCCATGATTGCGCCTGTTCCGTAACCTGCCAGTACATATTCGCTGATCCATATCGGAATTTCTTTTTTGTTGAATGGATTGATTGCGTAAGCCCCGGTGAATGCGCCGGTGATTTTTTTCACTTCCGCCATGCGATCCACGTCGGAACGGCTTTCGACGTATTTGAGAAATTTCTCGACTTCCGCTTGTTGCGCTTTCGATGTGATTTCTTTCACTATTTCGTGCTCCGGCGCTACCACCATAAAATCGACGCCGAAGATTGTATCTGGCCGCGTGGTAAATACGGTCATCGATTGTACTGTCGATGTTTCACTCTTAACCGCAAAGTTTATTCGCGCCCCAACGCTCTTTCCGATCCAGTTGCGTTGAATCTCTTTCATCGATTCGCTGAAGTCGATCTCTTCGAGTCCTTTCAATAGACGATCTGCATATTCGGTAATGCGAAGACTCCATTGACGCATCTGTCGCTTCACCACAGGAAATCCACCGCGATAACTTACTCCATTTATAACTTCATCATTGGCCAGAACCGTTCCGAGCGCTTCACACCAATTCACATCCGTGTATGCCAGGTAGGCGAGGCGGTACTGCATCAAAACCTCTTGCTGCTGTTTTTCATTAAATGATTTCCAATCAGCCGCGGCAAAAGAATCTTTGCCGGAGGTAAGCCTATACTTGGCATTTGGAAACGGATTATTGGCGTTTCCTTCTTGTTCAAATATTTTAATGAGCTCAGAAATGCGCTCAGCTTTTTCCTTTTTACGGTTAAACCAGCTGTCGAACAACTGAAGGAAGATCCATTGCGTCCATTTATAATATTTTGGGTCACACGTCTGTACTTCACGATCCCAGTCGTAGCAGAAGCCAATTCTTCCCATCTGTCGCTTGAAGTTGGCAATATTCTCCTGGGTGGAAATGGCAGGATGAACGCCATGCTCAATCGCGTATTGTTCTGCAGGCAGACCAAACGCATCGAATCCCATCGGGTGCAATACATTGAAGCCTTTGATGCGCTTATAGCGGGCATAGATGTCCGACGCGATGTATCCCAGCGGATGACCCACATGCAGGCCGGCGCCTGACGGATAGGGAAACATGTCAAGGACATACGCCTTGGGCTTCGATGGATCTGTTGCGGTCTTGTAAACCTTGTTTTCGATCCAGCGAGCCCGCCATTTATCTTCAATTTTCCTGATCTCTTCGCGCGAATATTCGGCCATAAGTACTATTTCTGCTTAAAGTAAGGAGCAAAAATAATGGAAATGGAGGAGAGTCTGGGCGTCTGATCTTTGAAATCAGCTCAATTTTTAGGGTGTCGCATTTTGCGACACCTTGAAAATTATTGTTAAAGACACTCTTGTCCAGTCGTCAGGTTTTCCAGATTTCATTTGAGATCATCTTTCCCATACTTCGCTCTATGGATGAAGCGATTATTCCTGATGAGATTGTGATGAGTAAAATCTACCTGATGCGCGGTCAAAAGGTAATGCTTGACAGTCCATCCTGTTCAGATGACAACTCGGTAACTCCGATTGAGTTTGCTTGCCATCGACATTCATTTTTGTCGTGTAATCGCACAAATGGCACGAATGAAAGCGCTCTTACTTCTTCTCTTAATCTCAATACCGGGGTTCACTCAAACGATTATTACCGGTAAAATTCTCGATGAAAAAGGCGAGCCAATTCCCGGGGCGAACGTATCGATCAAGGATTCTTATGATGGCGCAAGTTCTGCTCACGACGGCACCTTTAAGTTCAGTACTTCAGAAACAGGCAATCATGTGCTTGTTGCAACATTCGTTGGATACAAGTCTGCGGAACAACCTCTAGTTCTCGATGGAAAGAATGTTGACATCACGTTGACTCTTAAAGAAGAGATCAACCAGCTCGATGCTGTCACCATTTCCGCCGGCGCATTTACGGCAGGAGATGAAAAGCGCAGGACTGTACTCAAACCTATCGATATCGCGACTACGGCCGGCGCGACTGTCGACATTGCTGGTGTTCTTAATACGTTGCCCGGCACGACCAAGGTTGGAGAGACGGGTCGCTTATTCGTGCGTGGCGGCGACAGTAACGAGACGCGTACTTTCATCGACGGGATGGCTGTGTTTGATGCGTACAACCCATCGGCGCCTAACACGCCATCGCGTGGAAGATTTCTTCCCTTCATGTTTAAAGGCACGAGCTTCAGTACGGGAGGCTACTCGGCAGAATATGGCCAGGCATTGTCGTCGGCGCTGGTACTCAACTCCAAAGACAAAGCTGAGATCAATCAAACTGACATCGGCATTCTGTCTGTCGGTGCCGACGTTGCTCACACGCACGTTTGGGATCGTTCATCATTTTCTGCCAAAGTGCAGTATACAGACATTCGTCCGTATTTCGGCCTTGTTGATCAACGGGTCGATTGGAACAGTCCTCCTGTCTCTCTCCAGGCAAGCTCTGCGTATCGAATGCAAGTCGGTAATGAGGGCATGCTCAAAGTGTACGGCAACTTTAATCGTTCGAATTTTTCAATGTACAACCATGATATCTCAAATCCCGATATTAAACAACTGGTTGATCTCACGAATACTTATGGCTATGGTAATGCAGCATACGCGCGACCACTGAATGGTAAGTGGTCTATGCGTGGTGGGCTCGCCTATAACTATAATGACAATGCAGTAAAGTTTGACGGAAGTCCAGCAAACGAAACAGAAAAAGGAATTCACACGAAGCTTGTGTTGGAGAATTCTGTCTCAGATAAAGTTGAGCTCCGCTTCGGAGCAGAGGACATCACGCGCAACTATTCAGCATCCAAGCAAGATCCCGAAAGCCTGGTCATGCTGAGTCAGTCTTTTACAGAGTCAATAATCGGATCTTTTGCAGAGGCAGAGGCGTACGCGAGCAAACACTTAGTCGCAAAAGCGGGCTTGAGGAGTGAATACAATTCACTCTTGCGTACGATCGCCATAGATCCACGCATGTCCATAGCCTACCGGCCGGGAAATAAAGGTCAATTCTCGTTTGCCTATGGTACGTTCCGGCAGTCGGCGAAGAATCTCTACTTGCGTGTAAACAATGATTTAGGCAACGAGAAGGCAGAGCATTTCATCTTCAATTATCAAATTGTATCCAATGACCGCACCTTTCGGGTGGAAACGTACTATAAAAGGTATTATGATCTCGTAAAATTTGTTAACAGTGATGGTTCACGGTTGAACAATGATGGAAGCGGCTACGCGAAGGGTGTCGAATTCTTCTGGCGAGATAACAGAACTTTCAAAGGCGTTGACTATTGGGTATCGTACTCCTTTCTTGATACAAAGCGCGATTACCTGAATTTTCCCTATCTGGCAGTTCCCACATTTGCCTCGACGCACAACTTCTCTTTCGTTTACAAACATTTTATCAATGCAGTCAAGTCGCAGGTTGGGTTAACCTATTCTTACAGCAGTCCACGTACTTATTATAATCCAAACAACGCTTCGTTCAACTCCGATCAAACACCTTATTATGAAGATCTCAGTATGAACCTTTCATATCTGCCGACGAACTGGCTGATATTTCACTTGTCGTGTACCAACCTGTTGAGTCGTGATAATATTTTCGGTTATACGTTTAGTACGACTCCTGATGCTACCGGCGTTTACGCCAGTCAGCCGATACGGCAGCCTGCCACCCATTTTATTTTTCTCGGTGTGCTGATCACGATTTCTAAAAACAAGTCGGTCAACCAACTGCCCAGTCTTTGAATTGACTATTCGACATAAACAATTAAATCAAACACATATGAAAACACAATCCATTACGTTCATGATCCTTCTCGTCGCTGTAGTTGCGTCTGCGAACAATCGCTATGACGAGACGATGGCCAAAAACATCGATGTTGTCTATAATGCAAAGACCACGGATGAGCTCCAGCAAGCCGTTAATCAGCTTGACCGGGTAGGGCAGGCTGAGAAAACTAAGTGGGAACCCTATTACTATGCAGCATTCGGATATATCATGATGGCAAATCAGTCTGCCGATCCTGTGAAGAAGGATGCGTACCTCGACCAGGCAAAGGCTGAATTGGAAAAAGCAACTGCCGTGAAGCAAGAAGAGTCGGAGATCATCACCTTGCAAGGATTCGTGAGTCTCATTCGCATCACAGTCGACCCCGCGACGCGCGGTCAGCAGTACTCAGGTCTCGCAGGACAGTCTTTTAAAAAAGCGCTAACAATTAATCCTGAGAATCCCCGCGCCCTTGCTATGCTGGCACAGATGCAATTTGGAACGGCAAAATTCTTCAAAGCACCTTTTGATGAAGCTTGCGCAACGACTCATAAGGCCCTGGAAAAGTTCTCAACGTATCGTTCCGAAAACCCATTTGCTCCGGCATGGGGAAAAGGTATGACCGAGGGGTTGCTGGCCCAATGCAAATAGGTATTCATCGTAAATGTTAACTTACTCACACTTAAAACAGCCTTTGTGATCACAAACAATCAAAATGGTATTGTGAGGGAATGGCAGCACTACGCAAAAGTGCTGCTGGTTTCTTTGGCCGGCTCGGCTGCAAGCACCTATTTAATGTGTTCGAGCTGTCGTATTAAGCCTTTTAATTTCGCTTTGGTTACTTCGTTTTCATTCTTTCTCTGGATTGCATTGTGGATTGGCAATGAAACACTGGTTGCATATCTCTCGGGGAAAATATCATGGGTGAAGTTTCCCGTTAAACGTTTTCTTGTAAGTTTTCTCGCGACGATCGGGTACACAATTTTTGTTGTTGTAACACTCGTGACTGTTTGGGATCGTTTCATAGATTTTAAGTTTGATGGCTACCTCGAAGTAGTGATTCCTGCGTTGTTGGTTACGCTACTGATTTCTTTTTTTCTGCACGGCCGGCAGTTTCTCCTAAACTGGCGACAGTCTGAGATAAATGCTCAAATGCTCGAGAAGGAGCGCGTTCGCGCACAGTATGACAGTCTTAAGAACCAAGTCAATCCCCACTTTCTTTTCAACAGCCTCAACGCGCTCACAAACCTGGTGTACGAGGATCAGGATAAGGCGGCAAAGTTCATCAAGCAGCTATCGGAAGTATATCGGTATGTGCTAGATTCCAGGGACAAAGAGGTTGTGCCGCTCGCCGACGAATTAAAATTCCTCGAGTCGTATTTGTTCCTGCAACGGATTCGGTTCGGCGAAAAGCTTAACGTTAGAATAGATTTGGTGTCGGGCACGATGTCTGTGGCGCCAATGGCCTTGCAGATGCTTTTCGAAAATGCCATCAAACACAATGAGATTTCGTTGGATAAGCCGTTGACAATCCATCTGTATTCAAAAGACAATTTCCTTGTGGTGGAAAATGTCATAAACAAAAAGACCAGCCTTTCAGAGCCATCTTCGGGAGCGGGTTTGGAAAACATCAAGCAGCGATACGCATTTCTTTCTCCTGAGCAAATCCAGGTCAGTGCTGACAATAATAAGTTTATTGTGAAATTGCCACACTTGTATCTGGTATGACAATACTGATTGTAGAAGATGAGCCCGAGGCAGCAGATCGGCTTCAAAGCCTGATCCGCAGCGTGCGAAACGATTGCCAAATCACAGCGAACCTTGATTCAGTGAGGCGCGCGGTTGCTTGGATAAAGAGCAATCCTCCGCCCGACATTATTTTCATGGACATTCAACTGGCGGATGGTTTGAGTTTTGAGATTTTTGGACAAGTGACTGTTTCTTCGCCTGTGATTTTTACAACGGCTTACAATGAATACGCGCTCAAGGCCTTTAAAGTGAATAGCATTGATTACCTATTGAAGCCCGTAGATAAGGATGAGTTAACCGCTGCGTTCAGGAAATTCGATACACTGGTGAGCAAGGCGGAGCCCGCTACAAAAGTCATGGAAAGCATAGAATATGCGATGCAGATGCTAACCAAAAAATACAAAGAACGATTTGTGTTGAAAGTGGGGGAGCACCTTAAGTCGGTTGAGGTTAAGGATATCCTGTATTTCTATAGCCTTGATAAAGCGACATTCGCACATACTGCTGACGGGCGAAAACACATTCTTGACTTCACTCTTGACCAACTTGAAGGATTGTTAAGCCCCGATCGGTTCTTTCGGATTAATAGAAAATATATCGTGGCATCTGATGCGATTCTGGACATGATCAGTTTCGTCAACAGCCGATTGAAGCTTGTTTTGAAGTCCAGCGACGACAATGATATTGTTGTTGCCCGCGAACGTGTCCAGGAGTTCAAGGATTGGCTGGACCGTTAGTAATGAGGTGTTGACACAATATTCATCCAAACACACTTTTTTCGGTGTATTCACACCATGTTTCTATTGTGTCTATGTGTTTAAATTGCTTTAATTGGAACCGTACCTGAACCCCGACCACAATTCTTAGCTAAATGACCTGCGTCAATTGCAAATCTGATATCTCCGGAAATTTTTGCGCCAATTGCGGGCAGCGTGCCCATGTGAAGCGCATTTCGATAAAGGAAAGCTGGCTGGATTTCTGGTCCAGGGTATATGGATTCGACGGCATGGCGCCAAGGACGTTGACGGACTTAACGATACGGCCGGGCGTAGCCGCCAAAAGATTCATTGAGGGGAACCGTGTTATGTATTACGGACCCGTGGGATATTTCTTCCTGATGATCACTGTTTGCCTGCTGTTTTTCAGCATCATCGAAGTCGATTTTTTTGAATTCATGAAAGGGATGCAAAAGAGCCTGCCGACAAGTGATGTACCCAAACTAACTGAGCGCATTCAGCGTTTCGTCTCCGACAACATCAAGGTTTTTGCGTTCCTGATCATTCCCTTCCAGGCATTTTCAGCGCGCTATTTGTTCTTCAGAAAAAGCGGTTACAATTACCTCGAGCACGCGGTGCTCCCGCTGTACATAGCCGGTCACATGTTTTGGATAACGATGATCAACGGTGTCATTTATAAGTCGACTGGATATGCCTCTTTTGCTTCGACAACGATCATCGGGGTGCTGTACACTGGCTTTAGTTTTGCGAGCATGATGACGTATCAATCAAAACCAAAAGCCTTTGTCAAGGGCCTGTTACTTTATTTCGTTTCGCAAATATTGCTAATGAGTGTCCTTCTGTTCCTGGGAGCTATTTTTATTTTGCTTGCGCAAAAATTCAGCCCTGACACGTTTGAGATGCTGAGGCCGTCCAATAACCGCTAAAGATTTTCCGCATACTGCTGAAGCGTGATAACCGGCTTACCAAGTTCGTTCCACGTTTCTTTCGACTCGAATTTTTCAGGGTAACTGTTCAGTGCTTCAATAATGTGAGCTCCGTAATTGATCTCGCTGGAGAAAATTCCAAGAAACTTTAATAGTCCCAACGGCGCCTTGCTGATCGTTAATTTTTCTTTGTTGTAATGCTTCACAAATATTTCCGCGGCTTCGTCCTGCGTGAGCGGAGCAGGCCCCTGGATCACGTATTCTCGATTGCCGTTCAACTCAAGAGACTTTATTACCTGCCGACCGTAATCTTCAGCAGCGATATAGTACATGGGATACTTTGATTTGCCGGCAAGAAAAATGCGTTTTCCCTGTTTGTATTTCCCCAAATAACTCTCCATGAAAGTGGAAGGGTAAAAGATGGTGTACGGGATTCCTGAGTCTTTAATAAGTGCGACGGATTGCTCTTTGATCGCAAAAACCCACCAATTGAAATTGTTCATTCCCTGGTATCGCTGCACGAGCGAAGAGATGGATACGATTCGGCCCACGTTGTTCTTTTTGGCAGCGGCCAAAATAATTTTCATCCCATCGGTTTCAGGATGCCAATCGCCTTTCTTTTCGGATTGTGTGACCGACAGGTTAACGTACACGGCGTCCTGACCTTTCATCAAAGCTTCGACGTCCATCAGATTCCTTAAGTCTCCTTTCAGTATTTCGATGCCAGGAGGTAAATCGCTTTTTGCTTTCTCAGGATCCCTTACCAATGCCCTTACAGAAATCCCAGCCTTCAACATTTCTGCCGCTACCGACTTTCCCAACATGCCAGTCACTCCAATGAACGCGAGTTTCTTTATCATACTCTGAACTCTAAACCCTGAACTCTGAACACTTAACTCTGAACTCCCGATCACGCGAAGCGCTACGGTCTCATAAAATCTGCAATCAATCTATGAAAATGATGCGTGCCCACTTCACGCGTTACCGAGTACCTTCCGAACTTATAAAAGCGGGAGCGGATTCCTTTTTGCACGTTCTGTACGATTTCTTCGTCTTCCAACTCAACTTTATGCAAATCGGCACCGGCGCCCTGACGAAGTTTGCTCTCATCCCATACATAAGAAAGGAACTTCACTTTCGTGCGCGACGGTGTAATGGGATTAATCACGTTTAGTGAAAGCCCCCATGGATAGAAATTGAACATCATGTTGGGGAAAACCCAGAAGTAGTAGCTGGCAACGCGCTTACCATAATCGCGTGACTCAACCGGGAGGTCGAACGCCAGCTCACCTTCCTTCGCAATTCCAATCTGGAGACTTGAGAACCGGTAAGGCTCGACCGTGTAAGCGCTGTAGTCAATAACAGAGTTCAGGCCGGCATGAACAAATGGGATGTGAAAACCTTCGAGGTAATTCTCACAATACAAAGCCCAGTTTGCTTCAACGATGTATTCCTTCGAGAGATCAGGTCTGAACATGAATTGATCGAAAGGCATCCATGAGACGCGATCGATCATGTCCTTAAAGAAAACCTCGGCAGGCTGAGCAGGATTGAGTGATGAGAAGAGCCACTTGCCGAAACGAAACAATGCAAGTTCATGAAGATTGTCTGCGTCGGTCGGGAAGTTTTTTACTTCTTTGAATTCCGGCATAGACATATACTTCCCATTCAGTCCAAACCGTCTTCCGTGATATTTGCAACGTAAATCGTTCACCTGGCACGGTTTTTCTACAACCAGATTTCCGCGGTGCGTGCAAACGTTCGACAGACAATGAATACCGCCCTGCTTGTCTTTGGCAAGAATCAACCGTTCATCTACAAATTGTTCCAGCATGGAGACCGGTGTTACCCATCCCGGGTCTTTGACCTGATCGGTGTCACCCAGGAATTGCCACGTGCGTGCGAAAATCTTTTCCCTGGACTGCCTGAAATTCTCGTCCGAAAGGTAAAAGTCAACCGGAAGCGTTTGGGCTACGGCAATGTCAGGATCAACAAATAGCGGCATGCTGGAATGAATTTCTCTAAATTTATGAAATCAGTGGAAATGTCGTTTGAGTGACAAACCAAAACGCTGCGTTCCAGTTTGAAGGACTAAATTGAACGGAACAAAAAATTATGAAAACAAAAAGTGCAATTTATTGGCTTGCCAGAATCGTTGCGGCGATCATCATGATTCAGACTTTATACTTCAAATTTTCAGCGGCGCCTGAATCAGTTTACATTTTTACGAAGGTAGGGATGGAACCCTGGGGCCGGATTGCAGTAGGCGTATTCGAATTGATTGCATCACTTTTACTGATGGCGACAGCGAGTGCATGGTTGGGCGGCGCACTGGCTCTCGGGCTTATGCTTGGCGCGATCGGGATGCACCTAACTATTCTGGGCGTCGATGTAATGAATGACGGCGGGCAGCTTTTCTTATACGCCGTGATTGTGGCAGTCTGTGCCCTTTATGTGTTATGGCACGATCGGGCAAAAATTTTCGAATTGACAAGAAAACTTACCGGTCGGCCTGCTTAAGGTTGATTCAGAGTCGAAGCAATTCTTTCAAATTCGCCCAAGAGCTGGGGTGAGTCCTTAAGGATATTTTTCAAGCCGTCAAGCTGATAGTTCGGAACATTCTGATGTTGGCGCACTTTAGCCATTACGTCATTCAATATTTCGACTGCGTCTTTTTTTCCGGCGAGCGTCGAAGCGTCGATTTTCGTTTGAAGGCCTTTGAGTTGGATGATCTTAGGATCATCATTCTGCAACATGGGCTGTAGTTTTGATTCTTTTGTTTGCTCTTCAATGCAAGCGTTGAATGCATCGAGGATCGTATCCAGGTCATTCCGGCCAAGATCTTCTTTTTCGATCTTATGCTTGATGTCGGCGCATTCGCTCAAGAAATTGCCCACCGATTTCTTGAAGGAGAGATTAGGAACCTCCATTGAACTGCCATCACGCTTCACAAGAAATGGCACGTCGTAATAGAATCCGGTGTCGGTAGGCCCCACCACGCGCCGGCCCAGGTAGAGACTTATGAAACCAGGTTTTACCACTTTCATCATCCGGTAACCATAGTTGGTGCGAACGGGATGATAAATTTCATTGTTGAGAAACACCGTCGTCACCTGGATCGCCGTCAGTACCGTCTTCTTTTTATCGGCCCCGATGATTTGTGCGTGGTCCATTGATCCATAGGTAAGAATACTTACTTTACCACGTAGTGTGTCATTTTTTTGGGTGACGACATAGTCATCTGCGAACGCCGTGAGCGAGCAAGAAATCAAAAGAACTGCAAAAAGATTCTTCAACATATTAATGAGACTGCATTTAATATTTTAATATGACTCTAATTAAAGAGCGAGCTTAAAGCTAATAAAATTCTCATTATTGATTTTTCTTTGAGAAACCCCGTAATTGAAATCTGAACCTGCATACTCCCCATGGTAGACTACAACCCCAAAGCCTGGTTTTCGCTGATCACCCACGCCTACAGCCGCCACGTGATGCGCACCCTGATGCCCGTCATGATTTTTATGGCTGTCTATTCAACGCTAACCTGTTACCTCGTTCTCGACGTTTTCAAATTGCATGAGAAAGATTTTCACAGCACGACGGCCATGCACTCACTGCTGGGCATCGTCCTTGGTTTGTTTCTTGTGTTCAGGACAAACTCGGCTTATGACCGTTGGTGGGAGGGCCGTAAGCTTTGGGGGTTGATGGTAAACAACACGCGAAACTTTTCTTTCAAGATCAATTCATTCCTGCCGAAGGAAGACCTTGAGAATCGAACTTTTTTTGCCAAGATGATCTACAACTTCGCTTTTTCAACCCGTGAGAGTCTGCGCAAAGGTGTGGATATCACCCAGCTTGAAACACTCGGCGCTGATTTTCAAAAGCATTTTGCGGGCATCAAACATATTCCCAACAAAATATCTTCCATGATGTATGAGCGTGTTAACCTGCTTTATACAGAAAAAAAAATAACGGGTGATCAGCTTTTTATAATGGATAAAGAGTTGAAGGAGTTTTCTGACATCCTCGGTGGTTGTGAGCGCATCCGGAATACGCCCATACCGTACTCGTATTCTATGTACATCAAGAAATTCATTTTTATTTTCATCATCACACTGCCAATTGGGTTCGTGACCCTGACCGAATACATGACCGTCCTCATCGTCGTACTGATTTCTTTTGTCATTCTGAGTGTTGAACTTATCGCTGAAGAAATTGAGGACCCTTTTGGCAAGGACATCAACGACCTTCCTACGGATGACCTGACAGCCAAGATCCGCGACAATGTGAATGAAATTCTATTGAGTCAGCGCTGATTGTCTTATGCCGATAGCTATCGGGAGCAATTTGAGAAGTTCAGGCCACCAGCAGGGTATAAATCCCGTAAAGGATAATTAAAAGAATCATAACTGCGTACATCACCAGGTCAACCCGTACGTATTCTTTGTATTGCGTGTACAAATCTTTCAACTTCCTGAACATACGAGCGGTAATTTTGTTTCAAAGGTAGCGATTTTAAAGGCTTCTTTTAAACGACGCAAAGACCTGAAAACAGCCATGGAGAACCCACTTGTAAGTTTATTTTTCGTTTTGCCGCGTAGGGGTTATTGTGCTTGTAATTGTCGTTACGACGAAATGAGAATTTGCCATGGTTACCCATTACTATTTATCGAGCAAGGTTCGTTGCAACCGATTACGATGCGTTTTCTGAAATTCGCAAGCAATTAATTTATTTTGAACGTAACTATATGGAAATGACTGACGTCTTCGACAGAATAACTTTGACCGCCGAGCACTATGAGTAGACTGGTACGTATATTTTTTATTCTTCTTTTCGCGGTGCCGGCGCTGGCTCAGGAAAAATTCACGGTCAACGGATACATAAAAGACTCTTCCAATGGGGAAGCACTCATCGGCGCAACGGTCTACATTCAGGAAATAAAGAGCGGCGCAACAAGCAACGAATACGGATTCTATTCTATCACCCTTCCGGCCGGTGACTATTCGTTTACCTTTTCTTATGTGGGATTTGTCACGGTACCTCAGACAATCAATCTTAACAAGAATACCCAGGTAAATATTGAATTAGTGCCTGAGAGTGCCCAGCTCGAAGAGGTTGTTGTGAAGGGTGAGCTTGAGCAGGCCAACGTGGAAAATCATGAAATGAGTACCAACAAGCTCGAGATGAAAACCATTCTTCGTATCCCGACGCTTTTTGGAGAATCAGACGTGCTCCGAAGCCTGTTGCTGCTTCCGGGAGTCAGTACGGTGGGTGAAGGGGCATCAGGTTTCAATGTTCGTGGCGGCAGTGTTGGACAAAACCTTATTCTGCTCGACGAAGCTCCGGTGTATAACTCTTCGCACCTCTTTGGATTCTTCTCCGTGTTCAATCCGGACGCGGTGAAAGACACAAAGCTTTATAAAGGTGCGGTTTCCTCCCGGTACGGTGGTAGGCTTGCTTCGATCCTTGACGTAAGAATGAAAGAAGGTAACAGTAAAAAATTTGAAGCGACCGGAGGTATCGGATCTGTTTTCAGCCGTCTTGCATTGGAAGGCCCGATGTTGAAAGGTAAGGCGTCCTACATCGTGGCGGTGCGCAGATCATACATAGATGTACTAGCACGGCCTTTTGTACAGTTGTTGAAAGATGGTGGCGCTTTGAACTTTTACGACCTCACACTAAAGACAAATTATAATATCAACAGGAAGAATCGTCTTTACCTGTCTGGCTATTTTGGACGCGACAACTTCAAGTTCGACGCCACGCAGGGATTTAACTGGGGAAATGCAACTTCCTCACTGCGCTGGAATCACCTTTTCAATGAGCGCCTGTTTTCAAACCTGACGTTCGTCTACAGTAAATATGATTACGCGTTGGCTTTTGGTAAGGACGACCGGAACAACTTCAGCTGGAACTCTTCGATATCGAATTTTATCTTTAAGCCTCAGTTCACCTACTTTATTGACAGCAAGAATGAGCTCAACTTCGGAGGCGACGCTACTTACTATACATTCGAGCCCGCCAATGCTGTGGGTGTGACGAATGGTAAAGCCGTTGATCTCAGCCTCGACAAGAAATACAATCTTGAGACTGCGCTCTATGCTGGAAACAATCAGAAGATTTCTGATGCATTTTCGATCGAATACGGCCTGAGGTTTTCTTATTTCCAATACCTGGGTCCCGGAACAGCCTATTATTATGGTGACACAACCGCAGGTGTAAGAAAGCCTGTGATCGGTGAAAAGAAGTTCAAGGATGGCGAGAAGATTGCAGATTACAGCAACTTCGAGCCGAGGTTTTCCTTCCGACTGCAAACGAGCCCAGTTAGCTCAGTCAAAGGCAGTTATAACAGGATGGCGCAGTACCTGCATTTGATTTCTAACACTACCGCTTCTAATCCGCTCGACGTCTGGAATCCAAGCTCCAACAATGTAAGGCCTGAAATCGGAGATCAGTTTACACTGGGTTACTTCCGTGACGTGGGAGAGGAGAAAGACTATGAACTTTCGTTCGAAGGCTACTTGCGATTGACACAAAATCAGATTGACTACATCGACGGTGCGGATCTGCTGATCAACCGGTATTTGGAAGGAGATCTACTCAGTGGCATGGGCCGTGCTTATGGAATTGAAACCTATTTGCAGAAGAAAACCGGTAAGCTGACCGGATGGGTCAGCTATACACTTGGTCGCAGCGAGCTCAAAGTTGACGGGATCAATAAGAATCAGTGGTATGAAACCCGTTACAATCAGACACACAATCTTAAGATCGCCGGGTTCTATGATATCAATTCACGGTGGTCAGCGTCTGCCAATTTTATCTACACGTCCGGTACGCCAACGACGTTTCCGACTTCACGATACATTCAGCAGGGGATCCTTGTGCCTTATAACGTAAATGATTCCAGGAATAACGTGCACATCCCTGACTATCACAGATTGGATATTTCTTTCAGGCTGGAGGGAACCAAGATTAGAAAAGGCAAGCCGAGGAAGAACAGTGATTATTGGGTGTTCTCTCTTTATAACGTGTACGCGAGGAGAAATCCTTTTTCGATCTATTTCTCCCAGGCGGATCAGCGCGTTCCGCAAGGGCAGGCGTTGCAGTCGCAGGCAACTCAGCTTTCAATCATCGGGACGGTGGTACCTTCTATTTCTTACAATTTTAAATTCTGATCCATGAGAATAATAGCGCAGATCGTCCGCAACTTCATCGCATTAGCTGTGATTGTTATTACCGTGTCGTCATGTGAAGATGTTATTCATCCACAGCTTGAGAGCGCTCCACCGATACTGGTAGTAGATGCGTGGATCAACAACAGACCGGAAACGCAGGTCGTGATTCTGACCCAGTCGCAGGCCTACTTCGACAATACTACACCACCTGGTGTTAAAGGAGCTACCGTCACGATTACGGATGATCACGGTAATTCATTCAGTTTTATAGAGGATGATAAGAAAGTAGGTTACTATACCTGGAAGCCAGTAAGCGCTGTGTTCGGAACGGTTGGTTATAGGTACAAGCTGAATATTGTTGTTAACGGCGAGACATTTGTGTCTGAAACGAAGATGGGACGAGTGCCACCGGTTGACAGTATTACATTTGATAAGTCGAAACGGACAGCATCAAAAGATTCCATTGTGCGGGCAGAGTTCTGGGCAACCGATCCTGCGGGCGCGGGCGATGCATATTTTATCAGATCATATAAGAATGGCACCCTTCTTAATAAACCCAGCGAAATTAACATTGCCTACGATGCAGGGTTTTCTGCCGGCGGGCAAACCGATGGCGTGATGTTCATTACGCCAATCAGACGCGGAATTAATTCAAGAGACGAGGATGATAAAGGCACACTGTTATCACCGATTGCACCCGGCGACTCGATGAATGTGCAGATTCATTCCATTTCAAAGGCGGCATTCACTTATCTGAATGAAGTGTCGATCCAAACGAATCGTCCTGGGGGATTTCAGGAACTGTTTGCCAGGCCGCTCGCCAATGTATCGACCAACATATCGAACACCAACAGTGGAGGATCGAAGGCATTGGGCTTTTTTAATGTTGCAGCAGTAACGTCTGCCGGTAAACGCTACAAAGGGAAATAGTTCGTAGATCAAAAGGCTACCCAAAGGCCGGTGATTTTGGCTGCACTGGTTTTTATTTTGATTTTCCTGATGTAGTTTTCAAGCTTAAACCTTGACCATGCCATTGCTTCGCGGTGCGGCGCTTCTCTTCCTGTTGTTCCTTTTCTTGCCCGCCTTCTCTCAGGAGTCAGTCACCCAGCAGACCAATGCGCCCAGTGTAAAGTGGTACCAACTGAATACTCCGAATTTCAAGGTGCTGTATCCGAAGGGCTTTGATGCGCAGGCCCAACGCGTTGCGAACACGCTCGAGACGATCCGTGAGCCGGAAGGTAAATCGATGGGTGCCGTGCCCAGGAAGATGCCGATTATTCTTCAGAGTAATTCTTCGTTGTCGAACGGCTTTGTTACGCTCGCTCCAAGGCGTTCTGAGTTTTATACCATGCCATCGCAGAACTATAATTTTTTGGGCAACAATGATTGGCTGACGTTGCTTTCTTCGCATGAATACCGGCACATGGTACAATTTCAACGAAGCGTCACCGGTTTTAATAAATTGATTTACACTTTGTTCGGACAACAGGCGCTTGCGGGATTCGCATTCGCCGCTGCACCGCAGTGGTTTTGGGAAGGTGATGCCGTTGCCACTGAAACAGCATTCACTCATGGTGGTCGTGGTCGTATTCCGAATTTTGATTTGGTTTTCAGAACCAACCTGCAGGAAGGGAGAGTTTTCAATTATCACAAGCAATATCTGCGCTCCTACAAGCACAACATCCCGAATCACTATGTGCTGGGCTACAACATGATATCGTATCTCCGTAAAAAGACCAACGATCCGATGATCTGGGAAAAGGTGGCTGGTCGTTCATGGAACGTTCCCTTTATCCCGTTTGCATTTTCCAATGCTTTGAAAAAAGAGACTGGACTTTATCTGAAAGATCTCTACGCTGAAATGGCAACACAGCGTATTCAGGATTACGAAAATGCAACGCGCGATCTGAAGTTTACGGAGTTCACCCAGATTAACCAGCGTAAATCAACGGCCTACACGGACTATTTTTATCCACAGCCGCTTAGCGACGGAAGAGTTATTGCTACGAAATCCGGCATCGGCGATATTGAAACACTGGTGGTACTCTCTGCCGACGGACAACAAGAGGCGAAATACGTGCAGGGTATAGTCAATGATGCGGGTATGTTGTCTGCCACAGAAAACGGTCGTGTGGTGTGGAACGAATTCCGATACGACCCACGTTGGCTAGTTCGAAACTACTCGGTTATTAAAAGCTATGACTTTGCCACTGGCACCGCGAAAGTGGTGTCTCATAATAGCCGATACTCGGCCGCTGCCATTTCCCCCGACGGAAACCTCATTGCAACAATTGAGACATCCCAGGAATACAAAATTCAATTGGTGGTGATCAATTATGCAACGGAAGGTGTGGTTACAACGCTTCCAAACCCTAACAACGATTTCATCTCAATGCCTCGTTGGACGCCTGATGGGACGAGCATCGTGGCACTGAGAAGCAACATCCAGGGCAAGACGCTTACGTTGTTTGATGTTGCGGCTGGCACTTCAAGAGACTTGATGCCTTTTTCTGACGAAAACAAAGGCTATCCGGTTCCTTTTGGTGATTTTATTCTTTTTAATTCTCCGGCCAGTGGACTAGACAACATCTATGCAGTGAACATCGCGACAGGCGATCGTTTTCAGGTGACAACGAGTAAATACGGTGCATATAACCCCGCCGTATCATCCGACGGTAAGACGCTTTATTATAATGAACAATCCCGTGATGGAATGAATGTGGTGAAAACTCCCTTCGACCCAACGCTATGGATTAAACAGGAAGCTGCGCCCGCACCCGTACAACCATTATATCAGCCGCTTGTCGAACAGGAAAACAATCCTGATCTGATGAAGGGCATCTCCAATACGACATTCAGCACCAAACGCTACCATCGCGCCAGCGGGATGATCAATCCACATAGCTGGGGTCCCTATGTGGTAAATTCACTGACGAGGGTCAACGTCGGAATTACTTCACAGGATATTCTCAGTACTACAAGTATTGATGGTGGCTATAGCTACGACCTGAATGAGCGTACCGGCTCGTGGCGTGCTGCTGTGAGCTATCAGGGATTTTTTCCAATTCTTGATGTCTCTGCGACAATGGGCAGCCGTTCCGTCAACGAAGGTGATGTCAAAAAGACTGTGGTACAAGGATCGAGCGTCAATACCAGTACAAGAAATCTTACGGTTACGTGGGATGAAAAAAATATTGAAGGTGGTATTCGTGTACCTCTTGTAACGACCACGTCAAAGTATTACGGAAACATTGAGGTCGGCAACGCAGTGGGAGTGACCCACGTCACAGATTTTGTCAACACCTATGACAACAGCAGCAACAGGATTCTGGTCACCGCAACACGAAACGATTCGATAAAAGGAATTTATTCCCTCCAGGATTATGTAGGTAATGGAAACCTGGTGTACAATCATTTTTCATTCAACGCATCGAGGCTTTTGAAACAGAGCCGCCGCGACATTTATAGCAAATGGGGTCAGACGGTTTCTGTTGACGCGTTCAACACACCGTATGGCGGAGACTTTGCGGGTAATCAGTTTACCTTTTATACACAAATGTTCTTTCCCGGTTTTGCCAAGCACCATTCAATATGGGGTTATTGGGGATATCAAAACACCCAAATCAGTCAGATTACTGTGGCATCGGGAGGAAAGACACTGGTTTACTCCAACGAATATTTTTTCAGGAACGAGCTTCCTTTGCCGCGCGGTCAGTCGGTGGCGCGCTACCAGGATTTCTACTCAATGTCGGTAAACTATGCCCTGCCTCTTTGGTATCCGGATATTGCGATCGGACCTTTGCTGAATTTGCAGCGATTGCGTGCCAATCTGTTTACAGATTATGGCTATGGCAGAAGCGTATTTAATGGCACGCTTTATAATCAGGCGTACACGACCATCGGCGGAGAATTGAAAGTGGATCTCAATGTGATGCGTTTCCTCCCGCAGTTCAATGTGGGTGTTCGCTATAGCTATGGAATCACACCATCTGTGACACGTTTCGAGGTGCTGATCGGAGCGTTTAATTTTTAAGATACAAAACCGCACCGGTTCACCGACTTAAAAGTCCGTGGCCCGAAGTGCAGCGAGGACCAGGTTCAAAGAAACGCTTGAAAACCCCTGGCGACCCATTGCGCGATCGGCGGTTTATGTGTTTTCATCAACCCATATTCAGTTCTTTCCTTTCCCGAAAGTGAGATCTCGCCCTTGAAAATCCCTTCATTACGCCTATTTTTGATGCCTTATCTAATAATATCTAAGCATGGCAGAAATCGTCAGGATGCCAAAAATGAGCGACACGATGACCGAAGGGGTGATCGCTAAGTGGCATAAAAAGGTTGGTGATACGGTTAAGTCCGGTGAGCTGATGGCAGAAATTGAAACTGATAAGGCGACTATGGACTATGAATCCTTCAATTCCGGAGTAGTTCTCTACCTCGGGGCTAAAGAAGGTCAGCCCGTCCAGATTAACGGCGTCCTGGCCATCGTTGGTAAGCAAGGGGAAGATTACGCCGCATTACTCGCTGGCGCACAGTCTGGCGGTGCAGCTGGAGGTAAGGTGGCGGAAGCGCCAAAGGCACAACCTGCTGCCGCCGTTGCAACAGCTCCGGCGATTGATACATCCGGTATCAAAGCCGAGATCGTGTTGATGCCTAAGATGAGCGATACGATGACGGAGGGTGTCATCGCTGCCTGGCATAAGAAGGTTGGAGATCCGGTTAAGTCTGGAGAACTCCTGGCCGAGATCGAGACAGACAAAGCGACGATGGAGTATGAGTCCTATAATACCGGCACGTTACTCTATGTCGGCGCGAAAGAGAAAGAACCTGTAGTAATAAACGGTGTGCTGGCAATCATCGGAGATAAGAATGCAGACTGGCAGACATTGCTGAAAGCACATCAGGCAAAAGGATCGCAGCAAGCTCCGGCGGCAGCCGCGACAACTGCAACGGCACCTGCTACGCAAGCAGGTTCTTCCCAACCCGCTGCCGAGGTATCACATTCAAACGGTCGGGTAAAAGCATCGCCGCTGGCGAAAAAGATGGCCAAAGATCTTGGCTACGACATTTCGAAAGTTCCAGGTTCAGGAGAATCAGGCCGCGTCACTAAAAAAGATATTGAGAACTTCAAGCCTTCAGCTACACCGGCAAAAGATGCAGGCAAGTCTGCAGCTACACCTGCTGTCGTTCTTCCGCAAGTTGTCGGCAAGGAGAGCTTTGAAGAGATTCCTGTTTCGCAAATGCGTAAAACCATTGCGCGCCGGCTTGCCGAAAGCAAGTTCAGCGCTCCGCATTTCTATCTGACGATGGAGATTAACATGGACAAGGCTGTGGAGGCACGCAAGAGCATCAATGAGATATCGCCTGTTAAGATTTCATTCAATGACATGGTTATCAAAGCTGTGGCGGCTGCCCTCAGGCAACATCCTGATGTCAATGTGAGCTGGCTGGGCGATAAGATGCGCAAGAATCATCACATACATATTGGCGTGGCGGTTGCTGTTCAGGACGGCTTGCTTGTGCCGGTAGTGCGTTTTGCGGACAATAAGTCACTGTCTCATATCGCCACCGAAGTGAAGGCGTTGGCTCAAAAGGCGCACGATAAGAAATTGCAACCAGCAGATTGGGAGGGAAGCACTTTCACCATCTCTAACCTCGGCATGTTTGGCATTGAAGAGTTCACGGCTATTATCAATCCGCCGGATGCATGCATTCTTGCAGTTGGAGGCATCAAGGAAACGGCGATCGTGAAGAATGGTCAACTCGTTCCAGGCAACGTCATGAAGGTCACCATGTCATGTGATCACAGGGCGGTAGATGGGGCAGTTGGTTCTGCGTTTCTCAAAACTCTTAAGGGCCTCCTAGAAGATCCGGTCAGGATTCTTATTTAGTCTGAAGCTCTTCATAATGCAGGAAATTCACGCAACTACTATCCTTGCAGTCCAGCACAACGGACAGGTCGCCATCGGCGGAGACGGTCAGGCTACACTCGGCAATACGATCGCGAAAAGCAACGTTAAGAAAATCCGCAAGCTTCAGGAGGGCAAGGTGATAGTTGGTTTTGCCGGATCAACTGCCGACGCGTTCACGTTGCTCGACCGCTTTGATGAAAAGCTCAATGCATTTGGTGGCAACATGAAACGGGCCGCTATAGAGCTTGCCAAAGATTGGCGCACTGACAGATTTCTCAGAAGGCTGGAGGCGATGTTGATTACTGTGAACAAGGAGGATCTTCTGATATTGTCAGGCACAGGAGATGTGATTGAGCCCGATCACCAGGTGGCTGCTATCGGCTCCGGCGCGATGTATGCGCAATCAGCCGCACTCGCCATGAAGAAATTTGCCCCGACGATGTCAGCCGAAGAGATTGTGCGCGAGAGTCTGCATATTGCCGCAGACATCTGTATCTATACTAATCATAATCTGATTGTAGAGAAGATTGTGTAAACGGCCGGCAACAGGTAACAGGCGACAGGCAACCAGCAACTGGTAACAGGCGACATGCAACCGGCTACAGCCGATCTTCAACAACTAACCCCTCTCAATCGCTTCGCGGATTACTCCACACGCTTCGATTATCTCAGCTTCAGTGATTGTTAGCGGCGGCGCAATACGGAAACTCGCAGGGTGGCTGAGGAACCAGTAGCATATCACACCTTTTTCTTTTGCGAAGTTCACGATCCGGTTCACCCGCTCTTCAGAATCAAAGTCGACCGCAAACAATAAGCCCTTCCTTCTGATCTCCTTTACTTTGGGATGACGGATGAGGCCCTCTATCATTTGCCCCTTCTGTTCCACTGACTCGATAAGATTCTGGCTCGTGAGCACGTCGAGTGTTGCGAGTGCGGAGGCACAGCAAACCGGATTCCCGCCGAAAGTTGTGATGTGTCCCAACATAGGATTGTGCGTAAGCTCCTTCATATTCTCGCGGGAGGAAATGAAAGCCCCGATCGGCATGCCCCCGCCAAATGCTTTTCCTATCGTCAGAATATCAGGTTCAATATTAAAATGCTGGAATGCGAACAGTTTTCCCGTGCGGCCCATACCAACCTGGATCTCATCCAGAATGAGCATGGCACCTTTATCCGTACATCGTTGCCGAAGCAGTTTCATGTAATTCATTGAAGGAATTCGCACACCCGCATCGCCCTGAATTGTTTCGACAATCACGCATGCTGTTTGTTCTGTGATGGCGTCAAGCTGTTCCGGAACGTTGAAGTCGATGAACTTTACATCTGGCAGGAGTGGTCTGAATGCATTTTTCTTTATCTCATTACCGGAGACACTGAGCGACCCATGTGTACTTCCATGGTAGGATTTTTTGAACGAAATAATTTCCGTTTTTCCCGTGCAACGTTTCGCAAGCTTCAATGCGGCTTCGTTGGCTTCGGTGCCAGAGTTAACGAAATACGAACAGTCGAGTGACTTTGGCAGGAGTGAGGCCAGTTTTGCCGCGAGCAAATTTGACGGCGACTGAATGTATTCACCATACACCATCACGTGCAAATGCTTGTCTACCTGGTTATGGATCGCCGTAGTCACTGCAGGATGCCGATGGCCAATATTGGCTACGCCAATGCCCGAGATCATATCCACATACCGCTTGCCATCAGGGCTGTAGAGATAGACGCCCTCAGCGCGCTCGACGGCGATGCCGAAAGGATGAGGAGAAGTTTGCGCCAGGTTATTGCGAAAAACTGTTTCGTCGAAGTTCATGGGGTAAAACTAGTCAGAATCTTTTTCGATAATGAATCCGGTGTAATCCAAGCTCTATGAGAATCGCTTAATTCTTGAATGCGGGATTGGATGGTCCATGCGTCAAATCGAGGTATTTTCTTCCCGCAGATATCGCCGATCTCGCGGATATTTCTTCGGGAACACCGAATACGACGAAATTTATTTATCTGCGCGATTAGCGCGATCAGCGGGAGGAGAAATCCGAAAAATTGAAAAGCCCCGCAACTTTCGTCGCAGGGCCTTGCTATTTGGGTTTATTAAATCAGATAATACTAGTCAGCTGAAGCAATGCGGGCCGGAGCATCTGTCTCTGCCATAGGCTTCGCTTTCGTGCGACGGCTTGCGAGCATCGACACGCGTTTGGGAGAGTGCGACGTTCTTTTCTTATGCAGGATATAACATGTTTGATTTGAATTCTTGTGAACCAATGAAGCCGTTTTGGCGCTCTTGCCATATTTCGGCTTCGGGCCGTTTCCCGCTTCAGCAGGTCTGCTGAACATTACCCCCGCGACAATAAATAGCACGAGAACCATGATCTGAGCAATGCGCTGCCTGAAACTGATGGGTGATACATAATGTGCCATAGCTGTATTTTTTAAGTGGTTGTCGGTTGTCTTTGTCATCCGTTATTATATATCAAAGATGCAGCTACGATAGAAGATAAAATTTTGAAAAATCAGACAAACCCTACATTGGTATAACAACTTAGCCCGGATCGTTTAGCCCGAACTTTAAGGTCCGGGCTATTGGCAAAAAAAAACCCCCGCAGCGAACTGCGGAGGCTTATCACTAAACACCCCTGTCTTTAATTTGCCGAATCGGTCTCAGCGAGCGCTTTGGATCCTCCTTTGCGTGTGCGCTTGGAGCTCGCCATTAATGTGTTGTGTTTCGGCATCGAAGTTCTTTTCTTATGAAGTATGTAGCACGTTCTGCCTGAGCTTTTGTGAACTGCTATTCTGTACTTGGATTTGTTATAGGTCTGATTTACTCCCTGTGCACGGGAAGTCTGTGAGAAAAACACGACCCCCAAAAGAAGAATCATGAATACAATGAAACGGATCACCCTGTACCGGACATTGATTGTTGTAATCCTGTGTGCCATATGCGCCTCCTTCGTTTTCTTGTACGGAACAAAGGTGCGGTACGGAGGTTGGGAAAATTCTCGAAAAACGGGCCAAATCCTACATCTGTTTGACTAATGCCCACACTTGCGGGTGACGGGGGATTGCAGGCAATTTCATCCCGTAATGCATTGATTTTCAAATAAATCCAATCAATACCGTTGCTGGGGGTCACCTGCTGAAAATAGCCAGAAATGTGAGCCGGAATGCGATTTAGACACCTCCTCGGCGCAGAATCTTACACCAAAAGAAAAAGCGTGAGATGCGGTTACCGGGGCACATTTCCTGCGGAAAATGAGCAAGTGCATCATTTGCACTCAGGAAGCACGGCGTTTTATTATTAATTGCGTGAATGTTTTCACCCGGTGTCCGCTACATGCTTCTGGCAACATTCTTCTTCGCCATCATGAATACTTTGGTAAAGCTGCTAGGGCATATCCCCGCAATCGAGATTGCGTTCCTCCGGTCTGTAGTGTCTTTGGGACTTGCCTATGGCATCATTCGGTACCACAATATTTCACTTCCCGGCAACAACCGTGGTGCGCTCGTGCTGCGCGGACTTTTTGGATCCAGTTCATTGATCCTGTACTTCATCACACTGCAGCATATGCCACTGGCCGGCGCAGTCACGGTACAATATCTCTCACCGATATTCACAGCGATCATGGGAATAACGATGGTCAAAGAAAGTGTGAAACCTTTGCAATGGCTGTTCTTTGCGATTTCGTTTTTTGGCGTCGTGATGATACAAGGTTTTGATGGCAGAATAGAGTTACCTTATTTACTCGCGGGCGTCGGTTCGGCATTCTTTGCCGGACTTGCTTATAACACCATCCGCCAGCTTAAGGAGACGGAGCATCCGCTTGTGATAACATTTTATTTTCCGTTGATATCCATTCCGGTGACGATGATCTTGCTACCGGGCGTAGACCTTGTCATGCCAGTGGGATATGATTGGCTGGTGCTCGCGTTCATCGGCATCACTGCGCAAACAGCTCAGTATTTTATGACCCGCTCATATCAGTCCGATGAGCTGTCCAAAGTGGCGAGCATGAAATACCTCGGTGTGATTTACGCACTTCTTTTCGGGTATGTGCTGTTTGGAGAAGTGTACAGTACAGAAGCGTATGTAGGAATGTTGATCGTGGTGCTCGGTGTGGTTGTGAACATCTGGTATAAGCACCGGTACGGCAATGAAAATTTAACCGCAGAGACACAGAGACGCTGAGAATTTTCTTTGCGCCTCAGCGTCTCCGAGGTTCAAACTTATTTCAGCTTCGCCAATTCCTGAACGAGGTCAATAATCTTGTTCGAGTAACCCCACTCGTTGTCGTACCAGGAAACAACCTTGACAAAATTGTCATTGAGTGCAATTCCAGCTTTAGCGTCGAAGATTGACGTGCGCGGATCGCCGATGAAATCCGAGGAAACTACCTCGTCTTCGGTATATCCGAGGATGCCTTTAAGTTCGCCGTCAGCAGCTTCCTTCATCGCAGCTTTGATCTGGTCGTAAGTTGCAGGCTTGTTGAGACGTGCGGTGAGGTCAACTACGGAAACATCCGCAACAGGAACGCGGAATGACATACCTGTGAGTTTGCCTTTGAGTTCGGGGATGACCAGTGCTACAGCTTTCGCAGCGCCGGTGGATGAAGGAATGATATTCTGATATGCGCCACGGCCGCCTCTCCAATCTTTTGCTGATGGTCCGTCCACAGTTTTTTGCGTCGCAGTGACGGCGTGCACGGTGCTCATAAGCCCTTCCAGGATGCCGAACTTGTCATTCAGCACTTTTGCAAGAGGAGCAAGGCAATTGGTTGTGCAGGAGGCGTTTGAGACGATCGTATGTTCCGCCTTGAGGCTTTTATGATTTACGCCCATCACAAACGTTGGTGTGTCGTCTTTGGCAGGGGCTGACATGACAACCTTTTTTGCGCCGGCGGTGATATGCTTTTGAGCGTCCGCTTTGGTTAGGAAAAGGCCGGTAGACTCGATTACGATTTCAGCGCCGACATCACCCCATTTCAGATTTGCTGGGTCTTTTTCTGCAGTAACACGAATCGTTTTACCGTTGACAACCAGGTGTTTATCTTTTACTTCGGCGGTGCCTTTGAACTTGCCGTGCGTGGAGTCATATTTCAGCATGTAGGCCATGTATTCAGGGTCTACGAGGTCATTTATACCCACAATTTCGATGTCTTTGCGGTCGACCGCTGCCCTGAAAGCCAGGCGGCCGATGCGGCCGAATCCGTTAATGCCAATCTTTGTCATGTTCTTATCCGGGTTAAAATTTTCGGAGCGTAAAAATATATTACTAATAAGGTAAAACCAACGGAATATGTTCCCCCGAAGGAACATCTGTGTCCTTCAGGGAGCTTATGTGCCGTTTCCCAGACAAAATAACGGCGGCGACTTTTGTCAAATACCGGCGTCCTTCTATCTTTGCGGCTCTTTAAAAGGACGGTCCGTTCGTCTAGGGGTTAGGACACCAGATTTTCATTCTGGTAACACGGGTTCGATTCCCGTACGGACTACTTGGTTTACAACTATATCAAACTTAAAGTTGATATAGTTGGATTGGCTCTTAAAAAAGGCGGGTTACGCCAGATTGCATCAACTATAACAAACTTAAAGTTGATATAGTCGGCGGTTTCTGAACAGAAGTGTTTACGAATTTAAACCTGTTTACGAATGACTTCCGTCACCATCTTCGCCAAGAAGGACTACGTTTCCTCCGACGGCACCGTGCCGCTCTACCTGAGGCTCACCATCGATCGCAAGGTCTACCCACCCCTCAAACTCGGCAAGCGCACCAGGCCCGAGCACTGGGATGATCACCGCGCCAGAGTAAACGATCGCCATCCGAACTTTGTCAAGCTCAACCAGCTGCTGGACCAGCTGCAGCGCCGGGCAGACGACGTGCTCCTGGATCACGAGATCTCCGGCAGGGTACTCAGCTATGAAACGTTCCGCCGGGAGTTCAGCGGCCTGAGCCCTTACGACTTTTACTACGCGGCCGATCGCTACATCGAGTCGATGATCGGAAAGAAAAAATCATTTCTCTACCTGCGCAAAGTGAAGTCAGTGGTGGCCATCCTGAAGATCTATGCCCCGGTCCTCAACCTCAACCAGGTTGACTACGCTTTCATCGATAAATACATGGCCTACCTCCGGGGCGATCACCTGGTCACTGGCACTGAAGAGGGAGAGACCAAGACGCTGAAGGGAAACAAAACCAACTCTGTGATCACGGCCATGAAAATTTTAAGAAGGATCTGCACGTACGCGATCAAAATAAAAATCCTGAAAGCGAATCCGTTCGAAGATGTCGAGCTCAAGTACCTGAAGACTGAAAAGGATTATCTCACTCTGGATGAATTCAAGCGCTACGAAGAGCTGCTCGATGCAAACCTTCCGTACTATTTACGCAAGACGCTCGTCTGGTTCCTGCTGGCATGCTGCACCGGCCGCCGGTGGAAGGACCTGGAGAGCTTCTACAGCTGGGAGTTCCACAAAGAGCATATCAAGATCCTGCAGACAAAACGGATATCGAGCCGGCAGGGAAATAAGGAGATCGTTTTGTTTCTCAATGACAGGATCCGCAGGCTCGTGGCAATTATCCTGGATGAGAAGCTGCCGGTGATCACGCCGGCGGCCCGCGGCTTCCTAAAGCAACTCAGTGAGATGATCGGCGTAAAAAAGACGATCGGGTTTCATTCCGGCCGCCACACTTTTGCCGGTATTAATAAAGAGCTGACGGAAGATATCACCGTGCGCAAAGATCTGCTGGGACACGACAGCGTGTCGAGCACGCTGATATATGATCACAGCAACCCTACGAAGCTGAAGGCGGTGATGGAAAAATGGGACGCGCTCTGATCAGCGGCCTGTGGAGTCGATTTACCGTTTCTTTTTTCTCTTCATCGATGTTTCGACGACGTTACCTTTCTTGTCGATGAAGTAGAGCTTGCCGGCTTTGCGCTTAACGACGCCGCGGGCGATTATTTTCTTAGCCATCGCTGATGGGTTTTGATTGCAATAACTATAATGGCCAGTACGACGATCACTCCTCCGATGATCCACAGGCCTCGCTTGAGCTTGGTCGCATCGTCGGTGGCCGCAGCCCCGGAGGATCCAGCAGAGCTCGAGGACCCGGCAGTGGATGAGGCCGGAGCAAACGTTTCGCCATGCACATCAATATTGAGTGTCTGACCGGGATAGATCACGTATGGAGCCTGGATGTTATTGATTCGGGCCAGCTCCCCCCACAGGCTCATATCACCCAGCACGTCGCGGGCGATCTTAGACAGGGAGTCACCGGTGACTACAGTGTAGGTTTTCATTCGACCGGGGTTTTAGTTTTTGATTCAGACTTAGGGTCCTTTGCAAAAAAGAACGGCAGGGCCAGGACCATGAATGCGCCAGCGTCCGCAAGCGAGGCATGGCCAGTAAACACTGCGCCGATCGCACTGCCGATGATCAATAGGCCCACCAGGGAGGTCTTCCAGTTTTTGAAAATGCGATCGATCATTTTATTGCTTCCTCCTTTTGTGCAAGCTTCCTTCGATTGATTTTGATGTCCAGGATTACTTTCCAGGTTGTCAGAACGCCCAGAATGATCCCGATGATGCCGGCCACCAAACGGATCTCCTGGTCCAGATCTGAAACCACGGCCACAAGGATGATCAGCTCAGAGAAGGCGCTGGCAAGAATGGTGCGTATGAGAGAGAGAGTCATATTTATGGTGTTAGTGCGAGTCGCGCCATAAGCTGAGCATTTAGCGAATCCACAATGCTGAGAGGAACGGTCCCCTGGATCTCTAATGTTGGTGCCATCTGCCCCTGCCATTGGTTTAGTACGTCCGTAGTGCTGACTCCGTCCTGGGCCTGGCCGCGTTTAACAATCCGGGTCCTGGCCTGACTCACTAGCGTCTTTGTACCAACGAGAGCCCCGTTTACATACCAGCGCACAGAACGGCCGACTCTTCTGTACGATATCAGATTCCACGCTTGCGGTTTGACAAGAGCATCGCCAAATGAGTCACCCGAAGCATGTACCACCGTATAATGACCATTCGGAAAATCAATGAGATCACCAGTATAGCCCGGAGCGGTGACAAGCCAGCGTAGCGAGGTACTGTTATCCCCACCGATTGCAAAATGCCCATTGTCTCCAGCGCTCGTCCCGATATTGTAATACACGGCAAAGAACCTTGCATAGGCTCCCCCGAGCTCGTTGGGATTCGCCAGGGAATCCTGCATGTTGAAATTGGAAGCTGCCGGCCAGCTGAATTCGAGGGCTGGCTCCCCGTTTATCTGGTTGGTCTTATATACCGGGCGCTCAGTATCGCCGATCGTGCCATTAAGGGTACCTGAGAGATTAGTCACTGAAACAACAGACAAAGCGAGGCCGAGCTTTGTCCGTGTGAAGTTCACGCGACCGAGAACCTGCCCGGGCACTCCAGAGTTTTGCTGATACTCAGCGTACCAGTTTGCAGTCAATAGGGCGGCTGCATTGTTCTGAACAAAATTCACTGACGTATTGAAAAGAGATCCTCCTGTGAAGTTGACGACATAGTCCACACCGTCGATTGTAATCTTGCATGAACCTGAAGAGCCAGTAATATCGACATAGAACTCCGTGGCGATCCAGTTGCGACAAAGGTCGCCACCGTTAGTCACTGGATTTTTTATCTTAATAACTCGCACAGGATCGTTGTTAGCCGCTACCGGCACCAGAGAGGACGTCTTGAACAGTGAGGCTAAGTAGTTGGTGTCGATTTCTCGATAAGTCCGGTAGATCGATGTCGTCGCATCGCGTTGAGGATCTGCCGCTTTCCACCCCGTTACCTCGCCGGCAGACCATGCATGCCATGTCAGAATTATTTTACGGAGAGATCCGTTAAATGCATTTGTGTTGGTATCGATATGACAACCAATCTGAAGGTCGTTAGTCAATACCAAACCGTCGACGCCGGCATTCACTGTTCCGGTTTCCGCGGCTGCATTGTCGATGAACACGCTCGCCTTGTTGGCACCGACTCCGTTTACCTCAAGCCTGACTTTTCTTACGCCACTTGCCGCGGTGAGTGTTCCGGCAGTCGTTATCTGCACAACGTTTTGTCCCCCGACAGCTTTATAAACGGCAAAGAGAAGTTGATTAGCCGCATTCCGTACTATGTAGAAACCAGCCTTGGCTGTTGTGCCACCGGTATTGTCAAATAGAATGTATTGCGTTCCATCGACGAGGGTAGAGCAGTCAATTTCAAATGCAAGGGTGAACACAGGGTTCGCCTTGCAGATGTTGGCCAGGTATTGCTTGGAATTTAACAGGTATAGAAATTCTTTGTTCGCCGACGTGAACCTGAGCCAGGCGTCACTTCCAACGATCGATGTGAGCTTTGGCCGGCGGGCATTGTTGGCAGCAGCCAGAAGCATAGCCATGTTGCCGATATCGTAAAGTGTGCCGACGCGATCATTGGTGGCCGCAACCGGAGTTTCACCGACTGGGCTAGCTCCGTCCAGGGGTGACTCCTGCCACAGAGTCTGCAAGTATGCTGGATCGAAATAGAAACCAATGTTCGCCCCAAAAAGAGTATAGAGGGTTGGCGCCTTCACGCTGCTGGTGCCCATCATCAAATTCCTCAATCCAATCATACCGCTTCAATGATGTAGTCAACCCAAATGCTAACCGAAAATATCTTAGCCGTCGTGAGGTCCATTGTGTGGGCGATCGTGCCGGCAGATGAATTAAGATTTTGAGTTGCAGCGAATGCATCACCGGTGTTGTTATAGGATTCCACCAGGTTCGAGGCGATGAGCGTGAGTACGCCGGCGCTTTTGCAAAAAGTTGCGATTAATTTGTAAGAAATCCCGGTCGCGGCTGCCACTCCGGAAGTCTGTTTCATGACGACACGAACTTCGATGCGCACTACTGAACCATTCGGAATATTTGCAGCGTTCACTATGGCGTCGGTCCGCGCTCCGCCCGCATACGCAGCAAGCTTGAGGGCACGAAAGCTGTCACGCCTATCATTCCCATTCTCCTGGATGAAGCCCACACCACCTCCGCTGTCTCCGATGGGAGCCTTAAAAACTGTCCCGTTGAGCGTGCCAACCCCGGCGAAGCCGCCAGCACCATTGTTGACCTGAATAGAATCCGCCGCCCCACCAGGGGCGCCTCCGCCGCCGCCGCTGCTCGGAACTGAGGGACGTGGATTGTAGTGCTTTCGTGTAGGGTAGCGCAGCATAATTTCCTACACGACTTTGTTACTATAAAAAATCTCTGAAGGCTGCTTACAGTAAACAGTGATGTGATTCACCTTACCTGCAGTTGTGTCAATGTCGTCACCACCGTATTTCACCCAGGATCCTGGCACAGTCAGAGCGAAGCCATTGCAGTCGATCGATACAATCGCGCTTCCGTTAGGTTTCGCTGAGGCTGCAACGAGCGCAGTGGCGCCCGTCAAAATAAACTGACCATTGGTCGTGCGATCTACATACACGGTGCCCAGGTCATTGCCCAGGTTAACCGCGCCAGAAAATTTGTGGAAGATGTTTGCGCGCTCCATGGTCGTTATCCTTTTCCGTAGAACTCAATCCGAAGTGTGTGTGTCTTGCCGGCATTGATGCCGATGATTTTGAAGTTGTTCAGGTTGTCCGTACCCTTTATTTCAAAACTTCCGTTGTCACCGACAGGCATGCCTTCAGCGGCGGTTGGAGCAGTAGCATCACATCGGAAGCGGCCAACACGCGCTTTGTCGACGTCGGCATTGTCAGCTTCAAGTACACAGATTGCATACTGAGCACCTGGTGGAAGACCAGCGGCCAGAGGACCGCCAGCGTCCGGATCGGCGATGTCGGCAAATCCTACAGCGGCAGCGTCAGTGACCGTCAGCTTACGATATCCGACACACTGACCGCCCCAAAGTATTGCATCGAGATAATCGTTTGTTGTGCTCCCGGTGTCATTGCCGGCAGCCTGCTCAGGCATTTGTTTGCTTTTCGTTGCCATGGTTTATCCGACTAACACAGTTACATATTCATTTGGCCGTCCAGGGCCCGGATCACGGCGGGTCAGCCATTGACGGCGCTGGTTCGCATCAGACATATTGTTATTGTAGGACACGTGCGTCCAGATGGAGGATCCTCGCTGCTCGTCGATTAGCTGATCATAAGGGAGCCCGAGCTTACGGATCTGTGCGATGACGTCTGCCACAGACATACCATCGATGTGAATATCCGCTGCTTGGCCTTTCATGTGTTGACTTGTGCTGGAAGATCCTGGTACCAACGCATTCACTGCAGGAGACCGATATCCGGAATTGATGTGAATCGGCTTATTAACTGCGTTTCTCAATGGCTGTAGGATCTTCACGCATAGGACACGTAGCGCCTCAATCTCTTTGTCCCCCGGAACATTTTCGGCGCCAGTGGCCGTAACGACAAATTCATCGGCCGTGAAATTTTCACTCAGCTTTATCTCTTTCAGGTTCTTCATAACTCTTAACCGATTAATCTGTGAAACAACTACCACCACAACCAACACTATCAGCGCCCAGAAATACCATCTCATCGTGCAGCTCTGAAAATGTTGACAAAGATGATTATCACGATCGCTGTCGCCAGCGCTGCCGTGCATATCTCAATCAGGCTCTGAGTGGAAAATTTTACTTCAACGGGAGGAAGCTTTCCGTTTTCCAGATCCTGAATGAACTTGCTATTAAAAAATGCTGCGATATCTCCCATTGCCTTATATCTGTGGTATCAGCCTGCGTGTCTTTTTCTTGCCGGCAGTGACGAATGGATTTGTCCGGGGCACTGCCGATTGAAATGGAGATCCGTTCACGCGTCGCGCCGGGAATCCATTGAAGTTGTATTGTCTTCCGGGATCTCCGTAGACTTTCGCCGCTGTGGCCTGTTTCACTGCCTGAGAATTTGCCTGAGCGGCAAGCGCTGCCGCAGCATCAGCTTCACGCTGGGCTTGCGCTGCAGCGGCGGCCTGAGCCTGGGCAGCGATGAGCGCGTTCTGTGCATCGATGCGCGCTTGTTCATCGCGAGCTTGCTGTGCGATGGCAATTTGTTGCTGCGCCTCGGCGGCAGCCTGGCGGGCGGCTTCTGCTTGTTGATCTGCCAGCGCCTGAGCGTCCTGTGCAGCCTGAACGCTATCCTGCGCGCGCTGCACCTGCTGCTTTTGTGCCTGCTCAGCTTCAATCTGGTAGGCCATCTTGTTGAAATATGAATCCAGCAGCATGACTGCCGCTGGACCGTCAGGGGAATTCTTGATCTGGTCGAAAATGCTGTTGGGTATCCACACTTTGTCACCGGCCTTTGCTTTGATCCAAATGACATCGCGGCTCAGGGTAAAAAGCTGCTGACCGGCATGTGGATCCCATGAGTCGAATACACCCCATGCCTTTGCTACCCAAAGAACAATTGCTAATGGAATTGCAGCCGCGGCGACCTGAACACCGATGGCTGTCTCGCCAGCTACAACGGCGCTCCCCGTTCCAGCTCCAGCTCCAGCGGAGCCGCCGGCAGCGCCAGCAGCTGCAGTACTTCCTGCACCGGAGACAGCTGCTTGCCCACCGATCGCCGCCGCTTCTTCGACTGTTGCGCCACCTGCGAGTGCGGCCGATGCGCCGGCTTCAGCTGCGCCGCCCGCTGCAGTTGCCGCAGCTGTAGAGCCGCCGGCACCGAGGACCGCCTTCAACACATCATCGCCGATTTTCTTTGCAGCCTGAATTGCCTCCGGGGGCAGTTGTGACTGAATGTCTGCCACCTGCTGGAGTAGGTTCTTTGCCGGCGCAGAATTTGTTGCTCGGTGAATGACATCATCGAGAGAAGTGGATGCGGAGTCAATCTTATTGTTGGCTGCATCGCTCGCATCCTGGACGCCCTGCTTGAGCAAAGCCTTAATCTTATCACGGAAGATGACTACCGTGATCGCGACCACTATCAATACGATGACCAGGATCCTCATCGATCGCTTTTAGTTTAAGCCAACGAAAAATGAAAGCGACGCTCCAACCTGGCAGCCACAGTTGCAACCATCAGGATGGCCACGGCGTCCCCAGAGGTCATTGATCACAACCTGGTTGCGCACAATCTTCCCGATATCGACAATCGCCACATCGGAGTCTTTCTTAAGGGTCGTTGACGCCATTGCGTTGTTTGAAAGGATATCGTTGACGGTAGCCGGCCGCGAAGTCAAATTGAGATTATCAAACATTTCAGGGGATGACTGCGCTTTCACGCTGTTCCAGTCCGCACCCTCAAGATCCTGCACATTGTATTTAGATGTCACCTCTTTGATCATGTTGGATATCTTTTCCCCATCGGTACCCGCGGCGAAACTGCCGGCAGCTGCAGGAGTCGTCGGAGCCATGCCGGCGTCACCTGAGGCGATCGCATCCTTGAGCTGATCGAGTGACGGCTTCACAGACTGAAAGATTTTCTTTCGATAGATGAGGACCACAATCAGAGCAGCGATCACAAGTCCCCAGATAAAAAATTTTCCCATGGTCTTTTCAGTTTGATTCTTTTCCTTGCTGGTCTTCCCAGGCTTTCAACATTGCGCGCAGATCTGAGGTCGACTTGTCGAAGAGATCAACGATCGCGATTCCATAAGCGTCCGCGACCTGCTTGATCAGCTTTGTGCGCTGACGTGCCTTCACCACATAAAACCCGATGGCGACTGCGATGGCGATTGCGGCCGTTATGATTATCCACTTCTTCATTTAGATAGCTGTCCAGGTGTCAGTCTCCACCGCACCGGCAGCTCCGAGGATCCCGCCGGCCTTCTTCGTCCACTTAATTACATTCTCATTTATCAGCTTACCCGTCCAGCCCGGGCTTGTATGGTAAACTGTGCCCGACGTTGCATCGTAGCCTGCGATATAAGATGCCAAGCCGGTAGCGCCGGCCTGATTGCGCCAATTCTTTGACTTAAGCATCTGCAGCGTCATGTTCAGGATTGGCGCGGACGTAACCGGGAAGCCAGCGACGGTAGTCTGTGATCCGGAGACCGGCGCAGATCCGCCCGCACCCGCATTGCCGGCAGTGGATGAAGTCACGGGGGCAGATGTACCTGGAGCTTGCTTCTTAAAAAAGAAGAAGTACGCGCCGGCAGAAAGTCCCACTATCAGCAGGACCGCTACGACGATGAGAATGGCTTGATTATTTTTCATGATGTTACCCTTGCTCTTATATAAAAGAATCCTGCGATGATGACCACGATGACGATAATCGGGATCACGTACTTGGCAATCTTGCTCACCGACGATATTGCGTCACCGGCATTATTGATCACATCCGTTGCCGTCGTTGTCGTTTTCTCAACCGCCGTTTCTCCCAGGCTTGCCACCCTGCCGATCAACCCGCCCACACCGACAAAGAGCGCATCATAGAATCCGTTCTCTTTCGCATACGCCTTGAAATCGGAATCAAAAGTCCTCCAGTCGTAGCTCGATGCTCCAAAACCTGCCTGACCGTAAGCAGTGATGAACCGATGATTGGCTTCATCGAGTCCGAATGCTTTCACCATTGCCTTGTGCCAAGTGATCCAGTCGGAAGGCCCCCAATAATCTCCCCATCCCCATCCGTCCAGGACGGGAGTAGAGTCGGCCGCGATCACATATCCCGTTCCGATCGCCATTAGCCCGTTGCTTTTTTGAGTAAAAGAATTCCAACCATGATCACGATGGCAACCGCCGTGATTGCCACTATCATTTTTGAAGTCGTCGACCTGTTGACCTTCTGAACTTGCTCTTGCTGCTGGGATTGAATTGCCTCGTTTTGCATCTGGGCGATCGAATCCTGGCTAACAGGATTATATTTTTCAAACCGGCGGGAATTGCCAAACACGTTGCCGGTGTAGAATTCATTGTATGATGAGTCGTAGGCCCCGAAGCCGTAAGGCATGTGCAGCCGGTTGTAGTCGTTCTCGCGAATGACGGTGTCTGTCTCAGAGCCGTTGAAGCTCGACCAGCCTGCAAAGGCGACGTTTCCCTTGTCCATTTCCTGGCAGCGCCTGAGTTGCGCCAACGCGCGAGCCATGTCCTGGGCGTACATGTGAGGCTTGGATTTGTCGAAGTTCAGGTGATCCAGCAGGGCATACATGCTTTGCTTCAGGGAGCGCTTGCCGTCTTTGAGATATTCACGGTGAGCCCATTCGTCAGCCTCGAGCTCGCTTGTAGTCCGGCGCACGACGTGGCCGTTCTCATGGAGAAGCACAAAATCCCAGACGTCGGGATGGAGTTTCTGCGTCGGGTCGACATAGCACACCCCGGTCTCCGGATTAACTGCAGCGGGAGATCCCTTCAGCAGCTCGCGGATAACATTGGCATCAGCATGCCTCACCTCGGTAATGCCTGGCGCCCAACGCATCTAGCTAGTCCTCCTCAGATTTTGCTCCTGTGAACTCGTGCCAGTCGCTGCAGGTCTTGTCTTCTCCCGTGAGAATGTATCCGATTTGTGCTACACCTTCAGAAGTAACATAGACCAGGGACTCTTCACGAGTCTGAAGCTTGGAGCCTTTCTTCAGGCCCAGCGTTTTTGCCTGCTTGTCAGAAAGGGCGAGTTCGCCCAGGGCAGCGCCGCCTACCAGGTGATCACCTGCAGGCCAGCCCGCGCGATACACCGGTTTGCCGGCAGCAATGAGATTGTCGGTTTCGTGTTTGAACATGACGCTATTTTTTTATGAATTTGATTGCTACAAATATTCCCACTAGCACGATGATCACGACAGCGACGATGATCACCATTTTCTTTGCGCCCTTGCCGTCATCTTCAGGTGCCGGAGTCGCCGGCGCTGATGAGCTGTTTTTTCCGTCGATCGCAGATTTTGCCGCGTTGATCGCAGCCACCGCCTGTGTTCCTTCCTGGAAGAGTTTCTGAAGAGCCGTTTGCCCATCATCACCAGGTGTGGTGAGCTGATCGAATGAGAATCCCATGAAAGTCTCCGGAGGATCGAGCTCCGTCAGCAGCTGCGTGAAGCGTATCGGAAAAGACCGGTAAGCTTCGATCAGCGACTCCGGAGTGGGAGCTGCCGGCATGCCAAGGCTATTTAAAATGATAGACAGGTCACGTTCATGCCTGTCTATCAAGCCCTGGAGATAATCATTAAATTCCCCGGGTTGCGAAATCATAACGCGTTTGGTTTACGCCATGATTAGGCCCCCAATGCTTTCGCCGCAACTGACTGGCGGATCACCTGATCCTGCCCGACGGCGTTGATGTTGGTGTATGCTTGCACGGCCTTGCGCTCCAGCGTGAGGGCCATGTTGATCGAAGTACCAAAGAGGAAGGTCAACCGGATTGTGCTTGCTCCTACCACAGGCACCTTGAGGGAGCACTGATCGTCGACCTGTACGTTCGCAGGGAACGTAACAGTCTTGTCCTGGTAAGTGTCCTGGTTCTGGAAGTTGTCCGGGCGCAGGATCTTCGTAGGCATCGTCACGAAAGGGGACAAGCGCTGATAAGTGATGCTCTCAGAGATCTGATTTGCATCCGTGCTCTTGATCTTGATCGCAAGCAGGCGAGTGGGTGCCGTGTTCACAAAGAGCATGAGCTCCTCGATGCTTTTTTCTGACGCAGTAGCACCGGTGAGGCCGGCGTTACCGTTGATGTCGTTGAAGGCGCCCTCGATCAGCTGACCAGGTGCCAGTGTGCTATTTCCTTTGAAGTAGCCTGAGAAGACTGCGGCCGTACGCTTGGCAGCGTTCGCGTTTACGATCGTGACGTTGAACTGCTTTTCGAGATGCTCGACCAGTTCACCGGAAAAATTTTGAATGCTGCCGGCGAATGATAACAGGTCGTCGCCTTCACCGGTGTAGCCCAGGAATCGCTGACCGCCGCGGCCACCATTGAAATGACTGAGCTTGTCTGCTTCCTGTCTTAACTCCTGAAGCGTCATCGATGCCGGCATTGTGAAGAGTGCGCCTCTGAGATTGGGCTCATTCATCACGAAGCCTGCCACGCTAAGAGATCCGAGCGCGACGATGGGATAGATGGGAGCAACGCCGGCCGCCTGAGCAAACGCCGTGCCTGCATAAAGGATGGAGGCCACTGAGGCCAAGCAGAAAAAAAGTGATTTGAGGGATTTCATAGATCGATGTTATGAATGATAAGTTTGTTGATATCGAGCGTTGAGAGGTTTGGATGAGTCCCGACTACGTCGTGATCTTTTTCAGTACAGGTATCTTAGCTTGAGCGATGCTTGCGATCGTCACTCCGACGATGACCACTCCCAAAATCACGAGTGCGAAAATCCATTTGCCTTTGTCCATAGCTGTGCGTTTTTATGCCCCGAACTTGCGAAGGGGAGAAATAGAAAAACCGGCTTAAGTCGGCTTAAGTCGGTTCTATTCGGTGCAACTCTGTGCTACTCGGCGGTCTCGGAAGGAATTATGTCACCTGTTCCACCCGAAAAATCCCTTGATCGGTCCATCGATAGCCGGCAGGAAGGAACTCAACCATGTAGTGCAAGACATGAAATGGAACCAGCGCCAGGCCAATGACGGACAGAGCCACCACCCGTTCCGGAGACAGGACGCGTTTGACCCGATATCGCGGTTTGATCCAGCGAGCGGCCGGCGGGCTGGGATGTCTTAACAGATTGTGTTCTTTCTCTTCAATAATTCTTCCCCAATACGTTTTACAGATCACCAGGTCCCCGTTGTAGCCGATTACTTCAGCGTCGACGAATTCCGATTTCTTATCACTCTTAATCTCAACCGTCACCGGCGTGCCGATCGGGGGGATTTGGAAAGGAATGTAAACTGAATCACGCATTGTTAAAAAGTGTAAAGTGGTTGCATTGTGGACACTGGCTTGTAGTGAGAAAGATCGAGCTCTTCCAGCCGCAGCTGGTACAGAATGAAGGCGATGATAGCAGTTCGTTCATTTGCTGATCTGTATCTGCAGTATCATCCTCCCAGAATTCAGCATCAGGCTCCGGAGAATCTTCACCACATCCACAGGTTTTGCACCTGGCCGGCGTGATGCTCATTACAGCATCTTCGATATCGCCGCTGCAGAAACAATCACCGCCACATTCGATACATGGGTGCGCCATTACTTTTTCTTTTTCGTTAGCAATGCACTGAGTCCAGCTTTCTTTTTTCCGTCGGCCACAAATTTCATTGCATCCTGCCGCTGCTTCCACCAGCTGACGGTCTGTGACACCGCTTTACGTTTGATCACCTGCGTATCGATCTTAAAAAGCTTAACCAGGTCTGATGGCTTTCTGGCGTTCGCGTAGCTCACCCAGGACAAAAGGAAATTCAATTTCTTAGTGTCAAGCTTCGCCGTGATCTTGTCAATCACTGCATCGTCCACGATAATGAATTGACTTTGATCAATGTTATAGAGATCATCTCCTTTGGCACGAACCAGCTGCTTCTTACTGTTGACTTTTATTTCACAGTCAATGCCTAAGACTCGGAGAGCCGGCAGGATCGTCTCATTGTCCCCCATGTCGAGCTCGTTCTTGATAGCGTACCGCAAGATCGCATCCATCGTAATGGCGGAAGTTTTCTTTTGCATTGATTCGGCGATCAGAATATCACTCGACACACGCTCGTACCCTTCGCGAATCTTTCTTTCTTTCTCACGCTGCAGATCTGCACTGCTTTTCTTTGGGGTCGAATACGACGTTGGGTTAGATATCCGCTTCGACTGCGGCTCAGGTTTTAGAAATATGTACTCCTTGCCATTGTTCTCACTGGAGTGCTTCGATGTTCCCACCAACACTGCGACCTTGATCTTCTTATTAGTCTTAGCTTCCTTCTCACTGGCGGGCTGGCCACCGGAATGGCAGGGTAGGATTTGAGCATGAAGATCTTTACGAAGATCATCAGTGCGTACACTGTAATTACGATCACGGAACACCACTTCAATGCCGGGAAATTTCTTGCGCACCTGGTCCGCGATGTTTTTATAGTTTGCAACCGCTTTCTTTTTCCAACACTCACGATCGAGACAGCTGTCCGCTTTACTTACATCTCCGAATAACCCCGCGGCGTTCTTAGTTCTCTTGGGGCAAGTGCTGCAGGCGCCGGCAGAAGGATTAAGCTTCGTGTCTTCCAGATCGAAGTCAGCACTCTTCAGGTCGTTGTAGACATTGTAGTTCAGGAAATTTTCCAGGCGATTCATTCCGGTGAAGATCCTGTTCTTCCCACTTGCACCGTCAACCATTTCAGTACACTGAATGATCGCCGATGCCTGCAGGTCCTTTGGCACCCGGGTGATCTTCAGTGCAGCTTTGATCGGCAGTATCCCGGACCTCACCAGGTCCTGGCCTTCATGGCTGAGGCTATTGAGTCTCATCCGCTCCTGGACATAATCAATGCTCTTACCGATCTTGGTCGCAATCTGCTGGGTGGTGTACTTCTTTTTCACGTGCATCCATTCGAAGGCATGTGCTTCCTTCATAGGATTCACATCATTGCGCTGCAAGTTTTCTGTAATCTGACATTCGAGCGCCTCCTCGTCAGTGAGCTTGCGGATGTTAGCAGGGATCGTATCGAGCTTGGCGGCCAGGCTCGCCCGGTACCGGCGCTCTCCGCAGACGAGCTCGTACTTTTTCTTTTTGCCAGGCCTGAGCATGATCGGGGATATCACGCCTTTCTCCTTGATGGAATTGATCAGGTCCTGCAGCGCGGCCGGCTGCATCTCGGGTTCATCACGAAACATCTTGTTCGTGTCGCTCAGTTCAATCTCCTTGAGATCGATGTGGGCTAGTTGTGTAGTCTCCATGGGCTATGGATATCATTTGTTAAGAATTGATCTCAGCAGTTTGTTGTACTCTGTTCGTGATGAGCACTTGTACAAATCGGAAATGTTTTTTTTATCACGCGAAATTTATTCTCATCGCCACCGACGCAATCATTGTAGGCGACTCCAAAGTCACGCGCCAGCAGGTGATTGTGTTCTTTTCTTTTTTCTTTCAGGATCGTCCGGAGCTCACGGATCTGCTCGCAAATCGTAACAGCGACTTTGATGTTGGAGATATCGATTATCCCTTCCCGCACTTTCGCGATACCGGCACAGGCAAGAGAAATCAGAGTCGACGCTTTCATCTCTGCATACTTGTTCATGAATTTGCTGAGCTCGACATACTCCTTGCGACCTTCGATCGCGAAGAAGTTTATAAAATCCATTCTCGTCCAGTTTTTCTGCGCCGTGTTAAGAATCGCAATATCATCTTTAGAGAGTCCATGACTCTTGAGATAGTAAACGTCTGCGTCGATCGATGCTGCAGCTGCGAGTCGATGCTGGCCATCGATGAGCTCCATGTGATCATTGACGATCAGAGGCCGGATGTAAAGCAGGTTTTTCTTTTTGATACTCTTCGCTAACCGCTTTACGTGGACCTTGTCCACCTCACGGTTTGACATGATTGACTTGAATAAGTCGTAGTTCTTGGTTTTGTGAATTATCTCCATTGTTAAAAATTTAGGGTCTCCCTAGTCTGTCGAAAATCAATTCGACCTGTTTCACAGTGTACACTCGCTGATTGCGCCGGTACCCGAGTTTCTTGAGCTCACGCTCCAGTGGACGCTTCCATTCCGTCCAGGTGTCCATGGTGATATTGTACAGATCCTGGAGTTCCTTGCCCGTGTAACTTTTGACAGGGACGCGCCGGTCGTCGTCGAGTTGTTTTTTCTCGCTCATTGATTGAGTATAATTTTTTCGGTGTAGAACCTGTTCGCAGCGTTTGCCCGGATCCGCGCTTCAGCCTCGAGGATCCGCTGCATCTTCACCTCCGGGACATCCTTCCGCCGGCAGCTTACGCTTTCGTCACAGTGATGCAGGTAGATCTCGTCGATCCATTTAATAAGCTTCGGTGGTACATCAGTCCAAAAGTGAAACATCATCACGATGTCCATGGCGCGCTGCTTGGAGTTAATGATGAGATCTCGCAGCGTCGAATCGAAACTATTGTTGCCTGGCATGAAGCGTGCAGTATCCTCGAGCACGATCAGGCATTTATTGATCTTCGTGTCGTAACAAATTCCTTTGATCACCTCATCGATGAACTGGCCGGCGAATTCGTTTATCGGCAGGATCCTGACCATTCCACTCTTCAATGCCTGGAAGCGCGCACGGTGAATGATGTTCACAGGGACCTTGATGAACCTGGTGAGTAGATTTTTTCGTTCTTGTGGAAATGCAGGATCCTGGAGACATTCAAACTTCTCGTAGTTGTAATTCTTCTCAAGGTCGAAGACTCCCACTTTAATCGCTCCGAAGTGCTTGTACCTGGTGGCGATATATTCCGGCAGGATCTGGCGGATCAGCGTGCCGGTCTTTCCTGTGTGGCGGTTGCCGACGATCATCGTTATTTTAAATCTCAGGTCACTCATCAGTTTTTGCCTCGTCACTTGAGAATGCTTTCTTCAGTCCAGGGATGACGGGCTCGAGCCTGGGGAGCATTATCAGTAGCACTGCGATCACTAGGCTCCACTCCGGGCCGAGCTGCATCCATCGGTACTTGATGATGAGCTCGCTGAGAGGCTCTGCAATGAACTCCATCTCTTCGCTTGACAGCGGCGCCGCTTCCATCGCCTTCAGATATCGATCGAATCGATTTTGAACCGGCCAGAGATTGTCATCATTGGAGATGATATCCTGCATCTCTTTCTCAGTCTTCCCACGATGGAGCCGGACGAAGTCAGCCATTTTCTTTTCGTCGCCCTTCTCCAGGATAGTTTTTTTGTAGAACCATGGGAAGGACAGTTTCATGAAACTGTTGAACCACTTCACCCAGGTGTTTGCTGTCGCCTTTGCCTTATCCGCAGTCCACTCAAGTTTTTGTGATACCTGCTCGGCGGCCGGTGTATCGATGGGTTTGTCGATCGGCGACGTCGGCGGTGGTGAATCTGGAGTATTGAACTGCGGTTGTTTTTCCGGACCGGCTCCGGAGCCGTCAAGCTCCAATATCATTTTGTCTACGTCTTCCTGTGTCATCGTTGTTTTTCGTCTTTAGGTTCGAATCGTGCCATTACCTCCGGAGCATACTTCTTTCCGATCTCACTGATCTTTTCGAAGTTGACGCCCGGCAGGTCGATGTCTTTTTTCCGCGCGAGCGCCATTCCGAGCTTGGACACAATCTTGAGTGGCTCTTCCTTAACTGCTTTGATGAGATTGTCGATCTCTGTGATCACCGCGGTGACGTCCTGCTTCACCGTGTCCTTATAAGTGGAGATCTCTTTCGTTGCGTTGTGCCACTTGAGGAACTGTTCCTGCGTGATCAGGATCACGGGCGTTTCAACACCATTCTTAACGTGCTTGAAAACTGTGCCGATCTCGGGCTTAAATCCAAATTGCGTCGTGTCCTGAGTTTCCTGCATGGGGGCGAGCTGCACGTCGCCATACTTGTAACTGCTCATGCGCGGAGTTCTTTTATGGACCGAATGATAATGAGCGTGATTGCCGCGATGATCAGCACGGTGGCCAGCAGCATCAGGTAGTCATTGATCAGTGACACCCTGGATCTGGGCGAATGCTTCACCACGAGCGAGACGTTGTTCAATTCGCGCTGCAGTGACTTGCTCACTGCGCGATCGAAGTATTTTTGTAGCCATCCTGGTCGCGGAGCCGCCGGCCCTGGGAAGGACGCCCCGGTATTAATGTTGATATTGTTCATTTGCGTTTTTGTGTTGATGTCTTTTCGATAGGGGTGAGAATTTTGAGTTTGACGTAGAGGTCCTCGAGACTCTTTCCTAATGCATTGAATATTTGACGGTCCTCTGTGTCGTGGATCTTAAATTCGCGCACCGCTTCCTTGCGGTCTGTGCGATAATTGTATGCTTCCCTTTCGTAGAAGCTGACGTTTGGATTCACCTTTGTGAGCAGTTCGAGATACGATGCAACTGAGCCGACGACGCCGACCCCCTTTTCATCTTTGGTAATTTCGAACAGAGCACCCTGAAGCCAGGTGGCAATGTGCTGTCTCACTTTCTCCGGATAATCCTCGAATGGCTGGTGACAACGGATCCTCCAGCCGGCTTCCTGAACCTGCAGTAGGAACTTTCCCTCGGGATGTTCGGGGTGGAGATTAATTTCTGCCATCAGATCCAGTCATTTTTGAGCGTGTAGGACAGCGCGTAGCGTATCGTCTCGTGCAGGTCCTTGAACTTCTTTTTTTCCAGCAGCGCTGTGATCGCCTTGGTCTCGACCTCATCGAAGGCGAAGCCACCTTTAGATTGCTGAGCATCTCGCAGTGCCTGCTCAGCAGCGTCTTTGAGTCGTTTGATTTCATCGAGATCGACAACAGCATCCGGTGCTAGCCTTGCCACTTGGACGCAGTGATGAAGGGCAGCCTGCGCGTTGCCAGTCTTCGAGATGAGCTCCTCCATGAATTTGACATCGACGGCATCCTTGATGCGCACGCTGAGCGGATGTTTACCGTCTCGCCAGTCGGTTTTTTTTGAGCCCGTCTCCTGGGCTGATGATGGTTGATCAGACATTGTAGATATTGGTTTTTAAGAATTGTCTCGCTTCATCGACGCTCCACTTTCCTTTCTGATCTGCCACGTCCCAGTGACGTGGCATTTGCGCGGGTATGCGGATTGTCCGTAGCGGCGGTTTAGTGTTTGCCCACAGGATCCTCCGAACCTCGGCCATAGCTTCCCGCCCGGCTTCGTCATTGTCCGGCCACGTGATCACCTTCCTCAGTCCGAGCGGCCGCCAGTCGGCGTGAGACACTGAGCGTGCTCCGCCTTGCCATGTTGTACATACAAACTCAGGATACATTTCCTGGGCAGCATCGGCTGTCTTTTCGCCCTCAACCACTAACACGATAGCGTCAGGTCTCTTCACAAGTGCCGGCAGGTTGTAGAGAGCTCGCGGCGTAGAGAACCCGTGCCACTTCCACTTCCCGGGGATCGCACCGTCAGTGCAATACGTGTATGGCCACGTCTCTTTGCGACCGTCGGGGAAATCGAATCGACACACAAAACCAATGAGACGGCCGTCAGCTGTTTTGTATGTCCATACACGAGATGGCAGTCCGAACTTAAAATGCTTGATCTCCATGTTAGCGGCGTTGAACGTCTCTGGCGGAAGGATTGCCCTCCAGAGATCTTTCGGTCGCTCTGTGACAACATCGCCGGCATGTTCGCGCAGCTCCTTGATCGCCTCTTCAATGCTGCGGCCTTTGTATGCAACGAGAAAATCGATCGCGTCTCCTCCTTTGTTGCAGACGAAACATCCCCACAGCTTCTTGTCCTCATTCACTTTCAACGAGCGCTTGTGATCATCGTGAAAAGGACACATGCCGAAATGCTCGACGCCTCGTTTTACAAGGGATAGATACTTCCCAACCACGTCTACCAGGTTGACGCGTTCTTTGAGCTGAGCGATATTGAGTGTCTCAGTTGACATGCATTTGTCCGAAAGGGTTGCGCATTTGACAAACCCAGCACTGGCAGGGCCAGTACTTGATCATCTTTGTGTAGGAGCGATATTCAAGGCGCCGGCGATCGCCGGGAGCACGCAGAATGAGATCCACATAGGAAACAGCTGTATAGGCGAGCAATTCGAAGTTGACCGGTGGCATCGTCTCTTCTTTCATCGGGAATTCGTTTCAGGTTCCTTTGAAACCATCTCCATGAGAGCCTGCATTGACCGTTCCTTATCGCGCTCTTCATACTTGCGATCGTAAGCGATCATCCGATCGAAATCAGCACGGGATATCTCCGTGCCCAATGCGATGTTCACGGCGCGCAGCCACCGGTTCTCATAGGTTGCGGTAAACTTTTCGATCGCCTCTCGGATATTTTCCGCCTCGATGCGCTCGAACCATTCAGGCTGCAGAGATCCCTCGTAGTAGATGCCGAATTCCATCAGAGCTTAGCGATGAGAATGATGATCTCAGCAAACACGTATGCGCCGAAAGCGATTGCCAGGTACATTTCAGTTTTGTCGGTCTTTACTTTCATCAGAAAGGGGGTTCGTCGTTGCTTGATTTCTGTCTCTGATTTCGCTCAGGTCGCGATCGCCATGGATGTCCTTTTGTCGCGAGCTGATCCGTTGTCATGTGAACCGGACGCTTGCCATCGAATTTCTTTGATGCATACATCCGGAACGCTTCGAGGACGGTCGTTCCTGGCGGCCAGATGCTCACCGGAGATCGCGGCCGCAGACGGACCGTCGGCCGGCCCCTGGCATCGTGAGTCATGTAAATGCACTCGGGCCTCGTGATGATGATCTCGTAGTCTCCTTCAGTTGCCCGCAGGCCTGTGAATGGGTTGACGAGCGCGAGCTCAGCAGCTGCAGCACTGCCCAGACATTCGGCATCGATGTCTGCGTTCTCTTCAGTTTCAGATTGATCCTTCCCGTTCAGCGTTAGCCCCGGGTGTTTGTAGAGCTTTCCGAACTTGCTCATGAAGCGATCGCCTTTCGTGTTCTCAAGCAGCTGCATGATGAGTTCCATGTTGTAGCTGCCGTCATCCTTTTCGAGCACGCCAGGCTTGAAATGGTATTTGAGACACTCCATCACTCCTTTGATCCAGAGTTCCACTTCGTCCCCTCGGCGGATGAAGCGTTTTTTATACTGCTTCATGTCAATCTCCATTGGATCGATCTCATTGCCGAACTGATCGACCCTGATTTCAGGATCCTCATCGCTGGCCATGTAGTAGCAGTTTTCTACCGGAATCTTTTTGCCCTCCTCGTCTCGCTCGTAGAAGTACAGGGAGCTGTAGTGGATCCCGTCGTAGTCTGAAGTGTTCTCGACGATCTTCTTCCACGCGTCTCTGATTTTGCCACGCACGAAATTGACCGGGTTGGTGCACTTCAAGCCGATATCATCGAAAACCGTTGGTTCCTGGAAGCAGAGCACGTGCAGGTGAATGTGAAATCCGTTCTGCTTGTTCTTTTTTACCTCAAGGCAGTATAGGCCTGCAGCGATCGCAGCTTTCCACCATTGTTGTCTCCGCAGCTCCCAGAAAGCGCGGATCAGCTCGTGGATGTAGATCTCTTTGCCACGCCACTTTCCATGCTTGTGAGGGACGGTGAGCACCAGGTGCGTCGGATGATATTGCTCGAACCAGCGTTCCGTCTCAAGGAATCGCGCCATGCGATATCGGAACTTCCGACTTTTGCTGGAATTCCAAATCGGGTCGAGTCGATGCTTACTGTAATACTGGCCCAGCGGCTTAACAACCTGATCAAACCCATTTCCATCGGTAAACTGTGCCAGGAAGATCCTGTTCTCGCCTAGCTTGTAGTAAAACTTGCAGAGCTCGTTCAGTTCGGTATATGCATCGCGATCGAATTGGCCACTCTCACCGATCTCGCCGGTCTGAGGATTCACAGCTCCCGGGAATCGGTCGAAGTCGAAGATCTCGCGGATCTCCTCTCTGTAGGTTTTAGCCATTGGTGGGAGGGAAACGCAATGCTGGTCCAGCAGGAACTCCCTGATCTGGCGCTGCAGCTCTTTGTTCTTGGCGCCGATGATGGCGGACTTTCGCGCGGAATTGGCGCCGACTTCCGGCAGGGGTTTAGGTGTCTCTGTCATTTCTTTTTTCCTTTCAGTTGTGTCGCCCCCACTAATGCTCCCGGGCCCGGGACGTCCTCGTCGGCGATGTCGGCATCTTCCAGATAGCCGCGGCAGCCTTTCTTCAATAGTTTCTTGGATCGCAGTTTTCTCATAAGACGACCTCCTTGCCTTCTTTTTTGAACCTGTTCTCGTACCAGCGTTTTTTGTAGGATTTCACGTGCGCGGCATTTTTGACTTCCCATTGATGATGGTAGGCGCTCAACTTCTCTCGGTTAGCTGCAAGCCACTTTTTCCGGGTTGGGGACTTCGCTGTCTTCCTTGCGTATCCCTTGACCTTGTCACGGTTGCGTTGCCGCCATTCGCGCAGGTATTGTTTTCGCTTTTCACTGATCATAACTGTCGTTTTTCAACTATATCAAATCTCAGATGTACAGTTCTTCGTGTACTATCAAGTAAGGGGTGCTCACAACTATATCAACTTTAAGTTTGATATAGTTGGTAAACTCACCTCATGTCTGCTGCTCTAACCAACTATAACAAACCGTCCACTCCTCACCGAGCTCGTCCTGGACTCTGCAAAAGGCGTTTCGCTCAGTCCCCACGATTACCTTTAGGGCCTTCCCCTTTATGTGATACTTGAAGTACTCGCTTTCTGCGCCGAACCGGCCGTGCCATAGTGATGGTTTCAATCTCACGTACCTGTGGGCTTCCGTTTTTCGATCGGATCCACCGGAGGAGCTCCTCACGTTCAACCAGTATGGAGCCGAACTCCTTTGCCTGGACGTATTTGATCTCGCCGGCTTTACATATTTGGTAAAGAGCGTCGTAACTAAGCCCCATAGCTGCAGCAGCTTCCCGCAGATTGTATGTAAGGCGGTCCGCATGCTTAAGCTCTTGGACTTCGGCTCGCAACCGCTCAACTTCTCGTTGGAGTCCTGCGAGGGCGCCGGGGATGTGGTTGAGTAGCTCATCGAAAGTCATCCGGTGTTTGTTTTTTAATCCTACACTTCGTCTCGAGTGTCTCGAGACGATCCAGGGTGCCCTGCCTGAAGTCGCGCATCTCTTCATTGAACATTTCAGTGTCGGTCCACCTCATTCTGTTTTGTTTGAGGGTACGTACTATGGCGGCCACGACAGCAGCGATCGCCAGGCCGAGCAGTATCCCGATCTCGAGATTGGAGGTCGACTGGATCCGGCCGGTGTAGGTGTACCAGACCACGGTGGCGCTCGCAGCGCCCAGGAGAAAATTCTTAGTGCTTGAATTCATCGGATGTGAGGTTTTGGTAAGACCATGGTGAGATGGTCATTTCAGTTTTCTTTATTCTCACAGATCCATCGATAGCCATGTCGACAAGCTCGATCGCGGTGACATTTCGGAACTTGAAAAAGATTGTCTCAAGAGTATTCCAGGCATGCCACTCTCGATCGTTATACTTTACCGTGAGGTCCGTAATACACGGGTTGTCTCCTACACGGAAAAAGTCACGATAGGATCCGTCGTGATGGATGCGAACAATTTGATCTCCTGGATTCATGGCGTTGGTAGTTTTTGAAATAGCAGGATCTCCTCGCCGGTGAGCTCGCGATCGCCGCTCATTAGGATCTCCATCAGGCGCTTCATCCGGTCCTGCTCCTCCATCAGCTCTTGGGTCATAGCGAACTGGTCACTTACGTGATTGCGGAGAGATCTCTGGAGAGAGTCCACCTTGCTGGAAGATTTTTCGTAGAGGTCGGAGGCTTTCATAAGTAGATATCGGGATCATCGACGAATCCATACAAACAGTAATAGAAGCGCTTGCCTTTGATGGTCACGTGACCATGGGCCGGCAGTCCTCGCTTGGTGCTGAACATGCGATCGAGTTCAACCATGGCTGGCCCAACCGTCAGCAGGCTACCAAAAACAGCGAACCTTCCGGATGCGATCGCACCTTTCTTCTTCTCCTCCGGAGGGATCTTAGCTAAGACAGCTTTCGCTTTCACAGATCGTTTCGTGCGGACTGTCATGCTTTTATTGGATAAAGCCATCGGCGTATGACGCCATCTTTTATGCTATCCCGATTGGGAGTATCAAGTCTCTTATCCTTCCACTCGTATTCAGGAATCAAGGCGACGTAGCCATCACGGAATGCAATGATGTATCGTGGCTTCATTTCCAAGTGGCTTTGTATTCAGGTGACTGCTTGATTTTAAAGTCGTACTTCTTCAGGATGCGACGCACTTTCCGTTCGTGATCAACCTGCATCTTGTCGGCCGGCAGGAATGAACCGGCGTCGATCGCCAGCTGCGCGAGCTGCACCAAGTCTTTGCGGATTTGGGTGAGGGGGTTGGTTGTCATAACACTTCCTTTTTAACAAACCGGTAGATATCGATCAAGATGATCACGCTGGCAACCATGAAAGCACCCCATCCGATCGGATGCGTGAACACAAGCCAGTTGTGTGGCACGTAGATACCTGTGCCCATTACACCGACTGTATAGAAGACCGGCAGCACTAAGAAGAAATAGCTGCCCAGGGTGATGAAGATGTGGCGAAGTGTTCTCATGCCGATCTCATCATCCACATTAAGCGCGCGACAGAATAGACGATTCCCATCAGGAAGGACCAGAGGGGGCGAAGATTGAGGACCTCGAGCAACGTGAGGACCAGAACAAAAATGATGATCTGAAGGATTGTTCTCATCGCTTCTGAATTTTGATAACGGTAGGTTTTGAGTCATAGAGAAATTCTCCAACAGGCCTGGCAATAGCTGAGGGTTTCACTGGTGGCCAAGTCGGCCAGCCAATGATGTAATAATCAGGCGCAATGGTGTATGAGCCACCTTCATCCTCAACTGCCATAATGTTACCGAGGACTTTCATCTTCATCGCTTCTGAATTTTGATGTACTCCAGATTTTCAATCTTCACCCAGGGATTCGGGCTCGCGAGCTCCGTGAGGACCTCCCGGGGACCGTATCGTATGAAAAGAAACTTCTTAGTGCGCTTGCCCTGGTAGATTACACCTTGGAGCGGCGTGCGGATCCTTGCGGTGATCAACGCGGTGGTGTCGCCGATCAGCGTGCCATGGATGAAATTGAATTCGTCACGATAGCCCCACTTCTTTGCCTTCGTCGTATCACCATGGACGACGGTCGTTGTATCTCCGACCGACAAAGAAAGTGAGGCTAAAGCTGCAGCGTTCACCTGGAGCGCTGCCTCTACATTTGAAACTTTTTTATTGACACCCGCGAATTGTGTGATCCACGCGAGCTCTTTTGTTTTGATCAACTCATGCAGATTGTTTTGAGTGATCTGCATCGCATGATTGCGTGCGGTTTCGCGGCCGAGCTCGTTTTTATAAAATGTCGACGAGTCACTGTGATGCTTAGCCAGGTCGAGTGCGCCGGCGTAATTCTCCCGGGTCCGGTTCAGCTTTGATTCAAGCACGCCGATAGTTGCAATGAGGATTGCAAACACGACTCCGATGATCACCATTATCTGGATCCTTATTCCCATTGCCATGTCGTTGTGGTCGCCGGCAGTTTGGAATATGTGGGACAGGTGTACTGACTGCAGCTCGCTGCGATCAGCACCATCACCGCCAGGCATAGCTTTACCAGGAAGGTGATCAGGGTAGAGGGTTGTTTCATTATAAGCCTAAAAAGTTGGGAGCAGATCCGCTGCTCCCGCCGGTTGGTCAACTATACCGTTGTTTCATTGACCGTAGCATTTTGCGGGTTTTACAAGCCTCGCACGGTTCCAAAAAATTCCGTTGATTCATTTCAAAAAGGTGAGCGGGACAAACCGCTCACCTTTACTAACCTTAATCATGAGAAGAAAGAACGTCGTGATCGCTTCCCGGCGTGATCACCAGCCACTCACGTTAAACCATTTACTTAAACCCCCGAGCCAGCTATGGCATTAGCCAGATCGGATATCTTCAATTCATCTTTGCATTTGTCTTCCGCTTCCTGCAGGATGATTAAAATCTTTTCTCTTAGTTTTTTGTATCGACTGGCCGCGGAAGGCATCAGCATGATCACGTCAGGCTTAGCCTCCAGGAGGAGCTGATAAAAAATGTCTTCCCGTTTGATTTGTGTTAACTGCGTCACACGCTCGATCGCCTGGTACTTCGCAAGTGAGCCGGTGATGATGTGCCTGTCCATTTGGAAGCAGAGCTGCGCGCCGGCGTGAAGGAGTATAGCTTTGATCTCAAGCGTCGTCATATAACCATTCTTAATGGGAAGGATGCGATCTCCGCTGAGGGAGCTTTGACTTCGCTCAGCGCTTTTTGAAACTCTGACTGGTCAGCATTCTGATCGCATCCGATGCGAGTAACAAAAGCAAAACATTTAACACCTGTATCTGTCATGCCTTCCCACACGCGTGCAGGAACTCCGTTCAGTTCGACGATTTTGCTGGTTGGGGATAGGTTGATTGTCATGCCTCGGCGAGTTTTGGTTGAGGGACTTGCACCGGCAGGTGATAGGCTGCTCGGCACAGTGGGCAATGAAAAAACTTGAGTGAGATGCGTCTATTGATAGTGGAAACGAATTCATCGAAACGCCCGGCTCCATTAACACTGAAGTATCGCTCACACGCTCCACACTGCAATGCCAAGGTCCAATCGCCACGCTCGATCGGAACGTAAACAGGTTGGTACGGCTTCAACTGCAGCTGACCTTGATGCTTCGTGCCACAGGTCCCCATAACAAAGACGTCGTTCTCCCAGTCCGGATGTTTAGCGATGATGTTGGACCATGGATCTCCAGATATCGTATCAAGAAGTGCGACGTGATACTGCTTCGCATTCTTGCGCGTGTTGAAATAAAACACGTCGTTCCATCGCAGCTGTGAAGCTGTGATTTCCTGCAGGGTCGGAGTGGTCTCAGTCCTTGTCATCTGCTGACTGCAAAGAATTTCCGGACCTCGTAGATCCCTTCTGGCAGTTGATCAATTTGAGCCTGCGCTTCGTCAACAGTATTGAACCTGGTAGGCTGAATCTCTTCCAGCGGGGATGCATGAAAGGACTGCCACATGAATGCTCCCGATTCAGTTTTCAGTAGAAATCCCGGGTTGTAATCTGAGATCCGGTTGATCAAAAAGAATTCTCTCCTTTCCATATTGATTCAGAAAAACACGTCGCAGTTAAAATTCTCGTACCAACAAATCGCATCTTTAGCTTCGTCGAAGTCAAAGTGTTTTTCCTCGCTCACTTTTCCCCGATCATCGACGATGACGAGTTCCACCTCACCGGTATCAGTGAAGCGCCGCTTTAGTCTGCCTTCTGCGTGAGTGCTCATATCAGCTGCAGTTGGGTTGGTGTCTTTTCTTTGTGTTCAACCAGGTCGAGCACCGGCGTGAGTAAATTCTTGCCGTTCAATTCCCAGATCTGCTCTGCCCACTCGGTCGTCAGATATCCCATCGCCTGGTCTGCCGGCGTCATCAATACCTGCCCGATGATCACGCGACGGTGAGGACCATCGACAATTTTTCCATCGAGGACGATCTTAGTTGTGAAGGTTATAGTCAGCGCCCTGGTGCGGTGATCACCGCGGGTGCGGTAAGTCTTATGTAGGTTGAGATCGCCGGCAGTTTGAATGGCTGCCTTGCGGATGAGTTCGTGCGATCTGTTACCCTGGCCTGTCATGATCGTGAGTTAAGTTCTTCAAGAGCGAGATCCAGTCCTCTTTGCATGTAGGGGCGCATGTGATCTGCGCACAGAAAATTTCGAGCATCAACCGGCTTGTTGTCTAGTCGCTTGATCGTCGTGGCCTCTTCTAAGCCAAGGCCAACGCGATAAATTTTAATCCACGATTGCAGAGACTCGATGGATATCGTTTTGAAGAAGTACCGTGTCCTCGTTTCGGAGTCAATGCTCTGATCAGTTACATAATTCAGGACCTCTTGCGATATCGTTGGCTGGCCGGTCATGAAAGTGATGATGATAATTTGTCAATCCACGAATAGTCACCAGTGTTCAAAGCATACTCCTTAAGTATGTTCATCAACTCCCGTTGGGCTTTCCGTGTCGCATCTTTTCTCTCGATGATTGCATCCAGGTGAGGACCAAATTCGTCGAAATGCTTATCATGAGCATTGCGCCGCGCTTCACTTTCCGGACGCCGTTCGTTCCAATCAGCCATTGAAACGAAAACATTTTCATCCTCAAGATTGTACTGCAGGAATACATCCTGTGGCGTTTCAATTAGCTCAGCGATCTTGATCAGATGGTTCCGACGAGACGTAATGTCCTTCGCCGTTCTGGGATGTCGACTCCATTTTTTTGATGCAGGCAAGAGTGAATCCTTATGGCTTGCAATCACCTCCTCACGAAGTTTCGCGTATTCCTCCAGATCTATACTGTTCTCGAGTTTCCTCTTATACTCTTCGAGCTCCGCTTCGATGCATTTATTGAATTTTCTCAAGCTCGAGTTCTCAGCACGGAGTCTAACGATAAGCCAGCAGAGGATCAGGGCGGTCGCGACACTGAGACATGCGAGGATGATAAGCAGCCAGATCATCATAGTGTCTCTAAGTCTTGAGGTTCGCAACTTCCCACCTTGCCACTATCCCACCGGACATCATAGATTTTTACTGATGATGGCTTCTTCATTGCTCCACGGCGCACGAGCATATCAGAGAACGCTACAGACCACCTCGGGCCGCCGATGATTGTCCCGAGTGTAAGCCTGGAACCGGCGAGGGATACCCGCGTACCGATTTTGATGATTTTATTCGATTCTGCTTTCAGCGTTGCGATCTTCATTTCTGGCAGAGTGTTTGTTTAAAAAAGAAACCGAGGTGAAGTTTCTGAGGCTTCACACTCGGTTGACCTTCTCTTGTTGATCGCGAAGACTGAACTCAGACTGCCGCAGAGAAAGGCGGTTTCTTGGTTTTGGCTCCCCCTAATAGCATGTGAGTTCGTGTACATCGGTTGCAATCAACGATGTGAATTACTACAAAAAATAGAATAACTACAAAATGTAGTAGTCAATTTGGCGTAAATACTCCGTTTCTGCCCTGAAAATCAACACGTTATAATTTTAATTTTACTGGCCGGTATGAACATAATTTTGGAGAAGGTCCGTGCTGCCAGGAAGAGTAAGGGATACTCCCAAGTGGAGTTAGCGGACAAAATTGGAGTAGGACAGAAGACCTATAGTAGTTGGGAAAGAGGAAGGACGCAGTTGAAAATTGCCAACCTTCAGTTGATAGCCAAGGCACTTGAGGTAGATGTAAAGGTTTTTTGGGATCCCGAACAATTCGAAAATCCGGAATGGAAACAACATCCGGATATGCCTTTTACAATTGGTGAAGCCCCGGTATTTCCAGACAAGACAATGGTGCCGGCAGAGGAGTGCAACAAAAAAATTGCGGCGATGAAGAAGGAGATTGATCGCCTTACGAGCATGAACCTTGCCCTGTCGAGATCACTGAATTCATTATTTGATCAGCAGGCTACGGCAAGCTGACTTTGTTTACCCCTAAACCCTAACTAGTTATGCCTGATTTCAAGATTTCTGACAGTCAGAAAATTTCCATTGGTGAACGCACTGTCGCGGAGAACACCGACGATGGGCACACTGTACTATTCATCGAGCACATCCGCTCGATGTCATATACAAGATTGAAGGACTATTCCATCTTTTGGAGAGGCGTAGTTCTTGCCATGGTCGCACTTACTGCCGGCTCCTATTATCAGCAATTTTCAAATGGTCTTTATGTGGCCGCAGCAGTGATGGCGGTGACGTACACAATTTTCCTGATGAATATTAGAAGGACCTTGTTGATCGAAACAGGTAGTGGCAAGATATCGATATCAGGAAAGGTGAATGAGCAAACTTTGAATGATATCGAACAGTCGATTATTAAAAAAAAGTGACGCGAGAACGCCAGTAAGAATTTAAAGCAATTTGAATGCATCCACGAGATCAAGATGTATGATCACCGGTAAGCAATTGATCGAGCACCTGAAGAACCACAAGCAGACGGACCTGGATCGGCTGCTGACTCGATATGTTTTTAACGAGGTGAATGAAGTGGAGCGAGTGAGGATCGAGACCTGGTTCAAGGCGAGCAACAAACGCGATCGCGAGCGGTTTCTTACCGACTACGAGGAGCGCGACTTGTACGCAAAGATGAAAGTGCACTGGAATTGAAATTTCCCGCGGCCGGCAGGAAAAAGTGATGCAGTCTGATGAAATGTGATGCAGAATTGCTTGCAAAATTGACTGCGATGTTTACGAAATACTCGCCAAGGGCCTGAAAATCAATAGACGTCGATCTTCCCGTACGGACTACAATAAACCAAAACAAGCCCGATTGAGTTTTTCGCGAAAGTGGAAACTTGGTCGGGCTTTTTCACTTTGTCGCCCTGGAGCGACCTCTTGAAGTGTGTTCCTTTGGTTTTCTTCGGGACGGCATTAGCCTTCATCTCACTTTTTTGGCGACGCTGACTTTTAATGTCACCGAAGCATTCGATTAGGAATTGGTTGCTTCGGTTTCCTTTGATTTGCCTCAAACGCCTTTGCTTGAGGCGATTGCTTTGCCGGAATCATACATGAGTTTACTAACTTAGACTCGCATGGCCAACCTTGTAGCACACGTACTAAAGATACTTTTCGTGTTTGTGACTGTTTCTTGTTTAACGGCGGTTACACAAGTTGGTGGAATTGTTTTCTTGATTTCGCTGACCACTCATCGAATGATCAATACTCGAATCAAAAGTCGAGCCGCTAGAGTATCGGTAAAGGTAGTTTCGTTTTTGGTCCTTTACCTGGCATTTTGTTTAGTAATAGTGCCGTTCACGGCAAAACCTTTTGGGCGGGTTCGCCTTCCGATAACGGAGACGAATCATTTACAGCCTTTATCGGTGTGGACTTGCTTGCTTAATCGGAACTATGTCAGACCCGAACTACAGCAGGCCGCCTTCAAAGTCGCAGATAGGATGAATAAGAAATATCCAGGGACAATTGTCAACTATTTGGATGCAAATTTTCCTTTTATCAATAAGTTCCCCCTTCCCCCACACTTAAGTCACAATGATGGCAAGAAGCTCGACTTGGCGTTTCAATACATCGATATGAAAACAGGTGAGCAAACGAATGAATGTCCGTCGATAATAGGTTATGGTATCTGCGAAGAACCCAAGCCCAATGAAGTCAATCGCCCAGAGGACTGTGAAAAGAAGGGTTATTGGCAATACAGCATCTTGCAACAAATCGTACCGCAAGGCAACAAGAAGGACTTTGTTTTCGATCATCAAAGGACAAAGACCTTCGTGAATTATTTTGCGGATGAAAGTGCGATTGGTAAGATTTTGATTGAACCTCACCTTAAAGAAAGGCTAGGATTAAACATTGATAAAATTAGACTTCATGGCTGTCAAGCTGTTCGCCATGATGACCACATACATGTGCAAATGCGATAGAATATAGGTTATCCTGATCTTGTAAGATCTAATATTATTTCCGGACTAACTTCGGATCGATATGAAGCGCAATTTAATGGTATTGACAATGACTCTTGCGGTCTCACTGCCAGCAATCGGTCAGACATCGCCCGAGCCTCCGGTGTGGACCGAAGCAGACCGGAAATATCTCCTGGATAATCTCACTCGCACGAAGCGCGAAATCCTCAACGAAACAAAATACCTCACGAAGGAACAATGGAATTTTAGGGAAAGTCATGAGCGTTGGAATATTAATCAGATTGTCGAACACCTCGCCAGGTGGGAAATGATCTGGACGTATCAAATTTCTACGGCGCTGCAGCACGGACCCATCCCTTTTGAACATTATTTATCAGATAGCGTCTTCTTGGACCACGATCCCGAAGTGTCGCACCCAATCAACACACTGGATACTACGAGGCCGTTTTCCCTTGGCGTCCCTCTGGGAGTAAATGAAGGGCCAAACAATATTCTTTGGCTGACAACGATGCGTGACGAATCTATCGCCTATCTCAAAGGCGAAACAAAAAACCTCCGGCAATACTACATATTACATGGGCCCAACGTTCACCAGAATTACTTACTCATAATTAATCACACGGATCGTCATTTGCGTCAAATTAGAAAGGTGAAGATGCATCGGAATTATCTGAAATAGCGCTGCTAATTTTTGATCGCCTTTTTCTTAGAATTTCTGAATTGTGTATCGCTAAAGCGAAACCGGATCTCCAGCAGCAGTACTACATCATGCGGATTGACTTTGGTTTTCATAATCCCGAAGGTTTAGGGGGTCAAGCATTGCTAAGAATGTTTATTTTTAAGAAATCGACCATGCATTAAATGAAAATATTTCTCTTTCTGTTGCCTTTCCTTCTGTGTCTAGGGTTGTCATGTGAGAAAAAGAAAGATTTTGTACTGGATGAGATCGATCTCGTTCCCGAAGGCATCGCATACTCGGAAAAGGATAAACTCCTTTACGTGACTAGTATTGCCAAATCCAAGATCATCACGGTGAGTAGCACCGGGCAGCAGAAAGATTTCGTGACGCAGGCAGATGGTTATATTCCGGGAGTCGGCATTTGGGTAGATGACGAAAAGGGACAAGTCCTTGCGTTAGGCGGCTACTTCATGCGCGAAAAAACAGAGTCTGCGCTTTTTGTTTTCGATGTCCGTTCAAGGAAGCTCATCAGAAAGCATTCAATTGAAGACGGGGAACGCCATTTCATGAACGATCTCGTACTTACAAGGACGGGCGACATCTATGTTACCGACACGGAAAGTTCTTCAATATATGTATTGAAGAATGGCCAAAGGTCGTTCGAGCTCTTTACGAGAAGTTCCGATATCGATTTTCCCAATGGTATCGCTGTTTCCGACAATGACAGAAAGCTCTATGTGGCCAGCTACTCAAAAGGCGTTCGTGTTATTGATATCGCGACCAAAAGAATTCTTAATCAGGAGGATAGTCTTTCGCTTTCGCATGGAATTGATGGATTGGAATTTTACAAAGGAAATCTTTTTGCCATTCAAAATGGGGTGCAGAAAAACGGCGATAACTTCAGAAAACTCCTGTTGAATAAAACTGGTGACGCAATCGTGGGTGTGGAAGTGATCGATGCCAATAATGCCGCCCTGAATTTGCCGCTCACATTTTGTGTTGCCGATGGTAATGCCGTCGTGATTGGAAATTCAAACTTGCAGTTCCTGAACCAGGTCACTTTTAAAATCACGGCCGTGGATTCATTGAAGAAGACCAGGCTTCTAACCTATGAACTTGACCGGCGATAACGGAGCAGGCTGAGGATTTGGAGTATGGGCGCCGTAACGCAGTTGCTCAATTGCCCACATCTCAAGTGGCGTGCGCAATTGCTCGAATGAGGTCGTGCACTGATCGTCGCTACGGTTTTTTCATTTTCACTTCTCCCGTTCCTGTTCCTTTCCTGATGAGTATGGGGTTGCCCTTCACCTGGATAAGTCGTGAACTGATCTTCTCCATGTTTACCCTGAGTGTGTCAGAAACTGAAATGCGAAAGATTCCCGGACTTTGCGGAGGTGTATCGATGTCAAGAGTGCAATTGCGGCTTGCCAGGCACCTCTCATCATGATTTGTAAATCGCGACACTCGGCAAGGATGCGCGCTTCCGCGCTGCCGCTCAGCGTAATGTCAAGGGCGTCAACGTTGATTTTTTCCGTTATGTCGAGCGTCGCGGATCCATGGACTTCGATGGAATGCAAGGACTCCATCGAAGCATAAACCTTGAGTACGCGTTCGTGCCGGATATCTTCCGTGGGTGCGATGATGAGTTTTTGATCTACGACTTTAGTTGAAATAACACGGGGTAGATTGTTGTCCGCAACAAGTCTGACGGTGTCGCCCAGACCTTTGACAAGAAACGCCTGGATGGGACCTTCAACAGAGATCGATGTAAACGGTTCAACAACCCGATTCTCAGTGACCGTAAACAAATTGAACCAAGCAATAATAAAAAAAGATAAACCTACTGTGACCATGATCGATATTTTAAGCATTTGATTTTTCATTTTAATGCAAAGCGCGGCGCGTCCAGCGTCAACTCAGAGGGGATTTGTTGACCCCTCATATAGTTTAGAATTAAATCCTGGACGGCGGTCGACTGTTCGAATACATCATGACCGCCGTTAACAACAATTACCAGCTTCACCTTGCTGAAATTTTCAGCTATCCGTCTTGCATCTTCCACGTAGGTGCGCCCATCGAGTGTTCCATTGAGAAACAGGCCGGGTACATCGCTTGTTACGTCCTTGCGATACGCGTCGCCCAGGTCCGGTAACGCCAGTCCTCGCGCAATGTCTGGAAAGGGGAAATTTGTCGAGCGGCCAAGCACACTGGCTTTTGATTCGACCTCGATTTTTTTCATCTGTTCCTCAGTGACACCTGTCATAGCATCCATCAGCAATCCCATCCCATAAAAACGTGAAGAAGACCCGTACGACTTGAGATCGTACACCATTTTGCCAACGTCGCTATAATCACCATCTCTCATTTTTTTAAAGATCCGCGGCAGTTTCGCCTGATCGGATGGATTCTTCAGCAGGAAAAACGATGTGACGAGTTGCAGGTCGAATTTACTGATCCCGACCGTTACATCAACACCCTTAGAATTCTTGATCACCACACTGGCCGGTCGATGCGTCAGGTTTTCAAACACGGTCTGCATCAGCTCCCGCAGGGTCGGGTAGGCTTTCGATGCTTCCGGATCCGCAGCCAGTGCTTTCTCGACATTCGCTAGAAAGTTGTCGGTATGAAGAGGCCTTTTGATGTTATCACCAGTTGCTTCGAGGCCGGCAAGGATAAGCTTATCTGTTTGCGCTTCGTGGCGCCTGATGTATGTGAAAGCAAGCTGAGTTCCGTAGCTGATACCCCACAATGTTACCTTTGGAACACCAAGCGCTTTCCGCAAATCATCGATATCATCAGCGTTCTCGATATTATTATATGCCGTTACATCAACGCCCTTTTGCTGCCAGAAGCTCAGGCATTGTTTGAGATTTTCGCGGACCGTCGCTATCATCTGATCCGGGTCACCGGGACTACTGAAATCGAAAGGTTGTTTAGGATCACAGGGCTCCAGTGAGTTGCTCATACCCGTCCCACGCTGATCGAAAGCAATGACATCTCCAAATTCGCGCATCGCCATGAAAAGATTGAAACGTGGACCTTTCGCAGTAAAGCTTCCTGCGCCACCGGGTCCGCCAGCCAAATACACGATGGGGCTACCCGCGCGATTGCCCGTGCATTTGAATCTGATAAATGAAAGTTTGATGTTTCGTGAGCCCTGTACCGAACGGTTTTCCGGAACAAAAAAGGAGCCCAGTTCTGCTTGAACTTCCCGGCCGTCGAAGGATTTAAACAAATGTGGCTCGAGCTTTAGTTGCAACGTTGAGATTTGCTGGGCATCGGCCCACGAGGCTAGCATCAGGAACCAGCAGATAGGATAGATTTTCTTCATGAATTTTTTTCCGAAATCAAGACATGTTGAAAGAATCTATCGTCCAGACAGGCCGGTTTGCACTCTTTTTAAGGTGTTTTTTTCACCTGTTCGGCAAACTTCGAGGGAGTAAGGCCGGTGGCCTTTTTGAAGATTGAATTGAATGAAGATTTTGAACTGAACCCACAGTCCATTGCCACGCCCAGCAAAGTTAGATGTTTATACTGGCCAGAGGCGAGTCGGTCCTGGAATTCCCGTACGCGATAGTTGTTCACGAAGGTGTAGAAGCTCATTTGAAAATGGCGGCTCAGCACTTCAGAGAGATGATGTCTGCTGGTGTTGATGGCTGCGGCCACCTCGGCAGCCGTCAGTTCCGGATCGAGGTATTTCTTTTCGTTTTGAAATAACGTGGTAAGGGCGGCGGCAAGATCTTGCACTGTTGATTGGGGTAGTGTTGATTCCGCGTAGGGTTTGTCTGGTGCGGTTGGCTGAACGAGTTCTCCATCAATCTGCCATGAGAGAGGTTGGTAGTACGAACGATAGCTAAGTATCAGAATCATCAGGAATAATCCGAGGAAAAACCATTGATGATAATCGTCGAGAAATCGGCTATTGATGCTCATCACCAGGGAACCCAGGTAGATGACGGATAGTCCGACCATGCCATAAGCAATAACGAAAAACCAGCGCGCGCCCATGCGGCTGGTGTTGGAGAGAATTTGTTCGATTTTCAAGCGGTAGTTCGCAACCAGATCTACAATTAGTTTGCTGTAGATCACGGACTGGATCCCGATTGCGATGGACAGCACGTTGAAGTATGTGGCATAGCCGTAAAATCCCTTCGTGAGGAACGGTGTATAATAGTCGATGGAAGCCAACTTCGAGGACGCTCCTTCTATGAAAAAGGGAAGTAGCATTGCGAGATTGAGCAGGTAAGGAATCCCGTGAACGAGGTCTTTCTTTTCGAAGGTGTTTTCACTGCTGATAAAATATTTAATAAAGAGGTAGATGAGGGGCCACAATAATAAGAGGATACCCCAGTCGACTCTGATCAGATGTGGGAATTCGAGGTAAAAGCCGATGCTCTCTACTGATTTGAACAAACATAGCAGGCCGACAAGAATTGCAAACACTGCGAGGATGGCATTGCTAACGCGATACGGTGATTGAAACAAAAAGAAAAAAAACAGCAGGAATGATTGCAGCGCAGCCAGTTGAAGGAGAATCGAGATCATGTAGGGCAAAGATCGTGCAGGGAGAGATTCCCGGCAATGACGCTGGGCTTATTTCGAGTTCTGTTATTTTTAACTCTTCGCCTTTATTGGATGAAATGAATCATGTTTCAATTTATTATTTAATGCCGCAAAAGTAGTTTTTTCAGAATGCCCATCTTGGCATTTTAGGTATGTGTATGACGTATTGGCCTTGGTTATTTTACACCAGCAATTTCCGATGTTACCTCAAGGAAGTAATCCACCTCTTCAATTGTGTTGAAGTAGTGGGGTGATACGCGAATCGTCCACGGTACATTCTTGTAATCATAATCAATCACGGCAAAATTTCTGTAACTGGTGACAACATTGATTTGTCTGGCGCGGTACATCTCTTTTAGCGCCTCCGGTTCATTCCCCCTCAAGTGAAAGGTTACAAGGCCTCCGGGAGCGACTCCAAGGTCGTACGTTGTTATTCCTTGAATCTGTCCAAGTCCGTTGCGTAGATAGTCGGCGAGGAACTTTATCTGTTTTTCAACTTTGTGAATATCAAGTTTTGTCAGGTACTCAATCGCGGCGCCCGTACCCAGTAACAGTGCATACGCAAATTCCCAATCTTCAAAGCGCTTGCCATCGTTTCTTGGAACATAAACATCAGGTTCTACCCAGTCTGCACCGCGCATATCAATGAACAAAGGTTCGAGCCCTTCCTCCAGCACACGATCTGAAATGAAAAGGAAACCTGCGCCACGAGGACCTCTGAGGAATTTTCTGGAGGTGACGCTTAGGAAATCGCAATGAAGCTCGTTTACATTGAGTTCAGTTTGTCCTATCGATTGGCATGCATCGATGAGGTAAAGTATGCCATACTGTTTGCAGAGGTTACCGATTTCTTTGACAGGTTGTACCAGCCCTGAATTTGTCGGAATATGAGTAATCGAAACCAGCCGGGGATTGTGCTTCACAATAGCAGAACGCAAATCGTCAAGATCCACTCCGCCCGTTGGCAGGCTCGCAGCCCGAATAAGTTTGATGCCAAATCGCTTGATGAAGGAGAGGTAAGTTATCTGGTTTGAAATGTAGTCCTCATTGGAGGTGAGGATGACGTCACCTGGTTTGAATTGAACCGATGAGATTGCCCTGTTAAATGAGTCTGTGGCGTTGGCGGTGAAAGCAATGTTACGAGGATGTGCTTTTAATAACTGTGCGGCCTGGGTATAGAAGCTTTCAATGCTGCGTGCCCTGAGATCACTCGCTTCATATCCGCCTATGTTGCCTTCAAGATCAATGTGATTTTTTATGGTGTCTATAACTGACTGGGGCATCAGGCTGGCACCTGCGCTGTTTAGGTGTGTTACATGATTGCATCCGGGCGTATCTTTTCTAAAGGCTTGCACTTCGCTGGGGGAGAATATCGGTTTCAGTTGCATTTGAGTTTCGATTTAATAATTGTTGGTGTGAAGAATGGCTGTAAAAGTACTGTCCTCAAGTTTCTGGTCTCAAGACAAGAAGATATTTTGTGATTGAGGATTTATAATCAAATCGATAAATGGTACTACTTGTTTCCGACGGCAAATCAGGCCAGGGCTGCCATATCAAATTTTTCTTTACTAATTATTTCGTAAAGTACAGGATGATTGCGCCTGTCACCGAAATGCAAGCGCCGGCGATTTTTGGTGGCGTTAGTCTTTCATCAAGAAACACGACACTGATGAATAATGCTACCAGAACTCCTAACTGACGCAAGCTGCCGACATAAGACATATTGGAGAACGACATCACAAACAGCACCAACGCCGACGTGAGTCCGTTGGCAAATGCTCCTTGGACAATATTGAGTTTATTGCGTTTCCAACTGGATTTGATTTCACGGCGAGAAAACCGTGTCGCGCAAAAAACAACATTGAAAATCGCAGTCATCGACACGTAGAAAAAATAATAAACAAATGGTGTGATGCTCGCCGTGGAGATTTTATTCCAGGCGGTGTAGGCTGCGGCTACGAGCGCAGATAGCAGGGCATATATAACGGGTGCATCGTTCAAACGAAAAATCAAATTCTTCATTGAGCGAAGATTCAACTTTTTTAAATGCATGGTGATCGTACCCATGATGATGAAGGCCATGGCTACAAATCCCTTCACGCCGATGGTTTCCTTGATTAAAAAATAGGAGAGGAATGGTAAAAAGATGGGGCTTAGTCTTGACATCGGGTAAACCAGGGATAGATCGCCATGTTCATAGGCCTTATTGAGAAAGAAATAGCTCAAGAAACACATGCCGGCTCCGATCGCGATCACCGGAAAAATCTCGAGGTTAAGGCCCTCCCGATTAATAAAAATGCTCGCTGGAATGAAGAGGAAGATAGCCTCCAGGAGAAGGCTTAGGGTGATCGTGATTTGCTTTTGGCCGGAGATCTTGACCAGGTAGCTCATGTACGCATGACTAAAGATTGATACCACCACAAGAGAAAAAGCAAACCCCGTCATTGGCGAGTGATCACGGTTTATTGGAAAAAATTCTATATCCAAGCATGACGATCACGCCTGCTAAGAGCGTGATTACAAAGAGCATGAGATCATTGAATTCAGAGAAGTAAAAGAGCCACAGAGAAATGATCATCGATGCAACAGCCAGTATTCTCGCGTATCGGGCGGTGGTACCTGATTTTTTTTCGTCCTGAGCAATAAACTTCAATAAGGCCATACCCATTGTCAAAAAGATGGTAAGCTTCGCTAGTGCGCTGATCGTGGCAGCCCCGATGAAGGTTCCTGAAACTGAAATGATGCTTGCAGAAACAGCAAAGAGAATGATCGCCAGATGTGGCGTCCGGAATTTTTTATGTACTCGTGCGAGGACGGAAGGCAATTGATTATTTTCTGCCATCGAATACAACAGGCGGGAACCAACGAGAATAGAAACATGCAACGTGCCGCTAATGCCAAAGAGGGCAACGATTTCCATCCATCGGGCTCCGGCTGGCCCAAGTACCAATTCCATCGAATCCTTCAACGGAGCCTGCGAGGTGTACAATGAATCCAATGTGCCAATGCACACTGTTTGCACAAAAGAGTAAATGGTCGCCACTGTGAGTAGCGAACAGATAAGTGCAAACCCAATTGCTTTCTTTGGTTTCTTTACTTCACCGCTTGCCACCAAGGCTGCTTCAAAACCGGTGAATGAAAAAATGAGGAGGAGCGCTGCGGATGAAAATTGTTCGATGGACGGAACAGTGGCAGAATGTCTGAAGTTACTTTCTTTCAAAAAAAAGACGCCTGTCAGGATGAAGCCAAGCAGAGACATGATCTTAAAACCGCTGAGGAAGTTATTGAAGACTGTTGATTTTTTTATTCCGAGATAATTCACCAGAGCAATCAGACAGGTGAAAGCAATAATGAACGGTGGTCGAATCCAGGGTGAAAGCTTATCGGCATTAAAATAGGAGAGGAGCAAGTTCATCAATGCAGCAAAGGTGAATAGCCGACTGACAAGCATTGTCCAGCCCATCAGGAAAGCTGGGGTCTTTCCGAAGGCAACCAAAGTATAAAGATAGGGCCCCCCGGTGGCATCAAACCTCCGGGCTACTCCCGAAAATGTTAGCCCGATCACAACGACGAGCACGCCGCAAATCATTACGGCGAAAATGCTATACACACCGACGATCCGATAAATCGCAGAGGGCAGGCCAAGGATGCCGGCCCCGATTGTCGCGTTGAGTATTAATAATATTAAATCCCATTTCCCTATTTCACGCTTTAGCATACGTCAAACGGAGATTTGAATCTATCCTCAGATAAGAATTGATGAAGGGAAAGTTCTCTGGTTAGTTTTATAGCGTTCGTCAGCATGAAGAAAGTTTTGGCATACGCCACAAAAAGAATTGAATTTCAAACAAGTAGCGACACTGCGATTGGTGATCTTTTTAAATCATTGTGAGTACAATTTTTCATGAAATGCTGGTGACACAGCTGATGCCGCTGACAGGGCATTGATGATCAAAAGTTTCCTGATTGAACGGACGTGCGACGGAATGTTCCGGGATGTCTGAATCAGTTTGAGTGTAGGTTATAAAATTGCCGCTCCCGTCTTTGTGTGGATTTTTGAAAGATTCTGCAACCTGCCTAAGTTTTTATAGAAATATTGGCGTAATCATGCCAACAGATATTACGACGTTGTCAGGTCGTAAGAAGAAAACCATGGGGACTTCGATCAAACATGAGATGAAACGCTGTTAAAGTATGCTTGTGAAGTGCCTTGGATCTGGTGATGCATTTGGAAGCGGAGGTCGCTTAAATGCTTGTTTTTATGTCAACTATAATGACATGAATCTCCTGATCGATTGCGGCGCGTCCTCCCTTATTGCTATCAAGAAGGCAGAGATCGACCCGGGTATTATCGATGTAATTGTCATAAGTCATTTGCACGGTGATCATTTTGGCGGCATCCCTTTCCTCATCCGAGAGACTCAAATTAGTCGACGCAGAGAGAGGCCGTTAATCATTATCGGGCCTCCGGGCATTGAGTCAAAAGTGAATGACGGATTGGATTGCCTGTTTCCGGGCCCCACCAACCTTACTACAACATTCGAGATAAACTACTTGACCTATTCTGAGAGTCAACGTGTTCAATTCGGTGTGATCGACATATCGGCGTTGAAGGCAATCCATACTCCCGGGACGAATCCACATTCGTTAAGGATTGCTGTAGGTGAGAGGGTAATCGCCTACTCAGGAGACACTGAATGGCAGGATGATCTTATCGCGATCAGCGACAACGCCGATGTTTTTATTTGTGAGGGCTACACATACACCGAGCCGAAACGATACCATATGTGGATCAGAAAATTGATTGAGAATAAGCAAAAACTGACCGCCCGGAAGATTGTCGTCACTCATTTGGGTCAGGATGCGCTCGACAACATTTCAAATATTCCGTTTCCCGTCGCAAATGACGGAGACATCTTATTTCGAGAGGAGTGAGATTTGGATTCAGACATCAAATAACTGCACGCACTGCTTTTTGAATCCAGTTTGTGATGCCTGATAGTGCCTGGTTAAGATCCTCGATCAGAATCTCGGCCTCGTCCAGACCTACATAGAACCGAATAAGTCTGTGTTCTTCCCGCGCGAAATCAAATTCATTTCGTGGAAATCCAACTATCGCGGGCATGACCAGAGATTCGTGTCCACCCCACGAGACGGCCATTTTGAATTTCCTGAGAGAATTGCAAAATTCTTCGATGTCATTCAGTCTCGCCGACTTCAAGACTATGCTGAACAATCCGCCGGCGTTTTTCATTTGTCGCTTTGCCAGTGCGTATTGAGGAAATGAGGGATGGAATGGGAAAAAGACCTTCTCGACTGCCTGGTGTGTGCTCAGGAACTCAACAACCGTTGCGGTTGTCTGACAGATTTTTTCCATGCGGATCGGCAATGTCCTTAGACCGCGCAATAAAAGCCACGCACTCCATGGTGAAATGACTGTTCCCAGCATAAACAGTTCCTTTTCAAATATTCTTCGGATTAGGGTCGCTGAGCCTGTCACCACGCCGGCAAGTACATCACTGTGTCCGCCAATATATTTTGTTGCGGACTGTGTCACCAGGTCGATTCCAAGTTGGTGTGGCCGCTGATGAAGTGGAGTAGCGTAGGTATTATCAATCATACTCAAAATGCCATTTCGCTTGCAAATTGTTGCGATTGCAGCAAGATCCTGGAGTTCGAATGTGAATGAATTCGGTGATTCGAGATAGAATAGTTTTGTGCTGTGTGTGGCTGCTTTTTCAAAATTTCCAGGGTCCGTTCCATCAACATACGAGATTGTTATGCCGAACTTCGGAAGGATGTCATTGAAGAAGTTTCTCGCCCACGCGTAAGGTTTTGCGATGCTGACGATGTGATCACCCTGTTTGAGAAGGCTTAATATCGGAGTACTTATGGCTGCGATACCAGTTCCTAACACAAGCGCGTCTTCGGCCCCGTCGAGTGCAGCGAGTTTTTTACGGAGTATGTCTACTGTCGGATTGCTGCCTCTTGAATAGAACAAATTGTCATAGGGATTTTGAACGGCGGCCCTGAACTCATCGGCTGTACGAAATGCGAAGTTGCTGGTCTGGATAATCGGTGGCGCTACTGCGTTATAATAATTTTCCCGATCCTCACCGAGTTCATTCAGGATATATGAGATGTCCATCGCCCGTAATTTTTTCGGGGACAAATACGGCGATTTTCAGTTATTCGAGCTCCCCTTGTTGTGTTGATTTCACTTAGAGATACCTGCCGAAGATTGCTGAGAAACCCGGGCGGAATTCAATATTGAAAGGTCAAATCAAGTGTTCTTTGTTTGCGCGCGCGATTGCTTCGGCCCTGCAATTCACTTGTAACTTTTGATAAATATTCCGGACGTGGGTTTTTGTTGTTTCACGTCCAATGAAAAGCTCTTCAGAGATTTGTGTAAAGGTTTTTCCTGAGGCTACCATCTGCAATACTTCTTTCTCCCTCTTCGTCAATGGGGAATTTGGATTAGTATGGAAATTTTCAATAACCATCTTTGCGATTCTTCCACTCATGGGAGCTCCGCCGTCTACGATTTCCTGTAGTCCGGAAATAAGTTGGGTATAGTTGGATTTTTTAGTGATATATCCAGAGGCACCGGCCTTAAGCGCTTCGAAGACGATTTCATTGTCTTCATATACCGTCACCATGATAATTTTGATCGCCGGAAACTTGTCCTTGATGAGTGATGTGCATTGTATGCCACTTTTGCCCGGTAGTTCAACGTCCATAAGAATAATTTCCGGAAGCTCGCCCTTCAGGTGCCTCAACGCTTCTTCAGCTGTGCGAAAATTACCCGTCACCTTAAAGGCATCAGAATTGTCAATGAATGCTGCGTAAGCTTCTCTCAGATCGTCATCGTCTTCAACGACCCATACGTTTACTTTCGAACTGTCCATGTGTTTTTATCGTCAAGCTAAGTGATGTTCCATTTCCTTCTGAAGATGTGATATCAATCTTTGCATCAATTTTTGCTGATCGCGCGCGTATGTTATTTAAGCCCCTCGTGGAAGATTCCACCACTGCGACTGATACGCCCACACCATTGTCTTTAAGCGTGATCACCGCCACGCCACGGGCAGGTTCGACTCTCAATTCGACGGCTGTGGCATTTGAATGTCGAAAGGCATTTGTAATCGCTTCTTTAAAGATCAGGTTTATTTGCCGACTGTGCCCGTATGGAAGTGAGACATTGTCATCGGCCGATTTGTAGAATCTAAACGAGATATTCTTTTCAGAAAGGAGTTGCTCCCCGAAGTCCTTCACATGGATCATGGTATTGGCAAGGTTGTCGTTGGATGGATCAAGTGCCCATACAAAATCCTTTGCCCCGTCGAGAATATTCTGGGCGAATCCACTCAGCGAAGAATAAATATCAGGAGGAATATTTCCCCGCATTCTGAGGAGGCCCACATAATTAATAAGGCGGGCGACCTGATTACCGAGTTCGTCATGAAAGTCGCGTGCAACATCCCTGCGCAGGGAGATTTCCTGCCGGTGCTGTTCCTTTCTGGACATATTTACCTTATCAGACACAGCGTAGAACCAGAATATCATTTCAAAAAATGACCCCAGGAATAAAGCGCGGTGCCCGAGCAGTGATTCGCCGATAAAGCCGTTCAGCCAGAGTGCGAAGTAGAAATAGAATAACATTAGCACACCCCACCCGGCAAGATATAACCTCGCATTTACGTTGCCCCTTTGGATTGAGATCACGCCAATCGTTGCGAGGTAGACAAAGGACGAAACCAACATCCAGAAGAAATACCTCGCACTGAAGGACGTAAATCCAAGTATGCAAATAATGATCATCACCAGATAGCCAGCAACCAATAGCTTAACGAATGTGTAAAGGGTAGGTAGTTCCGTTTTTATGTCAAGAAACTTCACTGAGAACATCAACATTGAAATACCAAATATTGATGAAGAGACTACATAGTATTTGTTAATGATTGGCCAATCCGGCCAGAGGTATTCAAAGCCTACACCGGTATTGAAGAGTCCCTGATAAACAAATAGTGATCCTGCATAAAAAAGATACCACCCGTAAATCGCCTGTTTCCGGAATAAAAGGGCCAAAAGATTATACAAAAGGATGACGCAGAAAATGCCGACGTAGATTCCAATGCCAAGCTCTTCTGCAGAAAGTCTTTGCAGGAGCGATTGAGCTGAGTCAACATAGATGGGAACAAACAAGCTCGTTACTGCGCTGACTTTTAGGTAGTATTCGTTGTTTCTGGAGTTGCCAAGCTCTCCCACAGCGAACTTGGATTGGAGTGGCCTTTCATAAAAGGGCGTATTGACGCCAAGATGTTGGACCTCAGGCTGGCCCTTGTCATTAATAATAAAGAGATCGGCCTCCCAAAGGGAGACCCGTTCGATGGTGAGGTAGAGTCTTTCGGGGTGGGGATAGCGAACCTTGAATTTTATCCAATAGGCTGAGGAGGTAAATCCAAACATGGATGAAATCCCCGCTGTGCTATGGAAGTGATAATTCGCACTATCTGCGAGGATGTCGTCAATCGAAATAGTGTTCTGGCGGTCCTCCATGATCTGGCATTCTTGCCAGATGTTTATTCTTAGACTCGAATCACCAACGTGCGGCAGGGGTGTTGCTATGACTTTCGAATGACCTGCCAGGATGAACGCGAGGCAAATAAATATTCCCGCTGCCACATGATTGTCGGAGATGCGCTTTTTTGAACGCCACTGCAAAGAAGTTTTTCTGAAGCGCAACAAGACCAATGTCAAATTACAAGAGGGCTGAAATAATCTGATCAAAGTGCAAAGGTATGTTTACGAACGTGATTTGACAGCGCTCAAGCAAAATAGGAGATGGCCGGCAGAAATTCTGCGCGGTCAATAGGTACTTATCTCCACACAATGGGTGTATTTTTTTGCAATTGCATGGCTTTGTCAGCCGTTCAGGCGGCATTTTTATTAAATCGCCGTTCTATCTCAAACGAAATCCTTCTTTCATGAAATCCATCATTATTGTTTCAGTTTTTTTCCTGGGTTCAATTTGTGCCACCGGGCAGGCTGTGTATAAATATGAAACAGAAAAGGTCACGGAAGATATCTATGTACTCAAACCGCTTATAAACGATTACCGCTGGGTCACAGCAAATATTGTAGTTATCGTTAACAGTGAAGATGTGCTGGTCGTTGATAGTGGACTTTTACCTGAAGCGGGTACGGAAGCAGTCAAGGAAATAAAAAAGATCACCAACAAACCTGTCAAGTTCCTTCTTAATACCCACTGGCATGGAGATCATTGGCAGGGTAACGAGTCTTTTGCCAAGGCATATCCGGGGATTGAATTCATTGCAGCGGAACAGGGATTTCATGCGATCCTTCGAAATGGTATGATGTGGATTAATACGTTCTATCCCAAATATCTTCAGGGTATGGTTGACAGCTACGAGGAAGCAGTAAAGCGCGGTCAGCTTGGAGAGGGTAAGCCGCTGACTCCGGAAGGAATGAAGTATCTCTCTGAAGGATTGAACCAGGTAAAGCAAGATCTTGCAAGTGTTAAAACTATAAAGCCTACGGTTCCGACATTCACCTTCACAGATAAATTTATTATGAGGCGTGGTGGACGTGAATTCCAATTCTACTATCTCGGCATTGGTAATACGGTAGGTGATGCGGTGTTGTATTTACCAAAGGAAAAGGTATTGATTCCTGGTGATCTCGTGGTTTACCCGTCTCCATACGAATCAGGCGCTTTTTCGAAGGAATGGGTTGAAACTTCAAAGAAACTGGCGCAATTTGAATTTAAGTATTTGATTCCCGGTCACGGGGCTGTACAGAAAGATTACAGCTATCTCAACTACCTCAATGCGCTTTTCGCGGAAGTAAGTAAACAAACAAATGCAGTCTATTTGTCCGGTAAGAATTCTGCCGACGATGCTGTTAAGATTGTAACCGCTGAAAGCGTTGTTGCGGAACTGAACAAAACACCGGAATACGCTCAATATACCAAGTACCTGGACCCTGGATTTGTCAGATCCGCGGTGCAGAATACATTCAAGCGCGCGATCGAAGGTAAACTATAACAGCGGAGCAGAATCCAGCACGCTAAAAATATCTGTGCTCATAAAAATCGAAGCGCTATCAATTTTCTTTTAGAAGTTGATTTTTGAAAGAAACCTGGAAGAGAAACAGGAATGTAACGCGGCTTATCTGAAGTATTATGGAAGTCAAATATTTTAAACTCATTTCGACAATTTCCAGGGTGGGTAGTCTCACGAAGGCGGCTGATGAACTCTTTCTTACCCAGTCCGCATTAAGTCATCAACTTAAGGAAATCGAGAATTTGCTCGGCACAAAAATTTTCAACCGGGTGAATAAGAAACTGGTTTTCACAGATACAGGTAAAACATTCCTTGAATCGTCCATTCATATCCTGGCCGAAATTGACCGGGTGAAGAAAGATATCAACAACCAGATGAAAGGGGAATCCGGCACGATCAGGTTGTCTACAGAGGGGAACACGTGCTTTCATTGGCTGGGTAGGGTGGTTAGCATGCACCGCAACCATTATCCAAACATCGATGTGAGGCTGAATACTGAAGAGGGTAGACGGCCGGCGGATCTCTTGCTTGCAGGTGAGGTTGATGTTGCCCTTGTATATCGGAAAGCACATGAAGAGAATATTGAGTATACAGAACTATTCACGGATGAGGTGGTTGCATTAGTACCATCCATGCATCGTTTGTCTTCAAAACAATTTCTGGATCCGGAGGATTTTGCCACTGAAACCTACCTCACGCATTCAAGGAAATTGGTTGAGTCTATTTTCTATGAAAAATTTTTGAGTCCTAACAATGTAGTCCCTTTAAAAGTCAATTACTTTCAATTGACAGAAGCTATTATCGAAATGGTAAAAGAAAATCAGGGTATTACTGCGATGGCACGTTGGTTAGTTGAACCGTATCTTGATTCAGCGAGCATCAAGATGATCAGGCTCACTCGTGCAGGATTAAAACGAAAGTGGTATATCGCCACGCTAAAAGAAAGTCAGGAGACCCCTTTCAGAACCAGTTTCATTGATCAACTCAGGGTGGGCATACGGCAGAAACATGAATGATTATGTGCTGAATTTTAACAATGGTGTCCCCATTCAGCGTCTGAATATTTTACAGACTCCATCAGTATTTTTATTTCACTTCTGATTGCTTCAATGTCGGATTTTGAAATGGGTGTGAGATTCCTGTAAAGATTCGGATACTCATCGCGATGTGGAAAGTGAAGTGACTGTCCGTACTTCTGAATTTTTGCACTTTTTGCCCGACCGTATATGTGCAGGTGAAAATTGGGACCGCCTGGCAGGAATACGCCCCAGTTGCCATTGTCCTGATAGTTGATTCTTCCGATGTCAACCCCGTTTTTGTTCATCGCAGTTTCCATTGCCTCACCGGCCACCATCGAGAGTCGCATGAACTCGATCGCCTCCTTGACAGTCAGTTCCTGTCGGGTTGATATCCTGCGGTGTGGATAGATTGCGATATGCCCGCCGTCAGCCCGGTCAACGAGGGGTTTTTCTTCGGCTCTCAGTTCGAAAGAGTTCGTTTTCCAGATCAGGTATTCATTAAGTTCCATACAGTTGATAAATAAAAAACTGTGCTTATTTGAATTGTTCGATTTTTCGTTGGGCGATTGAGCCTGTGTTGATCACCATGTGACAAATGCCCGCACCGGAGACGTACTGAAATCTTTGATCATGAGAGGAACTGCGCTGAACTCAATATCCTGATTCGATGGGATAGCCTCGAGATTGCAAAGATGTTCCACGATCAGGATGTCATTGCCAAGCAAAAGTGAATGGACAGGACGTGTCTTCCCTGCAACGTCGTCGATATTGTAGGAGTCAATGCCAACCAGTTTTACTTTCTTCTCAATCAAAATTTTAGCAGCATCTTCAGTGAGGTGCGGGTGATTTTCAAAATAGACATCGGTGCCCCAATTCTTGCTCCAGCCAGTGTACACTAAAAGTGCCTTTCCATTTAAGTCAAGATCCTGGAAATAAGATGCGCCGATATCCTTGACATTTGCGTCAGGTATTTTCACAATCACTGCCTCAAGCCCCGCAACGCTGGAAAGATCAAGCTTGGAGAGGTCCTTGCCATTGGGATACCTATGAAAAGGTGAGTCGAGATATGTTCCTGTATTGGCAACCATATCAATCCTTGAAATAATGAATTCGGTTCCCGCCGCATACCGTTGAACAGACTCTTCTCTGGTCAGGAATGATGAAATCGTTGGCCCCGGGATACCTTTATAAGTTTTCATTCCATTCTCGATCACATGCCCAACGTCCAGGAATTTTCCTTTCCTTTTTTGCTTACCTGCCTGGAGAAATATTCCAAGCACTGCCAGTGAGATGCCAAAGACCAGGGTCGATTTGATGATCTTTTTAGGATTCAATAGTGTGTGGTTGCTCATTGTTTATTGTATTTCAAAAATCATGTGCGGCTATTCCTATGGCAGGTAGCGTTGTTCCGCGAGCTCCAGTTCTTTAGCATCCTGGAGTCTGAATACCTCATCGACCTTGGCCACTGTTGCTTCGACCTCGCTAATCGACTCAGTCTTAAATATCTGAGCGGTCACTTGCTTCATCGCTGTGATTGATGCGCGTAAATTATGATTCGCCCAGATTACCGTGCTGATTCCGATTTTTCGGAAATGGTCTGTTGGAACAGAAAAATATTTCGTTGGTACTATCACCACCGGCTTTCTGTTTCCCCACTCTTGCATGAATGCGTCTATTTCAAAACTGTCTTTTCTTTTGCTGTGACAAAGAATTGCATCGGCACCTGCATCAGCGTAAGCATGGGCTCTCTTTATCGCTTCTCCTATTCCTTGTCCGGCAATCAGTGCCTCCAGGCGGGCAACAACGACAAAGTCATCATCGCGCTGCGTGTCTTTTGCTGCCTTAATCTTTCCACAGAACTCCTCTACGTTTGCCAGTGGTTGGTTGTCGCCGAGAAATGAGTTCGTTTTTGGAAAAAGTTTATCCTCGATGCAAACGCCTGCCACCTGCCGCTGCTCGAGTTTCTTCACAAGGCGTCGCATATTGTTGAAGTTTCCATAACCGGTGTCGCCATCAAGCAGGATCGGAAGAGAACTGGCGTCACTCATAAGCTCTGCTACGTCCACAACTTGAGTCCATGAAGCCTCATTGTTATCGCGAACACCCATTGAGGCTGAAATGGTGAGTCCGCTTGCCCAGATTCCTTTGAACCCGGCTTCCTCGACGATTTTTGCAGAAAGACCATTATGAGCTTCCATGAGGAATTCCAGGTTGGCCGATTCGATCATGTGACGCAGTTGCGCGGTCTTCTTTATGCAAGCCTTTTGCATATAGATATTTTGTTTTATTGCCTCGGCTAAATAACCATCAGTTTGATCGTGCTGAAAATGAAATCTTTTACTGTCTTCCGTGAGAAAAAGGAATGCTAAAGGTGGTCAGGGTCAAAGTCTCTTGATGAATTCCCGGTAGTTCTTCCTGGCGTTGTCAGTTAAAATGAATAGTTCGGGCTCGATCAATTCCACTTCCATGATAAGCCACCCCGACGCGGTTTCGAGAAGGTCAACCCTGCAATAATCAATAGGCAAGTCGAGTTCCCTAACAGTCTTTTCGGCCAATGAAAGGGCGTCCGGGGAAGGTGACTCTGGGTACACCGAGCCTCCAAAATCTGATTGGACCCTGTAATCTCCGGCTTTGGCGATTTTCAAGGCAGCGTGGCTGTAGGTGCCATTAAAGAAAATCAATGACCACTCTCCGTTCTTCTGAATTTCCGGGAGGAATGGTTGGTAGATGCAATCCTCTTCGCCGTCCGGCATTGTGTTCATCTCTTCTCTGGAAACTTTCTTTAAGTGATATGCACTCGCCGAAACGAGAGGCTTCATGATGAATGATTCGCAATTTGGAAAGTCAGAAAGGATTTTCGATTTCTGATTACCCGGGCACGTAGGAACGATTGGAAGCCCGGCTTTGAAAAGGTCGAGGAGATATGATTTTGTAGAATTCCAGCGTATGCTTTTTACAGGATTTGTGACGGGGAGGCCGTTACGCTCAAGTTCATTCAACCAGGTATTGAATTCATTGAATTTTAAGTGATAATCCCAGCTTGTTCTTATTAAAATACGGTCAAAGGTGGCCAGCTTTGACAATGTGACCTGATCCCAAACTATCAACTCGTATGTAACTTCGGGAAAAAGATCCTCAAGGCAATTCTTCTCGCCATCCGGGATAAAGTTAAAATTGGAGGAAGTGATGAAGGCCAGGTGCATGAAGCTCTATCTGAAGACAACCTTCAGGCCGATGATCGAACTGATCAGCAAGAATAGGAAAAATATTCGCCAGAAATCAAGCGATTCCTTAAACCAAATGATGCCTGAAATCGCCGTTCCAACGGCCCCGATTCCCGTCCAAACGGCATACGCTGTACCAATGGGTATCGTTTGAATAGCCTTGTTGAGAAGAAGAAAGCTGAAAGACATGCTGAGCAGATAGACAATCGTCCATCCGAGGTGAGTGAACTTTTCAGATAGTTTGAGGCCCATAGCGAGTCCCACTTCGTACAATCCGGCACCAACGAGAAGTATCCAATCCATACGATAAAGAGCGCCCAAGCGCTATACTGTGATTGAGGATAAGAATTGTGTCATTTCCGGTGTAATCGCCAACAAAATGCTTGTTGCAATGAAGCTCCTGAATTCGATCATCGTGAAATAGTTTGCTGAAAAATATCCTGCTTTGATTTTGTGCGTTCAATTTTTTCGAACGCCAATTTCATGTTTTTCAACCCTTCATCTAATTCGGGCCTGGAAGCGGCATACGACAAGCGTACGCACTCATCATTGCCAAAGGCGCTGCCAGGCACCAGGGCAACGTGTGCATTTTGCAAGAGATACCGGCAGAGGTCTACTGAGTTTTTTATTTCAAGTCCATTGACAGTCGAACCATAGTAATGGCTCACTTTGGGGAAGAAGTAAAATGCACCTTGAGGCTGAATGATCTTGATCCCTTCAATACTAGTCAGTAGGTTATATACAATGTCACGCCTTGCCTTGTATTCGGCTACCATCATTTCTACGGGTTTTTTGTCGCCTGTCAGCGCGGCTAGCGCGGCACGTTGTGCGATGGAGGAGTTTGATGACGATAAGTGCCCCTGCATTTTTGTGGCTTCCGTTGCAACCCATTCCGGAGCGGCCAGATAGCCGACTCGCCAGCCCGTCATGGCAAAAGATTTTCCGAAGCCGTTGATGGTAATTGTTCGCTCAAACATTCCCGGCAAGGCGGCAAAACTTACTCTTTCATCTGTGTAGTTGATGTGTTCATAGATTTCGTCAGCGATTACCAGAATATCAGGATAACGAAGGATAAGTTTTGCAATTTCCCCAAGCTCCTCTTTCGTGTATATGACACCAGTTGGATTTGATGGAGAGGAGAAGATGATCAGGCGTGTCTTTTTCGTGATAACAGAAAGCAGCTCGTTGATCGGAGCTTTAAAACCATCTTCGAAACGCGCGCTGATGACAATCGGTTTTCCGCCTGCGATTTTAACCTGAGCATAATAGCTCACCCAAAAGGGTCCCAGAATGATAGCTTCATCTCCTGGATCAAGCACTGAAAGTATTGCGGTTGAGAGTGCTTGTTTTGCGCCATTAGAAATAACAATGTTGGCGGGAGTGTAGGGTACGTTATTTTCGATGTTATATTTTGATGCAATGGCTTGTCTCAAGTCTGCATACCCCGCCGTAGGCGGATAGGAAAAATACTTCCCGGAGTCAATGGCCAATTTTGCTGCATGGCAGATAAAATCCGGTGTTGGAAAATCCGGCTCTCCCTGACTTAGATTGATTACGTTGATTCCTTTTAGCTTTAATGCGCGGGCCTGGGATGCCATTCCTGAAGTTGCTGATTCCTCGATCGATGCTGCACGACGTGAAGCCTGTCTCATTTTGACTTGATAGGTATGCTTCAAACTTGATTAATTTGTTTTCGCCTTCATAACGCATTTTATTCATCAGATTTATGAGAAAAAGTAATTTGTTTGTTGGGTTTGGCAGGTAGATATTTCCAATTGATAGAAAGTGTATTTATGAACAATGAACCAGAAGAAATTCATCGATTGCTGCAAGCGGTTACCGACTATGCAACCGAATTCATGGTATCGATCGATCAGCGGTCGCTCCACGCAACGCGTCCTGCTACAGACCCGGATCCGTTGCCGCACACCGGGGCTGGATCATTGAAGGCGTTCGAACTATTTCAAAAACGGTTTCAATCGCTTCTAACAGGAAGATCTGGTCCCCGCTTTCTTGGATATGTAAATGGCAGCGTAACGCCCGCCGCTCTTGCAGGTGACTGGCTCACCAGTGTATATGATTTTTGCCCACAGATGGGAGCGGAGGATTCTGGCGACCTTTCTGCAATCATTGAGATCGAGACGCTTGATCTGATAAAGCAATTGCTCGGATTGCCGGGTGACATGACTGCCGGTTTTGTGACAGGAGCAACAATGGCATCATTCACAGGGCTGGCAGTGGCGCGGCAATGGCTAGGACAATCAATGAACCTGGATATCGCGCAAAGAGGATTGAAAACCCAGGCAACTGCAACAATTCTTTCATGTCAGCCTCATTCCAGCATTGCGAAAGCATTGGCAATGCTGGGAATGGGCAGAGAGAATCTTGTAGTCATTCCGGCTTTGCAGGATTCGGAAGTTGTCAATGTCGAACGGCTTGAAGACATGTTAATTATGCAAGGTGGAAAACCGGTTATTTTCTGTGCGAGCGCGGGCACAGTTAACACGGGTTCATTTGATGATATCGCGGCCATTGCTCGTCTCAAGGATAAATATTCATTTTGGTTGCACATTGACGCTGCGTTCGGTGGATTTGCGGCATGTTCTTCGCAGCATAAGCATCTGCTGAATGGCTGGGAACGGGCGGACAGTATCACGATAGACACACATAAGTGGATGAATCTTCCCTATGATAGTGGAATCGCTTTTGTCAATAGTGCACATTTAGATCTCCAACGGCAGGTCTTTCAGAATGTGAATGCCGCATATCTCGGGACAACTCAAAGTAGTTTTAAATTCAATAATTTCTTTCCTGAGAATTCCAGACGATTACGCGCGCTGCCTGCGTGGTTCAGTCTTATCGCGTATGGCAAAGAAGGGTTTGCGAATATGATCGAGGAAAGATGCAGGCTTGCCCGCGTATTGGGACATCTGATCACGCGTTCCGAATTCTTCAAATTGCTTGCGCCCGTCACCTTGAACATTGTCTGCTTTACTTTGAAAGATAATGCGCTAGCCGTGTCGTCCTTTCTCGAAACTGTGAACGGTCGCGGCGTTGTGTACCTTTCGCCCACAACACTGCACGGTCAGGTCGGCATGAGGGCAGCATTTGCAAATTGGAAAACAACGATGGTCGACGTCAATAAGCTGTGGACTGAACTTAATGAGGTCGCGCACGAGATGGAACATCAGCGCACGGCAAACCAGCGCTAATTTCCTCGAGTCTTAGAGTTGCTTCAAGCAACGTCAGATGGTGACAAGAAAGCCTTAGTTGAATTATGTTGTTCCTGAACTCTTCTTTTACCCTTGTGTATCCACCATTGGAAATCCCATGAGATCCCGGATGAGATTAGCCTCTTTTCGGGAGGTGATTTTTTCCAGGAACAGAAAAGCTACCTCCATTGCGGTTGATGGATTCCAGCTTGTGATCACATTGCCGCTTACTACAACCGGCTCGTTGACCACATTGACACCGAAATCACGCATTGCCTGCTGCCGGATTCCGCCATTCTTGTTATAGGTGGTTCCGTTCTTGCCATTTAGAATACCACTTCTCGCGATCGGTAACCCACCCGTACAGATGCCCGCGATTGGCTTTCCCCGTTTATAGAATTCACGGATGATGCCGAGAAATTTTTCATTGTATGCTTCGTCATAAAAATGAAACTCGGCAAATCCACCAGGTACGGCAAGCCCTTCATAATCATCAACCACGATTTCATCGTAGGTAATGTCTGGAACCAGGGTAACACCAAACGTTCCCTCCACCGGGTCGGTGAGCGCGCCAATAACTAATTTTGTCGATCCCTTTCCGTCCACGACATGCCAGCCAAAGACGTCGATAAATACGCTTGCTTCGTAAATTTCAAATCCGTTGGCGAGAAGGAGCAGGACTTTTTTCATTTGCTGAAACGTTAAATCTTTTGAGGTGAGTCGATGCCTGTGAAGTACGCATTAATTTTCCGCCATTGAAAATGAGAAATAGTACTGGTTTAGTTGAGTAGAAAGAATAATGGGAACATCAGCTGCTATTGCTTGTCTATGCGTGCAAGGAATCACGTTGCATATGTTTCTTTAAGAAACATTCTGAGCTTGGGTGCGAGCCCGCCGATAAGTGTTGCTTTTCCTTGAGAAAGATTGTTTCGGTAGCATAGGTGCCATCTTCGAAACACACCGTTCGTTGTAAGTCGTATTGACTTTAGCTGCTTATCATTCAGGTAGGGCTGCACGGCCCATTTTGCCAGGATCGCAACGCCCATGTTCGCTTTGACAAGTTGTATGCATCGCTTCCGTGAGGTCAATTTTTGTTGTCCATCGGGGACGTGTAAATGCCTTGTCGAAGAAAAGTTTGTAGGCATCAAGATTTTTCCCGTCGGTGTTGTATTCAAAGAAGTTCTCATTGATGAAATCATGAGCCTTTAGGGTCTTGGCCGAACTCCATGCGTGCCTGACCGAACAAATCGCGACCAACTCGTCTTCAAATAGTTTGACATAATGCAATGAAGGCTCGCCGGTGCTTGTTACCACTGCGAAATCCAATTGCCCGGATATCACGAATGGGATCGGGTTTCGTGTATATTCTGAAAGCGCGACGGGCTCGAAGCGCTGTTTCACCGATTCATCCAGAGCGTTAATGAAATTGGATAGCCAATGATAAGTTGTATAACATTCGGTGCTGAAGGTGAGTGTTTCCTTGTAACCTTTCTTTGCAAGCGTACTTTCCCATTGGAGTTTCTTCAACTGAGCGTCTATGATGTCTGCAGTCTTAAGAAATTTTTTTCCGAAGGGGGTGATTGACATTACCTTCCGGTCCCGTGAAAACAATGCCAAGCCCATTTTCTCCTCAATCATTTTAAGCCGTTGGCTGACCGCAGACTGAGTAAGGCTCATGTTTCGTGCGGCCTTTGTAAGGATTCCCTCCCGCGCTATTTCGCGAACCAGGTGCAGGTCTCTGATCTCGATCATTGTATTAATTTTTTTAATGAGTACGGAAATATAATTAATAATGCTTATGATAGTTTTGGGTCGAAGCATTTTGCGAAACTACTGGTCTTGCAGCCCGAGCGAGGACCAATAGATAACGCCACCGTAACCTATTAACAAACATTACTATGGAAGAACAAATCCTTTATTATCAGAACAAACTCGAATTTGAAATTGATTCATTTGACTTATGGGAGGCGCGCAGAAAAGGTGATCGCTTTATAGTTGTCGATACTCGGTCAAAGGAAAGTTTCGACACTGAGCACATTGAGGGCGCAATCAGTGTGCCCTGGAGGCAAATGAGAGAACGTGCCGCCAAGCTGCTGGATAAGGAAAGTACGATTGTTACATACTGCAACGGAATCGGGTGTAACGGTTCTACCAAGGGAGCACAAATCCTTACACAGATGGGATACAAAGTCAAAGAACTGACGGGAGGAATCGTCTGGTGGAAAAGAGGCGAATTCCCAACAGAAGGACCACAGGCCGACACAAGCAGCGATGGTGTTGCATGCGACTGCTAAAGAAGCGCCGCACCTAAAAATCCACCCAATGTGCTGATGTTTTGAAATTGGCGCTCCGCGATATTCGTTCTGTGCCAGCATAAGACCTTGACTGTAAAATAAAGATGGTATTCCGTAAAATGTACCTGATACCTTCATTCTTAGCGATCTGGGTGTTCGCGAGCATTTTGAGTTCCGCACAGCCGAATCCTGGCGAGAAGGCGCCAATTCTACAAGTTGAAGCAGTGGTGATCAAAGTTCCAAACCTGGCGAAGGCAAAGGATTTTTATCTCGGTGTCCTTGGCTTCAATGTTGACAAAGCGAACTCAAGTTCTATTGTACTTTCTACCAATAGTTACAAAATAATCCTTGAGAAGGTTGCGGCCGCGTCGGTGCATGTGAACGCTGGAATTGGAAAAGTGAACATTGCACTGCAGGTCAACGATCTTGATAGCGCATATCGAAGATTGAAAGACTTCGCTGTAAGATTTGTGAATGAAGAACCGCGAAAGGAGGGAGTTGGTTTTGCCTATAAGATTCTGGATCCTTTTGGCAACCATCTTTCCATCATTCGGCTTGAAGGTGAGAATGCCGTCAAGGTCCCGCAGCCCTGGATATATAATTGTGGACTTTTTGTAGAAGATATTGACCGGGAAACTGAATTGATGACGGCGTTAGGTTTTAAAGCACTCACTGCGAAGTATCTCCCAATGGACAATCCTTTATTTTATGATGACGGCAAATTCGCGTTCGTCCTTCATCGCAACCGGCCTGAATACAATTCAATTGAAAACAACAATGTGTCCCTTGTATTTAAAGGAAACGTGGAGTATTCAAAAGAGATACTGAGAAAGATAAAAACTAAATATAATGAGCGTAAGGGAAGTATTTTTTTCTCCACGACCTCAAGATGTCCCGTGCAGATACTTTCTTCTACCGGCAACGAGCGCTGACCCTGGAGGATAGCATCGTCCTGTCGACCTTGCATTGATTTCATATTCCATCCAAAGGTGATGCTGAATTTAGTTGTCATCACAACTTGTTTCTTTTTGAAACCATTAACTTGATGACGCAAAGCAAATGTGCAAGATTGCCAAAGGAATGAAACCTACAAGCCCCTCAATTGCCGCTGGTATAAGCATTATAGCAACCTGCTGCATCCTTCTTGCGACTTCATCAATTACTCGCGGTCAGTCTGGCGCCGCCCATAATCCCATCATATTTGCCGATGTGCCGGACATGGCGATGATCCGGGTGGGTAAGGTTTATTATATGAGTAGCACGACGATGCACATGAGTCCTGGCCTCCCCATTATGAAATCAACGGATATAGCCAATTGGCAATTGGTGAGTTATGCTTACGACACGCTCGCCAACATGGATGAATTGAATCTCAACAATGGGAAGAGTACCTATGGACGTGGCTCGTGGGCCAGCAGCTTTAGATTTTACAAAGGGGAATATTTTGTGACAACATTTGCTCAGACGACCGGTAAGACTTATGTCTTCAGGACAAAGGATCCGGAGAAGGGCCCCTGGAAAATGTCTTCGTTTAAGCCTGCCTTTCATGATCACTCATTATTCTTCGACGACGATGGTCGTGTTTATATGATATATGGTGGGGGGAGGATCAAACTTTTCGAATTGAACTCCGAGGTTTCGGGTCTTAAAGCCGGGACAGAAGAGCGCGTCATCATTGAAAACGCCAGTGCGTCCGCGGCAGGAGAGATTGGCTTGCCAGCCGAAGGTTCACAACTCTTTAAAATCAATGGAAAGTATTACCTCTTCAATATTGCGTGGCCGAAAGGTGGAATGCGTACGGTGATTGTCCATCGTGCTGACAAGATCACCGGTCCATATGAAGGACGTGTTGTACTGGAAGACCGCGGTATCGCGCAAGGAGGATTGATCGATACACCGGAGGGTAATTGGTACGCCTATCTTTTTCGTGATTATGGCGCCGTCGGTCGCATTCCATATTTGGCTCCTGTGCAATGGGTCGATGGTTGGCCAGTTCTGGGAACCAATGGCAAAGTCCCGGAGACGCTTAGTCTCCCGGCCAGCACAGGATTGATTCCTGGAGTTGTTGCTTCAGATGATTTTGCAAGGAAGAGTAACCAACCAGCACTTCCGTTGGTATGGCAATGGAATCATAACCCTGATAACAACCTTTGGTCTGTTTATGTGCGCAAAGGTTTCCTGCGCCTGAAAACGGGGCGCATCGACACGTCTTTTCTGAGTGCGCGGAACACCCTTACGCAACGAACCATTGGACCACGATGTTCGGGCACCACATCTCTTGATGTTTCCAACATGCTCGACGGAGACTTTTCCGGGTTGGCGGTCCTTCAAAAGAAGTATGGAATCGTTGGTGTGAAATCGGAAGGTGACAAAAAGTATATCGTCATGATCAATGCTGAGACAGGATTCCCGAAAGAGGCTTACCGCAAGCGCCTCTCAGGAGATAAAGTTTTTTTTAGAATTGATTGCGACTTCACTGACATGAAGGATGCGGCGCGATTTTATTTCAGCGTTGACGGCAAAAGTTGGGAGCGGGTAGGACCGGAGACAAAGATGTACTACACACTCCCACACTTCATGGGCTACCGGTTTGGTCTCTTCAATTATGCCACTAAGCAAACCGGGGGCTTTGTCGATTTCGATTATTTCAGGATAGGGGAAGTCGGGATTGCAAATCCCGACTAACACTTAAAGTCGGGATAGTAAACCCCGACTAACTCGTTACAAATTTCGATCACTCGCAATATTATTTTGCTGGAGGTAACAACACGGCATCAACTACATAGACAATGCCATTGGAAGCCGGTACAGTTCCTATAATATTTGCACCATTGACCGTGTACTTGCCATCCTTTACACCAATTACTACATTGTCCAGGTTCACTTCATTGATCTTCTGGTTGTCGTGAAGCTGATCAAGTTTGTACACACCGACAGCTACATGGTATTCAAGGACGTTACGGAGATCATTTTTTTTCTCTGGCTTGAGAAGACCTTCTACGGTTCCTGCGGGCAACTTTTCAAATGCTGCATTGGTGGGAGCAAAGACAGTAAATGGACCGGCATTCGAGAGTACGTCTACATATTCCGCTGCCTTCAGGGCGGCTACGAGCGTCGTGTGGTCAGGCGAAGCCACGGCCACTTTTACTACATCTTTTTGTGATTCGTTGTCAGACACAGCGGATTGTCCGGCTCCAGGTGCCTCGGCAACTACCTCCTGTGGTTTTGATTCCTGTTTACACGAGAACGCAAAGACGGCTACGGTGATCACAGCAACTGTCATCGAAAAATAATTTTTCATACGCTGGGTTTTGTTTTGTTGAGTGAATGGTGTCAACTAGAGGAGGTTCTGCTCCTGAAACAAAAGTCACTCGCCTGCACCCGTTAGTGTATGACTGGAATCATAAGGGAGGTAGATTTCTCTCTGGTTGCGCACTGATTTTCATCAGGGTTTTGTCAACTGGTTTCTCCCGTGCATGCACTTCCTCCAATCAACCAAATGGGCTTAGCTGTCCTCGCAGCCTTTCGGTTCTTACGCTAAATAAGGTACATCAGATCATTTTGGCGTCGACCACAAATCGTCATCCAATATTTGATTAGCAAAAGTGAAACTAATTTGATTACTTTTACGTTTGCTAATTAAATCGTGTATGGCGCAACAAAGCTTAGGAGAATTCGAAGAACTTGTTTTGCTCACGGTGGCGTCAATGCAAGGTGAGGCCTACGGTGTAGCCATCCTACAAGTCCTGGAAAAAGACTTGAAGAGAAGTCTTAACATCAGTGCGGTGCATGTCGCTCTCCGAAGAATGGAAAACAAGGGCTTTGTAAAATCGCATTTAGGTGGGATAACCGAAGACCGCGGGGGAAGGAGTAAACGATATTATGTGATTACGGCCCTCGGTAAGAAACTAATTGTTGCCCAACGCGATCTGAGAAACACGATTTTCAATCGCATACCAAAGATTTCGTTTGGATGAAACAGCCACCGGAGAAATTTCGTGCCTTCCTGCGGTGGTTCTGCCGCGAAGATTGCCTGGATGAAATCGAGGGAGATCTTCATGAACTTTATACAATTGAAAGCGCACAATCTCCACGAATTGCCCAATGGAAGTTCGCGTGGAGGGTGATCAAGTACTTGCGGCCGGAATTCATCAAAGGGTTCAGGACCTTTCAACCAATTCGTACTGTAATGTATAATAACTACTTGAAGATCGGCTGGCGCAGTCTGTTGAGAAATTCAACTTTTTCGATCATCAATATCGTTGGGCTCGCAGTAAGCATGGCGGTTGGACTATTCCTCATCGCCGTCCTGGCGGATGTATCATCCTATGATAAATTCCATGTCAACTATAAAGACATTTATCGGGTGATCAGCAGGTATGAGTACCTCGGTCGCAAGGATAATCAATTCAATGCGACGAGCTCGCTTGTTGCGGCCGGTGCGATCCGTGAGTCGTTCACCGGGTATGAATCAATGGCTGTGTTGAGAAGGGGCTTCTCCGGCGATGTTAACAGTCAAGAGATCACAGTGCCATTGAAAGGCTTTTTTGCGAGCGCTGAAATATTCAAAGTATTTACGTTTCCCTTCATTCAGGGAGATCCGGCCACCGCACTTAAGGATCCATTTACAATGGTTTTGACGAAGACGTCTGCAATAAAATTATTTGGGACAGCACAGGCATTGGGAGCGGTAGTCAGGTTAAACAATCATGATTATACAATTACCGGCGTCATAGAAGACGTCCCAGCCTTCTCTCATATGCACTTCGATATGCTTGGATCACTCACTACACGCCTCATCACGGAAAAGGATAACAAACATGAAATGGCGTGGGACAATGTGTGGAATACCTGGTTCTATGTCACAATTCCCGATGAGGTAAACGTGGCGTTATTTAAAGAGAACCTCAGGCGACTGAGTGCACACGAAGATCCAACTGTAAAGAACACGCATATTGAATTGGACCTTGAGCCATTGGCCGGGATAATGACTGGCGATAATCTCAGCAATCAAATCGGGCGTACCCTTGGACGCACCCTCGTTCAGGTTTTCTATGGACTTACCGCAGTAATAATTCTTTCTGCGTGCTTCAATTACACGAACCTTTCAGTAGCGAGGTCGCTCAGGCGTTCTCGTGAAGTTGGAATTCGTAAGGTTATTGGAGCTGCGAAGGGGCAGGTGCGTGCGCAGTTCGTAGTGGAGGCTGTGATCATTTCTCTATTGTCGCTTGTAGCCGCGATCATCATGTTTGAAGTTTTGAAACCATACTTCCTTGGTTTAAATCCCGACCTTTCCGAATTGTTGAAATTAAATTTGTCGCCATCACTCATTTTGTATTTCCTATTGTTTGCAGGGTTCATCGGTGTGGCGGCGGGAATTTTTCCGGGGTTCTACTTTTCCAGTGTCAATGCGGCTGTTGTCCTTAAAGGCCAGAGCAGAAATGTTGTGGGTAAGCTCACCGGCCGCAAGGCCCTTATCGTTATACAGTATTGCATCTCGTTGATGCTGATCACCGCCACGTTCATCATGTACCGGCAGTACAAACACTTCCTCAATTTCGATCTCGGCTTCAATACGGAAAAAATTATCAATATCCGGATGCAGGGTAACGCGCCGGATGTGCTGATGAAGCGGCTAAACGAAATCCCCGAAGTGAAAAAGGTTGCGCGGGCGGCGATTGTGACTGGCATCGGTACGGCCTGGGGTGATGTGATGAAAAACCCAAACAATCCGGATGACTCCGCCTCGGTGCGTACAAACCTTGTCGATGAAAATTACCTGCCACTGCTGGAGCACCAGTTACTTGCCGGCCGAAACTTTACGTTCAGACGCGATGGCGCCAATAGCGACGAAGTTATCGTGAATGAACAAACGCTAAAGCGTTTTGACATTGCGGATCAGATTCCATCCCAAGCGATTGGTCATGTTGTAAAAATGGCAGGCAAAGACTTGACGATCGTTGGTGTTGTTAAGGATTTTCAATACGGTCGAGCCAACAACCGCTCTGGTGAAGAGGTGGCGTTTCGTTACATCACGGAAAAACCCGATTACTTGCTTGTAAAAGTCGATGCGGAAGATTTGAATGTCTTGCAACACAAGCTGGAATCGGTATGGAAGGCAACCGATCCGGTGCATCCATATGACGGGCGGCTGTACGCGGACCAGATCCGCGAAGGGTTCCGCGGATTGGACGCTTCGATGAAACTGGCTGGCTTCATCGCCGCATTGGCGATCATCATTGCTTCCCTGGGGATGCTGGGGATGGTGGTCTTTACTACGGAGACACGCTTTAAAGAAGTTGGAATACGCAAAGTGATGGGAGCGGGCGAGGGCACATTATTATTTCTGTTGGGGAAGGGATTTCTGTTTCTGCTCGTGATTGCAGCGCTCATTTCACTTCCGGTCACGTACTTGTTTTTTGAACAGATCATGCTGCCGATGCTCGCAAACCACGCGCCCATTTTTATTTTCGACATGACGTGTGGAGCGCTGATTGTTATGACGATTGCTTTGTTATTGATCATTGGACAGACCTGGAAGATCACGCGCACAAACCCTGCAAACGTGTTGAAGAACGAGTAAACTTCAACCGATAATCTTCCCATCACTCATCTCTATTCTCCGATCACTTCGCGCGGCGAATTCCTGGTCGTGGGTGACGGTAATGATGGTCTGCCCGTGTTCGGCTGCGAGCTTCTTGAAAATGTCGAAAACGACATGCGAGTTCTGTGAATCAAGATTGCCAGTCGGCTCGTCACACATAATAATATCCGGATCATTGATCATCGCGCGGGCGATGGCTGCACGCTGCTGCTGACCTCCCGATAGTTTGTTGGTTTTCTTTTGCGCATACTTGTCCATACCAAGGGATGCGAGTTTTTCGATGGCTTTCGATTCAATGTCTTTATGCGGTAGTTTTCCCAGCTTCATGGCCGGCAGCATCACGTTTTGCAATACGGTGAATTCCGGCAGCAGAAAGTGAAATTGAAAAACGAATCCTATATGCGCGTTTCGAAAGGCTGCGAGTTCGTTTTGATGCCGACCCGTCAGGTTCTGACCGGCGATCGTCAGTTGACCTTCATAGTCCGTATCCATGGTCGACAGTACATACATCAGTGTAGATTTCCCGCAGCCTGATTTTCCCACAAGGGAAACAAATTCTCCACGCGAAACGGAGAGGTCGATGCCCTTCAGGACCATGAATTTTTCCGGGTCGTAAAAATATTTCGTGAGACCCGTGGTCGTGAGTATGGTTCTGTCGTTTTTCATCACTGACCCCGCAAGATTTCTATCGGATCAATTCCGCCTGCTTTGCGCGATGGCATATATCCTGCAACGAAGGTTGTGGCAAGCCCAAACCCAATGCCGATGAGATAATACACAATGTCGAAACTGACGGGGAGATGATCGAGACTCACCATGTCACCGCCATTGAACGGCGCTTTTGAGATAAGCACGGATAAGCCATAACCTATGATCAGTCCTGCGATGCCACCGAGAAAGCCAATCACGAGCGATTGTATCAGGAAAATGTTTCTGACATCGGCTCCCTGAAAACCCATTGCTTTTAAGATTGCGATGTCCTTCATCTTGTTGTAGATAGTCATATTCATGATGTTAAATATTCCAAAGCCCGCCACGATGAGCAAGGTGATCGAAACGGAATACGTCATGATATTGCGGATGATCATTCCGGTAAGGAATGTCGAGTTGGCTGTCTCCCAGTCTTCGGAACGGTAGACGAACTTGGTTTGAAATTCCTGTGCCACGACGGGCGCCATGTTTCTGTCGGTGAGCTTGAGGTTGATGTCTGTAACAAATGAGTGGTCGCGTTGCAGTATTGACTGCACGATTTCAATGTTTGCATAACTCCTTACGTTGTCCACCATGCCGATGCCCATCTGAAAAATTCCGACGATTTTTAACATCATGGTTGTCCCCAATGGGGTTGTAATCACCACACGGTCACCCATGCGCACGTTGAGTTTACGAGCCAGGCCTTTTCCCATAATAATTGAATTCTGACTGGTAAGCAGATCTTCCAGGTGTCCCGCTTTCATTTTAGACCGCAGTCCAAAAAGCTTGTCTTCGTCAAGGATGTTTACGCCGAGGATTGTACCGTTCAGCTGTACGGGTCCATAATTATAAAACACCTGGGTGGAGACAAGTGGCGAGACGCCGCGCACGCGAGGATCTTTTCGAATCAGTTCCGTGATCTGCCATGCATTGCGAATGCGGGCCGGCTCATTCTTCGGCTTTTGATGATGGACGAGGTTTAGTCCATTGGGATAAAGTCGGTCGATAATACTGGCCCGTGCCGCCGTTGCTTCCTGATAGATGTGAATGTCCGGCGTGGCCGTCATGGTTGTTTCTTCGGTGAAATCGTTCAGGCCATTCATTAAGCCGATCATCGCAATGAACATCCCAATTCCAAACGTGACACCCAACATAGCCACGATCGTCTGCTTAGGTTTGCTGACGAGGTGGACTCTCGCGATCTCCATCGATAGTTTTAAACCTGCGGCCATGTCAGTTTTTTAGTAGGATATCTTTCTCGCTGATCCCTGCGACTACTTCGACCTCGTCGAGTGTCTCAATTCCACGCGTGATCTTTACTTTCTGTCTATCACTGCCACGGCGTATCAAAACCGAATCTCCGGCCAACAATAACGATTTGGAAATAACAAGTGCCTCTTCTTTTTGCTGAATAATGATATTAGCCTCGACAGCCAAACCTGTAAAGCCATCTTCGAGCGGTGAGTCGAAGTATGCATCAACGCGTACGGTTTGATCGCGCGTATCAACACGCGGATAAACGCGCTGCACGGAAGCGCGAAATGTCTTTTCGCCGAACGCATCTATTTTTACCAGAACTTGTTGACCGGTTTTTAGTCGTTGAACGTCAACGGCATCCACATTGAGCTGCAGATAGAATTCCCGTGCGCTTCCGACGATACCAAGGACTTCGCTTTTCCGGACCAGCTCACCGACTTCTTTGAGATGCCGGTACAACTTTCCGTCCATGTCACTTCTGACGATGTACCGGCCAGATTCCTCCGCGGCGATCCGGAAGTTATTTTCGCTGCTCGTGACATCAAGATTCAGTTGATCGCGAAGTTTTCGCAGTCGGCTTTCCTGGAGTATTAATTCATTACGTGAGTCCTCCAGACCAAGCCTTGCTTTATCATAGTCGTTCCGTGTTGCGGCGTTGGATTTGAAAAGATTTGAATAGCGGGCGAAATTGACTGAATCGAATGAATACTTTGTTCGTGCGACTGTTACGGCAGCTTTCGCTTCCATCAATGCAGGCGATGTCTCATCCCGGTTCTTTTTGCTTTGGCGATAGGTTTCCAGTGCTATGTTGTACCGTGCATCTTGTTGTCGCGAGTCAATGACGAAGATTGGCTGACCTTTCTTAAGGGGATCGCCTTCTTCGACAAGTATTGCCGTTACATAGCCATCAACCTGTGAAAAAACCTGGTACTCATTTTTCGATACCACGTAGCCTGAGGCGTACACGGCTTCGCATAGAGGCTTGTGTGTCGGGATAAATTCGGCCTGCCTTCCCGAACAAGAAAGCAGCACAGCCACGACGATGTAAGATTGTCTGAGGTAGTTCATCTAAATATATCGGCTGCCAAGCTATGCAGCACGTCAGGTGGGCAGGGTAACAAAAATCATATCGGTTTCTGACTTTACTCAGGATGGATGGTGCTGTCTTGCGGCGATCGTGTTATGATGACTTAAATCATCCTGTTTGCTGATGTTGCGCACAAGCCTATCAGATCGATGAAAATAATTTCACACTGAAGACGCTCGATGTTGCGAAGAAATAAAATTCAAATAGTATGAATGAGACAATCAAAACTATGTATTTCAGGCGGGCGGTAAGAAAATACGCGCCAACACCAGTTGACAGGAAGCTGATTGATGAGATTTTGGATGCTGCAAGGCAGGCGCCCACTGCGATGAACAAGCAGCAGTGGAAGTTTTATGTGTTGACGGACCCAAAGAAAATCCGCCAATGCTCAGATCAGATTGCCACGGCGGCCAAAGATCTGTTCCATCTGTCAAACGAGATCGCGCAGTCTGCAACGGAAGATTTTGTTTTTCATGGTGCTCCGGTTGTGGTATTCATTACGATGCCTAAAGAAAATGAGTGGGGTGGCGTGGATGCGGGTATGTGTGCGCAGAATATGATGCTGGCAGCGAAGTCACTCGGATTGGATAGCTGCCCGGTTGGGTTCGCGCGGTTTGTTGAACAGACGCCTTTCTATTCAGAGCTTAAAATATCCGCTTCCGAAACAGTGCTCTTTGCTGTGCTGATCGGTTTTGCGGCAGAGAATCCGAAGACCAAGCCCCGTGTGAAAGACAATGTGTTTTTTATCCCCTGATTAGTTTCGATTCCACTGGGATCGATCGGACGATTTTCATACATGACGTAAATCATTTAGGATAGTGACTGGTGTCAGGCAGCGAGCGCATGATGCTGGTGAGATTTGAAATATTGAATGACTTCGAAAAACAAACATCAATTCATTATGAAACCCTACACGATTGAACTTGATCAGGTAAGCTCGCGCGATGTGGCTACCGTTGGTGGAAAGAATGCTTCCCTGGGCGAGATGTTGCAACGTCTTGGGAGCGCTGGTATTTCAGTGCCGTCAGGGTTTGCGATAACAGTAGCAGCATACCGCGAGTATCTTTCATATAACAAATTTGGTCAGGCGTTGGAGGAAATCACGAAGACACTTGATACCGCATCTCTCTCAAATCTTACTGATGTTGGGCAGAAAGCACGAAGCCTCATGCTATCCGGTAAGTGGCCATCTAAAATCAGTGCTGCAATCGTTGAGTCGTTCAAAAAATTGAAGGATGAGGTGGGTGACGAACTATCAGTCGCGGTCAGGAGCAGTGCCACGGCTGAAGATTCTCCCTCATTAAGTTTTGCCGGTCAGCATGATTCGTTTCTCAATGTGAGAACGGAGGAAGAGCTGCTGGATGCTGTGCAAAAATGTTATGCCTCCTTGTTTAACGACCGGGCAATCAAATACAGACTTGACAATGGAATAGGGGCGACGCAGATCGATGTATCAGTCGGTGTTCAGCGCATGGTTCGTGCAGATAAAGGTTCTGCTGGCGTGGCGTTTACGATTGAACCCGAAAATGGGAATCCGAACCTCATTTACATCACGGGTGCGTGGGGACTTGGTGAGAGCGTGGTGCAAGGCGCTGTCACTACGGATGAATTCTACTTTTTCAAGAAGGCCGTTGCGGCAGGACGGGACGGTCTTGTCGGGCAACAACTGGCGCCGAAGGAAAGGATGATCACCTATGCGCCGGACGGGAAGCGGACACAATGGGTCGATACACCGGCTGCAAAACGTGATCAATTTGTGTTGGAAAAAAATGACCTGAAATTACTCGCTAACTGGTGTTTGAAAATTGAGCAACATTACTGTATGCCGATGGACATCGAGTGGGCAAAAGATGGTATTACCGGCAAACTTTTTATTGTACAGGCACGACCTGAAACAATTCATAACAAAGCAAAAAAACCAGTTATTAAGGAATACAAACTTGCCACAAAAGCAACTCCGGTTGTAACCGGTAAGGCTGTGGGTCATGGCGTCGTGTCGGGCACCGTGAGAATCGTCAATTCACTTGCGGACAGTGATAAGGTTAAGCAGGGCGACATTCTGGTTGCCGATATCACGAACCCGGACTGGAACGCGCTTCTTCGCAAGGCGGTATGCATAATCACGAACAAGGGCGGCCGCACAAGTCATGCGTCGATTATCGCCCGCGAGCTCGGTGTTCCAGCCGTAGTAGGTACGTTATCGGCGACCCACCTCCTCAAGGATGGGCAGGTGGTGACCGTTTCTTGCGCCAGCGGGGATGTCGGCGCGGTGTATGACGGAACCCTCCAATGGAGTGAACAGGAAATTGTACTTTCTGATGTGCCGCACACGCATGTCAAGCCAATGTTCATATTGGCTGATCCGCAGAAAGCCACCGCTCTTGCAACCTACCCAAATGAAGGTGTTGGATTGATGCGGCTTGAGTTTGTGATCAGCAGCCAGATCCAGGTTCATCCGATGGCACTTGTAAAGTTTGATACATTATCCGACGGGCCTGACAAACTTCAGATTGGTGCTATCACCCGTCATTACAACGATAAGAAAGAGTTCTTTGTGGAAAAATTATCTGAAGCGGTTTCGATGGTTGCTGCGGCTTTTTATCCAAAGCCTGTGATCGTGCGGATGAGTGATTTCAAAACAAATGAGTATCGGAAACTCCTCGGTGGCGGATACTTTGAACCTGAAGAAGAAAATCCTATGCTTGGTTTCAGGGGTGCGAGTCGTTATTATGATCCGCGTTACCGCGAAGGATTCGGACTTGAATGTGCCGCGATTAAACGTGTTCGCGAAGTCAAGGGTCTTGACAACGTAAAGGTCATGATACCGTTCTGCAGAACCGTTGCTGAGGGCCGCCGTGTTCTGGAAACGATGAAGAGCTATGGCCTTGAGCGCGGCGTCAATGGACTTGAAGTCTACGTAATGGCCGAGATTCCAAGCAATATTCTCCTGGCGGAGGATTTCGCCGGCATCTTTGACGGGTTCTCGATAGGGTCCAATGACCTTACCCAACTTACCCTTGGCATCGATCGTGATTCTGCCATCGTGAGCGGGCTATTCAATGAAAACAATGAGGCAGTGACAAAGCTGATCCAACACCTGATCGTTACGGCGCATTCGAAAGATGCGCATGTTGGACTCTGCGGTCAGGGCGCCAGTGACAGTCCTGACTTCGCGCGGTTTTTAGTCAGCTGTGGTATTGATTCAATTTCATTCAACGCTGATGCGCTCGTGCGCGGAATCCAGAATATCGCGAAGGCGGAACATGAACGAAGTGTATATGCCTGAATATGAAAAAATCAGAGCGTCTTTCGGATATTTTTAAAGGTGGAGATTTGAGGATGTTGCGCGGGACGGATTCTGCGATCGCGATGGTTAAAACGCAGCAGGATTTTGACGCGCTGTTCACCTTGCTTTTTCACCATGACCGGAAGATCGTTATGCGTGCAGCTGATGCCGTGGAAAAGATTACAAAGTCATCGCCTGCATATCTGGCATCGCATAAAAATCAACTCCTTGAACTATCCAGGGACCATGCGACGATTGAAGTAAAATGGCATCTTGCGCAGCTCTTGCCGCGCCTCTTGCTTGAGCGTCGTGAATTTGATGAAGTATGGGCGCGTCTAAAATATTGGTCATTGAACCGCAACGAAAGCAAGATCGTTCGGGTGAACGCCCTTCAATCCCTTTTTGAATTGATGTGTGCACGGGGGGATGAGGGGACACGGATCGAATTTAATCGTGTCGTTCAGGATGTTTCCAGGGATCATATTCCTTCTCTTGATGCGCGGATCAGGAAGCTCCGCCAAACGAAATCGAAGGCCAGCCAAAGTTCCCTTTCCTGACTGAATCATATCAGAATTCGCCTTGATCTTCGTCAGTCGCCAGGGAGGATGAGCTTGTTACGTTTGTATCAAACAACAAAGCCATGTCACTGATCTCCACATTTTCCGCGAGCCTTGACTATCACAGGGCTGGGGTGCTTTTAGCAAAGAAATTATTGCCAATGAATCTTGAACGCCCGGTGGTTGTAGGTATGCTTCCGCGTGGAGCATGGCTAGCCGCTGCTGTTGCCGAGTCAATGCGGGCGCCTCTCGAGGTCCTTCCGACAAGGTTATTGAAAGATCCCGCATCTGGCGCACGTACTATCGGCACCGTCACAGAGCATGAGGCTTTGCTGCATGAATGCCCGTTTGATTTGCCACAGGATTATATCTATCATGAGATCCTTCGATTGCGAGGGGAAATCACAGAAGAAAAGAAATCGTTTTATGGAAAACTCACGCCGAATACCTTCCGCAATCGAAATGTGATCCTCGTAGATGATTCTATTTGTACCGGCGACACAATCCAGGCGGGCATCAAGGAGGTCAATCGAGAGCATCCGTTTCAGATTGTCGTCGCCACTGCCTATACTGAACGCGACGGAAGCAGTCACATTGGCCAACTGTGTGACCGTTTTGTGGCCCTTGAAGAAAAACCACGGATCCGTCAGGAAAAAATATTCGCGAACGAACAACGAAGTGAGGGTGAACTCGCAGACTCTTTGATTAGAGCACGGGTCTGGTCTACCCTTTAGTCCGTTCCCTATTTGGAATTCCGTAATTCACAACACGCAATATTTTAGGGTTTTCTAAAGTGATCCCTCATTATTGTGAAAAAGATTGGACTTTCTAATGGCGAAATAGAATGTCTTTTTGCAGACAGGTTTATGTTGCTTACCTTTTAGATGCTTATCTTATTAAGAAACCATTAGCGACAAGAAATTTATTTGAAGCAAGGGTGGCCGAGGAGAAGTTCGGTCAATCAAATTGCGACAATAAGTCAACTCAAATCATTTTTTTTCAAAGACTGCGGGGCATGGTCAATAGTAGTATCCTTCATCCGGACGATAGTTTTAATAAGCTTCCGTATCCGACCTTGAAGGCGGAGGTAATCGACGGTGTTTGTTACAATACTGTGGTGAATGCGAGATTTCTTGAGGAAATCGGTTATGCTGTCGGTGAAATTCCTACGATTAACGATTGGTTTGAAAAAGCATATCCCGACTCAACCTACAGGGATCACGTTGTTAATTCATGGACCTCTCTCGCCCGGCAATCACAGGAGGATGGACAGGAAGAAGTGATCATGTTGGCTCAGATAAACACAAAAAAATTTGGACAGCGGTGGTACGAGGTGAAAGCTTCTATAGCGTCCCATGTCCACATGGTGGGGTTCATCAATGTTGACGCGTTCATGGGTAATGAAAAAGCCCTTCGCGCGCGTATCGAAAACAAGAACAAAACACTGACAATATTAAGCCACGATTTGCGCAGCCCCCTTTCAAATCTTCTCGGTTTGTCGCGACTGGCGCTGCAGGGGGACATCCAACAGTCTGAGTTTAATGAAGTACTCGGCAAAATCAATCTTCGAACGGAACAGGCGCTGCAACTGCTCGAGACGACTTTGGTCTGGACCCGTTCAAATTTTGGGGAGATCAAAGTTTCGAATGAACGCGTGGTGATTCACGACGTTATTGAATTTGCCTGTCGCGTCGTTGAAAATGTCGTTGAAGATAAAAGAATCCTGATCGTCCAGCGGCATGTTCAAAATGTGCAACTGACTACCGATCGGGAAATCTTTTCAATTATCGTCAGAAATATTCTTTCAAATGCTGTGAAGTTTTCGCCTGACGGCGGAACGGTTATGATCTCCTTTAAAGGTTATAGCAATATGGGTTGTCTGGAAATCAGCGATGAGGGACCCGGAATGAGCGCGGCAGTCGTCGACAGTATCGTTGAGGGACGCCGATTGGATCGAAATCCAATCACATTGGGTCAGGGTGCGGGCATTGGATTGAGATTTTGTGTTGAACTTGCACATCTCATCGGAGCCAGGATTACTTTTCATGCAAGCGGACAAAAAGGGACACTTGTGCGCATCGAATTTGGAATTATGTAGGTTGAAGCCACAGTTTCTCAGGCGTCCCGACCTTCTTAAAATAATTAAGCCCGAAAGTTCCGTTGATCTCGGCGCTTCCGGGCTTATGATTATTAAACGTCTGGCTTCGCTTATTTCAAATCAAATCTGTCCAGATTCATCACCTTGTCCCAGGCCGCGACAAAATCCTTGACAAATTTTTCCTTTGAATCGGCGCTTCCGTACACCTCGGCAAGGGCACGAAGCTCGGAGTTTGAACCAAAGATCAAGTCAGCGCGCGTCGCAGTCCATTTCAACTCACCGGATTGACGGTCGGAACCTTCGAAGATGCTTTGTGCATCTGACGTTGCTTTCCAGGTCGTTCCAAGGTCAAGCAGGTTCATAAAGAAGTCGTTGGTGAGCTTCTCTTCACGTTTCGTCAGCACGCCATGTAATGATCTGTTCCAGTTTGTATTGAGCACACGCATGCCACCGACCAGTACGGTCATCTCCGGTGCGGTCAGATTCAGAAGTTGTGCTTTATCCACAAGCATTTCATCCGGCGACGCGGTGTGTTTAGCGTTATGATAATTCCTGAATCCATCGGAGCGTGGCTCCAACACACCGAATGACTCAACGTCCGTTTGCTCTTGCGTCGCATCAACGCGGCCCGGCTTGAAAGGTACTTTCACTTCAACACCTCCATCCTTCGCCGCTTTTTCCACTGCCGCGCATCCACCCAGCACAATAAGATCCGCAAGTGAAATATTTTTGCCTCCAGAATTAAAGTCTTTCTGAATTGATTCCAGGGTCTTTAATACTGTTGCCAATTGCTTGGGATTATTTACCTCCCAATCTTTTTGCGGTGCAAGACGAATACGCGCGCCATTTGCGCCGCCACGTTTGTCCGAACCACGGAATGTTGCTGCAGATGCCCAGGCCGTGCTAACAAGTTGTGAGACGGTAAGACCTGACGAAAGAATCTTATTCTTTAGCGACGCGATATCGCTGTCTCCAATCGGCTTGCCTGCAGGAGCGGGGAGAGGATCCTGCCACAACAACACCTCCTTTGGAACTTCAGGACCGAGGTACCTGGATATCGGACCCATGTCGCGGTGGGTAAGCTTGTACCATGCCCGTGCAAATGCGTCTGCGAACTTGTCAGGATGTGCAAGGAAATTTCTTGAAATCTTTTCATAAACTGGGTCAACCCTCAATGCAAGGTCCGTCGTCAGCATTGTTGGTGCATGACGCTTTGATGGATCGTGCGCATCGGGCACTGCATTCGAAGCAGCGCCGCCCTTAGGCTTCCACTGATGCGCTCCGGCCGGACTCTTCGTCAACTCCCATTCGAATCCGAAAAGATTCTCAAAGAAATTATTGCTCCATTTTGTGGGCGTAGTTGTCCATGCACCCTCAAGCCCACTTGTAATGGTATGAACACCGTGACCATCGCCGAAAGAATTTCTCCACCCGAGGCCCTGTTCTTCAATTCCCGCTGCAGCCGGTTCTACTCCAACATATTTTGCGGGATTGGCGGCGCCGTGAGTCTTTCCAAATGTGTGACCGCCGGCTATCAGGGCCACGGTTTCCTCATCGTTCATGGCCATCCTGCCGAACGTCTCGCGGATGTCGCGTGCCGCAGCAGCCGGATCAGGTTTGCCGTTAGGACCTTCAGGATTCACATAGATTAAACCCATCTGGACAGCAGCAAGTGGATTTTCAAGCTCGCGTTTTTCTGTGTAGCGAGTATCTCCGAGCCATTTTCCTTCTGAGCCCCAGTAAACATCTTCCTGCGGCTCCCACAAGTCTTCACGTCCACCTGCAAACCCAAAAGTCTTAAACCCCATCGATTCAAGAGCGCAGTTGCCTGCGAGGATCATCAGGTCGCCCCAAGAAAGTTTTCGACCATATTTTTGTTTGATGGGCCAAAGCAACAGACGCGCTTTGTCAAGGTTTGCATTGTCGGGCCAGCTGTTGAGCGGGGCAAAGCGCTGCATTCCGGCGCCGCCACCTCCGCGTCCGTCAGAAACACGGTAAGTTCCTGCTGAGTGCCATGCCATGCGAATAAACAAAGGTCCGTAGTGACCATAATCAGCGGGCCACCATGATTGGGAAGTCGTCATCAATTGGACAATTTCCCGCTTCACGGTCGCAAGATCGAGTGTCTTGAATTCGGCGGCATAATTGAAATTCTCATCCATCGGGTTGGAGAGAGAAGAATGCTGTCGCAGAATGTTCAGTTTCAGTTGATTGGGCCACCAATCGCGGTTTCTGGTTCCGCCACCGGCGCTCTTCTTCACTTCTCCGTGTAGAAATGGACATGACGCGCCTGCAGTATTCATGTCACCAGTCTTTGTTTTTTCGTCTTGCATGGTTCTTAATTCTTTAGGGTTGAATGACTCCTAAGTCAAGATTAAGGTTCCTTCTCAAATAAATCAAATTGATTATGTTTATGATTCTATAGACTAGCTCTATACGCTGTTTGTTTTCTTTCACGCGATCCTGCGTGCTCACCGCGATTGCGTGAAAATCGCCGCTATTAACCTCAATTAACATAAATGATTCGTCGCAGAAGATGCAATCCCGTTCCTTAGAGCTGAAACCAATAACCGATCTATGAAAACCAAATTCATTGCCCTCATGGTGATATTATCGTCTTTGTTCACTACCGGCTATTCGCAAAAGGAAAACTCACTTGATGCAGCGCTGCAAGCTCTTAAAACGAGCCTGGAGAAGCGCGACTTTGCAGCGCTTGAACCATTCCTCGACCAAACCTACAAGGTGGCAGATTACAGCAGGCCCACCGCCGACAAGCTCCTGCCACAAATCATTTCACAGAACCCGGGTCTGGTGGGTTTTAACATCATGAAAAAAGACGTAAAGGCCGACAAGACAACGGTGGAAATTGAATATGAGGTTGAGGGTCATCTCATCGGTACTGATAAATCTACTTCCCGTTGCGTTCTTACTCCCACCAATAAATTCGTAACCATTGAATTCTTCGATGAGGTGATGGCTAAGGCGAAGGTGGTTCGCAGTCACTAGACGCTTTTGATTAACAAATCCATTCTATGATTGAACTGAACGCCGTTTCAAAAACGTACGTGACGCACGCTGGAAATGTCACCGCCTTGAAAAATGTGTCGCTGAAGATAAATGCCGGGGAAAACATCATCGTCGTTGGGAAGTCGGGAAGTGGCAAATCGACCTTGCTCAATCTCATTTCGGGGATTGACCGCCCCGATAAGGGCGAGATAAAAGTCAACCAACAATCGTTGACGGATTTGTCGGAAAACGCACTGGCGTTGTGGAGAGGAAAAAATGTAGGTATCGTTTTTCAATTCTATCAGCTCATCCCTACGCTATCGGCCATCGATAACATTCTATTTGTGATGGACATCGTAGGAAAGGTGCCGGTGGCAGAGAGAATTCCTTTCGCAGAGCAATTGCTCTCCAAGGTGATGCTAATAGACAAGCGTAATAAGTTTATCAACGAATTGTCCGGCGGTGAAAAGCAACGTATTGCGATCGCGCGCGCGATGGCCAATAAGCCACCCGTTATCGTAGCCGATGAGCCGACGGGAAACCTGGACAGTGTTACGTCAGCACAAATCGATGACTTGTTTTTGAAATTGAATGAAGAGGGCATCACCCTGGTGACGGTGACACATGAAAATGTTAGCGAACGCATTGCAGACAAGGTGATCTATGTGAAAGACGGGATGATCGTGGATGTAGAACAAAGAGTGAAATGAAAGCCATCATCTTTAAGCTCATCCACGACTTCTGGTTAAATAAAACCAAGTTTATACTATGTGTCATGGCGGTTGCGCTCACGGCAGCCGGAACGGGTGGATTTCTCTATGGCTATTTTTTTGCAGCCCGTGACTTCGAAGTGAATTTTAGATCCACTTCTCCGTCGGATATGAGTATCAGCGTTACCGGCGTGTCGGATTCTATAATTGCTTCGATGAAAGCCTGGCCGCTCGTTCAGGGAATCGAGTGCCGCGAAGCGTTGACAGGTCGGATTCGTTCTTTTGGAAGATCGTTTCCGATCCTGCTGTTTGGCGTCGACAACTTTACAAAATTGAGTTACAATACTTTCCAGGTCACGGAGAACACGTCCGATTCCTTTGGTGGAATATACATCGAAAGGCAGGCAACCCGGTTTGTCGACATGGGTTCTGAGGACCTGGTTGTCAGGTTTACAGATAAAGATTCACTGATCCTGAAGCGCTCTGGCATAGTGCACGATCCGGGTCTTGCACCGGCACAAATGGAGCAAATGGTGTATGGTTACACAGACATCCGCAACCTAAAGCGTTTTCAGGATTCATCGGCGCGGAGAATACTCATTAAAACGACACTCCGAAACCCGAGACAAACTGACTTGATTGCGGCCGGAGATAGTATTTCGAAAAGACTTGAAGCGGCAGGCGCGAGGATTCGCAACATTACTATTCCGCAATACGGTGAACATCCCCACCAGGGAGTGGTGGATGGTATCGCGTATCTGCAAAGATGCTTCGGCGCTGCGTTCTCCCTGATTGGCATTATTCTGTTGTCTCTTATTCTTTTGACCTGGGTCTTTCCAATGTTGCCCCAGGTTGGAATTATGAAAGCAGTGGGGGCATCGACCCGCGCCATTGTTGGTGCATATGTCGTTGTCTTTTTTATTCTGTTGGCGCCGGGACTGATCCTTGGACTTCCACTGGGCTACATGGCAGGTGGGCTGTACAATAAGTTTGTTGCGATGCTGCAAAACTTTGAAGTGATCGACACCGCACTCCCCGTTTCGACCCATCTTTTTGTTGTAGGTGTGTGCACGATCATTCCTTTTTTATTCTTCCTCTCAATTCTGATTCGCGTCGGTCAGGTCACGGTGTACACCGCTATGAACCGAACCTTTAGTCAGTCATCAGGGATGTGGTTTAGGTTGACGCAATATGCAATAAAGGATCGCAAGCTTAAGTATGCTGTAAATAACCTGTGGCGAAGTCATCAACGAACACTGCTGGCCATTGCGCTGTTGGGTGCCGGCACAACATTGTACCTGACAGGAAAAAATCTTGAATACTCAATCAAGAAGGATTTTCGGGATACGGAGGAAAATCTGGAGTATAATGTGAGGTTTAGCCTGAATAAACGAGAATCGAAAATGCCGACGCAAATAGCCACATACGATGCTGTCGGAAAATTTGCGCCAGTGCTGGGTGAACTGGTTGAGTATGAATCACAAAAGAAGGGTTATCGCGAAAGCTCCGTGATGCAGACGTTTGGTCCTGACTACCAAATGAAAAACGAACTCTTGATGCGTGGGAGTCTTGATCGTGATTGCGGCGATTGCTTTTACGTCAATCAACGACTGACGGAAGATTTTGAAGATGTGAAGATTGGCCAAAGAATCAATTTCTTTTTTAAAGATGGGTCCAAAGTGTCATACCGGTTTAACGGTGTAATTAAAGATCAAACCGGGGGCGGTATGTATAAATTCAGTAAAGAACCTTTGGCGGTATTCAGTGCAATCGCTATTAGTATTTCAAAGGATCAAATCGCCAACGGCGCGCTCGATAGCCTGAATGCAATCATAAAGAACGCAGGCATGGGCGTCATCATGACTTCGATTACTTCAGATGTGATGACCTCACTTGAAAACCACCTCGCGCCCACGTACGTCGTAGTTCAGTATACAGGAATATTCACTATGGTGGTGGGCCTTTTGGGAATTCTGATCGTGTTGAACCTCACTATACAGGAACGAATGGCGGAAGTTGGTATTTTGAAATCGATTGGATGCGACCGCTCCGGTATTATCAGACTTATCCGCACGGAATTTATGATCCTGAATGTGATTGCTTTTGCAATAGGATTCGGAATCTGTTTCTTATTAACGAATGAGCTTTGTGCTGTATACGGAAAAGGGTTGCTGGGTACAGGTTTCCCGCCTCGTCAAAACATGCTGCTGGCCGCCGCTACGCTGATTGTATTATTCACAACACAATTCGCCCTAATTACTTTCTATTGCAAGCGAAAGATTGAAAACACTTCCCGCGTTCTGCTGAGTGAAGTCGGTTAATGATAGTTGTGGTTGTCATCGGCCGTTGCCAATGGAGCCATGCGCGATGCATACAGTAGGTATGGTATATATTTCGATGAATGGTTGAAAAAGCTAAAACCGGCGTTTAGTAGAAATATTTTTCGCGGGTGTTGGACAGCGATCGTTGGTCCATTTTCAGCCGGAAAATCGCGAAAATTCGGTGAATTAAGGTGAAGTAATTGACTTAGTAACCTGATAATCAATACAATAACACGCCATTGATTGCGCGAACCTTTCAAACATCCATGCCTTTTCGGCGATTTACTCAGGTAAGACATTGTAAATCAGCAAGAAGCGTGCTGGCGAATTGTGGCAGCGAAACTCGAGCGAATACGCGTTAATACATTGGTTATCATAGATGATAAAAATTCTACCGAAAGAGATGCATGGGTGGATAGGTTCGGTCAAACTGAATATTTATCTTATCATGCGCTTTTAATTAAGTGCCGCCCCTTATCCACATAAAGAAATAAGAATCGACCTAAGCCATGTTGACTTTAATCTCATTGAGACAGACTTACTACGCATTGACGAGCTAGCGTTTACACACCTCTATTGTGGGTTGGTATCGCGGGATCAGGTTGCATTTCAAAAAATGGAACGATCGCTTGTCAATGGAATTTTTCACCGGTAATGGTTTTGTTATATATCTAAATGAACGCATCAAAAGGTGCTTTTCTGGAAGGCTATTTTCTACGTCAAAATTTCCTGCAGACCCTTTTTTCTTTGCTGCGGGTTTTTGGATAAAAAACATTACGCCAATTGCCAGGATAAGATCTTTTAAAACCGCATTTGCCCCGCGGTTTTTTTTATTTGCAATAGTTCTGGTTCTGAGTATTGACTCACTGGCGCAAGTCAATGGCAATGCCAATGCGTGTGAGAGTAACGTCGAGCTTTATACCGCGTCCGCCTCTGGATTCAATGATTATAACTGGACAGTATCGGGGGGAACCGTGGTGGGTGGAGGAGGGTTGAATGATGACAATGTTACGATCCGTTGGGACCAGGGCGGAGGCGACTATTTGGTAGAGGTTACATATAATGGTGGCACTAACGAAAATATCCTGGTGCATGTCGATTGGACGCCTGCTGGGGTGCCGATTACAAAAACCATCGTAAGTAATCAGAACACGGCGATCGATATTTTGACTTCGGACCCCAATCCAAATCCCGATCTTTTAGACATTGTTGTATCGTCTCCTTTGACGCAGACTTTTGGCACTGACTCAAATGGGCCAGGGAAAGGCAATCATGAAATATATGACGATGGCTGGTACAATGGTTCATCTTCACCAGTTGATGTCGTTTACACAATCACTCCAGTTAGCTTCGATAACGGGTGCCCGGGTTCACCGTTCACGATTACTGTAACGATCAATCCCGCGCCACCAACGATAACTGATTTTTCACCAAAGAGTGGTCCGGTCGGAAGTACGGTCAGCTTGACCGGTGTTGGTTTCGACCCGACTCCAGCGAACAACATAGTTTATTTCGGCGCAACCCAGGGGGTAGTTACAGGTTCTTTAGGATCAACTTTGGACGTAACAGTGCCCTTTGGAGCGAATTACGACTTGATCACTTTGACAGTGAATGGACGGACTGCCGTGTCAGCGACCCCTTTTGATGTGACGTTCAATAGTAACGGTGTTTTTGACGGCACGTCATTTGCACCTGCGGTTGGTTTTACAACCGATCTCCAGCCGACGGGAGTAGCAATCGGCGACATCGACGGCGATGGGTGGGCTGATATGGTTGCAGCGAACAATGGTGCGAACTCCGTAACAGTGTATCGCAACGCAGCAATCGCGGGTTCAGTTAACAGTAGTCGTTTTAGTCTCTCGGCCACACTTGGGGGCCTCGTGCAGCCGCATTCAATTCTGTTGGTGGATATGGACGGAGACGGTAAGAAGGACATTGTGTTGTCGGATGCCGGTGGCGCTGTTTCAATTTTCAGAAACAATGCTACACCGGGGTCAATTACCACAGGATCCTTTGAGGCGCGCGTAGATCTCTTTGGTGGCCTCAGCCTGCAGGGGCTCGCGGTCGACGATATTGACCGGGACGGAAAACCTGATATTGCCGCAGGAGATTTTACAGGCAACGCGATATACATATTCAAAAATAATGCGACTGCTGGAACGATCAATTCAGGATCATTTGATGCGCCGGAAAGTGTTGCTGTGTCCAGTAGCATATTTCATGTTGCTATAGCGGATATCGACGGTGATGGGCTCAAAGATCTTGTGTCGGTAAGCGGAAGTACAATTTCTATCGTGCACAATACATTCTACCCAAACGGGGTCATCGCGGGAATATTCGATGTTCCAGTTGATTTTCCTGTCGGTACGAATTTGCGCCACGTAGTTGTCGCTGATATCGATCTTGATGGCAAGCCGGATATCCTGACGGCAGAAAGTGGCAATGTGTATATATTAAAGAATCAGAGCTTAAGTCAAACCATTAACACGGGATCTCTCGCTCCGGTTGTTGCTTTCCCCGCCGGAACGCTGCCATTTCAATTAGGAGTTGCAGATCTCGATGGCGATGCTAAACCCGATGTTGCAGTTACCGATCCGCTGGGTAATGTTTATGTTCTCCGCAATCTCTCCTCGGTCGGAACGATCGATGGATCTTCACTTGGTACAGCCGCGTCGCTACCATTGGGAAGTACGCCGCGAGCAATTGCAATCGGCGATCTGACCAACGATGGTGCTCCCGAATTGATAGTTTCCGAACATGCGGGAGGAACAATTGCTGTGTTTGAAAACACCATGATCGTCAAGCCACCGGTAATTAGTTTATTCACGCCCATCAGCGGGGCGCCCGGGAGCACCGTAACGATCACCGGAACTGGATTTGGACCACCAGGCGCGAACGTAGTTTTTTTCGGAGCGTCACGCGCTACCATCTCCAATGAAACCGCCACGCAACTGGATGTAATTGTTCCCATTGGAGCAACCTATTCGCCGATTACGGTCGTGAACACCAATGCTGCAAGAAGTGTTGATTCGGCAGTACCCTTCACACCAACCTTCGCTCCCGGCGGAAGCTTGCTAAGTATTGGATCGTTCACGTTCCGCGGAGATTTCGGCGCGGGACCGGACGACGCACCTTCGAACATGAATGTCGGTGATCTCGACGCAAACATGCTTCCTGATATTGTTGCGAACATCGGACGCATTAATACACTCATCAACGGCTCCTTTGGAAATTCATTCGCGTTTCCGACCGGGACAGCCAATCCATCCTTTGCGGCAAGTGGAAGGCCGACCATCGCTGACCTTAACAGCGACGGGTATCAGGATATCGTTTATGTTACTGGTTCTGACATCCACATCGGATACAGCGGTACCCTGGGCGCTGAAATTGTGTATTCGGTGCCATCAGGAGCATCAGGAACGGTAGCCACGGGCGATTGGAATGGTGATGGGAAACTGGATCTTGGTATAATCAGCTCGACAAATGTTTTGTTTTTTGACAATGCTACCAGCTTCTCTCAATCACCATTCACACTGACTTCAGGCTCCACTCCATTAGTTATTGCCACTGGTGATTTTGATGTTGATGGCCTGGTTGACCTGGCCATTGCTTATTCAGACGGAGCGATCCATACTTTCAGAAATACAAGCACGATCAACAGTGTTTCGTTCAATGAAATTCTTCCTGCGCGTGCGGTGGGCGGCAATGCTACCCGCATTGTCGTAGGAGACTTCGATAATGACGGGTTGGTCGACATGCTCGCCATTGTGCCAGGCCTTACCAGTATTCCAATCTATCGAAGGTCCGGACCCTTTGTATTCACGCAAGCTCCTGACTACGTTCTGCAAGGGACATTAGTAGATGCTGCATGGGGTGATGTGGATGGTGACGGGATGCTCGACCTTGCCATAACCGAAGATATTGCAGGCAATCGCGTAACAGCAGTTGGTAGGAATGTCAGTACGCCCGGAACGATCGGATTCAACCAGGAACAAGTTGCGTTCCAGGGCGGGAATGAAATAATCATGGCTGACTTCAACGGTGATCAGCGCCCTGACATCATTGTGAATGGAATCAATGGCTTGAGTGCAACTGCTTATCAGAATGATGTTTATCCCGCAATACCATTCCTTGGAAATTTTACACCCCTCAGTGGCCCAGTTGGCACGACGGTTACCATCACGGGAAATAATTTTGATCCGACTGCGCTGAATAACTCCGTTTACTTTGGCGGTGTATTGGCAAACGTAACGGGTGCAACCGCCACAAGTTTGAATGTAACCGTGCCAGCTGGCGCAACATTCAAACCTATTTCGGTAACTGTCGCCGGCAGAACTTCTTATTCGGCAATACCATTCGATGTCACATTCCCAAGCAGTACTTCCATCGGTACAGGATCATTTGGTCCACGCGTCGACTTTGGAGCCTCTGGAAGTCCCATTGATATTGCTTTAGCCGACTTTGACGGTGATGGCAAAAATGATGTAGTCGAATCGAATGTATTTGCAAACACAATTTCAATTTTCCGGAACACGAGCACAATTGGTATGATCAATGCCGGTTCGTACGCTGCTGCGGTTGATTTGGGTGGATTGAATCATCCTGTAGGCCTTGCGGTTTCCGACTTAGACGGCGATGGGAAACAAGACATAGTAGTAACGAATCAAAATGGAAATGCAGTTGCTGTTTTTAGAAATATCAGCACTCCAGGCACTCTGTCTTTTGAGTCACCTGTTTTTTTCGCGACTGGCGCTGCGCCACTTCGCGTGGCGTCGGGTGATATAGATGGTGACGGCAAACCTGATTTGGTTACTGCGAATTATTTGGCGGGAACTATTTCAGTGCTCAAAAATGTGAGCTCACCTGGTGCAATAGTCGTCAACTCATTTGCCACGAACGTTGATTTTGTAACTGGGCTCAACCCAATATTTGCCACAATACGAGATCTCGACGGTGATGGAAAGCAAGATGTGGCTGTAGCGAATTACGGTGACAACTCCGTTTCTATACTGCGAAATGTTGCCATCGCTGGCTCAATCACGTCAGGATCGTTCCAGCCGAAAGTGGACTACCTGGTTGGAAATCCAACCATCGTTCTGGCTGAAGATCTTGATGCGGATGGCAAACCTGAATTGATTCTACCTGACAAATCACTGCCGTCAATTTATGTACTTGGTAATAATAGTTCTGGTGGGGGATTTAATCCCAGTTCATTTACCACGCCGTTCATATTTAATGTAGGTGCAACCATTGGTGGTACCTCACCTCAGGGATTGCTGGTTGACGATCTGAATGGCGATGGCAAACCGGATATAGCAGTGGCCAATGAAAATGAGACTACCATATCTGTGTTTGAAAATATTGGTGTTGGTCCATTTGGAAGCGGATCTCTTGCAAGCAGAGTGAACTTTTCAGTTGGCAACTCACCCGATTACATCGCATCGGGTGACGTCGACAACGATGGCAAGCCAGAACTTGTGGTTGCTAATTTTGACGATGGTAATTTTTCTGTGCTGCAAAACACTGTAGCGCCACTGGCCTTTACACCCGCCATCACATTCTTTTCCCCCACCAGCGGACCCATTGGTACTTCCGTCACTATCTCCGGAAATAATTTTAATGCTAACCCCGCGAACAACTTCGTTTATTTCGGCGCGATAAAAGCGATACCAACTTCCGGCAGCACGACTTCATTGACAGTCACCGTTCCGCCGGGAGCAGCCTCAGTCTCGCCAATTGTGGTACTCGATATCACATCTCATTTGCAAGCCAGTACCATTACTACTACGACACCCCAATTCACCGTTACGATCTCTCCAACCGTGGTGACGAATTACCGGAGAACGGACGTCGCGGCTGGAAATAATCCATATTCAGTTGCGGTTGATGATTTCAACAATGATGGTAAAGCTGATTTCGCGGTTGCAAATTTCAGCGGAAGCGATGTAAGTATTCGCTTGGGTGATGGTAATGGCGGATTTAGTGGCAATTCAGCAACCCTGGGAGATAACCCCACATTCATTACAACCGCCGATTTCAATGGTGATGGAAAAGCAGATTTGGCTACCACCAATTATAATTTAAACAGCATCGGTGTGCTCCTGGGCGACGGCACCGGATCTTTCTCTGCGCCAACAAACATCAGTGTTGGAGATGTTCCTGGATCGATCGCTGTTGCTGATTTTAATGGTGATGGAAAACTCGATTTTGCTTCGGGCAATTCTGGGAATGGTGGAGGCTTTGTTGGTGATGTGAGTATCAGGTTGGGAGATGGGTTGGGTGGATTTTCAGGCACTACTACGATTGCCAGCACCGTGAAACCCTCTGCTCTCGTTGCCGCCGATCTTAACAGCGATGGAAAAATAGACCTTGCGGTTGCCGGACTTGCGGCCAACGATATCAGCATTTGGTTCGGCGATGGTGGTGGTGGATTTTCTTCCGGTCCGACATTTGGATTCGGAGGTACGCCCGTTTCTCTTGGCATTGGTGATTTTAATGGAGATGGTAAAATTGATATTGCTGTTGCTAATCAGGGAACAGATGCGCTGGGTGTTCTATTCGGCGATGGCACAGGAAATTTTAATGCCTCAATTCCGGTAAACATTGGTTCAATCCCATACGCGCTGGTGGTTGCCGACTTTAACGGGGATGGAAAAGCGGATATTGCCACTTCGAATATCGGCTTCAATGACGTTTCTATACTACTGGGTGATGGCGCCGGAGGTTTTGGTGCGAATCAAACAATCGGAACAGGAAATTCTCCATTTTCAATGGCCACTGGCGACTTTGATGGAGACGGTCGCGCAGACTTTGTTACCGCGAATGCAAATGCGAGTAATGCCAGCGTGTTCCTCAACGCACACGCGCCATCTATAACTTCGTTTTCTCCTTCCAGTGGCCCCATCGGAACGTCCGTAACGATCAGTGGTACCAACTTCGATCCGACTTCATCTAATAACATAGTGTATTTCGGTGGCGTAAAGGCACCGGTTACAGCAGCATCGATCACAAGCCTGACGGTAACAGTTCCAGCAGGAGCGTCCTATACGCCGATCACAGTAACTACATCAAATCTAACGGCTGTCTCAACGCAAAACTTTAATCTTACTTTCTCCGGCGGTACCACAATTACTACAAACACGTTTCGTTCGGCCGTAACCTTTCCCGATGCGGACATTCCCTATTCTGCGGCCTTGGGTGATCTCGATGGAGATGGTAAACTGGATCTTGTCACGGGCGTAGCCAATAACGCTGTTGCCAAAATATATCGGAACGTCGAAAGCACGAGTACCATCTCTGCTGCATCATTTGCGTCCCCGACACTGGTTAACGCGTACAGCACTGTAGACCGCGTGCTCCTTCACGATCTCGACGGCGACGGACGTCTTGATATCATACTTGACCAATATGGGGCAGGATACATAAGCATGCATAGAAACACCTCAACGCCGGGCAACCTGAGTTTCGCCCCGTTGTCGAGCTTTGGCTTGGGTGTTCCGTATGACATTGCAATTGGGGATCCTGACAAGGACGGAAGGTTGGACTTCTTCGTGACCGATCAAACAGCCGGCGGTGTAATTGTGATGAAGAACTTAAGCACCCCCGGTAATATTTCGCTTGTGCAAGATGTTACACTGCCCACTGGAGGTACTCCAGTAAACATTCGTGCAGCGGATATCGACGGCGATGGCAACATAGATATTGTCGCAGGACTGGCTAGTGGGGGAATAAGTCTGTTGCGTGGAACCGGAAACCCGACCATTTCGCTGACATCGTTCGAGTCGGTGGTGTCATTCGGCGGAGTGGCAGATCCCCGTGAGATAGTCACTGCCGATTTTGACCGTGATGGTAAGATCGATATCGCAGTGGCCGACTACGCAATCAATGCTGTCACCGTTTTCAAAAACGTGAGTACCGCTGGAACGATTAATCCAGGAAGCCTCGTGAATGCAGCGTCTTACCCGGTCGGTGGGTCGGCCTTCGCAATGGCAACCAGCGATTTCAATGGAGATGGCAAGGCAGACATCGTGACCTCGGGTCAAACATCTGTTATTCTTTCAGTATTGAGAAATAAAAGCACTACAGGTGTAATCGATGCTACATCTTTTGCTGCCAGCGTTGATTTTTCTGTGCCCGGAGGTGGTAGTAACGATGTTGTTACCGGTGACATTGATGGTGACGGTAAGCCCGACATTGTTGTTACCGACTTGAGTAACAGTAACTTTTTTGTTTTGCAAGATCAGGCAGCTCCGACGCCCCCCGTGATTGCTGACTTTGCACCAAAGAGCGGTGCTGTCGGAACCTCGGTAACAATTAGTGGCTCAAATTTCGATCCAACACCTGCAAATAACATTGTGTACTTCGGAGCAACGCGTGCAACTGTTACAACCGCGTCGCCAACGACTTTGACTGCTACTGTGCCGGTGGGAGCCACATTCGAGCCCATTACTGTGACCGTAACCGGATCGACTGGTGCGTCTTCATCAGCGTTTGATGTTACGTTTACTCATGGCGCAACGTTTACTGCCGCAAATTTTGCTTCGCCTGACCTATTTAACACCGTTGGATTTGTCGGGGGCGGAACGAAATCGACGGTCGCGGATTTCGACGGAGACGGGAAGCCAGACATGGCGTCTACCAGTGGCAGCAACAATATTTCCATATTCAGAAACATCAGCACACCAGGGAACATTAATCAAACAAGATTTGATATCCCGGTTTCAAGCGGTCCGGTTGATATCGCTGCTTCAGATATGGATGGCGATGGTAAGCTTGATATCGTCGGTTCTTACCAGGGGCCGACGTATGGAATTTTTGTCCTCCGCAATATGAGCTCTCCCGGATCGATTGCTTTTGATTTGGAAATGAATTTTGCGGCGGGACTTTTCTTTGGGGCCGTTTCAATTGGCGACCTTGATCAGGATGGCTTGCCGGAAATTGTCAGCGTGGATTTCGGTTCGAGCGAAGTCTCAATTTTGAAAAACGTGAGTTCTATTGCTGCACTCGCGTTCGCGCCGCGCGTCACATTGACCTGCGATTCAGGACCGAAAGGTATTGATCTGGCCGATCTGGATGGTGACGGAAAAATGGAGATCGTGACGGTGAATCTCAATTCAATTTCACTTTTCAAAAATGTGTCGTCGTTGGGTATTCTTAACGCGTCATCATTCGATCCAAAAATCGATATTACTGGAATAAATACCACCTACGGAGCTAACATTGTTGCGGCGGATTTTGATGGAGACAGCAAGTTAGATCTCGCGTTTCCGCAAGGCGGAAGTACCAATGGTGCAACAATATTGCTGAACCAGTATACGGGCGTTCTCTCAGCGTCTTCGTTTAGTACACCATTTGACTTTTCCATTGTTGGCCCAAGTGTTTATGCACAAAATGTGGCTGTGGGCGACATTAATGGTGACGGCAAGCCGGACATAATCCTTGATAGTCAGGCGTCGAGCGCAGTTTTTGTTTTGAAAAACACCTTCACAACTGGCATTTTGAATGCGGGATCTTTTGCGTCTGCAATCCAGCTAAACACATTAGACTCAACGGTAAGTCCCGCAATTGCAGATTTCGACGGAGATGGTAAAGTGGATGTGGTTGCCACAGTTTACAATGATCAATTGGCATTTTTCAGAAATCAAACCGTCGTTCCAATACCGACTATTACTTCATTTAGTCCGGCAAGTGGGCCTGTTGGAACGTCAGTGACTATCAATGGCACCAACTTTGATTCAACGCCGTCAAATAACGTAGTCTATTTCGGAGCAACCCGGGCCAATGTCACTGCAGCCTCTGCGAACAGCCTGACCGTAGTAGTGCCATCAGGTGCCACCCAAAAACCAATCAGCGTTACAGTAGCAGGGAATACGGGTTATTCTGCCGGCTCATTTGATGTGACTTTTCCAAGCAGCAATTCAATCAGCACACGGTCTTTCGCTCCGCCACAGAATTTTACCAAAAGCGGTGCAAGTACTGGGGTGGCCCTTGCGGACTTCGATGGAGATGGAGTGACAGATATCGTGGCTACGAATCAATCGGCGAACACGATCAGTGTCTTCCGAAATACAAGCACCCTGGGGTCACTCACGAATACGCAAGTGGAGTTTGCCGCTCAATCACAGCCATACAGCGTTGTTGTCGCGGATTTTGACGGTGATGGCAAACTTGATATTGCAGTTTCAAACCATGGTAGCAATTCAATTTCAGTATTAAGGAACACATCAACACCGGGCACCATTGATGGTTCTTCTTTTGCTCCTGCAATCAACTTCGCCGTCGGCGGTGACCCGTATTTCCTTGCAACCACTGACCTCGACTTAGACGGCAAACCTGACATTATCGCACCCGGGTACTTGTCCGGTACCGCGTCTATTTTGCACAACACATCGACGCCCGGGATAATGGACGCTGGATCGTTTGCTGCGTCAGTCGATTTTGCAACTGGGATAAATCCCATTGACGTCGCGACGGGTGATATAAATGGAGATAACAAACCAGAAATTATTATATCGGGCACAGGCGGAAACACGCTCTCAATTCATCAAAATAATACTACGATCGGATTGATCGACGGCGCTTCGTTCAGCACGAAGACTGATTTTGCGGTCAATCAGCCTGAGATTATTTCCGTCAGCGACCTTGATGGAGATAATAAACTTGACATTGCTGTTTCCAGCAACGGAGCCGGCTTGGTGTCGGTCTGGAGAAATTCAGGAGTTGGAGGCGCAATCACAGCCGCTTCCCTAGATGGTCGCATTGATTTGCCAACAGCCAATGGTAGCTATGGGTTAACGGCCGCTGACCTTGACGGGGATGGAAAGACTGATCTTACAGCAACGATAGAAAATGGTGGTACATCATTATATGTGTTGAGGAACATTGGAACAGCGGGCATTATTTCCAATGGTTCATTTCAAACTGCTGTTCCTTTCAACGCCGGAATTAATCCTCAATATGTTGCGGCAGGTGATCTGGATGGTGACCATAAACCTGAGCTCGTTGTGGCAAACGCGAGTGAAAATACTATTTCAGTTTTCCTTAACACCAACCTGCCAGGGCCCAGCATAACTACCGTCACGCCGACCAGCGGACCAATTGGTACTTCTGTCACCATCACAGGAACAAACTTCGATCCTACACCTGCAAATAATATTGTCTATTTCGGTGCGACACGTGCCACCGTCACTGCCGCCTCGGTAACAAGTCTGACTGTCACCGTTCCGGTAGGATCAACCTATTCTCCACTCAGTGTTGAGGTTAATGGATACACCACATTGTCGGCTGCTTCATTTGACGTAACATTTACCGGGGGCAGCATCTATGCTTCCACATTCTCCCCTCAAGTCAACATTTCTGCAGGCAACAAACCTTATGGTGTCGTCATCCACGACCTGGATGGCGATGGCAAAGCCGATTTGGTCATTCCTGATGAACAGGACAATACGATCTCGTTGTACAGAAACATCAGTGTTACGGGAACTGTGGATGCGAGCTCGTTCAGTCCACGTGTGACGTTATCAGGAAGTGGATTTCCTACGGAAATTGGTGTTGGTGATCTGGATGGAGATGGTAAACCCGACCTGGCAGTAACCAATTATAACGCCAATACAGTTTCTGTTTTTAGGAATACAAGCACCGTAGGTTCCCTCACTTCGGGATCGTTCACTGCGGAATATGTATTGCCTGTTGGCACGGGAACCAATCCTTTCGGAATCAGTCTCGGTGATTTGAATCAAGATGGCAGATTGGATATTGCCGTCGCAAATTTTGGAACCAACTCGATCACCATTTATGTTAATACATCTTCCCCAGGTAATCTCGGCGTAAATTCTTTTGCGGCCCCCTTTACGTTGACGGCCGGTTCACAGCCAATGTCCGTAGCAACTGCAGATATCGATGGGGATGGATTACCCGACATCATTTCTGCAAATACCAACAGTCAGTCGCTATCCGTGTTTAGGAATTTAGGCACAGGTGGTGCGCTAACAGCTTCATCTTTTTCCGCTGGTATTGACTTGGTTTTGGGCATTAGCGTGGGAGTTGTAAAGGTGGGCGATCTCGACGGAGACAGTAAACCCGATATTGCGGTAACCGGCAACAATGGCGTTTCGATTTTGAAAAACCAAAGTACACCCGGATCACTTTCTGCTGCTTCGTTTGCTGCACCCCTTACTTTCACTGCAGGAAGTGGTGCCGTCGGTCTCTCATTCGGTGACATAGATGGAGATGGTAAGGCAGACCTGGCAACGGCAAACTTGCCGGGCAATAACATCTCTATCTTAAAGAACAATAGCGTCCCGGGTACGATTTCATTTTCATCAAATATTGATTTCCCGGCAGGGTCACAGCCCGTCCGCCTTGCTGTTGGCGACCTGGACGGTGATAGCAAACCTGATGTTGTTGCTTCAAATTATTCTGGCGCCAATCTTTCGATCTATCACAATTTAGGCTTAAGCGCAGTTCCGACGATTACGACTTTCTCACCAAGTTCCGGTCCAGTCGGTACATCTGTTACCATTACAGGCACCAACTTCGATCTTACACCTGCAAATAACATTGTATACTTCGGCGCAACAAAATCTACCGTCACCGCAGCTACGTCCGGAAGCCTGACAGTGACAGTGCCGTCGGGCGCAACGTACCGTCCGATTTCAGTTTTGGTTAACGGCTTGATTGCGTATTCGAGTGCACCATACATTGTCACTTTTGTCGGAGGGAACGGAGTCGACGCGAACTCGTTTGCGCCCAAGCAGGATGTCACTGCCGGTACCACTCCGTATGGTGTTGCATTGGGCGACCTTGACGGCGATGGTAAGGTTGATATCGCCGGAACAAATCTAGGGGGCGGTGTACCTGTGTCGATCTATCTTAACACGACAATAACGCCCGGAAGCATCAGCTTTGCACCAAAGGTCGACTTTGGAACTGGAGGAGGAAGGTTGGTGACCCTCGGTGACTTTGATGGTGACGGTAAACTTGACCTCGCTGTTCCAAACCTTACAGGTGTTTCAGTCTATCGCAATACAAGCAGTGGCCCTGGCAATGCAAGCCTGGCATCAAGTATTGATTATCCTACGGGCGCTGGTACACGTTCGGCTTCTGTTGCCGACTTTGATGGTGACGGCCGTGTCGATATTGCACTTTCCAATCTCAGCTCAAACACCGTATCGGTCCTGAGAAACACCAGTACAGGTCCCGGTGTCATAAGTTTTGCAAGCAAGGTAGATCTTATAACGGCCACGGGTCCATTCAGTGTGGAAGCACGTGATCTTGACAACGATGGAAAGATGGACCTCGCGGTCGCGAATACTACTTCTAATTCCGTTTCGGTATTTCTCAATACAAGCAGTTCGGGTAGTGTTTCATTTTTACCGAAGGTTGATTTTGCAACAGCAACAGGGCCGCAGGGTATTTCAATCGGTGACCTCGATAACGATGGCAAAGCAGACATCGCTGTCGCTGCGAACACTGGCAATGTCGTCTCTGTGTTGCGGAATTTCTCCAGCGGGCCAGGTAACATAAATTTTGCGGCGCATGCTGATTTCGCTACCGCCACACCTTTTGTTGGTATTACCATTGCAGACCTCGACGGTGATGGCAATGCAGATATCGCTGCATCAAGCTCAGGCAGTAATGCGGCGTCAGTATTTAAGAATACGACGACTGGCCCGGGAAACATAGGCTTCGCAGCGGTGGTGAACTTTGCAACTGGATCTGGACCCACGGGTATCGCCACGGGTGACCTCGACAACGATGGTCGGGCAGATATTGTCGTGGCAGCGCAAACTACCAACACCTTGTCGATACTACGCAACACCGTAGTAGGACCGCCTGTTATCAACTCTTTCACACCGACCTCAGGTACGATTGGCTCATCAGTTACCATCACCGGCGCTCACTTCGATCCAACACCTGCAAATAACACTGTCTACTTCGGTGCGACGAAGGCCACCGTGAATAGCGCCTCTTCGACATCGCTTACAGTCACGGTGCCGCCTGGCGCGGTCTCCGTTACGCCACTTATTGTTCAGGATGTGGTTACGGGATTGCAGGCGAGTTCACTTACCAGCGCAACGCCAATGTTTACGGTGACCACTTCACCTGTGGTGGCATTGAAGTATAACCTCTCATCCGTGGCAATGGGAACCGCACAAAAATCAATTGCGATTGCGGATTTCAACGGGGATGGTAAATCGGATTTCGCCACCGCGAATCAATTTTCAAATGATGTAAGCATCCGTCTTGGCGACGGCCTCGGAGGGTTCACAGGAAGCACAACGATATCGGTTGGAAATCTCCCACAGTCAATTGCAATTGGGGATTTTAATGGAGATGGGAAGTCAGATTTTGTCACCGCAAATTACGGATCTGGTGACGCGAGTATTGCCTTAGGAGATGGCTCGGGAGGATTCTCTAGCGCGGTTTCGGTGCCGATCGCAATAAATCCATCGGCAATTGCAATTGGTGATTTCAACGGCGATGGAAAATTAGACTTTGTTGTGGGCACGGCGGCTTTCGATGTGCACATCCGGTTAGGAGATGGATTGGGAGGATTCTCAGGAACTAGTTCATTCAATGTTGGTGGTACGGTTTCTTTTGCGTTCACAACTGCTGATTTCAACCGAGATAATAAGTTAGACCTCGCCATTGTTGCAGGGTCTTCGATTACGATCCGTCTGGGAGATGGCTTGGGTGGATTCTCTGTTGGCCCATCGGTCGCCGTGGGATTATCTCCTTCTTCTATTGCAGTCGGCGATTTCAATATCGATGGCAAAGTTGATCTCGCTGTTGCGAACAGTAATTCCAACAGCGTGAGCATTAGGTTGGGTGATGGTCTGGGTGGTTTTACGGGAACAACGGACATCCCGATTGCATCTCCGTATTGGGTGACAGTGGGAGATTTTAATGGCGATGGAAAGGCAGATTTTGCCACGGCCGATGCAGGAACAAATGGTGTAAGCATCAGAGTGGGTGATGGGCTCGGTGGGTTCTCCGGATCAACATACATCTCAGTGAGTCCGAATGGAAATGCGCCAACTTCGATTGCCGCTGGCGATTTCAACGGCGATGGTAAGGCAGACTTGGCCGTTGCAAATAACAATTCAGGAAGCGCCAGTATCTTGCTCTGGGTGCCGACGCCTCCTCCGACGATCACTTCGTTTGCACCCACGTCAGGCCCCGTTGGAACTTCTGTCACGATTGCCGGTACCAACTTCGATCCGACGCCTTCCAACAACATAGTTTACTTCGGTGCGATTAAGGCAATACCTACGGCGGGAAGCGCCAACTCTTTGACAGTTATCGTGCCCCCTGGGGCAACTTCGATTACGCCGCTGCTGGTCCAGAATATTCTTACCGGCACCCAGGGCAGCAGTGCGAATAGTTCAACGCCTCGGTTTACCGTGACAAATACACCTGTGGTCTCTCCATATTATGTAACGTCGACGGTGGGTGTTGGAACTGTTCCTTACGCAATCGCTACTGCCGATTTTAACAACGATGGCAAAGCTGACTTAGCTACAGCAAATCGTGATTCGAATGATGTTAGCATTCGACTTGGCGATGGAGCAGGTGGATTTACTGGATCGACGTCAGTTGGCGTGGGAACCACGCCTTGGTCGATCGCGGTCGGTGATTTCAATGGCGATGGAAAGGCTGATTTTGCAACTGCCAACAATGCCTCAAATGATGTCAGCATTAGGTTAGGTGACGGTGCCGGTGGATTTACATTGGGTGCTGCCGTGAGTGCAGGAACGAGCCCCTCATACGTTGCCGTCGAGGATTTTAACGGCGATGGCATCATGGACCTTGCCGTGGCAAATCATATTTCGAATGATGTAAGCATACGCTTAGGAGATGGTTTAGGTGGATTCTTCGGGACGACTACAATTCCTGCTGGAACGCAACCTCATTCCATAGCCGTCGCAGATTTAAATGGCGATGCAAAATTGGATCTGGCAATTGGAAATATCAATTCGAACGACGTGTCTTTGCGATTTGGTGATGGTGCGGGAGGTTTTTCAGGGAGCACGTCCGTGACCATGGGAACGACGGTGTACTCTGTAACACTCGGCGATTTTAATGGTGACGGAAAAACAGATATTGCCACAGCCAATGGAGCATCAAACAACCTCGGCATTCGACTCGGTGATGGTGTTGGCGGATTCTCAGGCAGCAATACGGTAAGTGCAGGATCCACAGTTTACATGGTGTTGCTGGGAGATTTTAATGGAGATGGAAAAACTGACCTCGCGGCTGTCAATCAGGATTCAAATGATGTCAGTATCCTATTGGGCGATGGGGCCGGCAACTTCTCTGGCACCAGCTCAATCGCCGCGGGCACCAACCCAATTTCTTTTGTCGTGGGCGACTTTAATAATGATGGCAAGGCAGACATTGCTGCGGCAAACCTCAACTCCAACAATGTGACGATTGCATTGTGGGCGTCAGTACCAGTTCCAACAATTGCATCTTTCACTCCACAGGCGGGACCGGTCGGTACTTCCGTAACCATCACAGGCACCAACTTCGATCCTATACCCACAAACAACATCGTTTACTTCGGCGCCACAAAAGCCAGTGTAAGTGCTGCATCTGCCACGAGCCTGACAGTGACCGTACCCTCGGGGGCAACCTATCAGCCCATTACTGTGCTGACCAACGGACTCCAGGCTTATTCTTCACAACCGTTCGCCGTCACATTCGCAGGCGGCCCCGGAATCAACAGTGTGACATCCTTCGCCCCTGGAGTAAACTTCGCCACAGGAGTTGGTGATCACTTTGTCGCCTTAGGCGATATTGATGGAGATGGAAAATCTGATGTTGTGGTCACCAACAACACCAGCAACTCCATTTCGGTATTCAGGAACACAAGCATTTCCGGTTCAATCTCGGCAGGATCGTTCGCCGCGGGAGTTCAATTTACCACGGCGGCCACTCCGCGGAATCCGACAATTGCAGATGTTGACGGCGACGGAAAGCTTGACATCGTTGTGCCGGGCTTCGGGGCCAACGTTGTTTCAATTTTCAGGAACATCAGTAGTGTCGGTTCTATCAATGCAGGCTCGTTGGCGGCGAGAGTAGACTTTACCGCTGGGACAAATCCGTTTGGGTCGGCGGTTGGTGATGTAGACGGCGATGGCAGAGCGGATATTATCGTGGGTAACAATGGAAGTTCCAGTATTTCAATATTGATGAACATCGGCAGCCCAGGTTCAATCACCGCCAGCTCTTTCGCAACAAAAGTGGACTTCGCGACCGGATCGTTCCCTAACCACGTTGCGCTTGGAGACCTTGACAACGACGGTAAGCCGGACCTAACTGTCGCAAATTACGCCAGCAATACGCTGTATGTCTATAAGAATACAAGCACGTCAGGTTCAATCACAGTTTCTTCATTAGCGGCGCCGGTTGTTCTTAACGGGGTCGTGACTCCATTTAGTGTTGCAATTAGTGATTTGGATGGTGACGGAAAGCCTGACATAGTTAATGGGAATCAAACGAGTGGAACTGTCTCGGTCTTTCGGAATATCAGTAGCACAGGTGTGCTTACTGCAGGCTCATTTGCAGCTAATGTTGACTACACCGTCGGTGGTACATCACTGGGGGTTGTTTCGATCGGAGACCTGGACGGCGATGCAAAACCTGAATTTATTATTACCGACTCCGGAGGCAACACAGTTTCCGTCTTCAGAAATGCAAGCAGTCCGGGTCCATTCAATGCCAGTTCATTCTCGCGGATAAATTTTTCTACCGGAAACTATCCTTATGGGACGGCGATCGGTGATGTGGATGGTGATGGAAAGCCTGAGATGCTGGTTACGAACTACAATGACAATACCGTTTCAATCTACAGAAATACGATCGGGGAAATATTGCCGCCATCAATCACTTCTTTCACTCCAATATCAGGTCCCGTAGGTACCTCAGTAACTATCACCGGCACCAACTTCGATACGACGCCGATCAATAACCGCGTTTACTTCGGAGCAACCAAAGCTACAGTATCCGCAGCCACTGCCACAAGTTTAACGGTCACGGTACCCGCGGGCGCGACCTATCAACCGATCACAGTTAACACGAATGCCATGGTTGCGCAAAGCAGGGTTCCATTCCTTGTAACCTTCCCAGGTGGCGGGCTTATCAGCGGAAATACTTTTGCACCCAAGATCGATTTTACGGGCGGCACCCAGGAATGGGCAGTAGGGGTAGCGGATGTAGATGGTGACGGTAAAGTAGATCTGGCGACTGCTAATAGGAGTTCTAATTCTATTTCCATCCTTCGCAATGCAAGCAGCGGTGTGGGGAACATCAACTACGATCCAAAGGTTGACTTTGCAACAGCGTCTTTCCCGAGGTATGTAAACTTCGGTGACTTTGACGGAGACGGCAAGCTGGACATGGCAGCTCCCAACAATGGAAGCACCAGTGTATCGGTATTCAGAAATACAGGCACTGGCGCCGGTAATGTAGGCTACGCTGCTAAAGTAGATTTCACATCGGGAGCTACGCCGCAGCATGTATCGATCGGCGACTTTGATGGTGATGGCAAGCTTGATATGGTCGTACCCAACAATGGAAGTTCGTCGATCTCAGTTTTTCAAAATACAAGCTCGGGCCCGGGTAACATCAATTTTGCAACGAAGGTAGATTTCCCTACTGCGAGTGGACCACAGTCGTCAGCAGTTGCAGATTTTGATGGTGACGGAAAACTCGACATCGTCGCCACAAATTTTACAGCCGGCAGTTCCGTATCAGTTTTTCTGAACATAAGCACCGGTGCCGGCAATATCAACTTTGCTGCAAAGGCTGACTTTACAACCGGATCAGGGCCTTATATCCTTGCTGTCGGCGATGTTGATGGCGATGGAAAAATCGACCTTGTTGTTCCTAATCGAAATAGCAACACGCTGTCTGTTTTATTAAATAATAGTTCGGGGCCCGGTAATTTGAACTTTGCTACAAAAGTTGATTTGCCTACGGGCGTCATCCCTTATGGCGTAGCACTATCTGATCTCAATGGAGATGGTAAGCTGGACATCCTTGCATCTGCGAACACCGATAACGTGCTCTCGGTTTATCAGAACGATGGTACACCCGGCAATGTCAATTTTAGGAACAGGGTAAATTTTGTTTCGGGTACAGGCCCCAGCGGTGTAGCCATCGCGGATTTTGACGGCGATAATCTTCCCGATCTTGTGGAAGGGAATTTCACCAGCAATAATGTTTCCGTGTTGCGTAACACAGGCGTGTTCCAGTTCCCTCCAACAATCTCGAGTTTCGCGCCGCTGAGTGGCCCCGTTGGAACTTCTGTCACGATCACCGGGACCAACTTCGATCCGACGCCGGCAAATAATATTGTGTACTTCGGTACGATGAAGGCGGTGGTTACTGCCAGCACGAACACATCAATCACGGCAACTGTCCCTACAGGATCGACTTATGAGCCCATCGTTGTTCTCGTAAATGGCCTCCTTGGCTACTCAGCAGAACCATTCATCGTAACGTTCCCAACATCTGGCGTTGTTAATGCCAATGCCTTTGCGCCAAAAGTTGATATTGGCACAGCCGCAACTAATTATGCAGTGGCAGCCGGCGACCTTGACGGAGATGGAAAATCCGACTTCGCAGCCTTGGTGCCCGGCATCTCTTCGGTGTCCATTTACAGAAATACCAGCACCGGACCTGGGGTGATAAGTTTTGGCGGAGCTGTGAATCTTGGGACTGGTGTCAATCCTTTTTCAATTAAAATCGCTGACCTCGATGGGGATGGTAAGCTCGACCTCGGCGTTATACATACAACATCGAATTTGCTTTCGCTTTATCTAAATACAAGTTCTGGTCCAGGCAACATCAGTTTCGCCCCGCGTGTAGACGTGACAACTGCTTCCGGGCCGTGGCACTTGGTATTTACAGATTTGGACCTTGATGGCAAGCCTGATGTTGCCGTGTCAAATAATGGTGCGAATAGCATTTCCGTGTATCGAAATACGAGTACAACGGGCACGATCAGTGTCGCACCGAGCTTAGATTTTGCAACAGGCACTGCGCCAAGAGTGCTTGCTTTCGGAGATGTCGACGGTGATGGCAAAGCTGACCTGGCGGTCGCCAACTATACAGACATGACGGTGTCAGTTTTGAGGAATTCCAGCACCGGCAGTGGCAACATAAACTTTGCGGCCAAGTCAGACTTTGTGGCCAGCTCAACGGTATGGTCCGTGGCCATAGGTGATTTGGATGGCGATGGCAAGGATGATCTTGCAGCAGCCGATGAATCCGCGAATAGCATCTCAGTTTTTCAAAACACGAGCACTGGTGCCGGTAATATCAACTTTGCTGGTAAGATTGATTTCAATACAGGGACAACCCCCGTAATCGTTTCTCTGACTGATATCGATGGGGACGGCAAAGTAGATCTGGTTGTGCCGACCAACAATGCGAGTGGTACTGTGTCTGTTTTGAAGAATACAAGCTCGGGAACAGGCAACTTCAATTTTGCAACTCATCGCGATTTTGGAACGGGTCTGAATCCATTGGGCGTTGCTATCGCTGATTTTGATGCAGATACGAGGCCCGACATTGCGGTTGCTAACGTGGGGAGCAACTTTGTGTCTGTCTTAAGGAACACGATAACACCATATTCACCACCGACGATAACCAGTTTTACTCCTTTGTCCGGTCCAGTCGGAACTTCTGTCACGATCACCGGCACCAACTTCAATATTACACCCGCAAACAATAGGATTTATTTCGGTGCAATCGGAGTCGCTCCAACAACAGCGAATGCGACTTCACTGACGGTAACGGTGCCACCAGGTGCCACTTCAATAGCACCGATAGTGATTCAAGACGTTACTACCGGTTTGCAGGCTAGCTCCATCACCGCCATCAGTTCTCAATTTACAATCACCACCTCCCCCCAGGTAACTCCTTATTATAGGAAGTCAACCGTATCCGCAGGGGCCGGAATTAACGCGGTCGCTGCGGGTGATGTAAATGGTGATGGTAAAGTGGATCTCATAACGGCAAATTCTGGTTCAAGCGATGTGACAATTCAGGTTGGAGATGGGGCAGGTGGATTTGCGTTGATGACCACTGCGCCTCTTGGTGGTGGTCAACTTCCACTTGGTATTACGCTGGCTGACTTTGATTCTGACGGCAAACTAGATTTTGCAACGGCCAATTTTTTGACAAATGATGTTAGCATCCAGTTAGGAAACGGTGCTGGCTCCTTTATTCCGGCACCGTCAGTCAATGCCGGCGTGGGCCCCATATCACTCGTTAGCGGCGATTTTAATAAAGATGGCAGAATGGATCTGGCCGTTGCCAATAATTCCTCTAACAATGTGAGTATTCTATTGGGGAATGGGACAGGCGGCTTCACGTCAAATGGTATTGTATCAGTTGGAACAACGCCATACCTGATCGCACTCGGTGATTTTAATAATGATGGGAATATTGATTTCGCAACTGCAAATAATAGTTCAAGCGACGTGAGTATTCGTTTCGGCGACGGCATTGGGGGATTCTCAGGAATTTCTTCATTTATTGTGGGGTCCGCACCTTCGTCGATTGCGATTGGTGATTTCAATGGGGACGGTAATGATGACTTTGCAGCTGTAAGCGGTGGTACTAATTCCATAAGTGTTCGGCTTAATAATGGGGCGGGCAATTTCTCAGGAAGCACCGCTGTCCCAGTGGGCAATTCACCTGCTTCGGTGGTCGTGGCAGATTTTAATGGCGATGGAAAAGCTGATCTGGCGACGTCTAACATTAATTCAAATGATGTCAGCATCCGATTGGGCGACGGCGCAGGCAATTTTAATGGGACTTCTGTTTTTGCGGTCGGTGCTTTCCCGATTTCAATTATTTCTGCTGACTTTAATAATGATGGTAAGGCAGATATAGCCACGGCTAATAACAACGCCAACGATATCAGCGTCCTGTTGTGGTCAGCTCCACCTCCGGTTGTTACTTCTTTCTCGCCAGCATTTGGTCCTGTCGGTACCTCTGTTACAATCACAGGTATTAACTTCGATCCGACCCCCGCAAACAATGTTGTCTATTTCGGCGCGACAATCGCTACGGTGTCCGCAGCTTCCAACACGACACTCACAGTGACTGTTCCGCCAGGCGCCACGTATTCACCCGTAAGCGTTACCACAAATGGATTAACTGGACTATCATCATCATTCTTTAGTCCGACTTTCACCACATCAGGCATATTTAGCGCAGCATCTCTTTCGCCAAGTGTTGAGTTTTCTACTGATCAATACCCTACCGGATATGCCATTAAGGACATCGACCACGATGGGAAACCTGATATAGCAGTCGCAGACAACGTTGCGGGAAAAGTATCTGTATTCAAGAACAACTTTGTCACGGGTAGTTTGACGGGAAGTTCACTTGCGTCTTTCCAGAATTTCAATGTTGGCAATCAACCTACTGGACTCGATTTGAATGACATCGACGGTGACGGCTGGGCCGACTTGATCACAACAAATTTTGCTGACAATTCAATTACGATTTACAGGAACCAACAAACGGCTGGAGTCATCAACTCAGGTACGTTTACCGGAGCTGCAACAATTTCGGTGGGAAACAATCCATACGGCCTAGCAACGGGCGACCTGGATGGAGATGGTAAGCCAGATGTTGTGGTTACTAATTATGGTGGAGGCTCCGGAACGACATTTTCGGTCTTATTAAATAATGGCTCAACCGGCAGTATCACGGCGGGGTCGTTTGCAGCGCCGGTTAATTTCCCGTCAGGGCTGGCGCCGAACAGCGTTGCTATTGCGGATCTAAACGCCGATGGAAAGCTTGATGTTTTGGTAGGTAGTCCGAATGGAGATATTCAGGTTCAGGAGAATCAATCAAGTGGCAGCCTACAACTTGCCACTGCATTTACGCTGACCACGGGACCAGTGAACTATCTCTCAGTAGGTGATGCTGACGGAGATGGTAAGTTGGATATCATTGTTGCATCATCAAACAGCAACATTACCATCTTTAGAAATTCTAACTCAGGTGGTGTTTTATCGCAGACTGACTTTACAACAAGCATCAGCATCGCGGGTCCCCCGAATCCGACCGGACGCCTGATCGATCTTGACGGCGATGCTAAGCCGGAACTCGTAGTCACAAGCCGCGATAATTCCAATGTGTCCGTGTACAAGAACGTTGCGACTCCGGGTGCATTGTTGCTGACTGATTTTCAAGCGCCACATGTTTATTCAACAGGTGCGGGCCCTGGTGGCGTGTTGGGTGCAGATCTTGATCTTGATGGACTTGCGGATCTGGTCACCGTGGATAACACCAATATAAGTACCAATCAAATTTCTATTCTGAGGAATCAGATGGCGAATCCACCGGTTCCATCGATTACTTCATTTACACCTACGACAGGACCCGTGGGAACTTCAGTGACAATCACAGGCACCAACTTCGATCCGACCCCGGCAAACAATATTGTGTTCTTTGGAGCGACCCAAGCTTCAGTATCTGCGGCTAGCGCAACTTCACTTACGGTGACGGTACCAATAGGTGCAACTTATCAACCGATTACTGTTCTCGCCAATAACTTACTCGCGTATTCCGGCAAACCCTTTTTGGTTACGTTCACAAGCAGTGGTACCATCAATGCCAATTCTTTTGCTGGCAAAGTTGATTTTGCGAGCGGAACCAATCCCAGATCGGTTGCCATAGGCGACTTTGACGGAGATGGGAACGCAGACCTGGCGGTGGCGAACTATAACAGCAATACCGTTTCAGTATATCGCAATACCGGCAGCGCGGGCAGCGTTAGCTATGCCGCGAAAGTAGATTTTGCAACTGGACCAGGTCCCATTTCCGTTTCCATTGGTGACCTTGACGGGGATGGGAAGGCGGATCTGGCCGTGGCAGCAAACAATGGCAGCAATATCGTTTCGGTATTACGCAATACAAGCAGCGTGGGCAGCATCAGCTTTGCCGCCAAAGTAGACTTCACAACCGGAACAAATCCTTTTTCTGTTTCGATAGGTGATCTCGACGGAGATGGGAGGGCGGACCTGGCAGTGACAAACGGTAATGACGCCACTGTGTCCGTCTTCCGCAATACAGGCAGCGTGGGCAGTATCAGCTATGCAGCCAAACTTGACTTCACAACTGGAACAATTCCTTATGCCGTTTCCATAGGCGACCTCGACGGAGATGGAAAAGTGGACCTGGCGGTGGCGAACCTTGTCGGTAATACAGTCTCGGTCTTGCGCAATACGGGGAACGTCGGCAGTATCAGCTATGCAGCTAAAATAGATTTCACAACAGGAGGAGGTCCGAATTCAGTATCGATAGGCGACCTCGATGGGGATGGAAGGGCTGATCTGGCGGTGGCAAACGGTAATGACGGTACCCTATCGGTCTTGCTCAACACGGGTAGCGTTGGCAGTATTAGCTACGCTGCTAGAGTAGATTTCACAACCGGAACTAGTCCTTATAGCATTTCCATAAGCGACCTTGACGGGGATGGGAGGACGGACCTCGCAGTGGCAAATTATGATAGCAATAACGCCTCCGTCTTTCGGAACACAGGCAGTCCCGGCATCATTAGCTATGCTGGCAAAGTAGATTTCGCGACCGGAACAAATCCCATTTCACTTTCTATCGGCGACCTTGACGGCGATGGAAAGGTGGACCTCGCGGTGACAAACCTCGGCAGCAATACTATCTCAGTATTGCGCAATACCAATGTCCTGGTTCCTGCTATCACCACTTTTTCTCCAGCGAGCGGTCCAATCGGAACCTCTGTCACAATCACGGGCACCAACTTTAATCCAACACCCGGTAACAACCGTGTGTACTTCGGGTCCATGCGTGTAATACCAGCAACAGCAAGCACGACTTCACTCACTGTTAGTGTTCCGCCTGGCACCGCATCGGTCGCACCCATTATTGTTGAAGACATAACAACCTCGCTGCAGGCAAATTCAATACTGTCTGGGTCTCCGTTGTTTACCGTTACCACTACGCCAACCATTTCCCCTTACTATTCCTCATCGACGTTCGCGGTTGGTACGAATCCACAATCCATTGCAACCGGTGACTTTAATGAGGATGGCAAAATGGATCTTGCGATTGCCAACGTAACCAGCAACGATGTAAGTATCCGTCGCGGCGATGGGCTCGGTGGATTCACCGGAACCACAACGATAGGGGTGGGGACATTCCCATACCAAATAGTAATAGGTGACTTCAACGGCGACGGTCATCAGGACTTTGCTACCGCAAACAACTTCTCCAATAATGTAAGCATTCGCCTCGGAGATGGTACAGGCGGTTTCTCAGGCTCAACCGAAGTTAGTGTAGGAAGTGGACCCTATTCGGTTGCCCTTGGTGATTTTAATAATGATGGTAAGCTGGACTTTGCTTCCGCTAATTTCAGTTCGAACGATGTAAGTATTCGTATTGGTGATGGCCTTGGCGGATTCAGCGGAAGTACGAGTATTAGCGTAGGAACGTTCCCTACTTACGTTGCCGTTGCAGATTTCAATAAGGACGGCAAGGCCGATCTTTCCGTTAACAGCGGGTTCCTGAATCGTGTTGAAATAAAACTGGGAGACGGTACTGGTGGTTTTGCTGGCGCGACAACGGTGAGTGTTGACGGCAGCCCTTATGCAACAGCTTTCGCTGATTTCAATGAAGATGGTAACATCGACTTTGTCTCTGCAAGTCATTCATTTGGTACGGCTAATGTTAGATTGGGCGATGGTCTGGGTGGCTTCTCCGGAAGCACCGCGGTAACTGTGAACAACTATCCCCGCTCAATTGCGATAGGGGATTTCAACGGAGATGGCCACGCTGACTTTGCAACACCTGGGGATGTATCCAACAAAATCAGCGTCGTCCTTGGTGACGGACTCGGTGGCTTTGCTGCCCCGGTTTCTTTCAGCGCTGGCAGCAGTCCTTATGGAATCACGACCGGTGACTTTAACAGTGATGGAAAGGCTGACGTCGCTACGGCCAACTTCAACGGAAACAATGTTAGTGTCTTGCTTTGGACGTCTCCGCCACCGACCGTAACTTCTTTCACTCCCACATTCGGACCGATCGGTACTAGCGTAACAATCACGGGCAGCAACTTCGACGCCACGCCCGCCAACAATATTGTTTACTTCGGCGCGACGCGCGCAATAGTCAACTCGGCAAGCAATACGAGCTTGACAGTCACCGTTCCGGCTGGCGCTACTTACCAGCCCATTGTAGTCTTGGTCAATGGCTTGCTCGCATACTCCTCGCAACCTTTTGTTACAACTTTTGCCGGAGGAGGTACCATCAACTTGTCCTCTTTTGAAACGCCAACTTCTTTGGCTACTGGAGCGCTTCCCAACTTTGTTGCCATCGGAGACCTGGATGGAGATGGCAAAGCTGACCTTGCCGTCGCAAGCGAGACCGACACGTACATGTCGGTGTACCGCAATACAAGCAGTGGTACTGGCAATATCAGCTACGCACCAAAAGTAGATTTTCCAACGGGCCTCCAGCCATTTTCAATCGCCATCGCGGACCTTGACGGAGATGGAAAAGGTGAGATCGTAACAGCCGATATTGGAAGCAATACTGTTTCGGTGTTCCTCAATACGAGCTCCGGTCCGGGTAATATCAACTTTGCGACGAAGCAGGATTTTGCAACCGGCAATACTCCGATTTCCGTTGGTATTGCCGATTTTGACAGAGATGGTCTTGCTGACCTCGCTGTGGCAAGTATCGGTAATCAGTCCATTTCTGTGTTGCGTAATACAAGCGCGGGAAATGGAGATATCAACTTTGCTGCCTTCCAGGATTTTGCGACTGCAATTACACCGGCTGCGATGTTCGTCGGCGACCTGGACAATGACGGTTTGGCCGATATGGCCGCGGTTAACAACGGCAGCAACACTGTTTCTGTATTCCAAAATATCAGCAGTGGAAAAGGTGACGTCAACTTTGCGCCGCACGTCCAATATCCAACAGGTGCACAGCCTTATTCAGTATACTTTGGCGACCTCGACAGTGACGGCAAACCTGAATTGATTACTGCGAACAGTGGTGACAATACGGTGTCAGTATTTCACAATAGTGGCACGGGCCCGGGAAACATAAATTTCGACGCACACCAACTGTTTTCAACCGGGATATTCCCCTTCACTGCTGTCATTGCAGACTTGAACGGTGACGGCAAACCGGAAATCGCGGTCGCGGACAAAGGACAGGATTTGATTTCTGTCCTTGAGAACGCCAGCGCAGGACCGGGCTCAATTAATTTCAATCCTAAAGTTGACTTCGCTACTCCGCCTGGACCACTTTCACTTTCCATCGGCGATCAGGACGGTGATGGAAAGAGTGATCTTGTAGTAGTAGAGCAGAACAATAACACGGTATCCATATTCCGAAACGTAAATCCTGGAGCCACCCCACCTTCCGCGCTTTACGCCGTGGCGCGAAATGGACAAGTGGAATTGACATGGACACCAAGTCCTGACGTTTCTGTAACCGGCTACAACATATATATGGACACGTCGCCAAATCCGACGGTGATCTATACTACTTCGACCGGAAGAACTAACACGATTAATATTCCCATCACGGGACTAACCAACGATCAGATTTACTATTTCCGTGTTACGGCCGACGCATCAGGTGTAGAAAGTGCTTTTTCGAATCAGGATGCTGCCGTTCCAACAATCAAAGCAGGTAGGAGCGTCGGCTTCAATGGTTTCTCGGATTACATTTCTGTTCCGGACGCAAACTCGCTTGATCTCACGACGACCATGACGCTTGAAGCGTGGATATATCCTACCAACCCAGTGGTGGGTACATACCAGGTAATTTTGGGCAAGGGAAAGGTTTCGACTACTACGGGCTATGCGCTCGCTCTTTCGGATGGTTATCCTTTTGTTGGTTTCAATGATTCCGCGAACAATGCCGGTGTAATAGGAACACAACAGGTTCCGGCGAATCAATGGAGTCATATCGCCGGCACACACGACGGTACCACCTTCCGTCTTTACCTCAATGATGTTCTGGTTGGTTCGCAGGTCGTTCCAATGAATCTCGATAACAGCACCGAACCATTGCTGATCGGACAGGAGATGTTGGGCCTGCCCAGATTTTTTCAGGGACAGATCGATGAGGTTCGTGTGTGGAATGTAGCCAGGACGCAGCCCGAACTTGCGTCAGCGACATTCATGCCCCTGCGTGGAGACGAGCCTGGATTGGTTGGGCTCTGGCACCTCGACGATGTTACGAAGACGATCCCTGCATTCGACTCGTCGCCATACGCCAATGATGGTGCTGTTGTCAACAATCCAACCTACAACATTTCCGGAGCGATGCAGCCATTTGCGCCAATCGTAAATTCATTTGCTCCAATCAGCGGCCCGACCGGATCGGTTGTAACAATCTCAGGATTCTATTTCGATCCGACGCCTGCAAATAATATTGTCTACTTCGGCGCAACGCGCGCGACGGTAAACTCAGCAAGCAGTACAAGCCTTTCAGTCATAGTGCCGACTGATGCAACGTATGAACGCATCACGGTTACGACAAATGGGTTGACGGCAAGATCCGCTTTGCCTTTTACTCCGACATTTACATTCAATGGGGTGTTGGACAACGCGACCTACCGTGCGACCGCGACGCTTCCGGTCGGGGCAGATCCCTTCATGGTTCAGGTCGGTGACCTTGACGGAGACGGTAAAAGCGATATCGTCGTCACCAATTCGACATCGAACACAATCTCTGTCTATAGAAATATTTCTGCAGCAGGCGCATTAACATCAGGTTCTTTTACACTCGTGCAAACCCTTATCTGTCCGACCGGCGGCGGTGTTCTCACAAACGGACTTAAGCTCGCAGACCTGGATCGTGATGGACAACTTGATATAATAGTCTCCAACTATGTGAGCAGCGGGTCTATTTCGTTATTCCGTAACTCATCTGCGATCGGTAGTATCTCCTTTGGTGCCCGTGTTGATTTTGCCGCGCAGGCTAATCCTTACTTCATAGATGTCGCAGATATCGACAGTGATGGCAAGCCCGATGTGGCTGTTGCAAATTTTGTTACGGGCGCTATTTCTGTATTTAAGAATAACAGTGTGCCGGGAGTGCTTGACGTAAATTCCTTGTTACCGCCAGTGAGTTATCCGGTAGGAAGCGCCACTGCGGGAGTAGTGATTGGAGATATTGATGGAGATGGGAAGCCTGATTTGATTGCCTCGAATAGTGACTTATATGCTGGGCCGAACAACGTTACAATACTGAGAAACGTTGGGGTATCGGGCATCATAGATGCAAGTACGTTTGCCTCTCAAGTGAATTACGCTGTTCCGAACCAGCCGACGGACGTGCAACTCTCGGATTTGAATCAAGACGGGAAACTGGATGTTGTGGTCACAGGCGCATCTTTTGTTGTTGTGTTGGGTAACACCGCATCTTCGGGCTCGATCGACGGATCCTCGCTTTCAAGTCCTGTCAGTTTTACGCTGCCCGCACCAGGCTATAACATTTCTATGACAGACATAGATGGTGACTCATGGCCGGATGCCGTAGTTACTGCAACTAATGGAGTCGCAGTTCTTCGTAACTCGCAGTCTTCAACAATTTCAGGGTTGACATTTGACCCGATCTTTAACTACACGACTCCGTCGGGAGGTCTGCGCGCGCTCACGACAGGCGATCTTGATGGAGACGGTTCGCCTGAAATCATCGCGCCACAGCAAGTTGCTGGCAACATCGTTATACTCCAGGATCTTGGCGCATTCCGTCCTTCGATAACTGCCGTTACCCCGCTCAGCGGCCCTGCCGGTACCAACGTCATTATTAATGGAACTCAGTTCGATCCAATACCCGCCAACAACATCGTCTATTTTGGAGCAACTCGGGCAACCGTAACAAGCGCGAATCCAACGACCCTTGCAGTGACAGCACCTGTCGGGACGACTTTTAAACCCATCAGTGTTACCACCCAGGGATTGACTGCATTCGCCCGCAATGGATTTGATTTGACTTTCCCAGGCCCACACACCATAGTCAACGAAACCTACAGCGCCATATTTAGCTTTCCAACCGGGAACGCTCCGAACTACCTGGCTGTCGGCGACCTTGATGGCGATGGCAAGTCCGATGCTGTTGTTGCTAACAATGGTAGTAGCACGGTTACGGTTTTTCGAAATACAAGTACGCCAGGATCGATCTCCCTGGGTTCACTGACTTCTTTTGATTTGACGTTGCAAGGAAACGCAAGGAGTGTTTCCATCGGTGACGTGGACAGTGATGGTAAGCCGGATATTGTAGTTGCCGATATAGGTGCCAACAAGATCTCCGTATTCAGAAACATCAGCACGGCGGGCACGCTGAATGCAGGCAGCTTTGCGGCGCGCGTAGATTATACGACCGGTAGTGGTCCTGTCGATGTTGCTATCACCGACCTTGATCGCGACGGTAGATCGGATCTTATCGTTGCCAATTATTTCGACAATAACGTCTCCATCTTTAAGAACATTGGTGCCTCCGGGGTCATCGACAATAACACATTTGATGCACCTGTTATCTTGTCCGTCGGGATCAATCCATACCTCATTGGAACTGGCGATCTCAATGGCGACGGTACAACGGATATCGTTGTAAGCAACTACAACAGCAGTACGATTTCGATGATTGAAAATCAGGCATCACCCGGATCAATAACGGTGGGCTCATTTTCAATAGCAACATTGTCGGGCTACGGCGCAAACCTTACCGGGATTGTCATAGGAGATATTGATGGCGATGCCGTACCGGATGTTGGTCTTACATCTTATAGTGGAAATTCATTCACGATACTCCGAAATAACGGAATTGGAGGCACGATCGACCCGGGTATGTTCGACGCCCCGGTGTCCTTTCCAGCTGGAGTGAATCCTACTTACATAACACTCGGCGACATAGATGGTGATGGCAAACCCGATGTGGTGGTTGCCAACTTTGGAAGTAACTCTGTCTCGGTATTTAAGAATCAAAGTACACCAGGAACATTTAATTCTTCATCGCTCGCGTCCGGTATCACCTATAATGTTGGGCTTAACCCTCGCGTGGTCGCATTGGCAGATATCGATGGCGACATGAAGCCAGAGGTGATGGCGGCGAATCAAGGGGACAACGCCATGGTAGTATTGCACAATGAAAGCATCGATACGACCATCCCCATCATTACGAACATATCGCCGTCAAGTGGACCAATTGGAACAACGGTGATCGTGTCGGGTTTCAATTTCAGTGCAGTCCCGACTAATAACGAAATCTATTTCGGATCGATAAAGACAACTCCTGTTTCCGCGACGACGACGCAGCTGCAGGTAGATGTTCCGCCCGGTGCGACATCGGTTACGCCGATTGACGTACATGTTACTGACGTGAGTTTACAAACAAGTTCACTCACTTCTATAGTTGGCGGCAACGCCCGGCAATTTGACGTAACCAATACGCAGCCTGTTGCGCTCACTTATAACCTGAGTACTGCTACCGTTGGGACGAATCCATTTGCTGTGGCAATTGGCGATCTGAACAACGACGGGCATCCCGACATGCTCACCGCGAATCGCGGATCAAACAATGTCAGTGTGCGTCTCGGAGATGGTGCGGGAGGCTTCACAGCAATGGCCGATGTGGCAGTACAAACGCTGCCTTCAGGAATTGCAGTCGGTGATTTCAACGAAGATCGGAAGTTGGATTTTGTCGCAACAAATTTTACAGACGGAACGCTCAGCCTGCTCCTGGGTGATGGTACTGGCGCTTTCCCTGTAGCGGCAACAAACTATGGACTTGGGGCGGGACCATTTGGCGTTGCTGTAGCTGATTTCAACAATGATGGTCACATCGATGTTGCGGCGGCCAATTATTCGGGACAAAATGTGAAGATATTGCTTGGAGACGGAGCGGGTAACCTCACAGGCGCCGGCTCGTTTGCCGCGGGAACTGGTCCGATAGCATTAGGTTTAGGAGATTTTAACGCCGATGGCAAAGCAGATCTTGCGGTCGCCAATTACGATTCCAATAATATTACTATCCTGCAGGGCGACGGTGCAGGCAACTTCACGTCATCGGCAACGTTGGCAACGAATTCAAATCCACACAGTGTTGCAGTGGCAGATTTTAACACCGATGGATACCTGGATCTTGTTGCTGCCAATCTGGGATCCAACAACCTCAGCGTAATACTTAACAACACGGTTGGCGGTTTCGTTGCTGCAACTTCTGTAACTGTTGGAACGGCGCCACATACGGTAGTCGTTGGTGACTTCGATGGAGACTCTATTGCAGATATCGCAACCTCCAACAATGCGTCGGGCAATGTAACCATCAGCCTGGGTGATGGCACGGGAGCCTTTCCAACCACAACAAGTGCGGGCACAGTATCAACTCCTTATGGGCTTGCCACCACTGATTTTAATCTGGATGGTTACGCCGACCTGGTTTCCACGAACTCAGCCGGCTCCAGTGTCGATATTCTCCTCTGGTTCAACAACTGTACAATTGTCGCAGGGCCTGATCAAACTGTATGCGGTACGGCGACCCTTGCGGCACAGATTAGCGGAGGTGGAACGGGAGATTGGAGTTTTGCACCGGGTGGAAATCCGGATGGACTTCCCCTCACTGCATTTGTTGATACGACCAATCCAACGACTGATTTCACCGGAACCCCTGGACAAGTTTATACTTTACGATGGACCGTGGCGGGAGGGACCTGCAACGGATTTGACGACGTAGTGATTACCATCGGGTTGCCTGCTATCGGTGGTGCCGACGCAATTACCTCTTGCAGCGGAACGACCCTTGCATATGACCTGCAACAAAATGTAAACACAAAAGGTAATGCTGTGCCAGCGTCTTTTAGCTGGATCGCAGGTGATAATCCTAACGTCGGAGGTGAAACCCTCGTTTTGACATTCTCCAATACAATTACCGATCAGCTTGTCAACACGGATAGCAATCCTCAGGACGTTATTTACACGGTAACACCGACTTCTATTGCCAGTGGATGCACAGGTTCATCCTTCTTAGTCACGGTTACTGTTCCTGTTCCTCTTGCGGGAGTTCCAACATCGAATACATATTGTAGCGATGTGGTATTTGGCGGAATAGCCTTGTTGGACAACTTCGTCACAGGTGGCACTGCGTCAACTTTTAACATCACAAATATTAATAATGGCGGCCTCTTGCCAAGTGCAGGTAATCCACAGACGGGTACTGGATTTACTGCGGCCGAGCTGACAAACGACGCGTGGACAAATATTGGCGGCAGCCCTGCAAACGTCATCTATACGATCGTTGCGGTCAGTGCAGCGGGATGTCAAAGCGCGCCATTTGATCTGACGTTCACGATCAACAGTCCGCCCGTTGGAAGCAACAATACCAAAGCTGTTGTATGTAGCGGAACACCTTTCTCATTCGATCCGCAGTTGGATATTACTAACGGCGTGGTTAGTGCATTCTCATGGACTGCGATTTACCAAGGCGGAATGACTGGCGGCGCTGGTGCAGGATCGGGTGTCATCTCGGAAACATTAACGAACACGTCAGCCGTAACAACTAATGCGTTCTACACAGTGACACCAACCAGTGCGTCAGGATGCGTTGGTGCAAGCTTCACCATTACTGTTCCGATTGATGCCGCTCCATCTGTACCGGATCAGGGGCCGATTGTGGTTTGCAGTGATGTGCCGCTGGGTGTCGCATTCAATGCAGGCTCTGGAGTTGGTGTTGCAACGTACAATATAACCGCACTCAATCTCAATGGACTTTCTGTGTCAGCAGGCGGCGCGGGTGTTGGTAATGGATTTGCACAAACGGATTTGTCAGATGACGCATTCACAAATATTTCGGCCGTACCTGTTGATGTAATCTATACCGTGGTGCCAGTGAGCGCTGCGGGATGTCTTGGCGCGCCATTTACGGTTACGGTCACAGTTAATCCCGCGCCAGCGGTTGCCAATCAAAGCGTCACGGTATGCAGCGACACGCCGACAGGAGTGAACTTCAATGCAAGTTCGGGAGTTGCGGTTTCCAACTACATCGTTACCTCTTTGAACCTGAATGGTCTGACAGCTTCAGCGGGTTCGCCGGGTACTGGTAATTATACCGCTGCCGATCTCGCTGACGATGCGTTCACAAATCTCACAGCAACGCCAGTCGACGTCGTCTATTCTATTGTTCCTGTCGACGCGACGGGATGTCAGGGAATTTCATTCACAGTTACGGTGACAGTGAATCCAGGCCCTTCGGTGTCCAATCAGGGACCTGTTAACATATGCAGTGATGCGCCTGTTGGGGTAAACTTTAATACAAGTACGGGTGTGCCAGCAGTTACCTATAATATTACGGCGCTGAATCTGAATGGCATGACGGTATCAGCCGGAGGCGCAGCGGTGGGCAACGGCTTGCTCGCTTCAGATCTTGCCGACGATGCCTTCACCAATTCAACTGCTTCTCCGGCAAGCGTCACTTATACTGTCGTGCCGGTGAGCGCACTTGGATGTCCGGGCGTCAGTTTCTTGGTTGTTGTAAGCGTGGATCCTGCTCCTATTGTACCGGATCAGGGGCCGATTGTGGTTTGCAGTGATGTGCCACTGGGTGTCGCATTCAATGCAGGCTCTGGAGTTGGTGTAGCAACGTACAATATAACGGCACTCAATCTCAATGGACTTTCTGTGTCAGCAGGCGGCGCGGGCGTTGGTAACGGATTTGCACAAACGGATTTGTCAGATGACGCATTCACAAATATTTCGGCCGTACCTGTTGACGTAATCTATACCGTGGTACCAGTGAGCGCTGCAGGATGTCTTGGCGCGCCATTTACGGTTACGGTCACAGTTAATCCCGCGCCAGCGGTGGCCAATCAAAGCATCACAGTGTGCAGCGACACTCAGACAGGAGTGAACTTCAATGCGAGTTCCGGTATTGCTGTTGCCAATTATATAGTAACGTCTTTGAACTTGAACGGGCTTACGGCATCCGCCGGCGCACCTGGAACCGGGAGTTATACCGCTGCCGACCTTGCTGATGATGCGTTCACGAATCTTACAGGTTCACCCGTAAACGTTATCTATTCGGTTGTGCCAGTGAGCGCCACCGGATGTCAAGGCCCTGGATTCACTGTGACTGTCACCGTCGATTCAGCGCCAATCGGTGGTAGTGATCTTACTTCGATGTGTTCCACGGCCACTGTTAATTATGACCTTCAGAATAATGTCAACACATTTGGAAATGGCTCCACTGCGACGTTCTCATGGGTTGCGACTGATAATCCCTCTGTCACTGGTGAATCGGTCACCACACAATCTGGCTCCATCATTACTGACATATTAACAAATACAACCAGCGTCGACCAAATCGTCAGCTACACGGTGACACCAACGTCGCTGGCTGGGTGCGCGGGACTTTCATTCAACGTCCAGATAACTGTGCATCCGGTGCCGTCAGGAAGCAATGCTACGTCCTCAATTTGTTCAGGAGGTGCATTGAATTATGACCTTCAAAATAACGTCAACAATTTGGGTAACGGCGTTGCGAGCACATTCTCCTGGGTGGCGCCCGTTGACAATCCAAATATTACGGGTGAAAGCCTTACGTCTCAGACGACTGGATTTATCACGGATGTTTTGTTGAATACCGGCACGGCCGACGAGGTAGTTCAATACGTTGTCACCCCTGCATCTTCTGCTGGGACGTGTAACGGACCAACGTTTACGGTCGATGTCACCATTCACCCACAAGGCACGATATCCAACGCCGGTGCGAACCAAACGGTTTGTGGTTTTAATGTCGTGCTCGGCGCGAACGTGCCGATTGTTGGAAATGGATTGTGGTCACAAAGCAGCGGACCTGGTACAATTATATTTACGACCCCCAATAACCCGACAACGGCAGCAACTGCAGACGCGTTCGGTAGTTATGACCTGACATGGACCATCGATAATGGTGCTTGTGGTCAAAGCTCGAGCATTGTTACGATTGTGTTCCAGCCTGGCGTTGTGACGATTGATCAGAGTGTCGCGCAAGTAGATCCCACCAACGCGACCACGGTCAACTATACTGTCGTGTTCTCATGTAACGTCAACCCGGCTACCTTCACGTCCAGCGACTTGATCCTGAGTGGTACGGCATCGGGGGGCGCAGTCGTCCAGCCACCAACTACATCGGATAATATTACCTGGAACGTAGCTATAACTGGCCTTAGCACCGCTGGCAGTGTACAACTAGACCTTCCTGCGGGTGTTGTGCAGGATTTGTCAGGCAACTTCTTTCAGGCGAGTACGAGCACGGATAATATTATCACATTCGATAACGTCGCACCGTCAGTCACGGTAGAGCAGGCAGTGGCGCAGTCGGATCCAACCAGTTTAAATCCGATTTCATTCACCGTAACTTTTAGCGAGCCAATCAATCCGGCAACGTTTACCGCCTCAGACATATTGATTGGTGGAACTGCTACCGGCGGGGTTGCACAGCCACCCACCACGTTAGACAATCAAACATGGAACGTTGACGTGGCCGGAGTTGTCTCCAGCGGTACAGTGACAGCGAGTATTCTTGCGGGTCAGGTTACGGACGCTGCCGGTAACAGCAATAGTGCAAGCACGAGCATAGATAATACAGTCACATTCAATAATACTGCTTTTGCTGTAACGATCGATCAGGCAATAGCCCAGACTGATCCTACAAATACATCGCCGGTGAACTTCACTGTTGTGTTCAGCACGGCGATCAATCCAGCAACGTTCACGGCAGCAGACGTAACCATTACAGGAACAGCCACCGGAACAATTGTTCAGACTCCGACAACATCAGATAATATCACCTGGACGGTGCCTGTGATTGTGACCGGCTCTGGCACTGTGATCGCTGACATTGGAGTGGGAGGTGTTACGGATCTTATTGGCAATCCAAATCTTGCCAGTACCAGCACTGACAATACAATCACATTTAACAACACAGCTGTTGGTGTAACAATCGATCAGGCGATAGCTCAGGCTGATCCAACGAACACTTCGCCGGTGAACTTCACTGTTGTGTTCAGTACCGCAATTAATCCTGCGACCTTCACCGCGGCGGACGTAACGATTACTGGCACTGCGACAGGCACAGTCGTTCAGACACCGACAACATCAGACAATATCACATGGACGGTTCCAGTTACGGTGACAGGCTCAGGGACGATTATAGCGGACATCGGAGCAGGCGTTGTTACTGATCTTATTGGTAATCCGAACCTGGCAAGCACAAGCACAGACAATACAATTACATTCAACAACACAGCGGTTGGTGTAACAATCGATCAGGCGATAGCCCAGGCTGATCCTACGAATACATCACCGGTGAACTTCACAGTTGTGTTCAGCACGGCCATTAATCCAGCAACGTTCACCGCGGCGGACGTAACGATTACCGGCACAGCCACCGGAACAATTGTTCAGACTCCGACAACATCAGATAATATCACATGGACGGTACCTGTTACGGTCACAGGTTCTGGCACTGTGATCGCCGATATCGGAGCAGGAGTTGTTACGGATATTATTGGCAACCCGAACCTAGCAAGCACCAGCACGGACAATACAATTACATTCAATAACTCATCTGTTGGAGTAACGATCGATCAGGCGATAGCGCAAGCTGATCCGACGAACACTTCGCCAGTGAACTTCACTGTTGTGTTCAGTACTGCAATTAATCCGGCCACGTTCACTGCAGCGGACGTAACGATTACCGGCACAGCCACCGGAACAAGTGTTCAAACACCGACGACATTAGATAATATTACCTGGACAGTTCCAGTGACTGTCACTGGCTCAGGTACGGTCATCGCCGACATAGGAGCGAGTGTTGTCACGGATGTGATCGGTAATCCGAACCTTGCAAGTACCAGTACGGACAACACCATCACATTCAATAACACAGCGGTTGGTGTAACAATCGATCAGGCAATAGCCCAGGCGGACCCGACGAATACTTCACCAGTCAACTTCACAGTGGTATTCAGCACAGCGATAAACCCAGCGACCTTCACTGCGGCAGACGTAACGATTACCGGAACAGCGACTGGTACGACTGTTCAGACACCGACAACCGCTGACAACATCACATGGACAGTACCTGTTACGGTCACAGGATCTGGCACTGTGATCGCCGACATAGGAGCGGGTGTTGTTACGGATCTTATCGGTAATCCGAACCTCGCAAGTACCAGTACAGATAACACCATCACATTTAACAACTCTGCTGTTAGTGTAACAATCGATCAGGCAATAGCCCAGGCTGATCCTACAAATGTGTCGCCGGTGAACTTCACTGTTGTGTTCAGCACAGCGATCAACCCTGCGACCTTCACTGCGGCGGACGTAACGATTACTGGAACAGCAACCGGTGCCGTTGTTCAAACGCCGACGACATCTGACAATATTACCTGGACAGTTCCGGTGACTGTCACTGGTTCCGGCACAGTAATCGCTGACATAGGGGCGGGTGTTGTTACAGATCTGATCGGCAATCCCAACCTCGCAAGCACCAGTACGGATAATACAATTACATTCAACAACACAGCTGTTGGTGTAACGGTCGATCAGGCAATAGCTCAGGCTGATCCTACGAACACTTCGCCAGTGAACTTCACTGTGGTGTTCAGCACAGCAATCAACCCTGCGACCTTCACCGCGGCGGACGTAACGATTACTGGCACGGCGACAGGTACTGTCGTTCAGACTCCCACCACCGCTGACAATATTACCTGGACGGTTCCGGTGAATGTCACAGGCTCAGGCACTGTGATCGCCGACATAGGCGCAGGCGTTGTGACAGATCTGATCGGCAATCCCAACCTTGCTAGCACCAGCACTGACAATACAATTACATTCAATAACACAGCTGTCGGAGTAACAATCGATCAGGCAATAGCCCAGGCTGATCCTACAAATGTGTCGCCGGTGAACTTCACTGTTGTGTTCAGTACTGCAATTAATCCAGCGACGTTCACTGCAGCAGACGTAACGATTACCGGAACGGCGACAGGCACAGTCGTTCAAACTCCGACGACATTAGATAATATCACATGGACGGTCCCCGTGACCGTCATAGGATCCGGCACTTTAATCGCCGACATCGGAGCTGGCGTTGTCACGGATCTTATTGGCAATCCAAACCTTGCAAGCACCAGCACGGATAACACCATCACATTCAACAACACCGCCGTTGGCGTAACAATCGATCAGGCAATAGCTCAAGCTGATCCAACGAATACTTCGCCAGTGAATTTCACAGTTGTGTTCAGCACCGCGATTAATCCGGCCACGTTCACGGCAGCAGATATTACTATTACTGGCACTGCGACAGGCACAGTCGTACAGACTCCAACAACCGCTGACAACATCACATGGACTGTCCCCGTGACTGTCACAGGTTCTGGCACGGTGATCGCCGACATAGGGGCGGGTGTCGTTACAGACCTGATCGGCAACCCGAACCTTGCAAGCACAAGCACTGACAACACGATAACATTTAATAACACAGCCGTTGCTGTAACAATTGATCAGGCGATAGCCCAGGCCGATCCTACAAATACATCGCCGGTGAACTTCACTGTTGTGTTCAGCACGGCGATCAATCCAGCAACGTTCACGGCAGCAGACGTAACCATTACAGGAACAGCCACCGGAACAAGTGTTCAAACTCCGACAACATCAGATAATATCACCTGGACGGTGCCTGTGATTGTGACCGGTTCTGGCACTGTGATCGCCGACATAGGAGCGGGTGTTGTCACGGATCTTATTGGCAATCCAAACCTTGCAAGCACCAGTACAGATAACACCATCACATTTAATAACTCTGCTGTTAGTGTAACAATCGATCAGGCAATAGCCCAGGCGGACCCGACGAATACTTCACCAGTCAACTTCACAGTGGTATTCAGCACAGCGATAAACCCAGCGACCTTCACTGCGGCAGACGTAACGATTACCGGAACAGCGACTGGTACGACTGTTCAGACACCGACAACCGCTGACAACATCACATGGACAGTACCTGTTACGGTCACAGGATCTGGCACTGTGATCGCCGACATAGGAGCGGGTGTTGTTACGGATCTTATCGGTAATCCGAACCTCGCAAGTACCAGTACAGATAACACCATCACATTTAATAACTCTGCTGTTAGTGTAACAATCGATCAGGCAATAGCCCAGGCTGATCCTACAAATGTGTCGCCGGTGAACTTCACTGTTGTGTTCAGTACTGCAATTAATCCAGCGACGTTCACTGCAGCAGACGTAACGATTACCGGAACGGCGACAGGCACAGTCGTTCAAACTCCGACGACATTAGACAATATCACATGGACAGTTCCGGTGACTGTCACTGGCTCAGGTACCGTGATCGCCGACATAGGAGCGGGTGTTGTCACGGATCTTATTGGCAATCCAAACCTTGCAAGCACCAGTACAGATAACACGATCACATTCAACAACACAGCCGTTGGTGTAACTATCGATCAGGCGATAGTCCAGGCTGATCCTACGAATACATCGCCAGTGAACTTCACTGTCGTGTTCAGCACGGCGATCAATCCAGCCACGTTCACCGCCGCAGATATCACAGTTACTGGCACTGCGACAGGCACAGCTGTCCAAACTCCGACGACATTAGATAATATCACATGGACGGTTCCAGTTACGGTGACCGGCTCAGGGACTATTATAGCGGACATCGGAGCAGGCGTTGTCACAGACCTGATCGGCAACCCGAACCTTGCAAGCACAAGCACTGACAACACGATAACATTTAATAACTCTGCTGTTAGTGTAACAATCGATCAGGCAATAGCGCAAGCTGATCCAACGAACACTTCGCCAGTGAACTTCACAGTTGTGTTCAGTACGGCAATTAATCCGGCCACGTTCACCGCGGCGGACGTAACGATTACAGGCACAGCGACAGGCACTGTCGTTCAAACTCCGACGACATTAGATAATATCACCTGGACGGTGCCTGTGACTGTTGCCGGCTCTGGCACTGTGATCGCTGACATAGGAGCAGGCGTTGTGACTGATCTTATTGGCAACCCGAACCTCGCAAGCACAAGCATTGACAATACGATCACATTTAACAACTCCGCTGTTGGAGTAACAATCGATCAGGCAATAGCCCAGGCTGATCCTACGAATACATCGCCGGTGAACTTCACTGTCGTGTTCAGCACAGCGATTAATCCAGCGACGTTCACTGCGGCAGATATTACTATTACAGGCACAGCGACAGGCATTGTCGTTCAAACTCCGACGACGTTAGATAATATCACTTGGACGGTCCCAGTAACTGTCACTGGCTCGGGCACTGTGATTGCCGACATGGGAGCAGGAGTTGTCACGGATCTTATTGGCAACCCGAACCTCGCAAGCACCAGTACGGATAATACAATTACATTCAACAACACAGCCGTTGGCGTAACAATCGATCAGGCAATAGCCCAGGCTGATCCGACGAATACTTCGCCGGTGAACTTCACGGTTGTATTCAGCACAGCAATTAATCCAGCCACGTTCACGGCAGCAGACGTAACGATTACTGGAACAGCCACCGGAACAAGCGTTCAAACACCGACGACATTAGACAATATCACATGGACAGTTCCGGTGACTGTCACTGGCTCAGGTACCGTGATCGCCGACATAGGAGCGGGTGTTGTCACGGATCTTATTGGCAATCCAAGCATTGCAAGCACCAGCACGGACAATACAATTACATTCAATAACACCCCGGTTGATGTAACAATCGATCAGGCAGTTGCTCAGGTTGATCCTACTAACACTTCGCCAGTGATCTTCACTGTTGTGTTCAGTACTGCAATTAATCCTGCGACATTCACTGCAGCAGACGTGACAATTACCGGAACGGCTACCGGAACAACTGTCCAAACTCCGACGACATTAGATAATATCACATGGACAGTTCCAGTTACGGTCACGGGTTCAGGCACCGTGATCGCCAACATAGGCGCAGGTGTGGTTGCTGATCCTATCGGCAATCCGAACAATGCGAGCACGAGTACTGATAATGTAATCACGTTCAATACTCCACCTCCAGCCCCTGTAGCATTACCCGCCACTGGAATCACAGCCGTTGGCTTCACAGCAAACTGGAGTGTTGAACCTCAAGCAACGAGCTACGAGCTCGATGTGTCAACGGATAATTTTGTAACGTTCGTTCCGGGATATAACGCAAAGGCAACGACTGCAACGACCGAGGTGATCATTGGGCTCTTGCCCGGAACGCAATATCAATACAAGGTCCGTGGCGTAAACGCCGGTGGGCCGTCCATCGATTCAAATATTATTTTGGTCACGCTTCCGGCGACATGCGCGACTGCTGGTGGAGATATCAACGGATGTGGAACGACGGTCACGCTTGCAGGAAGTCTTTTGCAGGGTGGTACGGGTATTTGGACAGTAGTGTCGGGCGCTGGGGGATCGTTTGTTGACAATACTTCTCCTACTACCGACTTTATAGGACTACCGGGTACAACCTACACGTTGAGGTGGACGGTGACCGGTGGAACATGTCCAGGTGTTGATGATGTCAATGTTACGTTGTTCCCGATCCCGGCGCTCAGTAGCACTCTCACACCTGCTTCAGTTTGTAGTGGGGCATTGTTCAGCTACGTAGCAACGAGTGCAGTGGGTGGTTCTTTTTTCGCATGGACGCGTGCGGCAGTGGGCGGAATCGCGGAAGCTCCATCATCCGGAGTAGGAAATGTAAATGAGACGCTCACCAATATCACGGCGTCTCCGATCAGCGTGACGTATGTATATATCACAAGTGCTAACGGTTGCAACAGTGCGGGAGAGAATGTGGTCGTTGTCATTAACCCATCACCCGTCTTAAACAGTACACTCACTCCTGCGGCGATTTGCAGTGGAACTGCATTTAACTACAGTCCGTCAAGTGCAACAGGCGGCGCAACATTTAACTGGACGCGTGGCCCTGTTGCAGGAATCGCCGAAGCTCCTTCATCTGGTTCCGGAAGTATTGTTGAGGTGCTGACCAATATTACAACTTCACCAATCGTGGTGACTTACGCCTTTACGACAACCGCAAACGGCTGTAGTGGTCCCATCGATAATGTGCAGTTGACAGTGAACCCGACTCCTTCACTCAGCAGCACGCTTACGCCTGCTGCGATCTGCAGTGGAACGCTATTTAATTACAATGCAACGAGCGCGACGGTCGGGGCACTCTTTACCTGGACTCGTGGCAGCATAGCAGGAATACTCGAAGGGCCATCCTCTGGAAATGGTGATGTAAACGAAGTCTTAACCAACACAATCGCGTCCCCGGTTAATGTAACATATGTCTACAGTACGACCGCCGCTGGATGCGGCCCTGCTATCCAAAACGTCGTCGTTTCGGTTAACCCTGCACCTGTATTAAGTAGCACACTCACACCTGCCTCGATATGCAGCGGTACAAACTTCGCGTACGCTCCTGCGAGCCTGACCTCGGGAGCTACCTTCACATGGACCCGTGCAACGGTCGCTGGCATCAACGAGGTGGCATCATCAGGAGCTGGAAATGTAAATGAATTACTTACTAACACTACCAATTCAACAATCAATGTCACCTATGCCTACACGACCAGTGCCAATGGATGCAGCAGCGCAGTAGAGAATGTAATCGTACCTGTATTGCCTGTTGAGATTGCTGATGCAGGTCTGGACCAGCATCAAACAGTGATTTCGACATTTGTTCTTGCAGGCAATGCCCCCGTGTCTGGTACAGGACTTTGGACGCTGGTGAGCGGGACTGCCAACATTATTTCACCCACTTCGCCAAACAGTGTTGTCACTGGTATTGCACCAGGTACTGCCGCGACATTGCGCTGGACGATTACACTTGGAACGTGCAGCACCTTTGATGATGTAATTCTTACGGATCATTCAGGTTCGCAGGCTTCAAGCGTGACTATTGATCCGACTTTCGCCTTCCCGTCAAGGATCGCGTATTTGAATTTTAGATCGGCTGATTTCCAGACGGATCCGAATTTCACGACCCTTGCGGGATTCAAGGTGACGGATGGAGATGGGATTACTCCAGATTCCGACAACGGGGTTACATCTGTTCAAACAATCACATTCTCCATCACAAACCCTGCTGATATCAGGCGGATTGCGCTGTATGACAGATTTAATAACCTCGTCCCCGGTACTGAGCAAAATTTGAATGGCGCATCTTCGATCGTCTTTGCAGGACTTGACCCTTACATCTTTGCCGCGGATGACAACACTTCAACATTCACTGTCCGCGCAAGCTTCAATGATATTGTAACGGATCAGGATCTGATACAATTAAATATAACGTCGATCGCTGCCGGGCCGGGATCGGAATTCCTGAATGTGCCGACGTCATTGATTGGTGGCGTTGCCGGAGGGGCAATCACTCCAGTGAATAAAAACCTGGTGGACGTAGTTGCGACTCAACTGACCTTTGCAAAACAACCCGACCCGTTGGTTGGAATTAATGTTCCGATTTCGCAGCCAATCGTTCGTGCGGAGGATATCAATGCGCTCCTCGATTACGATGTTGCTGTCGCTACCGTCACTTCCGGCGCCACCATGATCAACGCCCCGACAAATTTTGTCAACGGAATCCTGGCATTCTCAAATTTCCTCTATGCAGCTCCGGGAGATGGAACGCTCACAGTGAAGATAACAAGTCCGGTGGGCGTGCCACCACTGGTGTCGAATCATGTAGATGTTGTTCACGTGGCAGGCACGCTGGCAACCGCGGGGGTCAATCTGTCTCCTGAGTTATTCAGCAACTCAACTAACAACGCAATCTTTGGAGTGACGTTCGATGTTCCCTACGCCGTGCCAACCGGCCCGAAACTGAATGAATTTACCATTGGATTTAATAATCCTTTCATCGGCGTGCTGACCAACTTCAGACTATACGCGTCACTCGACGCAACACTTGACAGGACGCTGGATGTAGATATTACGCCATTTATTTCTCTGATCCCTGCCGGTGATTCACTAAGAGTGGTGCTTAATACAGGCAACGGATGGGACGACTTCCTGCAACCTCAGCCCGGCTTCGGAATAGGATTCGACAATAGCACGAATTCCACCCATGTAAGTTATTTCCTGGAAGCTGATGTCGATCCGTCAGCCAATTATACAACCAGCCCCCTAACACCGGAGGTAAGGCGCTTGTCTTACAACGGCTTGACATCATCTCATGCTAAGGTAACGATGGGTAGCATCTTCGTGAATGCAACCAGACCGGCTTTTTCATTCAACGATATCACGAAGCCTCGGCTGATAAACACTATTCCATTTGTCGGGCAGCTAAACCAGGCTGTTACCGGTGACATCGTTTTGACTTTCTCTGAACCTGTAAAAGCACTCGATGGAACAATCTCAATTTTCGATTTGCAAACAAAAGCATTTGTGGCAACGCTTACCACAATTGATCCATTGAATACTTTTTCGACGACGTTCACCTTCAAAACGACTTATATTGACCCTGTCACTACGCTGGTTAAGAATTACCTCGCTGCCAAGACCCGGTACTACATAACAATACCGAAGGTCGATGCGGCGGTCACGCAGGGATTCCTCGACACCTCGAACAACCCGTTCCTTGGAATCAACAACTACTCGTATTATTTCAAGACGGCCAGTGATATTGCTCCGGTGGTTACAAACGCACCACAATTCAACGATATTTCACTTCACGGCGGGACGTTTAGCATCGGTCTCGATCAACCGGGCAACGTGTCCTACATGATCGTTGCAAGCCCTTCCGCCGCACCGGCTTCTATAGATGAAATTACAGGAGTAGCGTCATATACCGGTGGTACGGTCGTGACGAGAGGGAACCTGACGATTGTTGAACCAGATGTCTATCAGTATGGTACCGTCGTCGCGAATTTTATCAACAACGCGAACTATGATATCTACATGTTCGCGGGTAATGATGCCGTGCCTCCGGTTCAGACAGGGGTTTTGCCGTCGATCAGTTTCACGGCTTCAAACCCTCCGGGCACGGGAATTATCATGCAGGCGCCTATCATTAACATTTGTCCCGGAGGGTATCAGCAGATTTATCCGCTCATATCTTTAGTCGAACGTAACAACAATGACTTCCAGAATCAGGGTGGAGATATCAATCTTGTTCTCCCCAACGGCTTCATATTTGATACTTCTCAGCCTGCCCGCGTGACCGTCGTCGGCGCTGACTTTACGCCTGGATCGGAAGGTGCGACCTACCTCAACAACACAATTTTGAGAATCACTTTCCAGAATACAGGTAATCTGAGCTATGACAGGCTTACCATATCGGGATTGAAGATTCAGGCGCTCAACCTGACTGGCAGCGGCATCGCTACCCGCCTCGGGGGTGCAGGTCTTCCTACTATAAAGAAGACCATCGCGTGGGCTAACCTTGTTGTGAAATCACGGACTCCGGTCGACTTTGGAAACAGTGCTAACAACAGTACGTACTTCAGCGATGATGCTAAGAATATTTTGCTGATACCTAATTCGTCTGATTTTGGCACGAATGTGTTTAGCGGACCGGGTGTCATTGGTTCTTCCGATTCACTATACATCCGACAGGCAGGAGTAGGGGTTCACAACATTTCGTTGACCCACACTTATGAAGATGGCTGTGTGGTAACTCAGACTGATGTTTATACGATCTTCAATCACAACGATGCGATTGCCGGTATCAACAAGGGTCAATATTGTACCATCGACGCGTCTACCGATGTCCTGTATGATGGACGTGCGGCTTCTGCCACTCCTTTCTATTTGAAGAGGCTGACAGTGGATCTGCCTGCGGAGGTATTGGCGGACACCGTTCAATTACTCGGACGCTACTATCGTTCACTGGTGAAGACCAGTCTGACGAGAATAGATTCAGTAGTGATTGGCACTGTAATGTATCGCAGCTATCGGTTTGACCCTGCGGTATTCAATACGCCCGCATTCTATAGCTTGTTCCGTACTGCTGACGGAGGCGGCTCGCTTGGCGAGATTGAATTCACGTCAACGTATGTCAGCGCATTGACGGGTCTTGAGTCTGTATTGACTCTACGTGTCAAAATATTTATACCGCCGGTTCCGGTTCTCACCAGAGATGTAAATGGACTCAATAGTGCGAACGCAAATCAATATTGCGAAGATCTTGGCAATCTAAAGATTACCGGCCTTCCTTCTCCTGCTGCTGGCAAGAGAACGGTAAGCTTCCAGTTGAACAAATTCAACCCTGGTACCAATACCTACGTACCTGTATCCTCGCTTGGTGTGTTGACTAACCTTGGTGATGGAACTGCGCTTATTGACACAAAGGCTGCCGTGACTCAATTTGGATATGATTCATTGCGGGTAGACTATTTGGTTCATTCGGTGATTTCGGGATGTGACGCCATTGCGAGCACATCTTTCAGAATAACACCAAATCCGGTTGCGAATTTTACCCTCAACCGCAATGCTGCCTGCGAAGGTTCATCTATTCAGTTTACTAACAATGCTTCAATCTCGACGGCAAAACCTGATTTTGCCATCGTGGCATGGAACTGGAACTTCGATGATCCCAATTATGTCACTCCAACGAATCCAAATATCGTCTCTGCGGCGACTGGCGCTGCGCTTTCGCACCAGTATACACATGCGAGAATTGGCGGCTATCGGCCAAGCCTGACGGTAGTTTCTAGCTATGGTTGCGTCTCCAATGTTAAGACAAGCAATATTTCCATTGGCGGGACACCCGTTGTTGGCTTTACTTACTCCGGAGTTTCTGCGCCGATCTTCCTGCAGAATACTTCGACAGTATTCGAGGGGACACCGTTTGATTCAGTTAAGTTCTATTATCGCAAACGCCTTCTGACTCCAATTACAAGCGTCAGCGACACAGTCTTTAAGTATTTGAATTCCGGCCCACAACTGTCAGGGTCGCCTGGAACATATGATGTTAAGCTGAGAGTGGTAAGCCAGGTCGGTTGTGCAAGCACGTTGACAAAAAAGGTGGTTATCCTGCCACTAAAGCAATTGACGACAGTCAAGCCGTATCTCGAAACGTTTGAAGGTTTGGACAGCGGGTATTGGCAGATCGGACCGGATACACTCGCTTCAAGCTGGCGTGTCGGTAGGCCGGGAGCAGGGAAATCCGTGCTGAAGACTGACCCGGCCATCAATGGCAATAAGGTATGGTATACAGGCAAGAGTGGTTCATATCACCCGAAGGAGAAATCGTATCTCTATACCAATGTCTTTGATATTTCGAACCTGGATCTGCCCATGGTCAATTTCAACAGCTTTGTTCAAATGGAGCAGAGTGATGGTGTAGTGCTGCAATATTCCCTCGATAATAAGAATATCGCCGACACTACGAAGGTGTGGAACGTCCTCGGCTCTTTCGAAGATGGTATTTCATCTGGTATCGAATGGTATAATGCACAGGGGCTTGCCTCTAAACCCGGAAGTCAGTTCACGAAAGATTATGGATGGACGGGTAGCAGTTCCACAGGATGGAAAATGTCCAGTCATTCGTTGGATGAAATAGCCGGCGCAAAACGCGTGGTGTTTAGATTTGCGTTAGGAAGTGTTAAGACCAATCCGGCGCTCGATGGTTTTGCGATCGACAACTTCTGGATCAGAAGCCGGACTCGCACGGTGCTGGTTGAGAGCTTCTTTAATACTGCAAATACAAAATTGTTCAATGGTGCAAACGCCGAAAAATCTCAAAGTGATGCGATCAGGGCTTTCCAGAAAAATAGGGAGGGTGTTGAGGTCATTAAGCTGAATTATCACGTCAATTTCCCGGGCTTAGATCCATTTAACTCAGATTATCCGGCGGCGCCAAGTTCACGCGCTCTCTATTATAACGTAACGGGCACACCTGTTTCCATGCTCGACGGATTCGCTTCACCATCAAAACCTGCATCCTATTTTTCACAATGGGGGCAGCAGCAGTTTGGACTTCGGACGCTGAAATCGGGCCAGGCGATCATTGCAATCACACCACTTGCCGGGTATTCGTCCCTCACCGATAAAGGTGTAGTGAGTTTGAATATCAATGTTACCGCCGTCGAAACGTTGCCGGCAAATACGATCCTTAACATTGCTGTAGTGGAACAGACAGTCACGTTACCAAATGCTGCCGACAAGCAAGCATTGGTGTTGACCGGAGAGAAGGATTTTGTCTACGTTGTGAAAACACTGTTGCCTTCTGCCGGTGGGACATCATTTAATACAGGTATGCCCGCATTGTCCTCTCGACAATTTGGTCCTTTCATCTGGACCCCGGATGCACGTAAGTTCTATGGTACAGGCAAGGGCAACCTTGCTGTGGTAGTGTTCCTGCAGAATGAGGATACAAAAGAGATATATCAATCGGCGATGATTGGGAACCTTGACTACCCGGATCCGGTCACTGCAATTGAGCCACTCGAACTTGGTAATGTGCTCGTGTATCCTAATCCCGCAAATAAAGACTTTACGATTGCGTTGCCCGGCGTTGCAAGGACGGAGATGCCATTCAGCCTGGTAGATCAGTTTGGTGTGGTGGCGGAATCTGGCGCTATTGAAGCAGGACAAATGGAGAAAACGGTGCATACCGAGACACTGGCTGCGGGACTTTACATCCTGCAGATTGGCGACAAGAAAAATCCGGTTTCAATCCGAGTGATGGTAATTCACTGAGAGGAATAGTAAATGATGATGGATAAACAAATCACAAACAAGGATAACCAGTAGATGGTAAGGAGTATGAAGATAAATATTGGATTACGAAGGCTGCTCTTGCTTGCCGTTGGCTTCTTTGCCGGCGGAATGTGCATGGCCTTTAATCATGGAGATCGCGATGATGCGGGCTCGTCCGCGTCTGTCCTTGATATCGATCCAACATTCGTCTTTGCTACCCGCTTGCCTTATTTTGTTAATCAATCATCTAATTTTCAGACTGACCCGGCTTTTGTGACAATTGCGCGGTTTAAGCTTACGGATGGTGACGGCGTCACGCCAGATGCTGATGCGAATGCAACGTCTGTTCAATCACTTACGCTTTCCCTGACACACCCAACATACATTCGGAGAATCGCACTATACGACCAGCTTAATAACGTCATTCCGGGTACTGAACAAGATGTCAATGGCGCATCTTCCATTGTGTTCAATTCCCTTCAATCATACATCTCGGCTCTGGATAATGGTGCAACAACATTTACTGTGCGCGTTAGTTTTACAACTGCCGTCACCGACCGGGACGTGATCCGCATCAACGTAGCTGCTGCTACGGCTGACCCCTCCGGATCGCTGTTTAATAGCACGCCATCATCACTCATTGGTGGAGTCGCAGGTGGCGCTATCACGCCGTCAAATAAAAACCTCATTGATGTAATTGCAAATCATCTTGTGTTCACCACGCAGCCAGGAGCAGTTGAAGGTATCAACCAGCCCGCAACTCAACCTTCGCTACATGCTGTAGACCAGAATGACCTCCTGGATTTCGACGCGAGCGGCCCGTCCATTACTTCTGCAGTCGGAATGACGGGTGTCCCAGCATCATTTAACAATGGCGTACTGGATTTTACTACGTTTCAATACACGTCACCTGGCAATGGAACCCTTACCGCTTCGATCGCATTTCCTGCCAGCGTTCCTTCTGTACTCTCCACCCGGGTCGATGTTATTCATGTGGTGGCAACCGCTGCAACGGGTGGTGTATTACCAACCTCAACACTTTCCAGTGGTTCAACAGCAAATGATATTTTCGGAGTCACATTCGATGTACCTTATTCAGTTCCTGGGTCGCCGGTTCTCAACGAGTTCACTGTCAACTTCGGTAATCCGATAACCGGTGTATTCAATAATTTCAGAATTTATGCCTCACTTGATGCTACGCTGAACAAGCTCGTTGATCAGGACATCACCTCGCTTACGGCAACAACCGTTACGGGTAGCCAGCTTCGTGTGATATTTAATACCGGCAATGGCTGGAGCGATTTCCTCCGTAGTCGGCCTGGATTTCCGGTGTTGTTCGATCCCGCTACAAACTCAACGCATGTCAGTTTCTTTATTGAGGCTGATGTAAACGGCAATGCGAACTTCGCCGTACCTGCCATGACCCCGTCGCTTGTGCGGTTGTCTTATACTGGTGCGACCGCCTCCAACATCCAACTCGCGGGTGGAAGTTCGTTTGCAAACATCACAGGTAACACCTACACTTTTCAGGATGTTACAAAGCCGATAATTTCCAGCAGTGCGCCTTTTATTGGTCAACTGAATCAGGCTGTCGACGGGGATATCGTAATCACGTTCTCTGAGCCAGTGAAAGCCATCGATGGAAAGATAACAGTCTTCGAAACAGACCTGAATAAATTTGTTGCGGAGCTCACCACGATCAATCCACTCAACACCTTTAGAACGTCGTTTACCTTCAAGACCACATACATCGATCCGGTTACGTCGCTATTAACAAACTACCTGAAGCCTGATACCCGCTATTATATTACGATTACTCCCGTTGACGCGAATTCGACCCAGGGGTACATCGATTCGTCCAATAATGGATTCAACGGTATTGCGGATTACTCACGAAATTTCAAAACGTCGAGCGTTCTTCCTCCGGTTGTTACCAACGCTGCTCAATTCAATAACATATCACTGCGAGGTGGAACCTTCAGTATCGGCCTCGATCAGGGTGGCGATGTGTTTTATATGATTGTCGCAAATCCGTCGGCGCCTCCAGGCTCAATCGCTGAAATAGCAGGGACAGCCACCTATAGTGGCGCCAGCGTGATCACACGAGGGAGTATTAAAATCGAACAGCCTAACACCTATCAATATATAGTGGTGCCCGCCGCATTTGGTAATAATGCTAAGTATGACATATATATGTATGCTCAAAACGACGCAGTTGTTCCTGTACTCACCGGAATACTGCCTTCGTTGACATTCGTTGCAAAAGATCCGGTAGGAGCAGGTATCATTCTTGAATCGCCGACGGTGAATATTTGTCCCGGAGGGTTTATCAAGGTCTTTTCGCCGATATCAATTGTAGAAAGAAACATTGATGATTTCCAAAATAAAGATGGAGAGATGGTGTTGGCTCTTCCATCCGGATTTGTCTTCAATACTGATGTAACTCCTGTATTACAAACCATCGGTCCCGACTTTGTTGTGCCTACAGCCCCGAATTTTATTGATCCCGATACAATTGAATTTATCAACAACACGTTGCTTCGAGTAACATTTCAAAATAGAACTTCGACTGGGTTTGATCGTCTGACGATTTCGGGGCTTCAGATCAAAGCGACAACGGCCACGGGCACTGGGAAGATCATAAAGTTAGCCGGGACGGCTTTCCCGTCGATTACTGCGGCAACGGCTTTAACAACTTTAACAGTCAGGCCAAAAAATTCGGTCGACTTTGGAAACAGTGAAAGTAATGTGAGGTTCTTTAGTGATGACTCGAAGAATATTCTCCTGATCCCAAATCCATCGGATTTTGGTCCTAATGTCTTCAGTGGGCCAGGAGTAGTAGCAGGCTCTGATTCACTTTACATTAAATTGGCAGGAATTGGCGCGCATGACATTGTGCTTACGCACACATACGAGGAAGGATGTGTTGTAAATCAGACAAATGTTTACACCATCTTCGAACACAACAATGCGATTGCTGGTATCGACAAATCACAATATTGCACGACCGATGGCATAGCGATTATTCGCTACGATGGCCGGGCGGGATCCGCAAACGCTCCTTATTATCTCAAAAGTCTTTCGGTTGACCTCCCGGATGCCGCGCTTGCTGACACGGTTCAGTTGCTTGGAAAATATTATAGGTCACTCGTAAAAAGCTGTTTGCGCAAGACAGACTCGATTGTAGTGGGAGGGATCATGTATCGGAGTTATCAGTTTGATCCAGGCGTATTCAATACCCAGCAACTTCGGAAGCTCTTTAAAACTACAGATGGCGGCGGGTTGCTTGGCCAGATTGTGTTTAAGTCGGTATACGTAAGCGGCCTTACGTTTAAGGAGTCGTCACTTCCCTTGAAGATCAATATCAATGTGCCGCCTGATCCTGTGATCACGCGGGATGCCCTTGGATTGAATCCGAACTACCCGACCCAGTATTGCGAAGAGTTGGGTAAGCTGAAGTTTACCGGCCTCCCATCTCCGGTTGCGGGCCAGCGCACCGCGAGTTTCCAGCTGCTTCGGTACAATGCAACAACAGGTGCATACGTGCCGGTTTCAGCGGTGGGAGTTCTTACTGATCTGAATGATGGTACCGCCATATTTGATACAAAAGCTTCTGTTGCGGGATTTGGATATGATTCTCTACGCATAGATTATATGGTTCATTCATTGACATCACAGTGTGATGCCGTTGCGTCCCAAAGATTCCGAATTACCCCCAATCCGGTGGCCAATTTTGCCCTGAAAGGTGCGGCGTGTGAAGGAGTAAAATTGCAGTTCCAGAATCTTTCGTCGATCGCTGCGTCGTCATCTGGCTTTAGGATCGATGAATGGTCCTGGGACTTTGATGATCCAAACAACTTTACGCCAACAAACCCGAATAAACTTGTCGGAAATAACCCGGCAGCAACTAATCCTATACATTATTATACAGTTGCTACCGCAGGAGGTTATAATCCAAAGTTGCTTGTGAAGTCGAGTTATGGATGCGCGTCACCAGTTAAAACAACTAATTTTATTGTTGGAGGTGTGCCTAAGATTTCATTGAGTTTTACGGGAGTTTCTGCGCCGATCACACTTCAGAATACTGCTACGGTATTTGAAACTAACGGAATTGATTCGATTCAATATTTATTCCGTAAAAAACTTTTCACGCCCGTTAAATCTAAAAGCGACACAACATTCAAGGTATTTCCAATGGGCGCCCCCTTTTCACCATCGCCGGGCACTTATGATTTGCGTCTTCGTGTAAAGAGCAAACTGGGATGCGTCGCAACGGTCACAAAACCGGTGGTGGTGTTGTCCATGAAGGTTGTGACGGATAGTAATCCGTATCTCGAGAAATTTGAAAAACTTGACAGCGGTGGGTGGCAGATCCAGCCGGACACATTGAGGGCGAGCTGGAGGGTAGGATTACCAGGTATTGAAAAGAAGATTATTAAACCGAACCCCACTCTTAACGGGAAAGCATTTTGGTTTACCGGAAGAAAAGGCCCTTATAATTCCAGGGAGCGCTCATATTTATATGCAGGGGTTTATGACATTTCACAATTAGATCGCCCGCTTATCACTTTCAATAGCTTCGTGCAAATGGAACAAAGCGACGGAGTCGTTCTGCAATATTCCATTGACAATAAGAACGTCACGGACAGTACGAAAGTCTGGACTACACTTGGATCTTACGAAGCTGGTGTGTCATCGGGTGAAGGATGGTACAACGCGCAAGGCCTTGCATCAAAGCCCGGAAATCAGCAAACGAAAGACTATGGTTGGACGGGTAACGCCGCGACCAGTTGGGGAATATCGTCTCATTTGCTGGACGAGATCAGCGGCACAAAAAGAGTGGCATTCAGATTTGCCCTCGGTAGCGTAAAAGCGTCCCCTCAACTTGATGGGTTTGGATTGGACAATGTCCGTATTGGTAATCGAACTCGCACCATTTTGCTGGAAAGCTTTTCGAATACTGGAAACAAAACTCTTTCTAACGGAACATTCGCTGAGAAAAATGAAAGTGATGCAATTAGAAGTTTTCAGGATACAAAAACAGGTGTTGACATCATTAAATTGAATTATCACGTTTCATTTCCTGATAATGATCCATTTAATATTGATGCGCCGGCACCTCCAAGCTCGCGCGCACTATTTTATAGCATTGCGAACGTGCCTGCATCCGTCATGGATGGTCGCGGATCGCCGGACGCCAGCCTGAAATATTTTACCCAATGGGGCTCTGCCGAATTTGGGCGTCGTATACTCAAACTTGGTCAGGCAAATATTTCAATCCTTCCTCTGCCAGGCAGCACATCTTTGGTGGACAAGGGTATGGTAGGATTGGTTGTTCGCGTAACAGCTATTGAAACACTTCCAGTTGGTACAGTCCTGCATGTCGCTGTTGTAGAGCAATCGGTGAAATTGCCTCCCGGCAAACAGGCTCTTGTTAAAACAGGTGAAACGGAATTTAACTTCGTGGTTAAGCAATTGCTTCCGTCAGCCAGCGGCACCAAGTTTAATACAGCGTTGCCAGAGCAAACGAGCATTGATTTGGGTCCATTTACGTGGATACCCGACTTTTCGAAAATGTATAACAATCCCGGGAAGGGCGATCTTTCTGTTGTTGTGTTTCTGCAAAACGAGGATACAAGAGAAGTCTATCAATCTAAAATGATTAATAACCTGGATGATCCCGACCCCAACATCATTACAGCTATTGAAAATATTTCAGACGAGATTAAAATGTATCCGAACCCGTCTGACGACGCAGTCACAATTCTGCTGCCGCAACCTGCCGACAAGGAAGTTCCTGTTTCCGTTATTAATACGGTGGGGGTGACGATAGTGTCCCATACTGTCTTAAAGGGCGCACGTCAATTGACCATAAACACTTCAGCGCTCGTTCCCGGCGTTTACATTGTTCACGTTGGCGACGAAACGTCCATGGTACGCCAAAGACTTGTGATAGTGCATTAGTCTTTGTTCCATAAAGGTGCTTGGGTTCCCTAATGTTCTTCAGTTGAATACCGCATTTTAGAGTATTTCTCATCGGTTGAACTACCACTATACAGCGTTTATTGAGCATGAGGTGTCTACCTCATAGCCCGCAAAATTTCGCGGTAAAAAAATATGGTGACGGCAAAACGAATATGGATTCATGTAATTACCACTATTTTAATTCTCGGTGTATCCGGCTGCAACAAAGACGATGATCCGGGCATCCCTCAAAGCATGGATCTGTACGTCAACAAAGGAAAGCAGGTCGTAATCGACTTGGCTGGGTCATTTCCGGATTTTGAAAAGATGGCGTTATTGCCAGACAAGGTTAGTGTTTCGTTTATGGCAGGACGATACCTGAGATATCAGTCGTCAGGCCCCGATCCTGATTCATTTAGTTTCACGGTATTAACCAAGACGCAACGAATTAAAGTTTCGGTGAATGTTATCACCACCGGCAACGACGCCTGTGGTCAGGCATTTACGTATGCGAAGATCAAAAAGAACACAAAGTTTGTTATCAATCTTTTTAATAACCCCGAGTTTTGCACCTTCAATTTGTCCGCCGCGACAGGTACGGCCAATATGACGGCGACATCAACGGACACCACGCTTAATACAGATGGGTTAAACTTATTCACCTGTGGCTGTGGAACAACAGCTGCAGTACTTAGTTATAATCCTCCCAAAGAATTTGTGGGTCAGGTCAAATCAAAATATTATTTCGGAATTCCAAAGGAAGGGGCAAAGATAACAATCGAGGATTTTAGCAATCCAACCCCCGCTAAATGGGAGGCCTTTTCGAGTCACGACTTTGTCATTGATGTTGTGGAATAAGATTACAAGTTTGCGCTACTCTTCCAGATAGTCGAGATCTTTGGAATACGTTTCTTCCAAAAACTTCAATGCCAGGAGTGCAATTCCATAAGCGAATATGCCTACAGCCAGGGCGCCATATGCGACTCCAAAATATCCTTTTCCGATAATAAAAAGGGTTGTCAATGGGATCGTCGCACCACGTACGAAGTTGGGTGCACTGGTGGCTACAGTTGCGCGAAGGTTGGTGCCAAAAAGCTCTGCGCCGACGGTGACAAACAAAGTCCAGTAACCATTGCAAATGCCGAGGAAGGAGCAGAAAACATACAACAATGCTACATCTCTGGTTGGATAAAGAAGATACACGAGCACGAAAAGGAACGACAGACAAATGAAGAGCATGATTACTTTTTTCCGACTCTTTAAATACTGACTTAAAAAGCCACTCAAAATATCGCCCGCAACCTGGCCAATAAAGAAGATCATCACCGCTTTGCCGGCATTTACGGGTTCGGCAAGCCCTAAGCCTTTTCCAAATTCCGGCGAGAACGTAATGAGAATCCCGGTTACAAACCAGATTGGAAGCCCGATGAGGATGCAATTCACATATTTAATGACGCGCTCCTTGTTTCCAAATAGCATCGAGAGATTACCCCGTGAGATATTCCTGACTTTCAGTTTTTCAAACATCCCTGATTCGAACACACTGATTCGGAGAACAAGCAACACAAGTCCAAGTCCGCCGCCAATAAAATAGGAGAGACGCCATTCGAAAAGATAGGTAACGAGGTATGCCAGAATTGCGCCGAGCACACCCATTGTTGCAACGAGCGTTGTTCCGTATCCTCGAATTGTTTTTGGCAATATTTCTGCTACCAAAGTGATGCCGGCGCCCAGCTCCCCGGCGAGTCCAAATCCTGCGATCAGCCTGAGGACTGCATATTGATCGACTGTCGTAACGAATCCGTTTCCAATGTTAGCAAGTGAATAAATCAAAATGGATCCAAATAGCACTGAAAGCCGGCCACGCTTATCGCCAATTATTCCCCACACGATCCCGCCAATAAGTAGTCCAGCCATTTGGAGGTTGAGTAAAAATATTCCGTCCGTCAATAGTGCATCTCCCTCGAGACCTAATGACTGCAGGCTGGGTACCCTGACGATACTGAATAAAAACAAATCATACATATCCACCATGTATCCAAGCGCGGCCACAAGTACCGGCAGACTGAAGATCAGGCTGGCGGTCTTTTTGTTTTCGGTAAGGGTGTCTGACATCGTTGTTCGATTGGTCTTAAAGTCTAGGGATCGTAAGTCCTCCATCCACCATTACCACCTGGCCAGTGGAAAATCTGAATGCTCCTGAGGCGAGGGCGGCGACAGCTTGCCCCACATCATCGGGATAGCCCCAGCGATTTTGAACCGTGAGTCCGTTTGCGATGAGTTTATCATATTTTTCTTTCGCGCCAGCGGTCATGTCGGTATCAATGATTCCTGGCCTGACTTCAAACACCGGAATGTTGAATTCGCCAAGACGTACGGCGAAGAGCTGCGTGGCCATACTGATTCCGGCTTTGGAGATGCAATATTCTCCGCGGTTGGTGGAAGCAACAGTGGCTGATATAGAGGATACATTAATAATACAGCCTTCGAATTGAGGTGCTGCTTTCTTTTGTGCAATCATCCAATTCGCTGCGTCCTGTGTCAGGAAATAATTTCCCTTGAGATTGGTTGACAGAACCTCATCAAAAATTTCTTCTGTAGCGTCGAGAATGTCTCGGCGTTCCCGCGGCGCGATGCCAGCGTTGTTCACGAGCACATTAAGTCTTCCAAAACGGTCTTTAATATCCTGGATAATCTTTTTTCTTTCATTGGTCATTGCAATGTTGCCTTGGCAATAGAGTACGTCTGAGCCAAGGCTTTTTAACTGATTCAATGCATCACCCACTGCCCCTTCCGGGCGAATGCCATTGATGGCTAGATCGAATCCACTTTTTGCAAGATGAATTGCGATACCCAATCCAATTCCCCTGCTGCCACCTGTAACCAATGCAACTTTTTTCATGCTCTTGTTAACTCCTTAACTCCTTAACTCCTACAATCCCGGCACCTCCACCCAGCACCGCTTCTGCCAACTTTCAATTCCCTTCTCCGCCAGTTGAACACCTCGCGCGCCATCCCGAAGGTCCCAGGGGAAAGGTTCATCTTTCACCACATGCTTCAGGAATAATTCCCATTGCACTTTAAAAGCATTGTCGTATGGTTCTTGCTCCGGCACCCGCGACCATCCTTCGAAGAAATTGATCGGTTGCGGGATATCCGGATTCCACACGGGCTTAGGTGTGTTTCCATAAGCCTGCGTGTAGCACTCACGCAACCCGGCGACTGCTGATCCTTTTGTACCATCCACTTGCAGCGTGAGCAGATCATCGCGTCTTACACGAACCGTCCACGATGAATTGAAATGGGCAATCACACCGTTTTCGAGTTCAAATGTGGCATAAGCGGCGTCATCCGCCGTGCATTTGTATGGCTTTCCCTGTTCATCAATGCGTTGAGGGATGTGGGTTGCTCCGAGACAAGAAACGGATTTAACCTTCCCGAACACATTGTCGAGTACATAGCGCCAGTGACAAAGCATGTCCACAATGATTCCTCCATCGTCTTCTTTGCGATAGTTCCATGAAGGTCGCTGAGCAGGGATTGTATCTCCTTCAAATACCCAATAACCAAATTCGCCACGAACGGACAGGATTTTCCCGAAGAATCCCTGCTGTATGAGGCGCTTTAGTTTAAGAATTCCAGGCAGCCAAAGTTTGTCCTGAACGACGCCGTTCTTCAATTTCGCATCGGTACATAGCTTGTGAAGTTCAAGGGCAGTTTTCGTATCAACGGCAATCGGCTTTTCGCAGTAGATGTGCTTCCCCGCCTTTACTGCCTGCCTAACAGCATCTGCCCGGCGTCCTGTTGTCTGTGCGTCGAAATAGATGATATTGTTTTTGTCGGCAAGAGCCTCATCAAGGTTCGTACTGATTTTTTTTACTCCCGATAGTGCGCTAAGTTTTTTTAATTTGGCTTCATCGCGACCTATCAATATCGGGTCAGGCATGATTATATCGTGTCCGGCTTTGACGCCGCCTTGTTTAATGATCTCAGCGATGGAGCGAAGGAGATGTTGATTGGTTCCCATTCGGCCAGTCACCCCGTTCATTATGATTCCTACTTTGTGTTCCTTCATGATTAAGATTTTTCTTTGTACGCAGTAATGATTTTTTTTAGAAATGCTGATTGGTCTTCTTGCCAAAATTTGGTGGAGAATATTTCAACTTCATAAAACCCCTTGTACCCCATCGCCTCCACCCAAGACCTGATTTTTCTCACGGGAATGCATCCTTCGCCCATCAGTCCACGATCATTGAGGAAATCGGTCGTGGGTACATTCCAATCACAAATGTGAAATGCGAAGAGGTGAGAATTTTTTCCACAGCGTTTAATTTCCTCTTCGAGCATTGGATCCCACCAAAGGTGATACACATCTACCGCAACGCCTACCGCAGGGGAATTTAGTTCTATTGCCATGTCGTTTGCCTGGGCGAGGGTGTTGATCGCTGAACGCGTATCTGCATACATGGGGTGGAGCGGTTCAATGGCAAGTTTGACGCCTGCTGCCTTTGCGGCGGGAATGACTTCGGCAATGCCATCGCGAATTTGTTTCCTCGACTCCTCCAGTGGTTGTGCCGGATCTGAACCACAAACCAGAACAATAAGTGGTGCTCCTAACAAAGCCGCTTCTTCAATGGCTCTCTTATTGTCGTCGATCGAAGCTTTTCTTTTTTGTGCGTCGGTCGATGGGAAAAATCCTCCTCGACAAAGCGACACGACATCCAAACCGGTATTCCTTAGCATGTTTCCGGTTGCTTGAATGTCTCGTCCCTGCAGTGCATCTCGCCATACGGTGATTCCTTTTACACCCGCTTTTGAGAAATTTTCTGCTGCCTCTTCAATGCTCCACGGCTTCGTTGTGATCGTGTGAATGCATAACTGCGAAAGATCGTTCAAGTTCTTTGCCATCATTGCACGCAGTTGAAGAAAGTGTAGTACTTCTCGCCCTGGATTACTTTCTGAAGATAAAGGCAGACTTCCCTGGCGTGGTAATCGCCCCACATGCTCGATTCACCATTTGGAATCTTGCTGCCGGCGGGTACGTAATCCCAACCATTCGGACGATGATAGATTGAATGAAGGATCAATCCCTGGTGTTGTTGATTTGTGCTGAGATAGGGTTCGTCAAGCAATGTATTCAGCACTGTAAGTCCGGCTTGCCAGTATCGCTTCGCGTCTTGATCATTTCGGTTTTGAAGAAATCGCCCAAGTCTCAGTAGACCTTGCGCTCCGATTGCCGCCGCGGAACTGTCCACAGGCTCATGCTCATTATAAGGATCCGCTGGTTTGTCGAGGTAGTCCTTCAGTTTGTAAAGTGCGGGTGCTCCCGTATCCCAATAAGGAATGCCATCGGTCGGCGTATGTTCAATATAAAAATCGCAGGTTGCCTTTGCCGCTTTTAGCATGAAGGTTATCAATGCATCTTTTCCTCCTACGTGGCTGAATGTTGTGGCAGGCGATGCTTCTGCCCACTCGAGTTGTTCGGCAAAGCCACACATCGCCCACGCGAGTCCACGGGTCCAGGTAGTGAAGCCAGTGTAACCTTGTTGAGAATTTGGACACCGAAAATTTCCATCTTTCACATTGAAGACCGCCTCATGGGCTGTCCTTCCGCGCACATCGTAGGTATCACGTCCTTCTCCGTAGTAAACTGAGTATTCGGCGGTGGAACGCAGATGCTGTATCGTTCGCTCGAGTAGATCTATCTTCACGTCGCCTTCCGCTTGAAACACGTGCCCCAATTGATGACTGATGACGAGGGCGCGGCAAGAGCGTATCGTGTCTACAAACAAAGAATGGGCACCATTAAACGAATGAATGAAGCCGCCATTTTTTACAACAGTCCAACGGCTTGCCTGAACAGCACCGGATATTTTTAAAGCCAATTCGTAAAAATTCTTTTCCCACGTGTTGTCCGCAATTCTGCCCTCGCGCATAAGGCGCAAAAGATTGCCATAGGTACTCACGTTATTAAATCCATGATCATGTACACCGATGTGACTTATGTGAGGAGCCATTTTGCGGACGGTGTTGGACCGCGCGGCTTCCAGAAAGGAATTGTCTCCGGTTGCATCGTATTGCAAAATTGCCGAGCCATATTGGAATCCCTGCGTCCATTCTGTCCACCCCCGCGTTCCATAAACCCCCGCACGCGTAATCACCGGTGAACCCTTTGAGGGGTCATATTGCTTTTCAATCAGTGCTATTTTTTCGCCTGAGTGCGCCCAGAACCTTTCGAGCTTCGCTTTGAGAGATGCTGGCGTCAGATGTGTGTCAATCTTTACCATTCGGATAAATAATTGTCCTTATTTACTGCATACGACGAAAAATAGCAACCCGGCCCCTAGTCTTGTAGGGGTTTATGAGTGATGTCGCAGTCATTATTCTGTAAATCCGTCGGTTATTTCGTGCAGTCCCTCAACAGATCTCCCCAGACCCTGACGCGGAACCGTTATCCCGTAAAAGTCCTGCAATTCGGCAATGGGGATTTCCTCCGCGGCTTTGCGGACTGGATGATTCAGGTTGCTAATGAAAAAGTAGGATTTAATGCAGGCATTTCCGTCGTTAGTGGACCTGCGGGTCCCGACAATCCACAGGCTTACACAGTTATCTTAAAAGGTATCAGGGAGGAAGAATTTATTAGCCAGCAATATCAGATCGATGTTGTGAGCAGGGTGATAGACGCTGACGAGGATTTTGAATCTTTCCTTCACGAAGCCATCAACGCCGATCTCCAATTCATTATTTCAAATGTGCGTGAGGGGCAGTCTTTTTCCGAAAAGGATTTGTCTGTTTCCACGGTTGCCATGACATTTCCCGGTAAGCTTACACAGTTGTTGTTTAATAGATTCAATTGCAAACTCGATAGCAGCATACTCATTTTGCCAACCGAGCCTATTGAATACAATGGAACGTACCTCAAACATCAGGTCCAGAGATACTGCACACATTGGGCGCTGCCTTCTGATTTTACGGTGTGGCTAAATAGACATATTACATTTTGCAACACGTTGGTGGACCGCCTCATTTCGGGCAGACATGGAACAAAAAATCAAATGTCACTTGAGCAGGTGCTGCGGAATGAAATCGTCGTGGAGGGAGAGTGGTTCCACCTTTGGGTGATTGAGGGACCCCGATGGATTGAAGAGATGTTGCCGCTGAGGAAAGCCGGTTTAAATGTGATTTATACAGATAATCTGGCTCCGTATTATTTGATGCAACTGCGCATATGCACTGCTGTGCAAGTAATACTTAGATGCGCAAGCAATCTTGCTGGACTTAAGACAATCCGCGATACAATTGAACACCCGGTAATTGGTAGGTACATCAAACGCCTCATTTTTGATGACATTCTTCAGGCGATGCCTGGTGACATCCGGTCACTTGAGCGCTACGCGGAAGAAGTGATAGACCGCTTTCGCAATCCTTTGTTTAACGACCAACTTAGGTCTCTCGATGGAAATTTGACCTCAGACTTTAATTCCGCTGTTCTGCCCACTATTGTGGCACAAATTGAAAAGAATGGAGCTGTGTCAAACCGACTCTCGTTCGCGATGGCAATGCTGATTTTTTCATTCAACGGAAAACGGGAAATCGTTTCCGGAGAATCCGATGAGTTGATGAAAGAACTGTGGAGTAAAGGAGGGCAAACTGCAAATGACATGCTCGAAAAAAGCCGTCGCGTATTTGCTTCATTGTGGAACACCAGCTTTAAGAATGTACCGCTGATTGCCGAGCAGGTCGGACAGCAACTGTATTCGCTTGCCCAATCCGGCATCATTGAAAGTCTCAAACGGTCCTAAGTGTAAATCAATCTTTGTTCGCGCGGACTAATGCCGGGAAATTCTTTCGGGCCTTCTTTCACTTATATCACTCGATTGGTCGACTCTCTAACAACAAGCCTGCTTTTTATCAATCGCTTCTCCTGAAAGATTTCATTTTTCGAGATTTGTCGCAAGAGAATCTCGGTTGCCGCGGCCCCCATATCGAACGCCGGATGATCGATGCTGCTGAGCGATGGCTCAACCAACCTGCAGATTGTCTCATTATTGAATCCAAGAACCGCGACATCTTTTGGTACACTGAGTCCTCGTTTTTTTAATATATGAATGATCTCCATAGCAGCCATGTCGTTGATCGCAAAGATTCCATCCGGTTTTTGCCTGAGGTTAAGCAGATGGCGCATATACTCTTCTACATCATTTGTACCGTAGTTCGAATCCACGATCAATGATTCGGAAATATTGATGTTGTGCTTTTTTAATGCTGCGAGGTAGCCGTTCAGACGGTTGCGGCTATTGTACAAATGCCTGGGACCAGCGATAAATGCGATCCTTTTACATCCCTGAGTAAGCAAGTGCTCAGTGGCTTGAAAACTGATCTCATAGTTATCAGAATAAACCTGTGACGCTTGCAATTCTTCGACAATTCGATCAAAGAGTACAATTGGCACTTCCTTATCAATGGCATACTGAAGGTGATCGTGCCGGTCCGTTTCGCGCGATACCGAAATGAGCAAACCGTCTACTTTGCTTGCCATCAGCGTTTTCAGGTTATTTCGCTCGAGCGACATAGTTTCATTTGATTGGCAAATGATAACGTTGAAACCGGCCTGATTCGCGACTTGCTGGATGCCTCCGATGGCCTTTGCAAAGAAACGATTCACTGTATCAGGGATCACCACACCAATAGTGTTGGTTCGCTGCTGCTTCAGGTGCTGTGCGAGTAGGTTTGGATGGTAGTCAATTTGAATTGCCAACTCCCGGACCTTTCTTGCTGTTTCCGGATTCACATCATAATGGTCATTGAGCGCGCGCGAGACTGTAGACTTAGAGATCCCCAGGATAAGGGCGATGTCCCGGATAGTAGCTGCACTTTTCGACATGATTTACTACTAAAGATTTTCCACAATATAAGCAGTTTCCGGGACCGTTCCCGGGACGGATACCGCTAAAAAACTCCGATAAACGCTGTTTTTTTGAAGAAACAAGGGGTATCCTCGTATAAAGTAACACAATCGGTTGCATGGAAATATCCGTAGACAATACGCTGGACCTGAAGAAAGGCAACCGAAAGCGGGTGTATCCCGAGAAAAAGCGAGGTTCTGACATTGACCAATTGCTGACCAGGGTATTGGAGCACGATGACTATGGGGCTTTTGAAAAGCTTTTTGTGTTCAACTACAATCCCCTGCGCAACTTTTGCAAGAAGATCGTCAGAATCAACGAGGTTGCCGAGGAGCTGGTAAGTGAGGTTTTTCTAAAGATCTGGAGCAACCGAAAACATATTGTAATATCTAGCTCACCGAAGTCTTACCTGTATACTGCAGTGAGGAACATTTCATTTGATCACTTGAGACGGGAAAAGCATTCAATATTGGCCGGACTGGAGGAAGCTGCTGCCGTGCCGTGCGATTCGTCAGATCCCCATCGCTGTTCAGAATACGAGGAGCTACAGGGCAGGATCGAAATGGCCGTCGAGAAGCTCCCCAGGCAATGTAAGCTGGTGTTTAGAATGAGCCGTGATCATGGAATGAAATACAACGAAATCGCCGAGGAATTGCAACTGAGCGTAAAGACGATAGAAACCCAAATGGGCCGTGCGTTGAAATCGTTGCGCCTGAGCTTAAAAACTGATTAAAAAAACCATGTGGGCCTTGTAGTGGAAGGTTGAATATTATGCGTCTTCCATGAATAGGGCCGTTGAAATCGATTGAAATCGGGATTCTGGCCCATCGTAATTATAATAATGTACTAATGGCGTAACTGATCAATTGAACCAAATAAGAGTACCTAAACCAAAGCTTATGCATAAAACTCTATCTGAATCAAGGAAGCTCCGGCCTCTTCTCATCACCGGGTTTCTATTCACGTTGTTTTGCTGCGGCCCACTTTGGGCCCTTGCGGATCCAGACCCGGATTTCCAGGACGTCATTGTGACGGGAAAAATCACTTCCACGGAAGATAACAGTGCTGTCCCCGGGGTGAACGTGATTCTGAAGGGGACCACGCAGGGAACAGTTTCTGACGCTGATGGGCGATATTCTATCAGTGTACCTTCGGCAGAATCAATTCTCGTGTTTAGCGCGATTGGTTTTTCGACACAGGAAGTAACGGTGGGTACCAGAGCAAATATTGATATCTCACTGGCGCTTGATGTCAAAACACTTTCCGAAGTGATTGTCGTCGGATATGGAACCCAGGAAAAGAGAGACGTGACTGCAGCAATTTCATCAGTGAACGGCGAGGCCCTTCAAAAAATTGCTAACCCAAATGCTTTGGAAGGTATGAAAGGTCAGATTGCCGGTGTTGACGTTTTGAACGCAAGTGGTCGCCCAGGGGCTAATCCCTCGATAACGGTTCGCGGACGCAGATCCATCAACGCTTCGAACGACCCCTTGTTTGTAATCGACGGTGTACCGGTAACCTCAGGAACTTCCACTGCAACGGATTCCGAACTTGCCGGCAGAACCCCATCACTGCCAGGAGGTACTGCGCAAACTTCAGGTGTCAATCCATTGAACGATTTCAATCCTGCCGACATCGCTTCGGTGGAAGTGTTGAAAGATGCAGCGGCAACTGCAATCTACGGATCAAGGGGTGCTAACGGTGTTGTCCTCATCACCACGAAACGTGGTAAGCAGGGAAAGACCACCGTATCATACACAGGCTACTACGGAGTTACTCAACCCTTCAGCACTTTCCCGATGATGAATGGCCAACAGTTTGCCAACATGAAACGCGAAGCTTATCGCGTGAGCCCGCTTGGGGTTCAGGGCCGTACAGCATGGGAGGGAACGATCCCTCCGGATGCTTCAATCTTCACAGATGAATTGAAGCAGGTCCAGAATAATCAATCAACTGATTGGCAGAAGTTGATCTTCCAAAACGGAAGCCAGGTCAACCACCAGATTAGCGTAAACGGCGGTACTGAAAAGACGCAATTCAATATGGCTGTCGGATACTTCAAGCAGGACGGTACAATTTCCGGAATGAATTTCGAAAAGATGACTGCCCGGATCAACCTCGACCATCAAATCAGCAAGAGAATTAAAGTAGGTATGTCGAATCAATTAACGCACTCGATTCA
>JBGALO010000025.1:0-13201 GCA_044223825.1 Cyclobacteriaceae bacterium | reverse complement strand
GCAATGGCTTCACTGGTGATCGCGGATTTTTTGTTACGAAACAAAGTCTCAAAGCTGTAGGACGGTCTTCCGCATCGCGAGAATCTTTCCTATAATTACATTGCCAACAACCAGCCAAGCCTTACACCGACCCCATGGAACCTTCTTCAGCGCCTGCCAAAAAAAGTAAGCTCACGCTTTACATTATTGTCGGTCTTTTGCTCGGTATCGCCGTAGGCTTTGCATTGAACAAAAGCTACGTCGCGGAAGAAAACAGCAAACTAATTGCACTCGACGCTTCCATTGAAGAAGTAAAGCAAGGGCTGCGTCAGACACCTGACAGCGCCGCGATGGCTGAACTGACGAGTAAAAGAGATGCCCTTACCAAAGAACGCAACGCTGTATTAAAAGCCCGTGAAGAAAAGGTCGAGCCCTTCTCACTCCTCGCAGATATCTTTCTGCGACTGATTAAAATGATTGTGGCGCCGCTCGTCTTCACAACGCTTGTGGTAGGTGTCGCGAAGCTTGGCGATATAAAAGCTGTCGGGCGCATCGGAGGCAAGACACTCCTGTGGTTTATTTGCGCCTCCTTGATGAGTCTTCTTTTGGGGATGATCCTGGTCAACTTTTTCGAACCAGGAATTGCGATGAATCTGCCTTTGCCTGATGCCGGAGAGAACAGTGGCATTTCAAAAGGGGCAATGACGCTCAAAGATTTCCTCTACCACGTTTTCACAAGCAGTGTCATCGAATCGATGGCAAAGAATGAAATACTTCAGATTGTCGTCTTCGCGATTTTTTTCGGGGTGGGAACTGCAGCTATAGGAGAGCAGGGCCAGATAGTAATAAAGTTTATGGACGCCGTGGCGCACGTGATCCTGAAAGTAACAGGATACGTGATGAACGTTGCTCCGCTCGCAGTTTTCGGCGCGATGACAGCGATCATTGCAAAGCAAGGACTGAGTATTCTCAAGACCTATTCAATATTTATCGGAGAATTTTATTTTGGACTATTGACGTTATGGGTGATCCTTTGCGTTGCCGGATATCTTGTTATTGGAAAACGCATCGTCAGAATGCTCAGACATGTCAAGGAACCGACCTTGCTGGCCTTCAGCACCGCCAGCAGCGAGGCCGCATTTCCCAAGACCATGGAAGAATTGCAACGATTTGGCGCCAAAGATAAGATCGTGAGTTTCGTGCTTCCATTAGGATACTCTTTTAACCTTGATGGAAGCATGATGTACATGACGTTTGCATCGCTCTTCATAGCGCAATCATATGGAATGCACATTCCCCTCGGCACGCAGCTCAGCATGTTGTTGGTATTGATGTTAACCAGTAAGGGAATTGCAGGCGTTCCCCGCGCTTCCCTGGTTGTCATCGCGGGGACCCTTGCCACCTTCCAAATTCCGGAGGCAGGCCTTGCTTTGCTACTGGGAATAGACCCGCTGCTGGACATGGGCCGAAGCGCGACCAATGTTGTAGGCAATAGCGTGGCTACGGTAGTTGTTAGCAAATGGGAAAATGCCCTGGAAGACCGGGCGGTTTAGAACTCGGCTGTGAACCTTAATTTCATAAATTTGTTTCTTCCGGAAAGAACATAATACTTCAATTTCCCTCATTACTATGCTTCAGGCGGTTCCCAAGGCGATTACCATTTACCTCGAGTCAAATCCGAACCCGAATTCTTTGAAATTCGTGGTGAACGAAATGCTGGTCCCGGAGGGAATGACTTTTGATTTTCCGACCCCTGAAAGTGCGAAAGACGCGCCATTAGCCCAGGAATTGTTCATGTATCCATTTGTCGAGCGCGTGTTTTACATGAGCAATTTCGTAACGGTTACGAAGAAAGAGGACGTTGAATGGATTGAAGTGCAATCCACCCTGCGGGATCACATCAAGAAATTTCTTGAGTCCGGAAAATTAATCCTGGACACCAAAGAGCCGGCACCAGCTGCTCTCGAAGAGGAGACCGAGACGACGAAGAAAATTAAGACAATCCTGGATGAGTACATTCGTCCCGCTGTAGAGCAGGACGGTGGCGCAATCACTTATCACTCGTTCATTGACGGAATTGTCACCGTTGTGCTACAAGGCTCCTGCAGCGGCTGTCCATCATCAACCGTTACGCTCAAAGCCGGCATCGAGAATCTTTTCAAGCGGATGATGCCCGATGAAGTCAAGGGTGTTGAAGCCCTGGACAGATAGAAAAGTAACATCGCCAGTTGTACTCTGTAAGTAACCGGCACGCCGTGCGATCAGCCAATGCTTTCGGTTGCCTAAGCGCATCCCTCGTCTTTCAAACCCAATCACGGCCCTTTGAAACGGAAGTGACATTTCGCAATCTGACCGAGGGTTTGACTATCGCAGTCCCGCGATGATCTTCAAATTGAGCGAAGTCGAAGTTGTTCAGACCGAACGAAGGGTTGAAGCGGTTAGACTGAGCGCGGTCGAAGTCAATCGTCGCTGCTGTTGTTTTTTGCGCGCAAGCTAACTGAGCCAGTGCTGATAGTCAGTGTGAATGCATTATCACACGTGTAGTTACCATAATTTACCGTCATGGAGACATTGTCGGTTGTATTCGTCAACGTCTTCACGCCATAGACCGGCATATAATTTTTGCTGATCAGCACGCAGCCATAAAGTACGACCAGGGGGGTTGTGATTGAAACAGTAAATTTCTTTCCATGGCGGTTTGTTCCCTGGTATGCATATGCCCCCACCGACGGATCCGGATTCGAATACGTGTATTGGTCCTGGTTAGAGCTATGCTGCCAATCTTTGGTAAACGTAGCAGAAATGATTGCCGATGATCCATCAGGCCATGTCAATTTGTGATTTGCAGAAACGGCCCAGGTCACCTCGTAGAAAGTCGCGGAAGTAAACGCGTATGACGTAACTGCTAATGTCCTGGTACCTGTAATGGCAATATCATTCGCGCTGTAATTGTTCAATGTAATCGTATGCGTGGACCCGGTACGGTACCAGCGTCCACCCGTCCATGTGACCGTGATCGAACCTTTCCTCACGTTTCCTTTGAGCCCGTCGACGCAACCCGTTGAAGGAAAAGTAATCGTCATTTTTCCAAATGCCTTGTCGACCGGATCGACATCGCTAAAAACAATATTTGCGCACGTGAGCCTGTCATCCGTAATGGATTCCATACGCCCATTATTAGCTGTCGTTGACGTTGCGCTGTTATTGAGAGCAACCATAACCATATCGTCAATTTCCTCAGTAAGAATTGAGGTCACACCCTCGGAAATTGTCAGTTGCTGCATATTGCTGTTCGGTGCAACAATTGCCGGATTACAGGAAAAAACGGTGGCAAGGGTCGCAAAAAGGACGAACGAGCGGAAAACAGCTAAAATGGCCTGATTTTTCATATTATTTCTTTCCCCGGCACAAAGCCCTTCGGTCATCAAAAATTAGGACGCAAATATAAGAGAACTGAGATTTCCTTGGGAGGCTCGGGCTCACGTTGCCGCTTGAGAGCGCGTAGGATAGTCGCGGTCACATTCTGTTTTATGAAAATCCCCAAAGCTGGATGGCTTCAGGGATTCTCATAATAATAGGGAAAAGGTCGAGTCGGAGGAACTAGTTGGCCTCAGTATTAGCCTGTTCCCCTGCTTCGTTATCAGGCAGGCCTTTCAAATATTTGTCAAGAAACTTCAGCACTGATTCAGAAGCTTTGATGTTGTTCTCTTTCTTGACAAAACCGTGTCCCTCGTCAGGAAAAATAACATACTCCACAGGCACACCATTCTTTTTCGCATTTGCTACAATCTCATCGGATTCAATCTGAAGCACACGCGGATCATTGCTTCCTTGTAGAACGATAAATGGTTTAGTGATCCTATTTGTGTGGAAGAGCGGCGACTTGTTGTAAAGCGCTACTGAGTCAGCCGTGAACGGATCACCCAGTTCCACGTAAAGGGCTTTGCGTTGCGACTCCCACCACGGTGGAATGCTTTTTAAAGTTCGGATCCAGTTGGTGACGCCGAACAGATTCACACCCACCTTGAAATCCTCTGGAGCAAAAGCCAGCGCCGCCATAACCATGTATCCGCCATAGCTGCCACCGTAAATTCCGATCTTGTCAGTATCGATATAAGGAAGTGTCGCCAGGAATTTCTTTGATTCGATGCAATCACGGAGATCTTCGTCACCGTGCTTGCGATCATCCGCCGCATAAAATGTCTTTCCGTATCCTGAACTGCCTCTATTGTTGACCGCCAGGACAGCATACCCATGATTTACAAGATGCTGTAATGCCGGTGAATAGTTGAGCCGGGTCTGACCGCCCGGTCCTCCATGAATCCAAAGTAATGCGGGCACTTTCTGTCCTTCCTGAATTCCCTTCGGCTTGTAAAGCAGACAAGGGATTTCCATTCCGTCAAAAGATTTGAACCGTACAACCTCGCCTGCGACCAGGTCATCAGGGTTGATGGAAGGACTCATCGTATTAGTGAGCTGCTTTACCTCCTTCGTTTCAAAATTAAAAACGAAGAGATTGCTGGGTGACTTGGAGCTGCTGACATAAAAAGACATTAGTTTCTCACTGTCAGAGATATTTACGTTCGAAATATCTCCTTCAGGCAGACCGGGAATTGAGATTAACGCATTGTTCGCAGATTGATCGTAGATCTTAATTTCCGTGCGGGCGTCGTTGTTGATGACGATTACTTTGTACTTGCCGTTTTCGGAAATGTATGCGGACACAATGTCCCATGAGGCTTCATCTTCTATCTTCTTCTCTCCTGTCACAACATCATAGCTTGAAAGATGCGTGAACTCGCTGCCCTCGTTGGTGAGATAATAAAGCTTTTTTCCATCGAGACTGAAATATTGCGGAGCGTACTGGACATCTCCTTCATGTTGTGACAGGAGCTGAAGCTTCTTTGTTTGCGTATCGAGAAGATACATGTTCGAATTATTTGTGGTAATCGATTCGCTCAATGCAATGTATCGATCATCGTTCGACATGGCCGCGGGATTTAATCCTTTTTCATTTTTATAAATCAATGTCGACGGATAAAGTTTCTTTTCACCACCGGCTATTTGCACGTTGTATAGATCAAAGAATTTTTTATCACGGCTGTTTGAGGAATAATACAACAGTTTCTTGTTATGGCTCCACCCCCCAAACTGTGCCTTTGCTGTTGAGTCCTGAATCAGGTCGATCGTGCTGCCATCAGGGTTGCGAACATACAAGTGATTGATTTCATTACCCCCGTTGTCGCTTGTGTACAACATCCGGTCGTCGGCAGGAAAATAAGAAAGCGCAAAAACAGCGTTGTCGGCAGATTTCGTAAGAACTTTCTTTTCACCTGATTTGATATCTATCTCTTCTGCATTGAAGATACCCGTTTCCTTTCCACTGATAAGAATCTTGCTTTCATCAGGTGAAAATGCGCCGCCACTGATCTGTACAATATCCATGAACTGACGTATTGTATAACGCTTGACGGTGGTTTCGGGCGCAGGCTTGCTACATGCGAACATCATCGCCGCCGAGACCATCGCAATTGACACACGGGTGGTTAAAGATTTCATATGTGATTGGGAATTAGAGTTCGAAGGTAGGAAAAGGCCCGGTGAAATACGCGGTAACGACAATCGTTATCCCCTTGAAAAGTGGTAATTTTGAGCTTTTATGATCCATATCCGGTCATTTACTTTCAATCCCTTCCAGGAGAATTCGTATGTTTTGCACGATGAAACAGGCGAAGCGGTCATTATCGATCCGGGGTGTTATGAAAAAGCCGAGCACGCGGAGATAAAAAATTTTATAGCACTCAAGGATCTTCAGGTACGTCTGATTCTCAACACGCATTGTCACATTGATCACGTATTGGGTAACGAATATTTAAAGAGTCAATTCCAGGTCCCTCTTCTGATCCATTCTTTGGAGCTTCCGGTGCTCAAGGCGGTCAAAGTTTATTCAAGCAACTATGGCTTTCCCCTGTACCAGGAAGCCTTGCCAGATGGCGAACTACTTCCGGGTATTCCCGTGAAATTTGGAAAGAGTCAGTTGGATGTGCTTTTTGTTCCCGGTCATTCACCAGGGCACGTCGCGTTTTACGAACCTGACCAAAAATTCATAATTGGAGGTGATGTTTTGTTTCATCGTTCGATCGGCCGCACGGATCTGCCAGGCGGCAATCACCGTACGCTGATTGAAAGTATCCACAGGCAACTTTTTGTTCTTCCGGATGACGTGGTCGTTCATCCGGGTCATGGCCCTTCAACCACACTCGGGGAAGAAAAAGCATACAATCCATTTTGCGCTCTTTCAATCAAATGAAAATACTCAGACACCTGCCAAATGCACTTACTTGCGGAAACCTGCTGATGGGTTGCCTTGGAATCATTTTTGCCATCAAAGAGGGCGCTGTGTATGCTGCGTGGTTTGTGTGGGCAGCTTGCGTATTTGATTTTCTGGATGGTTTCGTCGCAAGAGGATTAAACGTGAGTTCACCTATCGGTAAAGAACTTGATTCTCTTGCTGATGTGGTGAGCTTCGGCGTGCTTCCGTCCGTGATGTTGTTTGAAATGATCGATATCATCTCATCAAGCGAAATCCTCCCGTACTTTGCTTTTTCCATCGCAATTTTTTCTGCGCTGCGGCTGGCAAAATTTAATGTCGATGATAAGCAAAAGGATTCTTTCACCGGATTACCGGTACCTGCAGACGCCCTATTTCTCACGTCGCTAATTTTTCTTCGTGAACCGTTCGACATGTTCATCTCAACAGACATCTTCTTGCTGTTGATTATTGCCATATTCTCTTACCTGCTTGTTTCACCATGGGAACTCTTCGCGTTGAAATTCAAGAATTTCTCCTGGGCAGATAACAAGGTGAGGTTTACGTTTATGGCTATTTCGGTATTACTGTTGGGATTGTGGCAGGCCGCTGCTCTCCCCTTTGTAATACTATTATACGTCGCTATGTCGTTATTCACCCGCTGGGTGCCAATCTGAGCCTTTTTGAACCGTATCGCGATAATATTGCTGTCTGTATGGACGATTGGCGCCTATGGCCAGTCAGGATCCGTCCTTTCCAGCGGCAAATGGGCCAGAACTTCGGTTCAATTTGATGGCATCTACAAAATTGACTATGCCCTGTTGAAAAAAATGGGGCTTAATCCAGATGGTGCGGACGCGAAACGCATCAGGATCTTCGCAGGATTCAATGCGATGTTGCCGCAGCCGAATAACACTCCACGAATAACTGACCTGCAGGAAATCGCGATCTATGTAAAGGGTGAGGATGACGGAAAGTTCGATGATGCGGACTACATCTTATTTTATGGTCAGGGTCCGGACAATTACAAGTTGCTGCCATCGAAAGCAATATTTCAATACGAGAACAATCTGTACAGCGACAAGAATTACTATTATATAACCATTGGGTCTGGGCCGGGGAAACGGGTAACACAAATAAATAACCTCAGCACTGTGTCGCCATCTGTTGAAGAGTTTGATGACTTCTCTTATTACGAAACAGAGAAATACAACGAACTGCATTCCGGACGAGATTGGTTTGGAGAACAATTCGACTCCAAGACCGATTACACAATCAGATTCGACATGCCTGGCATTGTTCCTGGATCTGACATTTTGCTCGTTTCCAATGTTATGGGCCAGTCACTGGGTGAATCATCTTTTCAGGTCTCGTATAACGGCAAGCTAATCGCTGAACAAAAGCCTGCACCTCTCATCGACTATCAGTATGCAACAAAAGGAAGTGAAGTAAGCGATACTTTGAGGATCAATGCCTCCAGCGTCAACGCGTCAGCGGTTGCAAACCAGGATATCAGGTTGGTTTTTCTGAAGGCAACCTCTGGTCGGTCAGTGGGCTATCTCGATTATTTATTATTGCAGGCAAAAAGGAAACTTGCCTTTTATGGTGATCAGGTTCTTTTTCATTCATTAAAAAGTCTGGAACAAACGACCACCACGTTTAACATTTCAAATTCAACGGCTGATGCAATGGTCTGGGACATCAGCGATCCGTACAACGTATCTATCCAGCAATCGCTCTTTAATGGCAGCGTCACTTCCTTCACCGCAGCTTCGTCGTCGTTGAAGAAATACATTGCATCAAATACAAAATTTTCCGCACCCGTTTTTGAAGAAGAAGTCCAGAATCAAAACCTTCACGGTCTTACTGCAGTTGATGTCCTGGTCGTCTGTGCCCCGGATTTTGTTTCTCAGGCCCAACGATTTGCATCTTATCGTCAATCGAAGAGTGCCTTAAAAGTAAGCGTTGCCACAACAAAGCAGGTCTACAATGAATTTTCAGGTGGCAAGCAGGATGTAACGGCGATTCGCGACTTTGTGAAATACCTGTATGATCACAACGCTGGCATCAAACATTTGCTGTTGTTTGGAAGAGGTTCCTATGATTATAAAGACTACCTGCCAAACAACAAGAATTTTGTTCCAACGTACGAGTCGCGCAATTCACTAAGTCCACTTGAAACCTATTCGTCAGACGACTATTTCGGTTTTCTTGAGAACAGCGAAGGCAATTGGGGCGAGTCACCGCCCGAACCACATACACTCGATATCGGCGTAGGGCGGTTTCCTGTAAAGAAAGTGGAAGAGGCAGAGATCTTGGTGGATAAGATCATCGAATATGAAAGCCATAATTGGGGAGAATGGCGAAAGGAGCTTGTGTTTGTCGCCGATGACGGTGATTTCAATATTCATCAAAGCCAGTCCGACCAACTTGCTGAAAGTGTGGAGGCAAGTCACCCGGAATTCAACACCACGAAAATCTTTCTTGACAGTTACAAGCAGGTTAACAGTTCAATAGGGCAGGTTTCACCCGACGCGACGACGGCCCTGAATGACGCAGTGCGAAAAGGTGCATTATTGGTGAACTATACCGGCCATGGAAGCGAACAGCAATGGATGCAAGAGAGAATTTTCGATCAAACTTCATTAGACAAATGGAAAACGGCACCGACTTATCCGCTGCTTGTGACGGCTACTTGTGAATTCGGGCGAAATGACGATCCCAGTCTCATTTCGACGGCGGAGAACTCGTTGGTCAGAAAAGGTGGAGGGTCGATCGGGTTGCTGACAACTGCAAGGCCGGTAAACTCGAGCACAAACTTCACCCTTAACAAAGCTTTCTACATTGCATTGTTTACAAAGGCGCAAAATCAATTTCGCGATCTTGGTTCTGTCGTCCGCGACACCAAGAACAACAGCATCAGTGGAGTATCGAACAGAAATTTCTCATTGCTGGGTGATCCCTCGATGCGTGTCATGTTGCCCGGAGAAGAAATTCGGGTTTCTGAGATAAAGAATCTCAGCTCATCTTCCGACACATTGAAAGCACTTTCTAAGGTAAGGTTAACGGGGAGCGTTTATCAAAATGGTTTGCCCAGCACAAATTTTAATGGCACAGCCGAAATAAATCTGATCGACCGGCCTACGCTCGACCGTACAAAGGGCGACGAGAATCCGCCATTTGAATTCAACAACCGAACGAACGAAATTTTTCGAGGACAGGCACCAGTAAAAAACGGCCAGTTTCAACTGGAGTTTACAATCCCCTCATCCATTAATCCGGTTGTCGGCCCCGGAAAATTATCATTGTATGCTTACGCTGACGGATCTTCCCTGGATGTAGCTGGTGCATCAACCATTATGAAGATCGGGGGCAAAGAAAAGAATCCCGGCATCGACACAAAAGGTCCCGACATTCAGCTTTTTGTCGGAGACTCAACGTTCCTGAATGGAGGGATAGCCAGCTCAAATACCCAACTCGTTGCAATCCTGTCGGATGAAAATGGAATCAACATCTCAGGGTTTTATTCTCAGAATAACATCACTGCCACACTCGACGACTCACTTACATTCATATTAAACAACTATTACCTAACCGACCCTGGCAATATTAAACGGGGAAAAATCAAATTTCCACTGGATGATTTGAAAGCCGGGCAGCACGAACTCTCATTGAAAGCCACTGATACGTTTGGAAATGCGGGATCGACAGCAATCACATTTTTTGTTTCTGATGTGAATGGGATCCAGATCGAGCAATTGCTAAGTTTCCCAAATCCCGCATTAAGCGATGCAACATTTCATTTTAAACATAACCGTTCAGGAGACGACATTGAAGCAACGATAACAGTCTATGATCAATTGGGACAACCAGTATTTTCCAGCGTAGATAATGTGCCGAACAGTCCTTACCATGTCAATCTGCCGAGTTGGAACTTGGTCGGAAGCGGCGGGACAAAATTAGGAGCAGGGCTATACCTCTGTAAGCTTTTGGTTCGTTCTCTTTCGGACGGTTCAAAAAATGAGAAAATTACGAAGGTTATTATTTCCAATTGATTGATTATCTTTATCCCTTAGAAGTTGATTATGAATAAGTTAGGCTTGGCTTTAATCATTTTGGCGGTGGCTACGGGCGTACAAGCGCAAGTTTCAAACCCTAACAGTTCTACCGGTTCCACGACCCTGATCGGTGTAGATGAGACGAATAAAGTCATCACTACCGCTGTCCCATTCCTGGGCATCACGCCTGACTCAAGGGCAGCTGGAATGGGCGACGCCGGGGTGGCTACAACACCGGATGCAAATTCGGGCTATTGGAACGCAGCCAAGCTTGCTTTCATTGACAAAGGATATGGCGGTTCATTGGCTTACACGCCATGGCTGGGCAAGATTATCAACGATATGAAGATTATCTACCTCTCAGGATTTTATAAAATCAATCGTGAGCAGACGGTAGGAGCTTCAATGAAATATTTTGATTTAGGCGAAGTCCAGTTTAACAAAGGTCCCAATCCAGACGATCAGCTTGGTCGTTACAACCCCCGTGAATTTGCTTTTGATGTTACATATTCAAGATTATTAACTGATCGCATGAGTATTGGTGGATCGCTGCGCTACATTCACTCTAACCTGACAGGCTATTTGCAAACCGGAAACTTTGATGCAAAGCCCGGAAATTCGGTAGCGGTTGATTTCGGTTTCTATTATAAAAAGCCAATCGTATGGAGAAACTCCGACCTGGCATTCGGAGCGACGATCACAAACCTGGGCGGTAAGATTTCTTACTCAGACCAGAACAGCAAGGATTTCCTCCCGACCAATCTACGGATCGGGTCTTTCTACAGGATGGAACTGGATGCCATGAATACACTTGCATTCGCCCTCGACTTTAATAAGTTGATGGTACCGAGTCCTTATCCCGGAAGCAAGGACAAGCCGATGCTCGCAGGCGTTCTGGGATCATTCACTGATGCGACTGGGGGCTTCTCAGAAGAAATGGCAGAAATCACGACCTCCTTTGGAACAGAATACTGGTACAACAATACATTCGCCGGCAGGCTTGGATATTTTTACGAAGCCAAGTCTAAAGGAAATCGTCAATACCTGACCGCTGGCGTAGGGGTTCGCTACAATAAATTCGGATTGGATGCAGCTTACATGGTACCGACTAACGGTCGCGAGAGCGCCCTTGCTGAAACACTTCGTTTCACCATCATGCTGTTGTTTGAGAAGAAAGTTAAGGAAGACGATTCTGTCACAGATTAATGGCTACACTGGACAGAACCCAGGCACCTCCCTTCCAGCTCTCGCGCAATTATTCGCTCGCCCAGCCTGAAGTTTTTCAATTATCAGAAGAGATTCGGTTCTTTCTTTTCCGTGACATCCAACAGGATGTTGTGAAACTTGAAATGGTCTTCTCTGCCGGGAAATGGTTTGAAAGCAAGCCTGGGATCAGCCATTTTACTTCCCAAATGCTTCAAAAAGGAACGTTGGCCCGCAATTCTTTTCAAGTGGCTGAAGCGATCGATTCACTGGGAGCTCACCTTGAAATAACACCCGGGTTTGATGTCGTCTCAATATCTCTTTTCAGTCTCAGAAAAAATCTGTTGGCGGCATTTAGAATTGTAATCGAGTTATTGAGTGAACCAGCGTTCGACGAGAGTGAATTGAGATTGATGAAAGACATTTTCATCCAGAATCTTAAAGTCAATAATGAAAAGCCGAGCGTCGTAGCGTCGAAGGAAATCCGAAAAGCCGTTTTTGGTAACGATCATCCTTATGGGTCCGCTATTGTGGAAAGTGAAGTGGCCCAGATTACCAGTGCCGATTTAAAACAGTTCTTTCAGAAGGAATTGAAGTTGAATTCTGTGTTTCTCGTCGGCCGATTGTCGCCTGAAGAAGTGGATCAAATCACCAGGCTTATCCCTACCACTTTGCTCAGGAAAAAAACTTCCCCGATGTACACGCCGACCACCGGAAAATCGGTGGTAATTCGCAAAGAAGGAAGTGTGCAGACTTCCATCCGGTTAGGTAAGAAATGCATTGCCCGGGCAGACAATCTGAAATATTTCGACGCTGTTATGTTCAACCATTTGCTGGGTGGCTATTTCGGATCGAGACTGATGAAAAATATCAGGGAAGAAAAAGGGTTGACGTATGGGATTTATTCCTCGCTTCATCATTTTCAGAATGACAGCTTCTGGTTGATCGGCGCTGAAGTTAATCGCGAGAATGCAACACGGGCCATTGATGAGATCCGCTTTGAGATCAAGGCACTTCAAAACGAACTAGTTTCTCAAGATGAATTGGAAGTCGCCAGAAATTATTTCATTGGTAGCTGGCAGTCAGAAAATTCGACCTTGTTTTCTGTAGCTGAGAAGATCCAGACACTTCATTTACATGGATTGCCGGAGGATTATTACGCCCACCTATTAGAGTACATTCAGCACATCACGCCAGTTCAAATTCAATCAATCGCCAATACGTATTTCGACACGTCCGATATTATAGAAGTGCAGGTCGGATAAGGCACCGAAGACTTAGAGGTCGCTACTCAACACCTGCCTACAGGTTCGAAGTTCAATGGGAAGATTTCTTTTCTTATAGATGGGCAATAAAAAAGCCTCAACGTTTCCATTCGGGATTACTCTCCCGGGTATTACCCCAGTACTCCCGTTGGGGTTCGGGTGGGCTTAATGACACTTGAGTTCACTCATGATTTCACCCATCCCTTAAAAAAAGAAAACCCTGACAATTTCTTGTCAGGGTTGCTTATAAAGTCAGGCGACGACTTACTCTCCCGGGTATTACCCCAGTACCATCAGCGCGGGTGGGCTTAACGACTCTGTTCGGAATGGGAAGAGGTGGTCCCCACCGCTGTAGTCACCTTAAAATCTTAAGTTGACAGTTGACA
>JBGALO010000014.1:0-120291 GCA_044223825.1 Cyclobacteriaceae bacterium | reverse complement strand
GGTGCAGGTTCAATCCAAGAGACAGAGGACTAATTCGGCAGATAGACCCAACGTCTAGCAGGCAGGTTAGTTCACCTCTGTCTCTGGTTAACTTAATCCCTTATTTTACACAGGATTAACTTGGCAAGCAATCTAAAGGAAGGCAGGGCGATCCGAGGATCAGCGCGACCAAATTAATGCCCGGGAAGCAGATTACTGGGGTACAAAAGGTCGCTAAGATCGTTTAGCTGGAAAGATTCTCGCATCCGCGGTGACAGGTATCACAATGAATGAGGGTTTGAGGCAACTATTTCAGTAAAGAGACCAAAGAGATTGATTGCTTAATCACAATAACACATGTCACAACGTTGCAATTGCAAAAAAGAGGGTTAAGAGGCCTCTATTTCTGAATGGTTACCTCGTGAAAAGCCAAGGTATTAATAACAAAATTTATCACTACCGCGATGTAGCCCACAGCATTCCTTCTTCGAGGCCATTTTTACTGCCTCACGCTTTTTCATTAACAGATAAACTTTGAATCTTATGCTTTGGCTGGAATTTATGATCGGCTTAACGGTCATATTGTGCCTTGTCGTATTGGCCATTGGCCTTACGGTGGCGAATTATGTCGAAAATAAAAAGCGACTTAAACAAAACCCCAATTCATTACAAAAATGGAACCTATAAACATCAAACCGCTTGTAAACAGGCGCAGTATAGTATCAGGTGTTGCTGCTACAATTGCAATCATTCTCTTTCTGATTGTCAATCCCTTTTCGTGGAACGACGCGGGCAACCGGACGGTCGTGGAGCGAACAACAGGACAACAGATTGTGCAGTTTGCTCCGGGAATCTTCTACGCTGGCTTTTTTGCAAAACAAAAAGAATGGCCCAACCAGATTTCCGTTACCTATCAGGAACAGGCTCCCAACCTCGAGATTCAGGATAATGGAATCGAAGTGGGACAGATCATGATCAGGTTCAGCGATGCTACGACAGCGAATGTAAAAGGAATCACGCAATTCATCCTTCCATCTGATGAAAAGGAAATGATTCTGATCCACAACACGCACCGTACACCGCAATCACTCGTTGTGAAGCGACTCGCGCCCTACACAAAGGAGTGTCTTCAATCGTCAGCACAATTGATGAGCAGCGAGAAACACTATGGAGGTGGACGTGCGCAGATGGCGCAGGACTTCATGGATCAGCTGAAAGAGGGTGTCTATCTTCTTACGACTGAGGAGAATATTGTCTTTGACTCGCTCGAACAGGAAAAGAAGCGTGTGTATCAAACGGAGATACAGTATGATAAAAAGACTTCATTGCCCAAGCGTAAGTTGTCGTCCATCAAGGAATATGGAATTACCGTTGCTGATGCAGCGATTACTGACGTGGACTATGAGGACAAGGTCGATCAAAAGTTGATTAAGATAATCGACGCCGTAACCAAGTCATCTATTTCCAAGCAGGAGCTGATGACTGCGCAACAACAAACACTCACCGCGAAAGCAAAAGGCGAGCAGGCACTGGTTGAAATAGAATACCAGCAGAAACAAGAACAGACGCGCCAGGTTGTTGAAGCAGAAACGAAGGTAAAAGTAGCAGAACAGGACAAGCTGCAGCAGAAAATTGCATACGAAGGCTCGATCCTGGAAGCGAAGAAGATCAAGGAAATGGCAGACGCGCAAGCTTATGCCCGTTCAAAGATCATGCAGGCCGACGGAGCACTTGAGATGAAACTGAAGGCACAGGTAGAAGTGCAGAAAGTCTGGGCAGAAGCCTTCAGCAAATATACCGGCGCCATCGTTCCAACGATCCAGACCGGCAGTGGCGCGACACAGAATGGAGCGCTGAACTTTATGGATCTGATGACAGCAAAAACCGCAAGGGATTTTGCACTGGATCTGAAGAACAAAAACTAAAATACTCTTGGAAGATTTTTTAGGCGGGGAGCAATCCCCGCCTTTTTTTTGTGTTCGCTATTGGATTCGGTCAATCAAAAGCCGGCCCATAACACATTCTGCCATCCGCGCACAGCGCGTAGCATGGAATTCGAAGACCTCGAGCGCATTCAAACTTTCTTTAAGAATATCGCGAAGCATTGATTTGGAACGATGGAGCCTTACTTTAACATTGTCTTCGGAGATGTTAAGAATTTCAGCAGTCTCTCCCACCGATACATGCTCGACCTCACGAAGAACGAAGACGACGCGGTATTTCGGAGGTATCTGGTTGATGGCGGCTTCAATCGCGGTGCCCAAATTCACACCTATCTCTTTAGTTGTTTCAGGAAGATCGGGTGATTCGTATGAAAGGTTTATTTCGTCTTCGGTGAGTGAATCGACATCAAGGTGGCGGCGGCCTTTTAACTTGCCTGCATACTGGAGCGCGCAATTGATCAGGATACGCGTAAGCCAGGTTGAGAATTTTGCTTCGCTTCGAAATTGGTGAAGTTTCTCGAACCCCCGGATGTATGCCTCCTGCATCACATCTTCAATATCCTCTTCTTCGGATAGAATACCACGGGCGGTCTTGTACAGCATATTATTGTAACGCCGGATAAGGATCTCATAGTCCTCTCTTTTGCCCGCCAAAACCCCACGTATAATCTTATCATCGGTGAGACTCAAATCAGAGGCAAGGTGAACAACATTGGCAAGCATAACATCAATTTATACCATTAGATCACCCCGAGCCCATTACGTTACAAAATATTTCCAGGAGGCTTTGCAGTTGTGGTGTAATTCTAGTTTGTGCGATCTACAATAGCAGCGGCCCCAGAAGGTAGTCTCTCAAATATGAACAGGGATATCAGGTCATTAGAAAAGCTGCATCGCGTTACAGGTTCAATAGTGTGGATCATGTTACTCATTATCTTTACCCAATGACAATCACCATCTTTTTGATTCTGGTTACTGTATTGGTCAGTTTTCCAGCTTTCAACAAGCCTAATCTTCAGGTCAGGCTCATGATGACTCCCTATCTGATAGCCAAAAACCGCGAATACTATCGATTTCTTACGTCAGGGTTCATTCATAAGGACCACATGCACCTGCTTCTGAACATGTTTTCATTCTATTTCTTGGGTTCAGTGGTAGAGCAGGTGTTCGGGATATTGTTTGGCACGGTAGGCAGCATCTATTTCGGCATACTCTACCTCACAGCCATTGTTGTGTCTGATCTCCCGACATATTTTAAACAAAAGGAAAACCCGCATTATCATTCGCTCGGCGCATCTGGCGGCGTTGCTGCGGTGGTTTTTGCATTTATTATCCTTCAGCCGATGCAGTACATATGCGTATACATTGCGATCTGTATGCCGGGCTTCATCCTCGGCGGTCTATACATCGCCTATTCTTATTTCCAGGGCAGAAGATCAAATGACTCAATCAACCACGATGCACATCTATATGGGTCTCTTTACGGTCTGGCGTTCTGCATGATCATCTATCCGCCTTCCATCCCCGGGTTTTACCACCAGGTCACGGATTGGGTCCGTGGATTTTTTTGAGATTTCACACCAAAATTTCGTGTAATTCGTCCTGGGGAAAAAAAATGCTGTAATACCAGCTTTCTACTAACTTTATTCAATAACCATGAAAATCAAAGTAATAATAACGGGCGTCACCGGGATGGTCGGCGAAGGCGTTCTTCACGAAAGCTTGAACAGTAACGACATTGAACAAATATTGGTACTCAGCCGAAAGCCATCTGGCATTTCACATCCAAAGCTTAAAGAGATCATTCACAAGGATTTTCACAACATCAATGCCATCGAAGGGCAGTTGGTTGGCTATGACGCCTGCTTTTTCTGCCTGGGTGTCTCCTCGGTTGGGATGAAAGAACCTCAGTATTTCCACCTCACCTACGACCTGACAATTCATGTGGCAGAAACTTTAGCACGTCTCAATCCGCAAATGACTTTCTGCTACGTTTCTGGGGCGGGAACCGACAGCACTGAAAAAGGGAGATCAATGTGGGCGCGCGTAAAAGGTAAGACCGAAAACAAATTAATGGCATTACCTTTCAAGAAGGCATACATGTTTCGTCCTGGATACATGCACCCGACCGATGGCTTGAAAAATACACTGAAAGGATACCGATATATTTCGTGGATGTATCCTTTTTTGAGGGCCGTCTTTCCCAATTCAGCATCTACCCTGAAAGAGCTCGGCCTTGCGATGATACATGCTTCAACGAAGGGATACGAAAAACAAGTTCTGGAAGTCAAGGACATTGTCGCCGCCGCGAGAGGGTGAAACTGCAGGGAATACTCCGATTCGCGTAGCGGCTCACCAAGGGCAGGATCATAAACTCATGTAAGCATAAATGACCGGCAAAAACAACGTGAGATCAATTTTGATTCTGTGATTTATTCGATCACACTTGATATCTCAACATTGTGCTCCAGATCCGTCACCACATTCATATAGTTGATATATGCATCGTATGGCGATTCATAGTGACTGAAGTATTTATGCACATCGCCATCATTCCAGTACTTCGTGCACATATAGTAAAAATGATCAGAGGTGAGAAGTTTAGCCCAATTATCGATCAACACTTCGTCCCCGGTCTTCTTGATGGCATTCTCCAAACCGTAGATGCGCTCCATGGCATCATGCTGCAAGCTGTTACCAAGCCAGGCCGACAAGTCTCTTTCCATATCGGCCCATGAACTCAGATTGTGCACATCATATTCACCACGCGCCGGATATTTCGCAATCACCTGCGTTGGCGTGAGAAAGTCAAAATCCTGGTGGTTCATTACTTCCCCGGGCATATGCTGAAGGAAATCAAAAATTCCTGTTTCCGGCCATTGGTGTTCGCCAAAAGTTTCATAGTCCATGAAGAGATTGATTACCTCTCCATTGCCCGCGATCTGATGTACCCAATGACCAAACTTTGACGCAGTAAGCGGCCACTCCGTCCAGCCCTTATCTGAAAACCGAAATGCAATGTCGTCTGACAACTTATAGTTTTTCAACAGGCAACTGATACGATTATTCATCGGAGGATGGTACACGAAATTTGGACTTCGATACCCCAAAACATGATCCAGTCCTTCGCAAATAATACCCTTATAACCAAGATTGGATATGAACTCTGCCAGCGCGTTGTTATAGATGAGCTCTGTATTCCGAAATACCTGAGGCGCCTGGTTGAAATGCTCTTTTATTTTTGCTTTGTGCCTATCCACTTGCCGTACGAATTCCCGGCGCGAATAAAGGAAGCTAAGCGAATGGTAATAGGTTTCTGACAAGAATTCGACACAACCTGTATTTGCGAGATCTTTAAAAGACTGAAGCACATCCGGCCGGTATTTTTCCATCTGCTCGAGCGCAGTGCCACTAATGGAATAAGCGATTCTGAACTTACCTTTATATCTGTCGATCAGCCTGAGCATCGCCTGATTTGCAGGCAGGTAGCATTTCTCTGAAACGCGATCAAGGATCTCACGATTTTTTGCCTCATCCTCATACACCGTGTCGTTGCCGATCTTAAAACAATCAAATGGCTTGAGGCGGAAAGGTTGGTGAACCTGGAAGTAAAAACAAACAGATGGCATCGTGTTGAGGCTTGTTGGTCTAATTTACTCTTAGTTTATCGTATATCTCCAATATTTTTTCAGCTGCATTTTTCCATGTAAGCAGTCCCAATTCTCCCTGTGTCTTTGCGACAAGTTCCTTTTTCAATACGCCATACTTGAGCAGCGCATAGATATAATTCGCATACTTGTCGGTGTCCCAAAAGTCAGCCTGAAGTGTTCCTTTCATCACTTCAGCAGCACCCGACTGCTTGGAGATGACACTTGGTACTTTGAATTGCGCAGCTTCAAGGACTGAAAGACCGAATGGTTCAGAAACGGATGGCAAAAAATACACATCTGCCATCGAAAGCAATTGATTGACTTTTGCTTTAGACAAGAATCCCGTGAAAATGAATTTGCTGCCGAGTTTTTTATACGCGGAAGATTGCAAAGCATGAGAAAATTGATCACCCGTTCCAGCTACCACGAATTTCACGCGAGGATAAACGCGGACAACTTTTTCTGCCGTTTCGATCAGGAAGTCAGGACCTTTCTGGTGGGTCAGCCTTCCCAGGAAGACCACCAATTTGTCTTTCAGTTTATGCGTCGTTCGTTTTGTTACCTGGGGATCGATACCATTGTGAACAACGGAGATCTTCAATGGATCAATTTGATAATGAAGTACGATCTGATCCTTCGTGTACTGACTGACAGCAATGAGTCTATCAGCGGCCTGCATGGCTTCTTTTTCGAGGTGGTATATCTTGTTACGACACTCGCTTCCCGAACGATCGGTTTCCAATGAATGAATATGCAGGATCAGGGACTTATGTGACTCTGATTTGATTTTCACTCCACCTGGAAAAGTGATCCAATCGTGCGCATGGATGACGTCGAAGTTGCTGTCTTTTGCCAACTCTGAAGCGAGGTTCGCGTACAATCCGATCTTTTCGAAAATATTGGGGCCATAGACTTCCTTGCCGGAAAAAATTGCTCGTATATCTTCCACTCCCCCAGCCCCTGACAAAAGTCTTTCGAGATAGCTTTTTTCAGCAGCTGAAATCATCTCATTCGTGTGATGATATGGGCTTAGCGTGATGGGGAGCTGCTTTACATCCACGCCCAGTGCGGACAAATTGTGTGCGAGGCGTTCAAGGTCGACCTCTTCTGCCGTAAGCTTATTCAGGCCGTTGATCCTTACGTCTTCCAACTCCGGTGAAGGCCCAGCATTCGGAACGATTAGTCGTATATGCGCCTTGTGAGCCAACGCTTTCACCATTCCATAGGTCGCAACACCCAACCCGCCGGAAAAAAGCGGTGGAAATTCCCATCCAAGCATCAGCACGTTCGACATCAGGGTAAGACCGTTAAAACGTTAATCCTTAACTTCAGTTGGTGACAAAAATCTTGTCTTTTCACGACATTGATTATTGCGTTCGCTACTTATCAAATTTCGGACCCTCGCAGAGTTATTTGGTTTTGATGGAATTCAAATTCAGAGCATCTACATTTTAGGAATTTTTCTCTACAATACCAATAACGCTCAAACGGGTTGTTTACTAATCTCAACCTCAACACGCACTCCGAACTCTACCATAAATTTAACTCCGTTCATTTTTTCACATTCATCCTTAAAATCAGGCACAAGGGTGATTTTTCTCATCCTCAAGTAACAAGAAATACTATTTCCAAATTGTTAGGAATTCATTAGCCAAAAAGAAACAACTGATCCTCAGGGTGGCTTTTCGCCCGACGTGGCGCACCGTCAAAATTCGAAAGGGAAATCCCGAGAAGCCTTATTTTACGGTTCTCTGGCTCACTAGCCTTCAACAGGTCACAAGCAGTTTTAAGAATCGTTTCCAAATCGGACGTGCCTTCAGATAAAGACTGGCTCCTGGTTGAAAGCTTGAAGTCGTGATATTTGATTTTCAGGGTAATTGTTCGGCCTTTCAGGCGATTTTTTAAAAGACGGTCCGAAAGTATTTCTGCAATCTTTGCAAGCTCCTGCTCCATCTCATTGATTTCGGTAAGATCATAAGGAAACGTATCCTCCGCCCCTACCGATTTCGTCTCCCTGTGAGGTTGCACTTCCCTATCGTCCAGCCCGCGAACAATTTTGTAAAAGAACTTACCTGTCTTTCCAAAAAGTTTCACGAGCTGTGCCTCAGAAAGCTTTTTAAGATCCGCCCCGGTGTGCAGGCCCTTGGCCTTCATTCTTTCAGCAGTGACTTTTCCGACCCCATGAAACTTTTCGACCGGCAACTTTTCCATAAATGCCTCAACCTTTGACGGCCCTATGAAGGTTAATCCGTCAGGTTTGTTGATGTCAGACGCAATCTTCGCCACGAACTTATTAACAGAAACCCCCGCTGAAGCCGTCAGTCCACATTCTTCTTTTATCGAAATCTTAATGAGTTTTGCGATGTCCAGCGCAGAACCGATTTGTAGCTTATCTTCTGTTACATCCAGGTATGCTTCATCCAGCGACAGTGGCTCGATCAAATCAGTATATCGAAAAAAGATCTCCCGAATTTTTCTCGAGGTCTCTTTATACACTTCAAACCGCGGTCTAATGAAGATTACATGGGGACAAAGCTGCAGGGCTTTCTTCGATGACATTGCCGAACGAATGCCGAACTTTCGGGCCTCGTAACTTGCGGTGGCGACAACACCTCCTCTTCCGACAGGTGATCCACCCACCACGACCGGCTTTCCCCGATAATCAGGATTATCACGCTGTTCAACAGATGCATAATATGCATCCATGTCTATGTGAATAATCTTTCGGTGCTTTTTTGGTCCCTCGCTCATTAACAAACAAATATAAGCCGCCTCTTTCGTACACAAATGCAACCAGCAGCGGGATGAATTGTCTTTAACTACATGTCTTTCGAACCGCACCTCGACCTCACCGCTGCAATAATCTTGTTTGGAATACTTCAGGCAATTATGCTGGCCGGATTCTGTTTTAAAGATGGACTGAACACTCCCGCCACTTTCCTGGGGATAATCATGATTGCCTTAGCGGCAATTGAGTTCGAGTCATTTCTCATAAGCACCGGTTGGAGCATTGAATTTCCTCACTGGATAAATATCTCACCGCCACTGATTCTGATGCTCGGGCCGCTGGCATTTATGTACTGTCAGGGAATTGTCGGGAGACCGGCCCAAAAATTCCGGATGCTTCATTTTCTGCCGGCGTTATTATTCTTTCTGTATTCAATGTTCTTTTATCTTCAGCCGGCGGCATTCAAAGTCTTCACTGTGATGAGAGAAACCCATCCCCAAATATCAATACCCACCGTGAACAGAGCCTTTGCGATCGACCCCTTGCACATCCGTGGATGGATCATTGTCGAAGGTATGGCTCTGCAACTCTTTTGCTATGTCATCGCGATGCTGGCAATTAGTTTTCGTCCTGGTGACCAACAAAAAGTTACCTGGCCAAAGTTTCTGTCTGTCGCACTACTTTTCGGAAGCGTAATTTTCATGTTGACCGGCGGAGTCGTCAATGGTAAAGTTTTATTTCAACCCGTCCTGCCCGGTGTTGTCGTCAACATTTACTGCACGATGTTGGTGTACCTGATCTCAGGTTATTGGTTATCCGGCGCAACATTGCCGGGATGGCAACGAAAGAAATACGCCAAAGCGGAAGTTCCATCTGAACTCCGCGCACAAAAGTTGATTCGCATAAGGGAGATCATGGATAGTGAAAAGCCTTATAAAGACGCAGACTTTAACCTCGAAACATTGTCCAGGCGCTTAGCTCTTTCTTCGCATCAGCTCTCTCAGATCATTAACATAGGCGCCGGAATGTCGTTCCTGGAATTCATCAATCTTTACCGAGTCCATGAGGCTCAACGGATTCTCAAGAATCCTGAATCGCGTAATATCAAGGTTGAAGCGCTGGCGCGGGAAGTGGGGTATCAGTCAAAGTCAGCATTCTTCAATGCCTTTAAGCGAGTTACCCAAACAACGCCTGCCCGGTACCGGGGTCTGTGACCCAAAAGTGATGTGTATCCGGGTTTTTCCCCACGGGGTGAGACACTAATCTCATTATTTATTGCATCCCGGCGTCAGCCGTGCCGTCTCTGCATAAAAAACAAATCATTATGCAGAACCACTTATCAAAGTATTCAATCTGTCTCATCTTCATGTGCTTAAGCAGTTGCCGCGGTCAGTCGCAGCCCGACCTGGAAACCCTTTCTGATCAGCAATGGCAAGAAGACCTTGAATTTCTTGTCACCCGAATCAACAAGTCATTTGCCGGGTTTACACCAGAAACGCGTGCGGCGTTTGCCGACGAAGCCGCGAAACTAAAGGGCAGCATTGGCGGGAAGGCGGTCCCGGAAAAAATACTCGGAATGGCTAAACTTCTTGCCATTCTCCATGATGGACACACCGAGGTGAGCCTTGTGGGTACCTCTAGCCGATTCCGCCGGTATCCGATCACGCTATATTATTTTCAGGACGACCTCTATGTTGTTGCCACAGACGAATCACATCGAAGCGTGGTCGGATCTGTTGTGAAATCAATTGATGGCGTTCCGATTGCCGATGTTTTGGAACGATTGAAACCCTATATGAACCGGGATAATGACATAGAATATATCACGACGGCTCCGGTCCTGATGACCATACCCGAGATTTTGTACGCCTTAAAGATTGCCTTGCAAGCCGATAGCACAACCATCACCATTACAAAAGACGGTCATGACCAATCTCTCAAGCTGGAAGCTATGTCACTTCAGGAATATAATACAATGAAACGTGTTCGGGCTTACGAGAGCGCGCCGCTGTATCTCCAAAATCCTGATAAAGTAAATTGGTACCGCTATCTGCCGGAGCATCATATCCTGTATATCTCATTTAAGTCACTCTTTGATCCAGACAACGAACCATCAGTCAAAAAACTCATCAAAGACGCATTCATTGAGTTTGATAAGGTTGGCGCCGAAAGGCTGGTGGTAGATTTTCGTCTCTGCCGCGGGGGAAACTATCACAACGTTGAGCCACTGATCGCGGAGATAAACAAGCGAGCTACTCTTCAATCTGACGCACATGTAGTGGTAATCAATGGCAGATTGACATTTTCAGCAGCATCGGTAGCAACGTTGATGTTAAAAGATGAGGCGAGGGCGATCATCGTGGGCGAAGTTTCCCGTGCAAGACCAAACTGGGCAGAAAATGCAGAATCATATCTTCTACCTAATTCAAAGCTCAAGTTTGATTGCCTCGAAGAAATCGCCATTCATGCCCCGCGACTCGGTAACAGCATGACTATTCCCGTTGATGTAGAAATCCCAAAAACCTTTGTCGAATACAGCAATGGGAAAGATGAGGTGATGGAATACATTTTCAACTTGAAGTACTAAAGTGATGAATTGCGATAGTCATTGAGCGTCTTGCCCATGTGCTGAGTCCAAATACGTCTGAAGTGCCTGGCACTTTCAAATCCACAAAGACTTGCAATTTTTTCAAGTGTAAGATCTTTGTTGTGCAAAAGCCTCGACGCCAATTCCGTCTTCACGGCATTCTTGAATTCAATGATGGTGTGACCCGTGCTCTTCTTAAAGAGCCGGGTCATGCTTCGAACACTTGTATTTGCAACAGCTGCTAACTCTTCCAGATCAGGATTCTTACCCGGATTTGAAATGATGTAATCCTGAACTTTATGTACCGCAGGATTAAAGTGTGTTCTGTAATCGAGATAAATTGTTTGCTGACTATCATAATTGTTGCGACGGAGATACACAACTATTTCTCTCGCAACCTTCGCAGCGACAACCGGACCCTGGTGATGTTCAATAATCGAAAGCGACATGTCGATCCCTGAAGTCATCCCTGCACTTGTGAAAATACTATTGTCCTGAACATATAGCCTGTCCGTTAAAACGTTTACGTTTGGATAGCGACTTTTCATATAGTCGACGCACTTCCAATGAGACGTGCATTTCTTTCCGTTCAGCATTCCTGCCTCAGCAAGCACCAGCGAACCGCTGCAGACGCTGGCCAATTGCACACCTCGGCGCAGTTGCTCCTTCAACCATGGCGAGAGGATGCGAATGTCTGCGCTGATCCTTCCTTCTGTGAAAGATTGAAAGTCAATACCTGGAACGAAAATGAAGTCGCCGTCACTGAGGCTCACTTCCTCTGGAAGGCGGATGCTCGTAAACACAAGCCCCTGCTCGGATGTCACCTCCTTCGAAGTTGAAACATAAACTAATTCATAGTCCGTAGATCCAATTCTTGAGGCTTCATAAAACACTTGCGCCGGACCTGCGAGGTCCATCAGGTGTACATGACGCAGCACTACGAAAACAATCTTCCTTTTTTGATGGATCAATTTTGCGGATAACATGCTATGACGTTTTTGGCCATAGACAATGAAACGGAAAAACTCGTCTTACGGTTAAAAGACAGCTAAAAAGCCGCTCAAAAGTGATTTCTCAAGGACCTATTTGGTCAATACTAGCGCAGCCGGCATGGAATAAATATCACCCCATCCATTCCCCCAGGTGTCAAGTTTTGCCTTAATCTCCTGGAAGTTCATTCTTCCTGTGCGCGCAGGTCCCGGTCTATCACTGGTAAAATAAAAGACATCCTTATACACGAAGGGACAGTAGTCAAGTCGATTGCTGTTCACCGTGGGGCCCAGATTGCGTGGCTTCGTCCAGGAGCCATCATTGTTTCGATGACTTACATACAGGTCACCACGTCCGAGATCACCTTCGCCGCCTTCTGCCGAAAACAGAATATACTTCTCCTTAGGATCGACATATGCGTTAAATTCATCAAGCTTTGAATTCACCACCGGACCGATGTTTACCGGAGTCTCAAACTTTCCGTCTTTCCATTGCGAACGGTAGATATCTTCTTTACCCAGCACATCCGAACGAACGCCTGTAAAATACACTGACCCATCTTCGGTGACAGAAGGATACCATTCATCCTCAGAAGAGTTTATTAAGTTCCCACCGTGAATAGGCTCACTCCAGCTTTTTCCGTTTTTTTCAACATACCAAATATCAAAATCAGTCTTTTGCGCTCCTGCGTGTGTTGGACGGTTAGATGAAAAGAAGAGTCTCTTACCGTCAGGTGAAAATGCAGGCTCTAGGTCGGAATACTGACCTGAAAATGAAGCAACTTCTGCACTCTTCCATTGATCTGCGGACGTTCTGCGGATGATCACACTCACACCGCTCCTCAGCGCCTGAATAGTATAAAACATTTCCGAGCCATCAGGTGAAATCGCGAGGTCGCGCTCATTGTAACCGCTTGAAACCAGGTTCGGCATATAGACTTTTGGTGCCTGGTCGTTCTGGCCTAATACTGCTATGGATACGACACACGAGAGGATTGTCGGGAAGAAACTCTTCATTTGCATTAAGATTTGGTGCTGAAAAGTAGAGTATACCCCTATCCAAACCAATGCCGTATGTAGTAGGATTTAGAAACTACCCTGAACGTTTCAAGTCCTTTAAACATAAACGCGTGTTCTGACTTATGTTTGGTGAAAAGCGAGGCGGAAAATGGCTAATTAATAAAAAAAGCGCCACAAACTTAACGCATGCGCGGAGTATGTGGCGCCTTAAACAGAGTTATAAATTACTTTGCTTTAAGATTCTCTTTAGCCGCTTTGATCTGCTTTTCGAGGAGCTTCTTATCCCCTACCATCACGAGCGTCATGTCTTCATATTTGAAGTATTGGCGCGTGATCTCTGAAACTTTTTCGGGTGTGACGGCATAGATATTCTTCACTTTGTTGGTGAGATAGTTATCATCAAGGCCGTGCTGGTCAATAAAATTCAATTGGCCGATAATTCCCGACGGCGTTGAATTCTGCAGTACAAAAATACCTGCCTCGTAGTTCTGTATGCCTGTAAGCTCTTCCTTGGACGGAGGTTCTGTCTGCAAGCGTTTGATCTCTTTGGATATCTCTTGCAATGAGGCGCCGGTATGCTCACTTGTTACATCGGCTTGTTCATACCATACAGCAGCGCGATGACGGCTTTGTATGGTGCTGAAAGGTGAATACGTATATCCTTTGTTCTCGCGAATGTTGCTCGTTATCCTCGAACCAAACGAACCTCCGAGCAGGGAGTTAGTGGTCTGCAATGCCTGGTAGTCAGCTTGTGATGGATCGGGAACAGGAATACCCAGCATAATGGTTGATTGAGGCGCACCGGGACGATCAATCATTGAGATGTTATTCGATTTGAGAGGCGTCACAGCAGGATAATCAACATCGGGACCTGCCTTCCACGTATTGAATGATCGGTCAATGGTACGCATCACAGAATCCTGGTCAAACTTTCCGACTACATAGATCACAGAACGCTTCGCTCCAAAGTTCTTCTCGTAGAAATCTTTTACCGCTGCGAGATCATAAGCAGACAGCATTTCTTCGGTGGGGAAATAGCGTCCATAGGGATGACTTGGATAGATTGTTCCGAAAAACTTCTCCTGTGCCAGGGACTGTGGTACCGACCGCTGCACACTGAGTTGACGCTTCAAATCAGCTTTAAGGCGTTCCACTTCCTTTGCTGGAAATGCTGGATTCATTGCAATGTCGGCAATTACCTGAATCAACTGCGGAGCAAATTCCGAGAGAACAGATCCGGTGATCGTTACCTGATCCATTGCGGCGTTGAGCGCAATGTTACCACCCATCCCAGCTACCTTCTTCGAAATGGTTGCAAAATCCATGGTGCCCGTTCCCTGTTCCATCATCTGCACGGTAAGGTCTGCAAGCCAAACCTGGTTAGCCGCCTCGTGAACGTTTCCAGTCTTTATGATCAGGTTGACGTTGACCTTAGGAATCGCGCCGTATTGAACAAGGTTATAACGCAACCCATTGTTTAGTGTAGCCTGCTTTTTCGCCGGGAGTTTAAAGTCCTTTGGTGTTGAACCTGCCGGAGGCGTTTGTTTCTGCGCTTCTGCAAATCCAAAAAACGTAAGGACTGCAATTGTTATGATTAACTTTTTCATTTCGATGATGTCTGTTTTGATGGTTCAACAATTACAATCGTCCGATTGATCGGCCTTAAATATTCTTTAACTGTTTTTTGAATAAGTTCGGGCGTCACCTTTTTAAACTCGCTTTCGAGTCGGTTGATCCTGGACGGATCGTCATCGAACAATGCAAAACTGCAAAGCAGGTCTGCTCGACCAACTCCGAAAAATTGGCTCAAGTCATCATAAAATTTTGAACGCATTTTTACGACAGCAAGGTCGATCTCATCCTTCGAAACATTTTCCAATGTTGCCAGCGATTTATCAAACGTAGAAAGGATCGAGTCGGCAGGTACGCCGCCGTCATAGATAAGGTCGGCCATCCAAATCATGGGTCCCTTATAGTTAAACATGTTCCCGAGGTAGTTGATACCTCCGTTGACAGCGTCAGTGTAGCCTTTATCCTGTACGAGCGAAAGATTGAGTTTGCTGTCGTTTCCCTGCACGAGGATCTGATCGATCAAACCCATGGCGTAAAATTCCGGCGTATTTCTTTCAGGCATTTTATACGCTACAGCGAGCGCTGGCTTTGTCGCAAGCGGGTCGTTCTTTGTAAAGCGTTTTTCTTTTTCCTGGCGCGGTTCGCTGATGTCTGGTGGTGGTGGTAATTCAGCCATCGGGATTGATCCAAAATATTGTTCAATGAACTTCTTGGCTTCTTCTATATCAAAATCACCCACCACCGATAACGCCGCATTATTAGGCGAATAAAAGGTTTTGAAGAAACTGCTGACATCCTCAAGCTTCGCTGAATCCAGATCCGCGAGGTCACCATAAAAGTTGTGTGCATTGTACCAATTTTCATTCGCATACTGCGGCATGTCCAGCCATGGAAATCCGCCGTACGGCTGATTCAATACGTTCACTTTCACCTCGTTCTTCACAACCCCCTGTTGGTTGGTCAGATTCTCCTGCGTTATAGCAAGTCCCTTCATACGGTCAGCTTCCGCCCATAACGCCGTTTCAAGCTTATGCGCCGGCATGACTTCGAAATAGTTCGTAAAGTCAAAACGTGTTGAGCCATTCAGGATTCCGCCATTTTGCTGCACGAGTTTTATAAATTCAGTTTTGCCAAGATTCTCTGATCCCTGAAACATCATGTGCTCGAATAGATGGGCAAAGCCAGTGCGGTTCTTCGGCTCGATTCTGAAGCCGATGTTGTAATAGACTGCAACAGCAACAGTAGGCGCTGTCTTGTCCGGGGACAACACGACCTTCAGGCCATTCTTTAGCTTGTAATATTCGACTGGGACGCTGAAGCCTCCAGCAGTTGTGCCTTGTTCTTTCTTGCCTGTACAAGAGGTCAGCAGAGCAAACACGATTAGGCACGGCAACGTTTTTCGTAAATCGAAAATATTCATTCGTATAGGGTTTATGAAGGGTGCAAGATAGAGCACCCGATTAATAAAATGTTCACTTTGTATGCGCGATTTTGAAGCGCTTTCATGCTAAATCCGTTACCTTGAGGGTTTTTATCAGTATCGAATGCAGGCAGTTGTCTTTTATCTGGTCTACCCGCTATTATATCTTGTCGCCTCGTTGCCATTCCCTGCACTCTACCTCCTTTCCGATTTCCTTTATTTTCTTCTTCGCTTAAGCGGGTACCGTCGCGGCGTGGTTGTTGAAAACCTTCGGAATTCATTTCCTGAAAAATCTGATCAGGAAATCTCCGAACTGGCGGACAAGTACTTCCGGTATTTGTGCGATCTCATCCTGGAAACACTGAAGACACTAACAATGAATGAGCGCGAGGCGCGCACCCGTTGTACATTTCACGGGGCTGAGACGATCGATGCTTTGTATCAAAAAAAGCAAAGTTTTATCATCGTGATGGGACACCTGGGCAACTGGGAATGGGCTGGTCCGAGCTTCTCGTTGAACAACAAGCATCAGCTTGTCGTCATATATCGCCCGTTGTCAAATCCTTACTTTGAGAAAATGATGGTGGGCATGCGCACGAAGTGGAAAACGATGATCACGCCCGTCTCACAAACGCTGCGAGACATGGTTGCAAAAAGAAAGATGATCACTGCTACGGCGTTAATTGCCGATCAGTCAGCATTTGGAGACCATGGCTATTGGACAACATTCCTCCACCAAGATACGGCGGTGTTTACCGGCCCCGAAAAACTTGCCGTTAAATTCAATTACCCGCTCGTTTTTCTTTACATGCGTAGACCAAAGAGAGGTTATTATGAAATGCACATGGAGATGTTGATCGAGGAGCCTACCAAAACAGTAGAGAATGAAATTTCAGAAATCTTCATCCGCCGGTTAGAAAAAGAAATCCTCGTAGACCCAACAATCTGGCTGTGGTCGCATCGGCGATGGAAGTACAAGCGTTCAGACTACGTCAGTTAACGCGTCCATATATATAGATCGCAATCGTTTTCATACATTTGCTGTCCCTGATAAACCTTTAAATTGAAATGCGGACCGGCAAAGAGCTGATCTCCGCCAGCAAGCAGTTCACAGAAGAGAACAAACTGAGAAGCTGGTCCGAGGTCCTGATTACAATAGCATGTTGCGGAGTAGCCTTCTACATAGCATTTACAGCATCCTTTCCATTAGCACTTCGCCTCGCATTCAGCGTCATTCTTGGACTTCTTTATATCCGCGTTTTTGTGATCTATCATGACTTCGCGCACCGCGCCATACTAAGAAAGGATAAAGTGGCCGATATCGTCATGAATGCACTAGGAATGTATGTGCTTGCTCCCAAAACAATTTGGACGCGGTCCCACGAACATCATCACAACAATAATTCCAAACTGACCATGTCAGGAATCGGGTCCTATCCAACTATTTCGAAAGAAAGGTTCATGACGCTGAGCAAAGGCGAGCAAAGGCTTTACTTAATAAATCGACATCCGCTGACAGTGATCTTCGGCTACTTCACTTTGTTTACCTATTGGCTTAACCTGAAGTCATTTATTCAAAGTCCAAAGAAGCACATCGATTCATTATTGGCACTCGTTCTCCATTTCGGGATCGCGGGTTCGATCTGGTATTTTTTTGGATTCACCACGGCCCTGCTAAGCGCATTCCTCCCCTTCTTTATCACTTTTGGGATGGGCGCTTACCTTTTCTATTGCCAGCATAATTTTCCAGGGGCACGGTTTGCCGAGAATCATGACTGGAAATATGATGAAGCTGCGCTCATGTCAACAAGCTTTATGAAGATGAGTCCGATAATGCATTGGTTTACCGGCAACATCGGTTATCATCACGTTCATCACCTCAATTCAAGAATTCCATTCTATCGTCTTAAAGAGGCGATGAACAGCATGCCTGAACTTGCCAGCGTCGGTACTACCTCCTGGAATCCTGTTGCCGTATGGAAGTGTTTCCGCCTTAAACTCTGGGACCCGGAACGGGAAGAGATGATCACCATGAGTGCGTTGCATCAGCGGACGTAACTCAATCCTTAAAAAGAATACTTCTAAATTATTTTTTTATTCCCGGGCAGTCTTGGAAATAAAAAATCATCGCACTTATCTTTGCATCATGCTTCACACAAAGGTGACATATAGATTTAACAGCCGGCCAGAGAGTGGTATTTGGCTATTGGCAGGGATTTTCAGTTGATCATATAGTGATCATGTACTGAAAACCCGGCCTCGTCCGGGTTTTTTATTTTCACCCGAATTGAAAGAAATATAACAACACCATCTGTCTGTTGGCGGATGAAAGAATATCGCTTTGCGTAAACCAAAGCAGGAAGGAGAATTATTATGAAACGGAAAATAGTGAGCGGCAAAGACCTGATAAAGATTGGTTATCCGGAAGGAATGGCGGTCGGTCTTGCGATCAACACGATCGTGAAATATTTCAGACGAAGCAGCAAAGAGGAGATTTTCACAATGCTTCGAGATGTCTTATCTGATCCGAAGAAATTTGTCGAGGATAGCGTATGGAGGAAAGTCGCGTTGGCATTACTTCCATCTGAGAAAAAGTTTCGATCTCATGAATTGTTAAAAAACAGGATTGACTACACAATCTTTGGCTCGGAAGGAATAGAGGAAGGAGCGCGCAATCAAATGGAGATCGCAATGAAGTTACCGATCACCGTTGCTGGCTCTCTCATGCCGGATGCACACCAGGGATACGGACTTCCGATCGGTGGAGTGCTGGCAACGAGGAATGCCGTGATCCCCTATGGCGTAGGAGTTGACATAGGTTGCCGGATGTGCCTGAGTGCCTATTCGATTGATGCGTCTTTCCTTGAACGTCATCGCAGCAATCTCAAACAGATATTGTTGGCGAACACGGCATTTGGCAACGAAAGCATCGAGCGGCCCGCTGATCACCCGGTGCTCGAGAGTAATTTGTTCAGTGAGCTGCCGGTCGTGCGAAACCTGAAAGGTAAGGCAGCGGCACAGATCGGTTCGTCAGGAAGCGGCAACCATTTCGTAGAGTTTGGATTGCTGGACATACCGGAATCAAATGACTGGAACATCCGGACGGGCAAGTACATCGCTGTACTTTCCCATTCAGGGTCCAGGGGGCTCGGTGCCGAAATTGCGCGACACTACACAAGAGTAGCGAAGCAACTGTGCCACCTGCCTGCAGAAGTGTCAAGCCTCGCTTGGTTGGATCTTGATTCGGAGGCAGGTCAGCAGTATTGGATGGCAATGAATCTCGCAGGTGAATACGCATCCGCTAATCATGAGCAAATTCATCGTCGGATCGCAACGGCACTTGGTGAACGTCCAATGTTCACTGTTGAAAACCATCACAACTTCGCGTGGAAGGAGACTCTTTCCGACGGAACCGAAGCAATTGTGCATCGCAAGGGCGCAACACCTGCCGGTGATGGCGTGCTGGGTATCATTCCAGGGTCCATGACGGCACCTGGGTATGTGGTAAGGGGGAAAGGAAATGTCCTTTCACTCAACTCAGCATCGCATGGCGCAGGAAGAATTATGTCGAGAAGTGCAGCGAAGCAAAGCATCACCAACAAGATGGTGAGGCAAGAGCTGGAAAGGTACGGAGTTGAGTTAATCGGTGGTGGCCTTGATGAGGCGCCGATGGCATATAAGGATATCCGGAAAGTAATGCGACAGCAAAGCAATCTGGTAGATGTGCTGGGTGAGTTTACCCCCAGCATTGTGAGAATGTGCGGCGATAATTCGTCGCCGGAGGATTAGGGCGCAGAGTCAAGGGTTCGAGCTCAGCGCACCATCCAATGAGCGAGGAACGGCATGATGACCGCTTTGAATTTTGAACCTTTTACTTTGAACTGATTTGAGTATGAGAATTGAATGGTTAGAAAAATACATGAAGGAGGCTGAGGGCCTTATTTATGAAAACGAAATAGAGCAAGGTTTGGCAGCATTGGATAAGTTGTTGTACTACGAGCCGGGCTATGGAAGGCTGCACAACCACATCGGTTGGGCTTATCTCTACTACACAGTAGATGTACAAAAAGCTGAACGACACCTGAAGCTCGCCGTTCAGTTCGGGCCGGAATTCCCAGCGCCCTACCTGCACCTTGGAACGTTGTACGTAAGGTTGGGTCGGTATGCAGAAGCCATCCGGGTTCTTGAGCAGGGTATGACGAAAGATGGCGCAAACAAAGTTGCCATGTTGGAATGCACCGGCCAGGCATATGAATTGAAAAAAGATTATGCGCGGGCGATCAAAGCCTACAAACAGGCGATGATCTCAACAATCGGTGCCGAATCTTTTTCACTCACCGACGGTATCAAGCGGTGCAGAAAAAAAAGGTTGATGATGATGTTTACTTTTTAAGGGAGCCGGTCGACTGTGACCGGCCCTTTTTATTATCGACGCGTCAATCCCTCCCACAAATTGGTTTACTCCGATAGGAATGTTCTTTAGGGCCCTATTCCGGGGGTGTAACCATCCTTCCGGATGTGGGTATTTAGTTGAGTTCGTTACAAACACACCTTATGCTACAACACTACATCCTCATCGCCATTCGTGCATTCAAAAAGAACCGCGGCTATTCGCTTCTCAATGTATTTGGATTGACATTGGGTATCACATGTTCACTTGCAATCTTTCTCTATGTTTTCGACGAACTCAACTACGATCACAATCATGTGAACCGGGAAAGAATTTATCGCCTCAATGATGCGTACCATCTCCCAAACAATGCCGGCTTTGAGGAGTATGCTGCCTCGGGCCCTATGGTCAGCCAGGTGCTTGTTAAGGATTTTCCGGAGATCCAAAAAGCCGTGCGCATCACGTTGAAATCAAATGTTGTTTTTGAAAGTCCCGAAACTCACGAGCCCCTGTATGAAAACATCTTCGCTGCAGACTCCAACCTCTTTGAGGTTTTCACCTTTCCCTTCCTTGCTGGAAATCCAGACAATGCATTGCATGACATAAACACGCTGGTGATCAGCGAAAAAGCAGCGCTTAAATATTTCAACAGGACCGATGTAATTGGCGAAACACTCCACCTTCAAAACGACACCGTCGGGTTCCGCATCGCCGGGGTAATTCAAAATCCACCATCGAACTCGCATGTGAAGCCAGACATTATTACATCCATGGAAACATTGCGTGCTCGAGGTGGCGTTTACCTGGAAACATGGTGGAGTTTTGGCTTCAATACCTACCTCCTATTAGCTCCCAATACGAACGTCGCAGAGCTTGAAAAGAAGATAAAGTTTATCTCACGCAACTACATTGCCGATCAGGAGGATAAATCCGGTTACAAGCAAGAATTCTCACTCACACCCTTTACAAGGATACACTTGCATTCAAACCTCCGTGGAGAACTTGAGCCAAATTCAAAGGTGACATACGTATTCACATTTCTGACCGTGGGGATCTTTATTTTGATTATCGCCTGCATCAACTTCATGAACATGGCTACCGCACGGTCTGCCATGCGCGCGAAAGAAATCGGCCTTCGAAAAGTGGCGGGTGCGGTACGCCCTCAACTGATCGGTCAGTTCCTCGGCGAAGCATTTTTTGTCACGCTGGTAGCAGTTTTATTGTCAATTGTATTGCTTTATCTCTCTCTTCCATTCATCAATGAGTTCTCCGGAAAGAATCTGCAGGTTCTCAACCAGTCATATTTCTGGGCAATGCTTGGTGTCATCACACTATTCGTGGCGTTGCTTGCCGGAAGTTATCCATCGCTATTCCTTTCGGCGTTCAGGCCCGTTGAAACGCTTAAAGGAAGCTTCCGGAATTCAGCCAAGGGCAACACCTTGCGAAAAGGGCTTGTAGTGTTTCAATTCGGCATATCCATTTTTCTCATCGCCGGCACCCTGATCATCATGAAGCATCTTGACTATATCCGATCGATCAACCTTGGTTTTGACAAAACAAAAATCTTGTTCATTCCTGCCAGGAGTTCGCGCACTGCGGCAACGGAATTTAAGTTGTTAAAGGAAGAGCTTCTGAAAATTTCAGGTGTTGAGAAGGCTACGTTATCATCCAGCGTTCCTGGACGTGAGATGAATAATAACGTCGTTCGAAAAGGATGGGATCAAGATGCATCCTGGAGCGACATGCGGTTCGTCACCGTCGACTACGATTTCGTTGACGTGTTCAATCTGCAACTGATCGAAGGACGGTCATTCCGCCTTGAGTCCCCATCCGATGAAAACGAAGCGTTTCTTGTAAACGAATCGGGCATGCGCAGGCTTGGTTATTCCAGCGCTAAGGAGATTGTGGGCGAGCGCCTTGCCTGGCAAAACAGGAAAGGTACTGTGATAGGAGTATTGAAAGACTTCCACTTCATGGGCGCCAACGTTGCAATCGAGCCCTTTATCGCGGTAATGAATACGTCAAGGAGTGTGTCATACCTCTCGGTGAAAGTAAGTGCCGGCGATTTGACGGCCGTGACAAGGCAGATTGAGAAGACCTTCAAAGAGACTTTACCGCGTGGGATATTCGAATACAGTTTTCTCGATGAAGAGTTTGACAAGCAATACAAGTCCGAGGACAGGTTCATGGCAATATTTTCATTCTTTGCGGTTGTTGCCATCCTAATCGCATGCCTCGGGCTCTATGGACTTGGGATGTTTATGGCCGAACTGCGTTTCAAGGAAGTAGGCATTCGAAAGGTGCTCGGCGCCAGCGAAAAAAGTGTTTTGATTCTCCTGACAAAGGATTTTATAGCCTTGGTGGTAATTGCTTTTGTCCTGGCCGTCCCGGTTTCATATTGGGCCATGAGCAGCTGGCTAAGCTCCTTTCCCTATAAGGAGAATATTAACCCGATACTGTTTGTGCTTGCTGGGATCGCAGCGATCGTCATTGCATTGCTGACCGTAAGCTACAACGCCGTAAAGGCGTCATGGATCAATCCGGTGAAGGCAATTAGGATGGAGTGAAAACCGGATTCGCTTCGAAGCCAAAGAACTTCTTAATTCACAATTCGCCAATCAGCAATCAAACTTCTGCACGATAAAATATAGAAGTACCAATGATGAGTGCTGATTTTTGAGGTGTGAGGTAAAAACGCGCTTCGAAGCCAAAATAACTTCTTAATTCAAAAATCATTAATCAGCAATCGTACCTCTGCGCTAAATACAGAAGTACCAATGATGAGTGCTGATTTGTGAGGTATGAAGTCAAACCGTGCTTCGAAGCCAAAGAACTTCTTAATTCAAACATCATCAATCAGCAATCAGACCTCTGCACTAAATACAGAAGTACCAATGATGAGTGCTGATTTGTGAGGTGTGAAATGAAACCGTGCTTCGAAGCCAAAAGAAATTCTTAATTCAAAAATCATCAATCAGCAATCAGACCTCTGCACTAAATACAGAAGTACCAATGATGAGTGCTGATTTGTGAGGTCTAAAGTAAAAGTGGCTTCGGAGCCCAAGAACTTCTCAATTCAAACATCATCAATCAGCAATCGTACTTCTGCACTAAATACAGAAGTACCAATGATGAGTGCTGATTTGTGAGGTATGAAGTTTGAAATCGTGCTTCGAAGCCAAAGAACTTCTTAATTCAAAAATCATCAATCAGCAATCGTACGTCTGCACTAAATACAGAAGTACCAATGATGAGTGCTGATTTGTGAGGTCTAAAGTAAAAGTGGCTTCGGAGCCCAAGAACTTCTCAATTCAAAAATCATCAATCAGCAATCGTACTTCTGCACTAAATACAAAAGTAGCAATGATGAGTGCTGATTTGTGAGGTGTGAGATGAAACCGTGCTTCGAAGCCAAAGAATTTCTTAATTCAAAAATCATCAACCAGCAATCAGACCTCTGCACTAAAACATCCGGAAAACCATACAATTCCTAGGGCTGTATCGTGGTGATTTTCTGTCACCTTTGTTCATGAATAACAAATACAATCTCGATGATCGGCTAATAGATTTTTCAGTGAGCGCGATCAAAGTGGTGCAGTCTCTTCCCAATGATAAAATTTGTTCGCATCTGAGCAGTCAACTTCTGCGCTCCAGCACCTCTTCAGCGCTCAACTATGGCGAGGCCCTAAGTGGGGAATCGAAACGAGACTTTCTTCACAAAATAAAAGTGGTGTTGAAAGAGCTTCGAGAAACTTTGACCTGCCTGAAAATACTGGTGCGCGCGGCCTACCTAGAAGCAAGCAATCCAATATGCAAAGAATGCGATGAGCTGGTCGCCATTTTTGTAAAAAGTGTGATGACGGCAGAAAAAAACCTCGACCGGTAATGAAAGTTTGGTTCAGAGCCCAAGAACTTCATAATTCACTATTCGCCAATCAGCAATCAGACCTCTGCACTAAATACAGAAGTACCAATGATGAGTGTTGATTTGTGAGGTGTGAAGTGAAACCGTGCTTCGAAGCCAAAGAACTTCTAAATTCAACATGCATCAATCAGCAATCAGACCTCTGCACTAAATACAGAAGTACCAATGATGAGTGCTGATTTGTGAGGTATGAAGTGAAACGTGCTTCGAAGCCAAAGAACTTCATAATGCACTATTCGCCAATCAGCAATCAAACTTCTGCACGATAAAATACAGAAGTACCAATGATGAGTGTTGATTTGTGAGGTGTGAAGTGAAACGTGCTTCGAAGCCAAAGAACTTCATAATTCACTATTCGCCAATCAGCAATCAAACTTCTGCACGGTAAAATACAGAAGTACCAATGATGAGTGCTGGTTTGTGAGGTATGAAGTGAAACGTGCTTCGAAGCCAAAGAACTTCATAATTCACTATTCGCCAATCAGCAATCAAACTTCTGCACGATAAAATACAGAAGTACCAATGATGAGTGCTGATTTGTGAGGTATGAAGTGAAACCGTGCTTCGAAGCCAAAGAACTTCTTAATTCAAACATCATCAATCAGCAATCAGACCTCTGCACTAAATACAGAAGTACCAATGATGAGTGTTGATTTGTGAGGTGTGAAGTGAAACCGTGCTTCGAAGCCAAAGAACTTCTTAATTCAAAAATCAATCAGCAATCAGACCTCTGCACTAAATACAGAAGCACCAATGATGAGTGTTGATTTGTGAATTGTGAAATTGTGACGGGCTCTGAAATGATCTATCAGACCCCACAAAAAACATTAAATCCCCCATCAACGGGAATATTAACGCCCGTAACGAATGCAGAGGCGTCTGAGCACAACCAGATAAGTGTGCCAACGAGCTCGTCGGGGTTGCCGAATCTGCCAAAAGGCGTTTGATTAATCGCTGACTGCCCGCGGGCCGTGAAGGTCCCATCAGGATTCGTCAATAGATTTCTGTTTTGCTCTGTAATAAAAAAGCCGGGAGAAATTGCATTCACGCGAATACCCTCGCCAAACTTCCTGGCCATTTCAACAGCAAGCCAGCCGGTAAAATTTTCCACCCCCGCTTTCGCGGCCGAATAACCAACCACACGCGTGATGGGACGAAATGATGCCATCGAAGCGATGTTGATTATCACTCCCTTCTTCCTCTTTGCCATGTCCTCAGAAAATACCTGCGAGGGAAGAACCGTTCCTAACAAATTCAAGTCCACGACTTTCTGAAAGTCGTCCATATTAAGACTAAAAAAATTCTTGTCGGGTGGAATAACGGCGCCCGGCATATTTCCTCCAGCCGCATTTACAAGGATGTCGATCGAACCAAATGCGTTCATCACATCGGCACGAGCCTTCACCAGTGAATCACGGTCAAGTACATCGGCCTTAATTCCGATCGCCTTCCCGCCTTTTCCTTTTATCTCCTGCGCAAGAGCATCCGCTGCATCTTTGCGTCTTCCGAGAATTGCAACGGATGCGCCGGCATCCACGAGCCCTTTTACCATCGCACCACCCAGTACGCCGGTCCCGCCGGTAACGATGGCTGTTTTGCCCGAGAGTGAAAAAAGTTGATTCAATTTACTTGTGGTTAAAACCCAAACTTAACTAAATACCTGTCACGAAAATTAAGCTGATAAAATTAGTTGACCGTTGAAGAATGTAATGCAACATCTGCGCAACAAGGTACTCCATGTTGCAAGACGTAATTCACACTCATTTCCCCGTAAGAGCATCAAGAAAATCATTTTGAAAGATTTAGCAATTCTTCCAGGTATGAACCCCAGATCTTTGGGAGGGAATGAGTTCCATGTCCGCGTGTCTCGTCAGTGATCGGCAGTAAAACATAACGTCCCCGTTGCACCTTTTTAATTTCGCGCTCCATCACTCCAAGCTCAGGTGGATTCGTTTGGTCATCCGCAGAATTAACGGCAAAAAGAGGCGCTTTTATCTCAGACAAGTGTGGCGCGGGATTATACTGTCGTGACGCTTCGAATTGATAGATCATATCATTGGCATCCAGGCTGGATCGATAGCGATCAATAGAAGTTTGAAGAAATTTCTCGGCCTCTTCCCGCGTTGGATAAGACTTCTGCCATTGAAGTGGACTGCTCGTCATGAAGAGCAGCGGATAAATTGCATAGGTCAGGCCTTTTGGCTGCGTTTCATAGTTACCCCCCTTCCATTCCGGGTCACTTTTGATCGCGTCGATCATCATTTTCCGCATCATGCGGTTACGCCCCGCTATCTCAATCGGCAAGCTTGCCAACGGCATTAACGCATCCATAAAATCCGGATATGAATATCCCCACACCCAGGTGTGCATAGCTCCCATCGACGTGCCCATCACGAGCCGCAGGTGATTCACACCGAGTCCTTCTGTTACCAATCTGTACTGCGCTTTAACCATGTCGTCATAGGTGTATGCCGGAAACTTCATCTTCAGGCCATCACTGGGCTTGCTGGATTTTCCATGTCCAACAGCGTCCGGGAGGATGATGTAGTACCGGGCTGCATCAAGTAACTGCCCAGGCCCGAAGAGCACACCTGCAAACCGGTCGTTGAGAAAAGCGGCACCACTTCCAGTCGTGCCATGAACGATCAGCACTGCGTTTGTAATCACACCATCTTTATTCCTGATGGGCTTGCCCAGCGTGCGGTACCGCTGCGTAAGTTTTGGCAATGTCTCCCCTGTTGAAAATTTGAAATTCTCGATGACGAAATCTCCCTCGACGGGCTGCGGATAAGTTTGCGCGACCGCAAGATTTCCGATCAGCAATAATGCCCAAACTAATTTTTTCATATATCCTATTGAATTATCTCCGCCGTCAGAATTTTATCAAGCTTTGGAAACTCCCGGTCAAGGTAGGCGTTCCCCTCTTCAAACAATTTCGCTTGTTTCCCACCACGCATTCCCCCGCCTGATGATTCTCCGTATCCTGAATATAACCGATCAACGACGTCCATTCCATTCACCACTTCACCAATCGGAGCAAAGCCCTGGGCGTCCTGATGCAGGTTGTCTTTGATGTTGATATATAATTGCGTTGTTCGCGCATTCGGCCCCGTCATCGCAAAAGCAATGGTACCACGCACATTATTTTTTTTGACGGAATCGTCCGCAAAAGATCTATGCTCCCAAATTCTGGCAACAGAAGGTCTGCCGGGAATACCAAATTGTGCGAACGCGCCGGCGCGAACACGGTAAAACCGGGAGTCGTCAAAAAAACCGTTGCGCACCAAATGATAGAATCGGGTCGCTCCCAGCGGCGCCCACGCATTGTGAATCTTTAGGATAATATCTCCTTTCGATGTGACAATTCTAACCCGATAAGTTCGTGGCGAATCCCCGGCCCACCTTTTGTCGTCCGGGTTAAGCAATAGATTACTGGTTTGCTGCGCCGTGACCCCTCTGCTGTTCAACAAAAGGCACCATAGGGAAATGAAGAACAGTGATTTCATTCACATCAGGAAGATGAATTCCTGGTTGGGTTTATGAAATCTGCTACGAGCCAATTTCTTCTCGTTGACAAAATAGTTCACGATCTGATCCGCATATTCACGGCGGGTCTTAAAAAAAACCGGCGTCTTTGCTGTCTTTTGTGTGCTAAGAATATTCTTAAGAATGACTTTGGATTGTCCTCCAATTTCTTGCTTGGGCTTTACTGCCTTGGATATTTCTTCGATGAGTGCATTCATCTCATCTATTTGCTGTATCGATAATGCCATGTTAAATCTATTTTACTGTTACTTCGTCGTATTCTTTTGTCAACGTCTTAATGATGTCTGCCATAGATCGAATTGCGGTGACATCCTCGATAGCAGGTCCTGCACACCAGACCGTCTTATACGTCGCACCAAATGCAGCCTTCTCCACGGCCTTCATGCCACGGAAAGCAATGAGCATCTTGGCGTATTTTTTCAAGGTCTTGTTGTTGTGCAAAATCCACTCGAGAAAATTTGCTTTGGTTCCAAGTTGCTGTACATACGGCGTGTTGATTACCGTCAGTGCCGAACCGGAAAGTTTTGTCGTGCGAACTATATCTTTTTCGCCATAGTCAATCATCGCTTGTTTGTATTCGGGAGAAATATCCGCTTCCAGGCATGCGATAAATATTGTCCCGACGGACGCGCCTGCTGCACCCCACTCGATCACTTCTTTCAAATGTTTTCCTTTTGAAATTCCACCCGCTGAAATTATAGGCAGGCTACAATTTTCTTTCAGCATCGTTATAAGCTCTTTCGGCGGAATGTTACCCGCATGTCCACCCGCCCGGCTATTGACAGCAATCACGGCGTCCGCGCCCATCGCTTCTACTTTTTTTGCATACTGCAAATCGACGACGTCACAAAAAACCTTTATCCCAAGCGGCTTGCAGCGTTCGATCGTTTCTCTTGGACTACCCAACGATGTGATAACGAATGCAACTTTTTCCTCCGTCAATAGTTCTAATTGCGGCTTATACCTGGGATTCGATTTATTGACAATGAGATTGACACCGAATGGCTTTGATGAATATGCCTTCAATTCCCTGATTGCCGCCCGCAACTCCTGGTCAGTACGATAGTTCAATGCGGGAAACGCAGCAGTGACACCATTGTCAAGAGCAGCCTTGACCATTTTAGTATTTGAAATAAGGAACATCGGCGCAACAATGAGCGGATATTCAATCCCAAGGATTTTATCGAGCGTAATCTGACTCATTTAAGATTTTGTTTTCCTGCATTCCACAAGCCAATCCCATGGATAAGGCGCCTTCATCCAGGGCGGCGGCGAGTCAAACTCGGAATTCCATTCATATTCTATTTTATCCAAAGCCGTCACAACGAGTCCCGCTTCCTCGAATATTAGTCTTAATTCCGGCTCGAGGTAGTGCTTTGTGGGGACGTTGTCGATCTGAATAATACCCTGTAAGATATCCTTTTTCCCTTTGTAGTAAGCGAGCTCTGACGCGGGTATATCAGCAAGTGGAGTTTTCTCACGCCGGTACCAATCTATCAGACGTGACGACGCAAACAGAACTGATTCAAGTGAAGGCACAATGACCAACCCACTGCCATTGACCCGCAGCGCTTTGTTGATGTTCTGAATCATAGCCTTGTTTTTGTCTATCTCCGTGAACATCATCACGTTGCAGCAGAAGACAAATTCTGCGGGAGGAAAAACAAGATTCCTGCTGGTGAGGTCTGCTCGCTTGTAGACAATATTTTTATATGGGCTTTTCCGCGCGATGTTCAGGAGCTCGTCCGAGATGTCTATGGCGAGGACCTTTGAAAACGACGGCGACAAATAACTAAATGCTTTTCCCATTCCGCAACCAAAATCGATTGCATGAAAGGAACGGTTTGCGTGTCTTTTGAAATACGCGCCCAGCTTTTTAGTTCTGTCGCTTTTAAAAACATCAAAAATCTCGGCGTCATACCTGGAGCCAATCTTATCCCAATGAGACTGCTGATCGAGCGACCTCGCCATTATTCACCAGGGTGATAGGTGCGTTCCACATGCCTGAGGATGTCTTCTTCATAAAACAGCACATCCTTGAACTGACCCTGGGCATAGAGTCCAGACTGATCATTGAAATGTGGCGAAGTGGGGTCGCTGCTGGATCCTCCCGTAACGACAGACTTGGCTCGCACTTTTTTCCCGAACTCAACCACCGCTACAAAACTATTTCCAACATAGCCATACATCTTTTTCGTTCCTGGAAACTTACGGGCTCCGAAAGCCGCAAGTGAACCCCAAAAGGATGACGTGAACGGAACAGCGAGACTTTCCTTGTGGTCGTCAAATACAGGCTCAACCTTCCCCGTCAATCTTTGAAATCTGTTTACTTCCCCCCACGGCTGCTTCCATGTACCAAAACCCCGAAGCAATTCATCCACCGTCTGAGAAAGCGCCGTAAGCTTTTCATACCGCGACGTCTGTTCTACGAGATAGTTGATCACACTGAGTTGGTCCATATCAGGCGCAATTCTTTTCGCAACATTTTGGCGAAGTCGTTGCGAGCCATAAATCGCCAATGTAGTCGCAATCGAAGAAGACCCGTACCTAAGGTCCCAGTTGCGGAGCATTTCGATCGGGCCACTCAGTTTTGTTTTCAGCGTATCGTCTGAAGTCGACATTGCATCAAACGCGTCCAGATAGGCAGGTACAAGTTTTTCGAATCCGGGCAGATACGGATCCTGAGAAGCAGTGATCAGTTTCGGTAGTGTGAAGGCCGATTCGTTCTTTAAGACGCGGATGGCATGGATGCCACGCGCATTTTCCGCATCTGGCGCCATATAATTCGGATACACTTTCTTGTCAGGACTGCTAGTATCCGAAACAGTAAACGGGGTGGAATTACAATTTTGAATCCAGCCTGTGGCAGGATTGTAAACATGGACAATTTCATCCAGTGTGTGAAGGTCTTTCCATTCGGTGGCCGAATTGCTGCCATCGACCGCTTTGTTCCAATCGAACTTCGGATCGCGCCTCGGTAAAAAATCTCCATGCCAGTAAGCGATGTTTCCTTTGTCATCGGCGTACACCGTATTGTTGGAAGAATTTGTTCGCAACATCATGGTGTTCTTAAAGTCTTCAAAGCCAGCCGCCTTCGTACGTTGGAACGACTGGGTCAATGCTTTTTCCGGTTCGACCATCAGCTTTACCGCAATCCATTTCCCGTCGTGCTGCCCGACGATTGGACCATGGTGGGTGCGATAGGTAACAAATTCTCTTTTTTCCAATCCACTACCCTTCTTATAACGAATGGTCACTTTCTGCGGTGGCAGCGGCCTCATTTCTTTGTCGTACCTGTAAAACAGTTTCGATCCCTTTTTCACTACTACTTCGCTGTATTCGTCGATAACGTCTGCCTGACTTGAGGTATGCATCCAGCCACAGTGTTCGTTGAAACCCTGGTAGATAAAAAATTGCCCCCACGTTACGGCTCCATAAGCATTGAGTCCTTCATCACTCCGCATGTGCACTTCCGCACGGAAATAAAATGATGTGTGCGGGTTGATTAACAACATTGCATTTCCGGTTGCACTTTTCGAAGGCCCTATCGCAATACCGTTTGATCCTTTCGGTTCAGGTTCGAGCCCATCATCATTGATTTCCATTTTAAGATTGCCTGGTTCCTTACCATAAAACTCCTTTATGTCGTTAAGCGAAACGCTCTCGATGTCTCCACCAATACTACCTTCGCTGAATAACAACGGCATCCAGGGCTGAAACCGACGGATCAATTTTGGTTTAACCTGAGGGTGCGTGTACAAATAATAATTAATACCATCGGCAAACGCCGTGCATACCTTTTTCATCCATTCCGGACTTGTCTTGTAGATTTCAATCGCGCGCGTTGTGTCTATGAACAGGCGCTGGCGAAGATCATTATAAATCAGCTCCTCCCCTTCGACTTCGGCAAGTCTCGCAGTGGCAACAATATAATTGCGCTCGACACGCTCGAAATCATTTTCGCATTCTGCATACAGTAAGCCAAAAACTGCGTCGGCGTCGGTTTTACCATAGATGTGGGGAATTCCCCAGTTGTCACGCGTGATAGTGATTCCCTTTGCCTGTTGTTGCCATTTCGCGACCTCTTGCTGCGTGATCTTTTGCGCAAAGCAGGTCGAGCCAATAAGGATTAAAGTAATTAGGGTGGCATTTCTCATATTTTTCAATTCTTGTAGGTAACTGAAAAGTATTCAAAAGTTGTGAGGAACCCTATCGATTCTTGGGGGTTGGTGGTGTGGGAAAGTGAGCGGCGGTTGCTGGTTGCCTGTCAACTGTTACCTGTTACCCCTAATCACCGTTACCGGAGGCGGGAGACCGGGAACGGGCGTCAAGAGAAATAATCAAATAAACGCATACAAGAACAGCTATCGGTTTCTGTAGAACGCATTCGCCACCAGCGAAATCGGTATTCCGATACACAGCATCAAAATTCCCATTGCCTGGGCGGCATTCATAAGATTGAATGGGCCGCGTCCAATCAGTGTTAGTGGGACCACCACCTGGCTCATCAAGACCCACACGAATGCTCCATATCCAATGCCCACCGCGATTTTATTTGCGCGCAGAAAACTTAACCGCGGATAAGCAAGAAAAAACAGTATTGTCCATCCAAATGCCACCACATAGTGAAACATAAATCCGATGATGATCATGGTTACCGAACCAGAGTAGGCTGTTTCCTTACCGAATACAGCGCTGGCAATATATTGCGCAACGAGGATCGGACTCTTTCCGGTTTTGATGTAGAATTGAGTGCATGCCGCAATTATATCACATGTCCCAGCCAATAATCCGGCAAAAAGAATCGCAGTTGATATTTTCTTTGTGTGGGCCCGGGTATTTGTTTCAGTCATATCTCCGAATTGAATCTCCGGAACAAGTTTAACTGAATTAACCACTTCTATCCCCACGCAGCCAACGTCAAAATTGGTTTGGGGTGAATTTGAACAACTGGAAAAGGCTCACCGAATTGATAAGTCCTTCTACGCCACCCTGTGACTCTATGCCTCCTACGTGTTTAAAACCTACTTCTTCTTATATGCAAACTTGAAATAGAGCAGCATCAGGTCGAGGACGAAGACAATAGTGTTTGCAATGATAACGGGCCACAACATGAGCGCCACAGCATACACAAGCCAGACGATTGTGCTCATCAGGATGATCAGGATCATCGTAAGACTCAGATCGTTTGCGCTCTTTGTTTTCCAAATTTTATAAACCTGCGGAACAAAGGTTACCGCTGTTAAAAAAGCGCCAATATGTCCGAAAGCTTCTATCCAATTCATGACTTAATAATTTAACCGCTACGACGAAAACCTGCCTGCAAGCAGGGCTCGCAAAGTTAGTTTTTCTTTTCATTCATCTCCTTCGCCAATTTTCCCCGGCAGCGTTTAAATACTCGTTCATTTGCGTCCGATTTTATCCAACCACTTATTGGCTTCCTTCTGCAATTTGATCTTGCCACTTTTTATCGCTTCTTCAAGCTTTGGGTCAATGGGGCCGCGGGAAGTAAGATGAAAATTACCGCAGTCTTCACATTTATATACCGCGACGGGGCCCGTTTGGGTGCCGTACTCAAATCTTCCTCTCGCGTCGAGAAGTGCCTCTTGTGCGATCTCGCGGGTAGGAAATACTTTTTTATGGCTAATACACTTTATCAATTATCTTGCTTGTTAAAATAAAACCGAATGAAGATAGCAGAAATCCACACAAAAAAAGGCGTCATGAAGATCAAGTTCTTTGAAGAAGATGCGCCAAAAACTGTCAAGAATTTCATTGACCTAGCCAACAAAGGATTTTATAACGGACTTACATTTCATCGCGTCATCCCAAATTTTGTAATACAAGGCGGATGCCCTAATGGGATTGGAAATGGAGGACCTGGTTACCAAATCGAATGTGAACTTACCGGTAAGAACCAATTTCACGACCGGGGAGTTCTCTCAATGGCGCACGCGGGAAGAAATACCGGCGGATCACAATTCTTCATCTGTCACAACAGGGACAACACTAAGCATCTCGACCGCAATCACACCGTTTTCGGAAAAGTCTTCGAAGGTCTAGATGTCATTGACCAAATCAAGGCCGGAGACGTAATGGAAAAAGTTGTTATAACCGAGGTCCCTGCGTGACGAATTGTTTTCATCTGATCTTTTCCAATGTATTCCTGACATTCCAGGATTGACCAACCGCAACCCCCATGCTTCAATCTCCCCAACTTAAGGCAAACCCGAATTTGCTTGTCTTTCTGCCGATCTTCTACATGGTCTGGTCTGATGCGGTACTCACCCCCACTGAGATTAACACCATAAAACAGATCATCGATGGACAGACCTGGCTGAAAGAAGAGGAGAAACAATTTCTCCTTGCGCAGCTCAATCCGGCTTCACCTCCATCGCCGGATGAATTCAAGCGCTGGCTTTGGGAAATAAGGAAAGCATTGGAAGGTGCTCCATTCACAAGTTCGCGCCTGGCCGACATAGGAATCAAAGTAGCACAACTTCATGGCAGCGGTTCCATGAACGATTCGTTGGCGCAAGCGCAGAAAGGGCTGGCGGGCATCGACGAAAGCCTGGGCCTGATCAGTGGCGAGGCGATCTACCATTTTTACCCGGAACGAAGGAAGACCATCACCCAAAGCAGAGGTACTCACAAAACGTTCGACATTGATGTTCTCACAAAGATCCTCGATGGTCCGGAAGCAGGTATTATAAATAAAGTCAAGACCTTGTTGTCGGATCCGGAATTCAAATACATTGATCCCGACAGTTTATCTGCATACCGCGCGCAAGTTCTCAGTTGGTGCAAACACCTTGCGCGGCAGGGTTATGGATCAATGGCCTATCCAAAGGAATACGGTGGCCAGGCAGATATGGCCGGCTACTTTGCCATCATGGAAGCCCTCAGCTATCATGACCTGAGTATGGTGATCAAGTTCGGTGTGCAGTTTGGCCTTTTCGGAATGAGCGTGTATTTCCTGGGAACAGAAAAACATCATAAGAAATATCTGAAAAACATCGGTACACTTGATCTGCCAGGATGTTTTGCGATGACGGAGACTGGTCACGGCTCTAATGTTAAGGGAATTGAAACGACAGCAACGTACGATCACAAAACCAGGTCGTTGATCATAAACACGCCGCATGACGGTGCCAAAAAAGAGTACATTGGAAACGCCGCGTTACATGGACAAATGGCAACAACGTTCGCGAAGCTCATTGTTGATGGAAAAGATTATGGAGTAAGCGCAGTACTCGTCCCAATACGCGACACCAATGGTAAGACAATTCCAGGCGTAACGATAAAAGACTGTGGACACAAGATGGGACTTAACGGCGTCGACAATGGCAAGATCCACTACAACAATGTTGTCGTGCCCTATGACAACCTGCTCGACAAGTTTGCAAGTATTACCGAGGACGGTAGATTTCAAAGCCCGATCGCGAGTGACAACAGAAGGTTCTTTACCATGCTGGGTACACTGGTCGGTGGACGAATCGGAATACCACGCTCAGGATTGAGCGCTACGAAATCAGGACTAACCATCGCAATACGTTACGGTGATGGTCGCAAGCAATTCGGCCCGGACGACGGGTCCGAAGTTCCTATTCTCAATTACCGCACCCATCAGCGGCGCCTGATGCCTTTGCTGGCAAATGCTTACGCGCTTCATTTCTCGTTGCGATATCTTACCGATCGGTTCCTGAAAAGGTCAGAAGCAGACGTACAGGAGATCGAAGCACTTGCTGCGGGGCTTAAGTCGTTTGCTACCTGGAACACCACGGCAACTTTACAAGAATGTCGCGAGTGTTGTGGCGGTAAGGGCTATCTCTCAGAAAACAGGATAGACAGGCTCAAGAACGACTCTGAAATTTACACCACCTTCGAGGGTGACAACACTGTCTTAATGCAATTGGTGGCCAAAAGTCGCCTTACAGAATTCAAGCAAGCGTTTAGCCACATGGGCGTGCTGGGGATCCTGGGTTACGTGACCGAACAGGCATCAACGTCAATAACGGAAAAGAATCCGTTTGCCACGCGGAACACAGATGATGAACACCTTCTTGATCCGGAATTTCATTTAAACGCATTTCGTTACCGCGAAAAGGATATCCTCATTTCAGCTGCCAGGCGCCTGAAGAAGCACATCAGCAGTGGGATGGATTCCTTTGACGCATTTAACGTAAGTCAGCATCATCTGGTCCAGGTAGCTTTCGCCCATATCGAACGGGTAATACTGGAGCAATTCATTCTTCAGATAGATCGCACCGAAGATGCGGGTTGTAAGGCTGTACTCAAGAAACTATGTGCACTGTTTGCTCTTTCACAAATGGAAAAGAACAAAGGCTGGTATCTGGAAAGTGGATACATGGAAGGCGCGAAAACGAAAGCGATCAGAAAAATGGTTAACCACCTTTGCTGGGATATCCGGCAGGAAGCAGTGCCGCTCGTTGATGCTTTCAATATCCCCGAGCAATGTCTTTCGGCGCCGATAGCAACCAGATTGGATTAACATGGGGTTATTTTCTTCTTCAAAGGCTAGTCGCCCTACTCCCTCTGACAAAGTGTGGAAGACGCGCAATGCCTGTTTGAAGGGAACTGCAACTCAGGCGTTGCTGGCGGCCAGGGAATCAAAAATACCAATCGTTGTAACTTTTTTCGAAGAGGCGCACCAGGCCTTTATTGAGTTCTTACATCAAAATGGAATTCCCTTCAAGGAGGTAAGTTCATTTGGAGATATCGATTTGTTGGAAAACAAAAACACGATTGCTGTTCTCCGGGCAGAGGGTACGGGCTTCGCAAGCAGCATCCATAAAGAAGTCAAAGCTTCTATCCTACTTTTTGGTCGTTACCCACTCGCCGATAAAGAGAACCATGTAGTTGAAAACCTGGCCACCCATTTCCCAGGAAGCAACCTATCGTTTTGCGTTTCACTCGAAGACGCCTTTTTTGGGTTTTTTGGGTCTGAAAATCTGAAGACGATGATGGATTCCATTGGAATGAAGGAAGATGAATTTATTGAGCACAGATTTGTTAGCAAGGCTATAAAAAATGCCCAGGAAACACTCGGCAAAAAAGTGCTTGTAGAAACAAAAGCACGCTCTGAAAAAGAATGGATGCAAAAAAACGTCCCTGGCTGATTAGAACTATTTGGCCAAGCCATAGAATAACATCTTAAATATCGTCGGCCTTTTCTTACCTTTTGAACATAGACACCATTTACCATGCGCAAACTGATTCTATTTTTCTCTGTTGTCACAATGCAGGCCGCTGCTCAGGAATTCGTGACGGCAGCAAATACTTTTCTCAATTCGCTTGATCCAAAGTCAAAAACTGCAGCGCTATACAGCCTCGACGATGCGGAGCGATTCAACTGGCATTTCGTACCCAGAGAGCGAAAGGGCGCGTGTTTCAGAGATTTCAGTGAAGCCCAACGCAAAGCAGCGCTTTCTTTCATAAAAGCATCGATGGGAGAATCTGGATACAACAAGACCACGCAAATAATGGCGCTGGAAAACGTCCTGCGTGAAATCGAAGGGCGCCCAAGCAATGACACCCATCGCGATCCACTCAACTATTACATCACTTTCTTTGGCACACCGACGAAAGACAAGCCGTGGGGATGGCGCCTCGAAGGACACCACATCGCCTTCAATTTTGCTGCGGCTGACAATCAAATCGTTTCATCTACGCCTCATTTTTTTGGCAGCAATCCCGGCAAGGTGATGAGTGGTGCAGAAAAGGGAAAGGAAGTCCTCAAGGCAGAAACTGATGGCGGCTTTGCGCTGCTCAACTCTTTGTCAGCAGCGCAAAAATCAAAAGCAGTGATCTCAGAAAAAGCCTTTCCGGATATAATATCGTTTAACTCCAGAAAAGCCACGCTGCCCGAAGCACCTGGTTTGTCGTACCGCGAACTTGACCCGCAACAGCAAAAGCAATTAATGAGTCTGTTGGATGTGTATGTGAAAGATTACCAATTGGGTTTTTCAAAGAAGTTGATGGAAAAGATTCAAAAAGCGGGAATCGAAAATCTGTCATTTGCATGGGCAGGAAGTCAGGTCCCGGGAACGGAGGAAGGAAACTATTACAGAATTCAGGGACCAATGTTGCTAATAGAGTACGACAACACGCAGAATAAAGGCAACCACGTGCACACCACTGTCAGGGATCTTACCAATGATTTCGCAGAGGATATTTTAAAAGAACACTATCTCCGCGAACACTAATCAGTTGTTAATTACTTTGACCGTAAGCTTGTTGAAGTTATTTGCGGGCGGCGTCACATAGCCCAGGATCGCCACAGTAAAAAATTGGTGCGGCACAGGATCAAAATTTGCTGACGCAATGACATGATTATCGGCTACTGACCGCACTTCAACGGTGCTGGCCTTTGCAGCGTACTCGCTGAACGATGTAAGTTCCGTATAATCAACCTGATCAGCGAGGCTCTTGGTTTCCCCTGTCAATACCACCTTTACCTCACCGAGGTCTGGCGACAGATTTATGACCCTGACCATCATCCCTGTACCGCTTACAAAGGCCACACTTTCGTCAAGACTAACAATGGATTTCATTTTCGCGCCGCGGTTGTAAAGGAACACTGTATAGGACTTGTTCACCACGAGGTTAACAGAAGTATCCAATTGAACCGATTGGTCGGCGGAGGATGTGAATCGAAGGCTGTGTGCACCTGTACTCACCGTCCCATACCCAACATACTGCGCATAAACAAATGCGCTGGTATTGATTGTCTTTCCATCCATGACGACATTGAGGTTTGGTGATCCAGGGGCGCTATGGAGAAATGCCAGGCCGGACACCGGTGTGGAAGGTGTCGCATCACTGGAAGAACCATTGAGGCAGCTCGAGAAAGTTGCCAGTATCCCCAGGCCGATAAAGAACCCTATCTTCTTGCAGTACATCATTGCTACACGCTATTAATGAAACCTTCCTTGTTTTATTGTTCTAGAAATCAGAATAGGCGACAGGTCGCAGTAAATAAATGTTGATTTTAGAAACATTATGCTGATACTCCGCCATGGAAGACAGATTCTTCCACTGTGGATCCTGCCGAAACGCGTTCCATTTTTCATCATGAGACGTTTGATTTTCAAACGTAGTCATGTACATGAGATTCGGCATGCGGCTACCGGCGATAACGTCGGCATAAAACACTGCATTGAAGCCAAGGCGTTGGAATAATCCAATCTCATCGCCATCGTTGAACATCTTCACCTTATTTCGATAAATCTTTTCAGTAGGGCCTTCGTAACTCCGGAGTTCGTAGATGCGCTCAGACCTTGGTGATGACAGTGCTGGCGTTCCCATTCCCGGCATTCCAGGAAATGCGCGCAACAAAATTGATTGCTGACGAACAAATGGCGGATTGGTATAGTCGGCGTCCAGGTATTCCTGCCCTGCGTTGAATGTGGTGGATGCGAGAAGGTTTGTGGTCTTCTCGAACTGATCCAGTGTCAAATACGGGATGAGAACAAAAATCCTCTTTCCAAAAGTCGTGTCACTTTCGACGGGCTTAAAGACACCAACATTATTGATGCCCGATTTGTGAAGGGCTGGAAGATATGCATCCTTCAAAAACGCGCCAACCCTATCCTCCTGTGATTTGTCTTTAAGGGTGTAAATCTTGATCTCAAAGTAACCTTGCTTTGTTTTCTTTTGCGCTAACGCAAAGCTCAGCATCACAAAAGAGAACGCAAATAGAAGGATGATCCTGCGATTCATGAGTTATCTGTTTTTAAATTTTAGTTGCCTGGCGCGCAAGTAACTTCCACTGACCACCCTGTTTTTGCCACACCGTAAGGACATGCAGATTTATTGGTGACTTTGTACCCTTTGCCTTATCAAAGCTCTCTCCGGCAAACTTGTGCCTTACGAGCGCAGTTGTACCAGAGAGCTTAATGGTCTGGTCTTGCAGGGTAATACTTGCAAAATCCGATGTACCTGTCATCAGGCTCTCGATGAACGAACTCTTATCATCAATCTTACCCGAAGAGTGACCATAGCTGAGTTCAGGAGCCACGAGTGATTCCAGTTTCGCTTTGTCGGGATCGACCATCGTCGCACGAAGAGATTCTACAGCGGCAGCAACATCCTTTTCATCCGTTGACTGAGCAGCAACCAACCCAGCAGTAATCAAGCATAGCGCGATTGCAAGAAAATACGTCTTCATAGTTTTTGTTTTTTACAATGATACAACCGGCAATTAACAAACGGTATAATTACAAAGTTATTCCGATCATATAACTGGCAATAAAACCAGCATCGACGGTCCCATTGACCGGCAGGGTTTCAGAAGCCAGGGCGGTAAGGTCCTCACTAAAGACACTATCCTTCGTGTTTTTGGTGGGATTGTCGCCACGTGCAGAATATTGGGCCGAGGCATTGACAAGTGTATTCGTCTGCTCCGGAAACGCAAGTTGTCCTGTCCGCCGAAGGACGCCGTTTGCAAATACCTCAACGTGGATATGCGTCGCCCTTCCGCTTTCCCAACCAGGGTAGATGGTTTTGAACTTTGCGATTCCATCACCGTCCGTATTCTGATATCCACGCAACCATGTTTCACCGGTGAAATCTTTTATCCCGGCCGCGCCGTCCTGCTTAGCATAACCCGAGTAGTATCCGTCTTTATTGCAATGCCATATGTGTACGCTGATGCCGGACAACGGCGCGCATTTGCCGGTGACATTTACCACCAAAAAAGTTAACGCAAGTGGGATTCCAGACTGGCCGCCAGTGATATCAGACTTATTAAGTGGATTGTTGACCTCACCGCCCGGGTATGGCCAGGGGCCCTCTTCCTCAGATCGCATGGCGATACAAGAGGTTAGGCCATTGTCATCGGGATTTAATTTGCAGGCGCCCAAAAGCGACAATGAGACGATTCCAAGTTTCGTGAGGAATTCCTTTCTCTCCATGATCGTTACTCCATTCTTATCGCAGGCAATTAAGCAAAATTCCGCGGTAATGAGATTAAAAAAGCGACGGATTCGAGCGTCTGAAACACATCAGCGTTCAGTTTACGTGATATACTTAGACTAGCTGATAATTTCCTTGTCCAATTTCCTTTCCTTCACATCCCCTCCTTCTTCAAACACATAGTAGGCGTTACTATCAGGATTTGTTGCCACCACACGCTTTACTTCATTGTCCTCAAAGTAGATTGCCGCCTTGTCATCTACCGCGTAGCCCGGCTTGAACTCTTTTGATTTGATATACGAATGATACCTCGGGCGGCGCGACGGTTCTGAGTCAAAGTGCGGGCAATGACTTCCTTTCAGAAACCCAAGGCAATCAACCCTGGTAATTTCTTTCGGCCGCGAATCAGTCGTTCCATGCTCAAACCAACACAATGATCCAGCGCTTCCGCCTCCCAGTACGATACCGCGATCCCATGCGGTTTTTAGTATCTGGTCGACACCCTGCGCTTTCCAGATCGCCATCATGTTTAGGGTATTGCCGCCACCCACTACGATTCCATCCATACTAAGCAGCACTTCCTCGAATGATTGTTTTTGGTCGTAACTATTGATAAACATCCGTTGCACATATGGCTTCACATTAAGTTCAGCGCACGTTTGATACCAGTTAATTATGTTTTGTTGGGAATCCGCCGATGCTGTTGGAAGGAAGCATAGACGAGGTGCAGGCTTGCCTGTAAGTGACGCAAAATATTTCAGGAAGGGGACGTTGTAACCACCACCGAACACAAGAATTTTTCGATTTGAATTTGCCATGTTGCTGTTAGCTTGTACTGAAGAAATGCCAGATAATCCAACGGCCGCCATTGCACCGCCGGTGATACCCATAAATTTGCGACGTTTCATCAAATGTTGAATTAGGGGAACAGAGCAAATATATCCGGGCGCGGACGATCCCCTTCTATCGAATCACTTTTTTTTCTCGCCGAGAAAAAAATTGATGCCTCCAGACCACATCCACTGCGCTGAGTAAAAATGGTGCGTTGCGAGACCCTGCCGGTCTTCGCCGAGTTCAGTGTTGGTATAATCGGCGTAAGCGCCCTGCATATCCGTTTGAATGAAGAAGTATTTAAACAAGTCGACCCGTAGTCCGAGGCTTGCCGCCCCAACCCAACCGTGGTAATGAAAGTGTCCGCTATCATGACTGCCGAGTACGGTTGATATTGTGTAAGAAATCAGGGGCCCCACTCCTACTTTTCCAATCGCACTTATCCCGACATGCCGTGAAGCCATAAACTTCTGGCGTTTGACAAGGTTGAAAAGCAGGTAGTTATTACCGTTTGTATGCTGCAAGTGAACAAAGTCGGGTGTGACCAATGTGTCTTTATCTATATAATGTCCTCGTATGTTTCCCGTCACGTGAATCACTTGATTGTCTGTCACAACATACTTCAAATGGTCCCAGCTGATCTCCAATCCAAGATCATGCTTGTCGTTCAGCAAAAGGCCGAACGTAAAATCATATTGGGGAATGGTGAGCCTGTCTATTTCCCAATAATGGTACATGCTTGGGCTGTCGTGAGCCTGCGCGTTATGAAAAACAAAGTCGTAGTTATCAGTTTTAGTGTTCTGAAAGTGGATCGTGCTTTCAGAGTACCAGTCGCGGTTATAACCCCATTGAAAATAGAGCGTACGTTTTTTCTTTCCCGACTTCACAGCAAGTGAGTCTTGCGCATGTGCCTTTGCCGCCAGCAAAATAAGCAAGGGAATCAGGTAGCGTGCAAAGCGTTTCAACCGGGCTGGGTATATAAAAAACGCTGCGAATATATAGAATATATACTTCGACCATCATGGCCCGTTGCACAAATTTCAAAGTGTTGCGTATTGTCTTGTAATTCAAATGGTTACGCCAAAAATCATAGGATCATGGGAGTTTACCACCATTATGATCCAAGATCTTATTGTAGCCTTCCGCCGCTGCTCCATTTCCCCAATCATAAATCGTAAACTCTCCTATGCCTAGACCCTGATCGTTAGTCACGCCGCCATGACCGTAATTTTCCATCATGAACCCATAATCCTTTTCATTGAAATACGGATAGACTTTTTCCCATTGTGCTTTGGTATCCGGGTTCTCCGGACAATACATCATCACAAATGAAGCTTTCAACGCCGCCATGCCGCGCTCGATATACTCGGGCCTATTCAATTTCTTCCCATAGGCTATGATCAATTCCGCAAACAAGCTCTGGCGTGAATCATTCCATTCTCCATCGGCATTCATCACACCAAAACCCCCAAGGGCGTGAATGGCGATGAAAGGCGGCTGCCACGACGCTTGGTTCATCAGTAATTCGTCAAGCACACGAACTCCGGTCTTCAGGAACGTTGAATCACCGGTTAGTTCATGTGCGTGGTAAAGCGCGTCGGCGGTCCAGTACATGGAGAGTGTGTTCTGCTTGTATGCATCGTTGCGTATGATCTTCTTGCCCACCATTGAGTCCAGCACGCGACTACATGACCAGTACGTTTCATAATCCTCCCATTGACTTCGCGGAACGATCTCGCTCACAACGGCTTTCATTGCACGCAAGGCTGCATCCGAATATTTTTTCTCGCCGGTCTCGCGATACATTTCCAAAAGAAAAGTTACTGACATCGATGTCTCAGGAGATCGATCGAGATAACCTGTGGGCTGCATTGTAGTTTTGTCCAACCACGCAGGGAAAAAACCATCATTGGTCTGGAGTGTTAAGAGTTTGTCTGCATACTTTTTCGCATACTCAACAAGGCGTGGATCTTTGTCAAGCTCCCTATTCCAAACCAACATAAGGTAAGCCGTCCAACTCATGTCCAGAATATGATAGGGCGCCACCGAGGCCTCGCCCCAAGCTTTAACAGGATTGCGATTTGAGTTTCCAAAATAAAAGTGATCCCAGCCCTTTGATCTCGAAACCATTTTCCCATTCACTTCAATTTTTTCCATCTCCGTTCCTATCACTGCGGGAAACAGACCATCGTGTTGAGGGAATGAGAGAGCCAGCTCCTTGGTCATATTTGCTTTCGACAGAAGCTCCTTGTTTCCTGTTCGTCGGGCATAGCGGTAGAGGCCGGATGCCGACCGCAGCGAACTGAACCACGCCTGATTCCATACCGACCGAAACTCGCGTTCGTTTACGTCGCCCGGATAATTGGGGCTTTGTGTCACGTTAACGATGAACACAGGCGCACCAACTTTTTTTCCGTTAAGTTGGAATTCCTGCCACACACTTTTTTTCCAATTTTTGAACGCCCAATCATATGTATATTTAACATATGGCTCAAGGTCTCCGCGGATCGGCTCGCCTTGATCATACGGCGGCTTGCCCCACTTGCTCCACAAAAATGCCAATGGTTTACGCCAGGGATCAGCAAGCGAAGACTTATCCTTGCTTGTCATCACATAAAATCCAAAATCAAACACCGGCCCATGAATCACCATTCCGGTATCCCGCGCAAACAATACGTGCCGTGTCACCTTGTTTCGACTCGCTCCGATCGTAAGCGTGTTTCGGGGTGCATTAAGATCCATGTACCATTGAACACCTTTGTCTTTTCCGATGAGATCGAGATCGGGAATGATAGCCAATTGCCTGGTGCTGTCTGCCACTATCAATGCAGGCGAACGAAACACATGCTGCGCGATAATGTTTTCTTCGCCCGGCGTCAGGTGTGGTGCATAATGGAAATCAGGGATGAATTTCGGTGTGATTGTAATCTTCCAATCGTCCTGGCGAACAGCCTTGTCGATGTTATATCGAAAGTGGATTTTCACCAATCCGTCATCGATTTTTTCAAGAGATATTTCAGGAGAAAGGCCTTGCAGTGAATCAAACGTAATCGACTCAACAAAGTCATCCACGACTGACCTAACATCCATCGTTGTATTGTTGAATGTGACAACATTTTGGTCTTGTTTTTCCCTGCATGAAATAAGTGTAAGCACGAGCAGCAACGTGCAACTCGGCCATGTCAGTTGATTAACATTCATTTTTTGCATGTTCCTTCATTAATGTGGGTAGGGCGTCAACAGATAGAGTGATCAAAGCTTTTCTTAAATTCAGGAAATTTACAACGAGATTCAAAACCAATGTCAACATTATCAAGAAGGGTGTTTGTCAAACAAGTCGGAATGGGTGCAGCCGCGGTCGGCATTTTAAGCAGTTTACCCACACAGGCCTGGAATTCCCGCTCTGCAAGTCTTCCCCGAAGCGCACCAGAGGCACAGGGAATTATGTCTGCGGACATCATAAGGTTTCTTGATGTCGTGACTTCGAGCAAGATTGAATTCCACAGTATCATGATTGTAAGGCACGGTTTCGTGGTGGCTGAGGGTTGGTGGACGCCGTATTCAAAAAATCTACGTCATAAATTGTACTCCGTGAGTAAAAGTTTTACATCCTCTGCCGTTGGTTTCGCCGTGGCTGAGGGAAAACTTTCAGTTGATGATACCGTTATCTCTTTCTTTCCTTCTGAAAAGCCTAAAGAAGTAAGTGCAAATCTCGCGGCCATGAAATTGAGGCACCTGCTCACAATGACTTCGGGGCATGCCAAGGATACAATCCCTGCGTTGCGAGGATCTGCTTCGGCTGCGTCGTGGGCGCAATTGTTCCTCAACCTGCCCGTGGACTTCGAGCCGGGAACTCATTTTGTTTATAACACAGGTGCGACCTACATGCTGTCCGCGATTGTTCAAAAGGTCACCGGCCAGTCGGTCCACGACTATCTCCGGCCACGATTGTTTGATCCACTGGGCATCACAGGCGAGGATTGGGAAACAGATCCGCAGGGCATTACAACAGGAGGCTACGGACTTCGAATCAAGACTGAAGACATTGCGAAGCTCGGGCTTCTTTACTTACAAAAAGGTAAATGGAACGGGCAACAGTTGTTGCCTGAGCAGTGGGTTGCCGAAGCCACCAGGGCACAGGTTCCTTCTACCCCTGCAAATTTTTCAGGCGGGCCCCTACCCGATGGAGATTGGACACAAGGATATGGATATCAGTTCTGGCGGAATCAACCAATGGGATTTCGGGCAGATGGTGCGTTCGGACAATTCAGCCTCGTCCTTCCCGAAAAGGATGCAGTGATCGCCATCACGGCCGAAAGTTTTGATCTGCAGGGTTCAATGAAGCTAGTATGGAATAATCTCTTGCCTGCCATGAAAGATATTTTTGTTGCAAAGGACAATCGCGCAAACGAAGAATTAAAGAAGGCTCTAAACAAACTGTCGCTGGAGCCAAACCGACAAAATGCAACGTCTACCCTGGCATCAAAAATTTCAGGGAAGGAGTTCAAACTCGATGCCAACAATTTCAACGCTTCTGCTTTCTCGCTGTCATTCACCAAAGAGACGTGTGTATTCAAGCTTACAACAGATGCGAAAATACCGGCACTCACTGCAGGTATCAATCAATGGATTGAAAGCAAAGACAAACCGGAAGTCCCACCCTTTGCAATCAAGGGTCGCACCGACGTCACTTCGAAAATCGCAGCCAGCGTCACATGGGCCGATGAGAAAACACTTGTGCTGACACGTCGAATGATTGAAACGCCACACGGTGACGAATTAGAATTCACTTTTGACGGCGATCGTGTCATCATTAAGTTTATGAATAGCATCTCGGCAAATAATCCGTCAATTCCGGAAGAAAGACCTGATTTGACAGGACGTCTTGGATAGTGGAGTGTTAACGCAGGCGCTCTTCCTATTTCAGTTCAATCCGTGTCTTGTCTTTTGCAGAGCGAATCGCGGCGTCCAGAATCTTCACTACAATCATATTGTTTTTCAGCGAAGACAAATCGTTCCCTGGTTGCACCCCACCCTTTAGCACCGCAGCCAAATACTCGATGTCACTTGTATAAGGAGGCGGCGGCGCGTCTGACAGTTCATACTCATTTTTGAAACGGCTCCGGATTGTCTTTCCATTGACGGCCTGCAGGTAGCCCTTTTGCCCGAACACTTCAAGATCTTTAATTCCGTAGGGCCAGTTCCATGATGCCTCGATGATTCCAGTGGCGCCCGCATATTCGACGATGATGGTCGCATCATCATCAACTTTCGGATATACATCGGGTTTATGATGGCGCGTTATTGCAGTGACCGCGATGGGCGTTTCGCCATTCATAAGCCAGGTCATCAGGTTTGCCCCGTAACATCCAAAGTCGACTATCGCCCCGCCCCCATTCTTTTCCGGATCAGTCAACCAGTTCAGAAAATCCTGGCTACATCCGATTTCCTTCGGGCCATTGTGGCCATCGTGTACGATCATCTTTCTAATGGATCCTATGTCATCGCTCATCACACGTTTGTAAATGAATTGGTTGCTGCCGTACCAGGTTGTCTCATAATTGACAAGCAATTGGATGTGAAATTGGTCGGCAAGGGACTTCATGCGTTCAGCGTCTTTCATTGAAAATGCCAGCGGCTTTTCAACCATGACATGAATGCCCTTGGGCGCACAAGCTTCAACCACCGCCACGTGCTCCGAAATTGCATTATAGGCAAGCACCGCCTCGGGTTTCACCTTTCCAAGCATTTCATGGAGAGAAGGGTAAAAGATCGAAGAAGGCAACTGATATTGCCTCATATAGCGATCCGCAAGTTTCGCGTCCGGCTCTGCAATGCCCAGTATTATGACCTTACCTTCTTTGTACTGGCGCATGAGGCCATGCGCGTGATCATGCGTAAGTCCCGCCACGGCCACTTTCAACGGTTGAGCTTTACAAAAGGAAGCGAGCAGTAAAAGGATAGCTAATATTCCAGGTTTCATGTCGATTGGTTTTTTGAACTCCCACGCGAAGGTGCAAAGCTCGCTAAGGTTGAAAAAATTATTGCGACCTCAACATTTGCAGGCAGAATTTTCATCGCGGGGCTCAAACTATCCTATACCAATTGCTTAACAGCACGCTCATAGTCAAATTGAAGGTCCTCCGGCAGTTTGGTCAGCGCAGCGTGTATCTTCTTTATTTGCTGATTGTATAGATTCACGAGGACTGGATTCTTCTGAAATTTGATTCCGGAATTCTTGAGACTCGAACAAAAATGAACCCGAAGTTCGAGTTCAGTTTGCTTGACTCCGGAGTATTTGATCTGCTTATTAACCAGCCTCAGAATTTTCCTGATGCTTTTTTTTAGAAAATAAAGGTTGTTATCCTTCGGGAGTGCATCGAAAAGATCGTCTACATCAGTTTTAACATGAGAAACATAACTATTCTCATCTTCAGCCTCATAAAGTAAATAGGTCAATAGCTCTTTGTTGTCTTTTTTGAATTTGGCAAGGCGCAGACAGAATGCCAGCAACGCGTCGGCGTCAAGACGCTCCATTTCCTTCTTTAATTCATGAACAGTTGCTGCCTTCATTCCCACCAGCGATTTCCTGTTTTCACACTATCAAGACGCATGGTCTCACCGATGAAAGGTGTTGCCATTGTCACGCGCAACGCGTCAGCACTTGTTGACGCGCGTCGGATCGGCTCGTCCCACGGATGAAGCGACAGGGTAAATTTTCCCCAATGGACTGGGAGCAATGCGGTGGAATTAAGGTCTACGCTGGCCTGCACTGTTTGCTCTGGCATCATGTGAATGTACGGCCACTGCTTGTCATATTGGCCGCATTCGAGCATGACCAGGTCAAAAGGACCAAATTTTTGACCGATGTTCTTGAATGAATCGTCATACCCTGAATCCCCGCCAATGAAGATCTTGAACCGGTCAATTTCAAGTACGAATGAGCTCCACAATGTTTGGCCTCTTGTAAATCCCCGGCCGGAGAAATGACGTGCGGGTGTACAAGTCAACTTTATACCTGGCGCAACGATGTCTCCTTCCCACCAATCGAATTCAATTATCTGTGATTCCGGTACACCCCAATACTCAAGATGTGAACCGATCCCCAGGCCTGTACAGAAAATCTTGGTCTTCAATTTCAGTTTGAGGATTGTGCTATAGTCAAGATGATCGTAGTGATCGTGGGAAATCACAACCACATCAACATCTGGAAAGTCGTCTATCGAGTAAGGATTAGTTACAGCGTACGCCTTGCTGCCGAAGTATTGTACAGGCGACGCCCGCTCGCTGAATACCGGATCAACAAGAATGCGCTTGCCATTCACGGAAATCAGATACGACGAGTGACCGAACCATGTAATCGTGGGCTCATCCGGCAGCGCCTTTAAATTGGTGAGTATGGAAGGCAATGTTTTAGAAGGCTCGCGATTCACTCCCTTACTGAAGAAATCGATCATCATCTTTGGGTAGGACGCGCCCTCGGCAAGCATTTCGGTTGGGATCACGTTTTGAAAACTACCGTCCCTGTAGTTTGGAGACTTACGGATGCGCTCGAGCCTTTTTCCAGCCGGAAGCTTGCCAAAAGATTTTTGTTGCATAAATAACCAGCCAATGATCGTTAATCCTGCAGCCAGAAGCAGAAGTGATTTTAAAACTATCGTAATGATTCGAATCATATAAAGAAACCTTCTATGCGATGGGTTAGAATTCTACCCTTGGAAGTCAGTCGAACACGCATAGATTTTATTTTATTCAAAAACATTTAAAGTTAACTTTAAGAATGATTTGTAAGAAAATAATTCATTTCGTTGCCTTCATCGTCTTTTGCACGTCGGCGGGGCAGTCATCTTTTGCACAGGGATTCAAAGACCTTTTCAACGGAAAAGATTTCAATGGCTGGTACACTTTCGTCGATGGAAGCGGAAAAGATTCAGATCCATCGAAGGTCTTCAGGATTGAAGACAATGGTGTTTTACATATTTCAGGTGAGAAGTTTGGCTACCTGTGCACTACCGGGGAGTTCGAAAATTTTCATCTAAAACTTGAATTCAAATTCGGTGAAAAAAAATGGGCACCACGGCTCGACCAGGTACGCGACAGTGGCGTACTTTACTTCATTCCAAAAAATGAAGAAGACAAGATTTGGCCTTCAGGAATTGAATGCCAGATCCAGGAAGGCGATGTCGGAGACTTTTGGATGATCGGAAATACTACGATTGTCGTCGATGGTGTTCGCACCCAACCTGGGGATTATGTAAGGTCTGTAAAAAAGAAAGATGCTGAGAGGCCGCACGGTGAATGGAACACCGTAGAAGTGATCGTTAAGGACGGTCATTGCATTCATATTGTCAATGGCGTTCAGGTCAGCGAAGGATTTGGACCCAGCGTGCGCAAAGGAAAGCTGCTCATCCAATCCGAAGGTGCAGAGATCTTCTACAGAAATATCAAATTGCAATCGATGTAGTTAGGGTATTTGGGAGAAGGTCTACACATCACCTTCCATTCATCAAAATATCCCGTCCAAATGCTCAAATTGATGACAACCAACCGTTTTTAAAATTACATTTAGGATTGTTAAGGTTGATTTTGGGCACAATGCATCTCTCTGCAAGTTTCATTAATAGATATCTACCAAGCGTCCCCTCCATTGTCCTCCCCTTTCTTGGGCTATTTTTCACCCCATGTGCCTTTTCGCAACGACTGCCCGTAGCGCAGCCGCTTGCGTATGGCGAAAAGGAGATTTGGTTTGACGCAATCATCGGCACGGACAATAGCGGCCTGCTGAATGGCCGGGAGTATTTTATTGCCTTCCCTGGTGCATCATCGCATCCGTTCTTTGGGTCACGGGAAGTCACGAACGAGCGCATCGTTTTCAACTCGCAGCTGTATGTCAACGTTCCGCTGATGTACGACATCTTCACCGACGAGATCGTGCTGCGTCACCGGGACAAACGTAACCAGTTTACCATGATTGTTTTCGACAAAGACCGCGTTGAAAGCTTTACCTTATACAATCATCTGTTCAGGAAAATTGAATTGAAAGGGTCGGTCGAACCGCACCTGGCAAAGGGATTCTTTGACATTCTTTATGAAGGAAAGGAAATTTCTCTTTTAGCGAAGCGGCGCAAGACGAGCTACGCGAACGTGGGCGTTCGGGATTATCGCGAAGACTCAAGGTATTTTATAAAGATGAAGGACAGATGGGTAGAGCTTGGCGGAAAGAAAACGTTTTACGCTCTTAATCCTGGCCGAAAAGCGCAAATACAGGCTTTCATTAAGAATCAAAAGATCAAAGTGGGCAAAAAGAACGAAACGGAGCTTATCAAAGTGGCGAAGTATTGCGACATGCTTGAGGGAGGCACATCAAGATGATGAAACGCCTTGCCGTTATACTCTTGACGCTTGTTTCGTCGGGCATCGTGAGTGGTCAATCCTATGGTCAGACCATCACAGTACGACTGGAGAATGCTCCGGCCATCGAGCTGATAAATAAGATTGAAGAAGCCACTTCGTATCGTTTCTACTATGTCAAGTCATGGCTTGATTCTGTGAGGGTCAATATCCAGGCAGAGCGTCAGCCCGTGAACACGGTTCTGAAGGAAGCCTTTCGGAACACCTCACTTCAATTCTTCGTCGATGGTAATCGCATCATTATAACCGACAATGCTCCCATTTTGACCGGACTTGATCCGGCATTCTTTGAACGAAAAGCAGATAACATCTCATCCGATGCAAACTACACTTTCAAGCGTGAGTATGTTCCGAGTTCACAGGTTGAGGCAAAAGTTGAAAACAAAGTAATTGAAATTGGAATCAAGCAAACGGTCAACAAAGGCAGCGCTACGTTGGTCGGTTACATAAAGGAAAAGAAAACGGGCCAGGCTATTACCGGAGCCCTGGTGTTCATTGAAAAAATCAACAAAGGAACAACGTCTGATGCTGCCGGATTTTATTCGTTGTCCGTTCCTCCCGGCCAATACAGTTTGCAGGTGCAGTACACGGGCATGAACCTGGAAAAGAGGAATATCATTCTTTACTCAGATGGAAAGCTTGACATCGGGATGGAGGAAGATGTGATTTCATTGAAAGAAGTCGTCATAGAATCCGAGCGTGACGCAAACGTCGCAAGCATCCAGATGGGCAAGTCATCCATCGATATGAAATCCATCAAGAATGTCCCTAAAATACTGGGTGAAAATGATTTGCTTCGGGTCGCGCTTACCTTACCAGGAGTAAAATCCGTGGGAGAAGGTGCGGCAGGCATCAACGTACGCGGTGGTGCTGCTGACCAGAATCTGATGCTTCTTAACGAGGCAACGATCTACAACACTTCACATTTCCTGGGCTTCTTTTCGGTTTTCAATGCTGATGCGTTGAAAGCGTCGGAGCTGTACAAGAGTGGTATTCCGGCTCAATATGGCGGCCGCCTCTCTTCCATCTTTGACATTCAACTGAAAGATGGTAATCAGAATAAGTTTTCAGGACAAGGAGGAATCGGTCCCGTGACTGCACGCCTGACGTTGGAAGTGCCCATCCAAAAAGAAAAAACGTCGCTGATGATAGGCGGCCGGTCCACGTATTCCGACTGGCTGTTGAGACAAATTCCAGAGTCTGCGCTTAAGAATTCGAGCGCATCGTTTTATGATTTGGTTGGACGGCTTACACACAAGTTTAACGAAAACAATTCTCTCGCCATCTCCTACTACTACAGCAAGGATCAATTCAAGCTTGGCAACGATTCGATCTTCTCCTATTCAAACAACCTGGCATCTGTTCAATGGCGGCACAGTTTCAACAGCAACCTGCATAGCATGCTCAGTCTCACGCACAGTGAGTACCAATACAACATCGATTATAAGAAAGTGCCACAAAACGGCTTTGACCTCGGGTTCGGCATTAAGGAATCAAACTTCAAATGGGATGTCAACTACTATAAGGGCCTCCACAAGTTCGACTTCGGACTACAGTCCAAACTCTATGACCTCGATCCGGGATACACCAGTCCAACATCACCGCAATCGCTGGTGAAAAGTGATAATGTTGAAAAAGAGCGCGGGCTAGAAAACGCGATATACGTCGCAGACAATATTGAGTTGACTCCGAAACTCTCGGTATACCTCGGACTTCGATATTCTATGTTTGCGGCGTTGGGTCCCCGTACTATTTATCAATACAATCCGAACCTACCAAAAGACAACACCTCGTTGGTCGACAGCACTTATTACGGGAACAATCAGGTAGTCAAAACATTCCAGGGACCAGAATATCGCGTGTCGGCGCGATATAGCATGCCGGGGCAGTCGGCGCTGAAGGCGAGCTATAACAGGACCAGGCAATACATCCACATGCTGTCGAATACGGTGTCGGTCTCTCCTACTACTACCTGGAAGCTATCGGATACGAATGTCGCGCCCCAAATGGCCGACCAGGTATCACTTGGCTTTTACAAAGATGTATTGGGGGGTCTCATAGAGACCTCGGTTGAGGCCTATTATAAATGGATGCACAATGTTGTTGATTACAAAATCGGTTCAGAGCTGATCCTCAATAAACACATAGAACGAGACATTCTGCAGGGAGAAGGAAAGGCGTACGGAGTAGAATTTCTTGTAAGGAAAACAAAGGGCAAGCTTAACGGATGGCTGAGCTACACTTATTCTCGCACGTTCCTCAAGATGATGAGCCAATATTCATCTGAAAGAATCAATAGTGGCGACTACTATCCGGCCAATTATGACAAGCCGAACGACTTAAGCATCGTTGCCAATTATAAATTCACAAGGCGTTACAGCTTGTCGGCAAATTTTGCTTACAGCACTGGTCGTCCCATTACCTACCCAGTGGGTCAATACGAATTCGGAGGTGGGTATAAAATCAACTACTCCGATCGCAATGCCTATCGCATCCCCGACTACATCCGACTTGATATTGGTGTGAACATTGAGGGAAACCACAAGATCAAAAACTTCACACACAGTTTCTGGAGTCTTTCCATCTACAATGTGCTGGGGAGAAAAAATCCATATTCGATCTATTTCAAATCTGAGAACGGTGTCATCAACGGATATATGCTTTCCATATTCGGAGCCCCGATACCGACGATCACTTACAATTTCCGATTCTAGAGATGGAGAATTGGACGAAACGATATTACCTCATCATACTGCTTGCGATGATATCGTGTGTCCAACCATATAACGCCTTTGATGTCAACTTCAAGGACGAGCTGGTCGTTGACGGATATATTTCCACCGAGGTAAAGCAGCAGCAGGTGACACTCTCCCATACATCAAAATTGAGCGAACAGAAATTTATTCCGGAGCAAAACGCAACTGTCGTTGTCACGAACGGCGGCGGCGAGAAGTTCGTGCTGAGCGAAGCGTCGCCGGGCGTTTACAGGTCAAAGGCTTTTGGCGGAACGATTGGGCAAACCTATACATTAAGTATCACCACGTCGAATGGCAAACAATATCGGTCACCGGCAATGGAGTTGAAAAAGAATCCGGGTATTAACCGTGTCTATGCCACTTATTCTCCCGCCTTACTAAACGGTGACGGAGCATTCCAATTTTATATTGATGCCGAAGATCCGGAAAAGACATCGCGGTACTATCGATGGGAGTACAAAGAGACATACGAGATCAAGAATCCATTCCCATCCGATTTTATCTGGCTTGGAGGAAGCAATGTAGTCTTTCGTGATGTCCCTATTGATCACTGCTGGGGAAACGACTCATCCAAGAGCGTCATACTGGGAGATACAAAAGGTCTGGCCGGAGATAAGATCACTGGTCAACAGATTCAGATGATACCGGGATATTCATTTGTAATGCGTATCAAGTACAGTATTCTTGTTAAGCAATATGTATTGAGTGAGGCAGCTTACAACTACTGGAAATTACTCGCACAGACTAATCAGACCCAGGGCACGTTGTTTGATCACCAACCAGGAACCGTGGTGGGTAATATAACTTCACTATCGGATCCTTCGGAAGAGGTGTTGGGCTACTTCGATGCCGGCGAAGTTGCGACCAAGCGTGAATTTTTTGTCCCGGATGATTTTACCAAGTCTGGGTACGTTCGGCCGAAGTATTTGACTTCTTGTCAGAATTTCGTACCCATTATCGTTCCGGAAGACAAGATCGCCCAGGCAATGCCTCAATACGATAAGAATGGTTATCTGATCACGAATTCGACCGGGACTTATCCAAATGCCCAGCTTCTTCTCCTTCCAAAGTACTGCTGTGATTGTACGAACCTGGGTAGCAATGTGAAGCCTTCATTTTGGCGATAATGAAAAATGTTTCAAATCGAATGGGGCAACTCAGGCCGCGGCGGTGTTTGGAGAAACATCTTACCTTCATTGAGCCGATGACCATGATGAAATCAAAGTCATCTATCAAAAGGTTTTGTTTAAGGATACTCTTGCTCGTCGTTAGCGTACAAGCGGGTTGCGTTGAACGCTTCGATGCAGGCACGATCGGTTACGCCGATCAATTGGTTGTCGATGGACGCCTAACGAACGAGTTCAAGCAACACCAGGTAATCATTTCTCATACTACTCTTCTCAACGCCCGCCAACCGGCACCGGAACAAGGCGCCAATGTTTCGATTTCAGATGACGCAGGCTTTTCCATTCCATTGATCGAAACATCGCCCGGCACTTACGTCACCCCTCCTTTTGCCGGAACAGTAGGTCATAAATACAAACTTCATTTTCAGACGGGATCGGGTAAGAGCTATGTGTCCAGTGAAGTCGAGATGAAGCCCGTGCCGGCAATTGACAGGATTTTTGCAGTATACCCAGTGGTACAAAATGGCGAGGAGGGTGTGCAGTTGTATTTGAATAGCGGCGACGGCGGTAAAAAGACAAACTATTATCATTGGGAGTATGAAGAGACTTATGAAATCCAAACACCATTCCCATCGAAATTTGTGTGGCTGGGAGGAAATGACATAACGTTCCGACTGCAACAGGTTAACAATTGCTGGCCCACTAAGACGTCGAGTGCAATTCTCATTGATAAAACAACAGGCTTAAACGCCGACCACGTGTTTGGGTTCCCAATCAGATTCATTCCTTCTGTATCGCAGGAGCTTGTGATCAAATACAGCATCAATGTGAGTCAATACGCGCTGAACGAAGAAACGTATACCTATTGGCAGAAACTTAAGGAAATCAACGAAAATCAAGGCACACTCTATGACAAACAACCCGGCAACGTGCGTGGAAACATTTCATCCACAACCAATGCAGATGAAATTGTCTCCGGCCTTTTCGATGCAAGTGCCGTTTCCACGCGAAGGGCATTTTTTACTCCGAAGGATTTTGAGAGTAAAGGATTTGCGCCGGCGGAGTTCCTTAAAAGCTGCACTGAAAGCGCACCCATTGTTGTACCGATTGAAAAACTCGGGGCCACCATGGAGCCAAATCAAGCGAGCTTCATCATTTATGACGCGACGGGCCCCGGACCAAATACAATACTTCTTTTGAGAAAGGCATGCTGCGATTGTACCGGACAGGGAACCAACATCAGACCATCATTCTGGCAATAAGGCACACATGAAAAAAATTCTTTTTTTGGCACTAGCAACGTTGATGGCAGGTGTATGTCACTCACAAAAGAAATCCACCGCTTCGGCTGCCCTCGAGAATTATGGTAAAACACACTATGAGGAGAAAATAGTACTGGATATTAATAGCAATTTTTTCCTGACGGGAGAATCACTTCTCTTCAAAGCGTATTGTGTAAACGCAGAAAGTAATTCGTCGTCATCCCTTAGCAAAGTCGCATATGTAGAGTTGGTTGGTCCGGGTTCAATTCCCGCCCTTCAGTCAAAGATTGAGCTGCGGGGTGGAATGGGCTTAGGAGATTTCTTTCTTCCATCTTCGCTCACCTCTGGTAACTACACATTGATCGCGTACACGAATTGGATGAAGAACTATTCACTCACCTCTTTTTTTCAAACGCAAGTAACAATCATCAATCCATTTAAAAGACCCTCGGCCACTGACGCAGCAAAAAATCAAAAAATGACTGTAAGATTCTTTCCCGAAGGCGGTGTGATGGTTGCGGGCGTCAAAAACATCGTGGGCTTCCGAGGTACACGTGGAGACAACGCATTTAAATTTTCAGGAAAGGTATTGGATGACGCCGGAAAGACCATCGCTGAATTTCACTCAAACCAAGATGGAATTGGAAAATTCGAGGTAACGCCAGCGATTGGACAGGAATACAAAACAGTGATAATGGATTCATTGCAGAATATCACTTTCTCAACATTTCCTAAAACATCCGCTACCGGAATCGCAATGGAGATGAATGAGACAAATGCAGGGTATACATTCCAGTTGTCCCATAAAGCACTGGGTAAGGAGACCATGCGGCTTCTTATTCATCAACGCAGCAAGCCATTCTACGAATCGGAGGTACAGTTCAATAACGGCACTGCAGAAGTTAGCATTCCAGCCAATAGTATTCCCACTGGCATTTCACAAGCCACCCTTCTCAATTCGACGAATGGAGTTGAGTGCAGACGCCTGATCTGGAAGACTCCAAACAACAAAAGCTTGCTGGACCTGAACGTGGAGAAAAGGAATTACAGACTCCGTGAAAAGGTTGACGTGAGATTGAAAATGAATGACACAACCGTGCTTTCAAATATTTCAATAAATGTCAGGAAACTCGAACCGGAATTAGCGAAAGCTCCTAAGGTCGTACGAGGTCTATTCGGCCAATCTGAAGTAGCACATTCAAACGATGAATTAATTTCGGTAGACGAATCATCATTCTTTGATCCAGGCACAAAGGATAGCGATACTAACACGCTCTTTCTTCCCGAGGTGCGCGGAAACCTTGTCACAGGTTCGGTCTTCGATGCACTTGGCAAGGCCAATCCAGATCAACAGGTGTATTTATCTATTCCATCCAGGAATTATCAGTTCTATGCGTCCAAAACCGACTCAACGGGGAGATTTTTCTTCAATACAGAAAGAATTCCAACGGGTTCGAATCTTGTCTTCACTATTAACGCAAAGACATGTCCGGATTGTAAGATCACCGTAGACCATGCCAATCTGGACTATTCGTCTTTTAGTCCACTGCCCCTGCAGATTGATTCAACATTCAGAAAAGTGATTGAACGAAGAAGTATCCTCTCCCAGATCGAAAACGCATACTACCTTCAAAAGCAGGATTCAATTAAAGTTGGTTCGCAGGAAAGATTCTACGGAAAGCCTGACAAGACCTACCTTCTCGACGATTATGTGAGGTTTCCAACAATGGAAGATATCTTCATTGAATACGTCACTGAGATCATCGCTCGAAAGAGTGGTGACAAGCACGAAATCAAGGCGATGAATTTTGTCACCCGTCAGGCTTTTATTGAAGATCCTTTAATACTGCTCGATGGCGTGCCTTTGTTTGATGTGGAACAAATAATGAACTACAATCCATTGGCCCTGCAAAAAATTGAAGTTGTTGGAAGAAGGTATTTCTATGGCCCCCTGGATGTGCAGGGCATTATCAGCCTTTCGACCTATAACGGCGATGTTGCCAATATCTCCTTAGCTGACAAAGTTCTTTTTATCGGTACTCAGCCTCGAAAAAAATATTATTCGCCGGATTATGGAACCAATGCGCTTGACAAAATCCCCGATTATCGTGTGCAGCTATACTGGAATCCAGAAATCACCGTGGTATCTCAGGCGACCAATGTAAGTTTCTTTACATCGGACATCGAAGGCGATTACGAGATCGTAGCGCAGGGAATACAAAGTGATGGAAGTCCGGTGTATCGGAGAGAGGTGATACATGTGGAGAAATAAGGGGGAGTGCAGTTCAACTTAGCATTTCCGCGAGCTGCAGCCACTTTGCTGTCTTTACGTCAATTTGCTCTGTAATAGTCTCGATCTGTCGCGACCACTCCATCAGTTCCTTGTGGTCGCCCCTGCCCTCGTTCAATTTTGCGGTAAGCACTTTCTTTTCCTCTTCGAGCTGCTGAATCTCTTTCTCAAGAGTTTCATATTCTTTCCGGTCTTTTGGCGACGCCTTTTTCTTTGAGCCCGATTGCTGCTCCGATTTCTTTTCAACAGGCTTAGTCTCTTCAGGTTCGTCCGCGGCCTCTAAGAGCGAATCGCGGTAATCTGTATAATTCCCATTGAACCTCTTGATCTGACCATCGCCCTCAAAAATAAAGAGCTGGTCCACGAGGTGATCCATGAAATACCGATCGTGAGACACGAGCAATAAACATCCGGAAAATTTCTCCAGGAAATCTTCCAGCACATTCAATGTGTCGATATCGAAATCGTTGGTAGGCTCGTCCAGTACCAAAAAGTTCGGACTCGTCACTAACAACTTGAGCAATTGCAATCTCTTCTTCTCACCCCCACTTAATTTTTCGATAAATGTGTACTGCTTCTCCGGCGGAAAAAGGAAGTTGTCGAGGAACTTGGACGCTGATACCTGACTGCCATCAGACAACGTAATAAATTCTGCAATCTGCTTTACCTCTTCAATGATCCGATTGGCCGGATTGAGGGTCATTGTGTCCTGTGTAAAATATCCAAATTTTGTCGTGAGTCCTGGCATGACCAGCCCGCTATCAGGCTTCGTCTTTTGCGTCAGAATGTCCAGGAATGTCGACTTGCCTACGCCGTTCTTACCGACAACACCGATGCGATCAAATTTTTTGAACACACACGAAAAATCGTCTATGACATTCTGATTACCCCACTTCTTCGAGATATGTTCAATCTCCAGGATCTTTCCACCCTGCCGCGATTCTTTTATGTCAAGCTCGAGCCTGTCCTTCCGCAAGTCCTGATTTGCGACTTCCTGCAATTCATAAAACGCCTCGATGCGGTACTTCGCTTTCGTCCCGCGCGCTTTCGGCTGACGACGCATCCAGTCGAGTTCTTTTTTGAGAAGGTTCCTCGCCTTGGCCACTTCAGTTTTCAGCATCTCCTCTCTCTCAGATTTCTTCTCAAGGAAGTACGCGTAGTTGCCCTTGTATCTGAAGAGCTTTCCACGGTCGAGCTCGATGATTTCAGTGGCGACATTGTCAAGGAAGTAACGATCGTGGGTAACCATAATCAACGTGATATTCGGCCCCGATAAATATTGTTCCAGCCACTCGATCGCATTCAAGTCCAGATGGTTGGTGGGCTCGTCCATGATGATCAGGTCGGGACTCGCAAGAAGCAACTGCGCAAGGAAGATTCTTTTCTTTTGGCCGCCCGAAAGCTCCCCAAATTTCTTGTCAAGGTCTGGAACGTCAAGTTTCGACGTTACCTCCTGGACTTTCGCATCATAATCCCAGGCGTTGAACTCCTCCATTTTCTCCAACGCTGCCGGCATCCGATCAGCTGCTACTTCGGGGTGATGAAGGCAATCCTCGTATTCACGTACCGCTTGCGCAATTTTGTTTGAAGGATCGAAGAGAATGTCTTTTACGAGCTTGTTGTTATCTACTTGAGGCTGCTGCGTGAGTATTCCGACACGAATCCCATCCCTTACCACCACCTGGCCGCTGTCAGACTGAAGTTCGCCTGTAAGAATTTTCAATAAGGTGGATTTTCCAACACCGTTATTGCCGACCATTGCGAATTTTTCGCCCTGGGAAATGCCTATCGAAATGTCCTTAAAGAGCCATTTGTCATTGAAGGCCTTGGAAATCAGCTCTGCTGAAAGGTAGTTCACTTGCTCGCCATTAAAATGAGGCGCAAAGATAAATGATCTTGCTTCAACGGCACCTAAAACTCGATGACCAGTGAAATAATTCCTATTTTTCAAAAATGAAGGAAGTCGATCGTGATCAAGCAGCGACAGGTTTAAGCCGTCAAATGGGATTGTTGGGACTCGCCGCAACCGGCATTTGTTCCATGCTCGGCGCGTCGATCTATGTCGTACCATTCATGATTCAACGCAACGTCCCCGGCATCGGACCCGATGTGCTACCGGCGTTCCTGTTTGCAGCAGTGCCCGCAATATTTGCTGCTTTCGCCTACAGCATTCTTGCATCAGCCATGCCCCGCGCGGGCGGAAGCTACATCTATGCAAGCCGTGGCCTGAGCCCCTACCTTGGATTCGTCGCAAGCTTTTCACAATGGTTCGGTCTTTCGATTGCCATTGGTGTTGTCTCATACATTATCGTTCCATTTCTTCGCGACATCGCCGCAGCATTGGGTTCCGAACACATCGCGACGCTGCTCGAGACTGGCTCAATGCGCGTAACGTTGGCGTTGATCATTCTCTGGTTTTTTGTTTGGATAAACATTCGTGGAATAAAAGTTTATGAGCGAACGGTCATTCCTTTGATGATACTTATGTTCTTACTGGGTGGCATTGTTATCATTACCGGATTTGTTTTCAATCAGGAAGACTTTCAGGCTGCTTTGTTGACAAAAGAAAACCGCAGCATTTCCACAGGCAGCCATAATTTTAGCCTGGCCACATTTTTATCGGCGTCCGCAGTTCTCTTCTCGAGTTTTATTGGATTTGACTCCATTGCGCAGGCTGGAGGTGAGGCAAAAGATCCGCAGCGGTCGTTGCCGTTCGCGATCGCAATCGCCGTGACAGTAGTAGGGTTGTTTTATATGCTGTTTACAGCATCGGTTTATCATGCGGTTCCATGGAACTTTGTCGCGGACGAAGCTGCCATCAAAGACATCACTGCTCCGGGCTTGATGAGCTACTTCCTTTCACCCGCATGGACCGTCGCCATCGTCACGGGGGCAGCCGTCGCGCTGACCAACGATCTCCCGGCCATGTTACTGTCGGTTTCGAGACTCATGTTTGCCTGGGCAGAGGATGGAATATTTCCAAAACGCGTGACAACAGTTCATCCAACACATAAGACACCCTACGTGGCAATCCTTGCAAGTGGTGCCATGGCGACAGTTGGAATCCTCGGCAGTCACTTCGCGGGCGATTTTTTTCTCGGTATCGACATCATGGTAACCTCAATGCTTGTCAATTTCCTACTGATGTGTGTGACTGTTCTCCTCATCACACGTTGCAACCCGGCGCTGGCCGGAGAAATTCGTGTGATCAAGTCGAGGCGACTTCAACTTGTGCTTGGTTGGGCAGGGACGATCATGCTGACAGCTTTCCTTGTCATGCACACCATGAAAGATCTCACGAGTACAGCAGAAGCGTGGTACTTCCATCCCACCCTCGCATGGATTATCGTGATGGTCATCGCTTCCTTGATTTATCTTCGTGAATCTTCAAACCTGAAAAAGTCCGGAACGGACATGAAAAAACTATTTGAAACATTGCCACCAGAATAATGTCAACGATACAACAAATCGAACTTGCGAAAGGATTCAAGATCTCTAGAGTTTTAACAGGCCTCTGGCAGATTGCGGACATGGAGCGGGACGGCACGACACTCGATCCGGTGTCAACCTCCGCATTCATGAAACCTTACGTCGATGCAGGGTTCACCACCTTCGACATGGCGGATCATTATGGTTCATCGGAAGTTATTGCAGGAACATTTCGAAAGAACAATCCTTCTATTCCTGTTCAACTCCTTACCAAATGGGTTCCAACCCCAGGTCCTGTGTCGCGGGAAGACGTAAAAAAAGCAATCACGCTTGCCCTAAAGCGTATGCAATCGGAACGCATAGATTTAATGCAGTTCCACGCGTGGAGCTACGCTGATCCCCGTTGGCTTGACTGCCTCTTTTGGTTAAATGAATTGAAAACTGAAGGACTCATTCAGCATCTCGGGCTTACTAATTTCGATACCGCGCATTTGAGAATAGTCTTGAGCAGCGGAATAAAGGTCATTACAAACCAGGTTTGCTATTCACTTTTGGATCAGCGCGCTGCGGGACAGATGGCAGCACTGTGTCAACGTGAGAATGTGAAACTACTTGCATTCGGAACAATTGCCGGCGGATTTTTGGGTGAACGCTGGCTTGGTAAACAAGAGCCAACCCAAGATCAGTTGCAGACTTGGTCAGAAATGAAATACAAGCGATTTATCGACACCGCAGGTGGATGGCAGAAATTTCAACTGTTACTGAAAACGCTCGATCGAATTGCGAAAGAAAAAAACGTGACCATTTCACTGATTGCATCGAAGTTCATTCTCGACCAGCCCGCCGTTGGTGGCGTCATTTTGGGATCACGACTTGGAAAGTCAGAGCATATTGTGGACAACGCAAAACTGTTCAGTTTTTCGCTAAGTGATAAAGACAAAAAATCGATTCAGGCTGCGCTCGCGACCCTTGATCCGATACCAGGAGATTGCGGTGACGAATATCGCAAGCCACCTTTCCTTACGGCGTCGGGAGATCTCAGTCACCATGTGAAAAGTTTTCCCGCACCTTATCCATCGAGAGAGCGTCTGGGCAAAACCCGCGCCCTGAGCGGAACAGTCTGGGAAGACATCGCAGGTTTCAGTCGGGCGGTCCGCACCGGCAACAGAATCCTTGTATCGGGTACCACTGCAACGCATGGCTCACATGCTATTGGCGGAAACGATCCTGCAGCACAAGCTCACTTCATCATCGACAAAATTGAAGGAGCAGTCCAGTCGCTCGGCGGCACCCTTGACGATGTTGTCCGCACAAGAATTTTCATCCGGAACATCAATGATTGGGAGGTGATCGCCCGTGTTCATGGCGAACGCTTCAAAGATATTCAGCCCGCAAATACGATGGTGAGGGCGGATTTGGTGGGAGATGAATATTTGGTTGAGATGGAAGCGGAGGCGGAGGTCGGTAATCGGTGAGTGGTAATCGGTGATCGTGTGTGTAAGCCGTAAGTCGTGAGCCGTAAACCGTAAGTCGGTTACGAACACGATGCGGATTTTGAAAGAACCGGTTGCGTCCCGGAAAAAGTAGGGCGTTGCATGTCAGGCTGAGCGAAGTCGACATTGCGGTTTCACTACTTTACAATCGTCTCATCGCAAATCGACCCACCAATACAGCTTAGCGGCACAAATATCTCCGCGCGTATCATCCATACTCCATTCACCTTATGCCACTTGGCCAGGTAGGTTCCTTTCAGTTCCACGAGCTTGCCGTTTTCAGTCCAGTGGCCTACCCAGTTGCCTAACTCGGAGGCCATGTTCCATTTAATAAAGACTTTGATTTTCTCCGGCGCACGGACATAGATGACATCGGGCTTTGCAGCGAATTCGTCAGCAAACCGTATTGCGTTAGCCCTGCGACCGGAAGCTTCTGCGTTTCGTGACGAGACGATGTGATAATCAGGAGTCCAGACTTTAGCCATCGCTGCCGTATCTTTTGCGGCAATCGCATCATTGGAAATCTGTCGACGCTCACGAATCTGACTTTCTTCAGTGCCTTCGAGGAAGCCGCAAGAAGTTAACGCCAGGGAACAGAGCCCCATTAAGAACGTCAGCTTCAGTTGCATTGGATTATTCAAGTTGATTGACAATTTAATAATGAAATCTTACCTGAATTATCGTGATCGTCTGATTTGGTCGTGATCCATGCACCCTATATACCAAACGATGCTCACCTGAAATTCTTCTCGACCAGTATCCTGCTAGATTACCTCGGAGCGGCTCTGGCTTGCCAAGACCTTTAAACGAATCCCTCGAGATGTCCTTGATTAGCATGTTAATCTTTTCAAGCACTTCAGGGTCATGCTCCTGCCAGTATTCATAGTCCTGCCACGCAAGGTCAGTAAATGCGATGATCATCGCCTTGTCCCTATGCGTTTTCTTCCTTTTGTTTTACCAGTACCGGATTTAACAGTACGCTTAGTGGCTGAAGCAGGAAATTTACCAATGTTAATCTTCCGAACGCTTGCATCGCCTGCTTTATCCTGGGCCATACTTTCCAATAAGCGCTCAGCATTTTTTTGCGATGACGTAAGATGGGCCGTTTCCTCCATCGAGTTGTAAGCATCAAGGGTCAGTACCACAAAATCCATCTTTTTCGGCCCGCTGAGAATCAAAATATCCTGATCCTCCATAATCTCATGGAGGCGCTCCTTCATTTTGGCCCGAAAATCACTAACTGTTGCCGTTTTCATCGTAGCAATCTAACATAAAAATAACTAAAACTGTTCATTTAATGGTACGAAAAAACGTACGTTTTAAAGGACCGCCTCCACCCATGTTATTGTCGCTTTCACAAGCTCTTCCAGAAAAACCTTCTTTCCCGACTTGAAAGAATGATCTGCTCCTTCGAATTTCATCATCGTCGCCAACGGCAACTTCTTCACTACCTTCTCCATGAGTTTCATGTCGGCAAGCGCATCCCTGGTGCCTTGAAGAAATAGCATTGGTACCTTCACACCACTCAAATGCTCAGCCCGATCCATCGAAGCAGCTCCCGGCGCGTGCAACGGGAACCCATAAAAAACAATGCCGTTGACAAATTCAGGCGAGTCTTTCGATAACCGTTGCGATGACATTCTGCCACCGAAGGATTTGCCTGCAGCAAGAATGGGCAACTTCGGAAACAACTCGTGTCCTTTGTTCAACAGCGTTTCCACTGTCTTCTCAGCCACAGCGGGAGGATCAGGCCGACCCTTGCCATTTTCTTTAAAAGGAAAATTATAGCGTATCACGGTGATTCCTCCTTCAGCAAGTCCTTGTGCCAGTTCCGTCATAAACGTATGATCCATTCCGGCTCCTGCCCCATGGGCAAGCACCATGACTGCTTTCGGCTTCTTTGCCTCGTCAATACGAGCTGAGACTTTGCCAATACTTGTGGAGACCTGAACAGAGATTTTCTTCGATGCCATACTCTTCCAATAGATTAAGTTACCGCTCTCAGCCGCCGTGGCACACCCTTATCGCTAAAAGGGCCACTGCGGGATTTATTTTTGGTTTATTTTCTGATCAACTTCCGCGTGAAATACTCGGCAGTTGCTCCATAAACTTTTATCGCATTCGAATACCGCATCCAGTGATGAGTGTCATCTACAATAACAAGTGTTTCCAAAGGAACCCCTTTTTTCTCAAGTCTGCGCACAAGATCAGTGCTCTGACTGAACCTCACGTTCCGATCATCATCGCCATGAATGATCAAAACGGGTGACGTCCAGGTTGACACATAGGCAACAGGCGAAGATTCCCACGCAACTTTAGCCGCCTGATCCGCGTCCGGTGCACGCTCATATTTATCAGGCGCAACGATACTGCGCGTGCGTTCAATGGTCCTGTCATGAACGCCGTGGATGTCCACTCCTGCTGCAAATATTTTGGAATCTTTACCCAGCGCCATCGCAACGAGATAGCCACCATAAGAGCCGCCATAAATGCCTATCCGACTTGCATCAACGTTAGGTTGCGACGCCAACCACTCTCCCGCCGCTTTGATATCAATGTACTCCGATGCTCCGGCAGTACCGGCTTTATCAGGTTGATGAAATTCATATCCATAACCAATCCCCAACCGATAGTTCACGACGAGAACAACAAAACCAAGGTTATTCAGATATTGGTTGGATGCATAGGCATTGGAATAATAATCCGAATAATGCCACCCCAACAACATTTGACGAGGCGGACCACCATGCACGTAAATGATTGCCGGTTTTTTACCGGAACTTCCGGCTGGTTCAAACAACTGACCGTGAATCGTAAATCCGTCAGGTGATTTGAATGTCACTTGCTTTGGTGTCACGAGATTTTTTGAAGGATAATCCTTTGGCATCAATTCATCCCCAATGAGTTTTAGACCTGAAGAACTTTTAAGCGCCGGAAGCGGCGGGCGCTGGGCAGTAGCGCTGATGCACACCACTTGATTGTTTCCTGTTACGACCGGCGCCCACTCCAATCCACTTCCTGCGGTTGTCAATTCCATTGAAGGTTTTGTAACGGGCACGCTGATGACATGCCTTCTATCCATATCAAGTGGATCAACTCCATGGTTGGCGCAAAACACTAATGTCTTCTTGTCCGGACTCAGCTTAACATATTCGACCATGAACTTTCCAGGTGTCAACAGTGTCGGCTCGCCGCCTTTCTCAGAGATTGAATAAAGGTGTGGCCAACCATCGTGATAAGACAGAAACGTAATCCGTCCTTCCGCTGCCCAGTTCAGATTGACCTGACCGTGTGTTGTGGGAAAAGATCCTGCCAGTGTTTTCGGTGCCTTCCACAATTGCATTGCAGTTGCCGTCTTTACATCTCCGCTCCAGATTGACCATGGCTGATGTTTGCGCATGAGGATCGAATCAGGTTCGCCTCCGCCACCAGGAGTTCTGACGAAAGCGATATGACTTCCATCTGGTGACCACGAAGGGAATCCGTCACGGGAAAACGATGGTGCGATCCATTGAATCGGCGAATCAGCATTTGTGAAGACTCCTACCAATGAATGATCACCACGTGAAGACACAAATGCAAGACTCGATCCATCCGGTGACCATCGCAGCGAACCTACGGTACCACGGGTTGTAAAAAGATTCTTTGCTTCTGCTGATCCATCAACCGGGACAGTCCACGCCTGACCGCCTTTGATAAATGCTACGACATTTCCCTTTGGCGAAATGATTGGAGCGTCGCCCTCGGATAATGCTTTTACTTCTCCTCCATCAAACGAAACACTCATGACTTTCACTTTCAATGGCGTCGCAGCGAATGTCGGATTAACCGGAAGCTCATCATCCCAATTGGATCCATGGTCGCCGCCCCGGACAAACACTACCCATTTTCCGTCATCAGAGAGACTGAGACTCGTGATCTCCTGTCCGTCGTCTTTCATAAAATTGGTTACCCTCCTCGCCTTAAATTCAGGACCCTCAGCTACGTAAACATTTCTTTTCCCTTGTTCATCCACCGCCCAGGCAATTCGGGATCCGGTTGCAGCGGCACTGAGTTCAGACGGAAATGGGTAACTCTTGATTGATTCCAAAGTAAGGGTCTGCGCAAAGCAAAACTGGACCGCGAGAACTAACAGAAATGAAATAGGCTTTATCATACGAGGGTGAATTTATTCCTAAAATGTAGCTGAAAAATCCATTACTTCATCGCGTAGAAAGTGTTAATGGACTTGCCATTCACAAAATATGATCTTCATCGATATGTAAAATCTCTTAGTTTTACAACAAGTCGATAAATACAAATACTCCAAATCTTTAAATTTCCATCCCGATAGCAATCGGGACAAATTTCAAATTGAACATGCTGAAATCTACTTTTCTAACAGTACTCGTTGTCATCACTGCAACTTCCATCCGCGCCCAAAAAACCCGCCGCCTTAACAGTGACTCCACCGTAACTACCACGTGGGATGTAACAGTAAAAGGAAAGAAATTTCCATACAGTGCGACAACAGGCACTCAACCCGTATGGGATGATGAAGGCAAGGCTGTCGCAGCATTGGAATACACCTATTATGAAAGGACCGATATCCAAAATAAGTCGACACGTCCTTTGGTGATCTCATTCAACGGCGGCCCCGGATCGGCCTCAGTATGGATGCATATCGCGTACACAGGACCTCGCATACTTGAAATTGACAGCGAAGGCTATCCGGTCCAGCCATACGGAATCAAAGAAAATCCCTATTCGATTCTCGATGTGGCAGACATCGTGTATGTAAATCCTGTCAACACGGGCTACTCAAGACTGCTGATTAAAGATGCACCGCGCGACAAATTTTTTGGCGTCAACGCCGATATCAAATACCTCGCGGAATGGCTTAACAACTTTGTCACACGCAAAAGCCGCTGGACATCACCTAAATATTTGATCGGCGAGAGCTATGGTACGACGCGTGTATCTGGCTTGGCCCTCGAGTTGCAAAATTCTCATTGGATGTATTTGAATGGTGTAGTACTCGTATCCCCGACCGATCTCGGTATCGAACGCGGCGGCCCGGTCGACGCAGCCTTGCGTCTACCCTATTTCGCAGCTACCGCCTGGTATCATAAAATGTTGCCTGCCGATCTTCAACAGAAAGATTTGACAGACATGCTTCCTGAAGTCGAGGACTTCACTGTGAACGAACTGATTCCTGCGATTACGCGCGGTGGATTTCTGCCCGAACAAAAGAAAAAAGAAATGGCAACGAAGATGGCTCGCTTCTCCGGCCTCTCAGATAAAGTCATTCTACAATACAACCTAGATGTACCTACAGACTTTTTCTGGAAAGAACTATTACGCGAAAAAGGAGGCTTCACAGTAGGACGCCTCGATTCGCGCTACAAGGGCATCGATAAGGTGGAAGGCGGCGAAGCTCCTGACTTTAACTCAGAGCTCACTTCCTGGCTTCATGCATTTACTCCGGCCATTAATTACTACCTGCATGACATTCTGAAATACAAGACTGACATTAAATACAATATGTTTGGTCCTGTTCACCCCTGGAATCGTGAGAATGACAAGACGGGCGAAAACCTTCGTCAGGCCATGGCAGAAAATCCCTTTATGCATGTGATGGTGCAATCTGGTTATTATGATGGTGCGTGCGATTACTTCAATGCCAAGTACACTATGTGGCAGATTGATCCCAGCGGAAAGATGAAAGATCGCTTCAGCTTCAAAGGATATCGCAGTGGACACATGATGTACCTGCGCGCTGAAGACCTCGTTACTTCGAATGATGATATTCGTGATTTCATTTTGAAGAGCACACCGAAGAAGGGACAGCCGGCGAAATACTGAGTGATCCCGATAGCTATCGGGAGACAGTTGACAAATGGGCAGTTGACAAAATGCCTACACACTAAACTTGGTTGGACTACAGTTTATAGTTGGTACACATTGTCAATTGTCCGAGCAACGCGAGGATTTGTCAACTGTCAATTCAGGATTTACTTTTCCAACGACACGAGCACTTTCTCGACGAACTCCGGCAGCGCGCCACTATCAATCCATCTCACCACCACAACGAGATCGTTGTCCGGATCTACGTACACTGCGTTCGTTCCGTTGCCCAGGTGATAAAATGAATTTGCGGGTGCAGCCGGCAACAACTTTTTGTCAGTGTTCAGGAACCAGTTCATGAAACCATACGTCGGTTGTGCAGGCGTCGGCGTGGTCGCCATCTTCACCCAGGACTCAGAGAGCAATTGCTTGTCTCGCCACTTTCCTTTTCTCAGGGTGAGGTATCCAAATCTCGCCATGTCGCGGGCGTTGATGATCATTCCACCACCCCAATGCCCACCACCACTTACCGACTGCATGATCTGACCGTCAATAATCACAAACGAATTTTCATAGCCATACCAGCGCCATGTATTGGATGCGCCGATTGGATCCATAATATTTTCCTTAAGGACCACTGGCAATGGCTTTCTCCAAACTGAAAGGCCCGCAAGTGAAAGCACATTCACTCTTACATCATTATACTCATATACTTTTCCTGGCTCTACGCGCTCACGTGTCTGCCATTCTTCGGGTTTCGCGCTCGGCCTATCGGCCCATTCCGGCTTTCCCCAAAGTGTCCCTTCCCAATCGCTGACCTGGCGAAGCAAATGGTCCCACGTGATCTTTCGGTTATGAGGCGTTTCAAATGGAGTTATGAGTTTAGAATGACCAAGGTGACTTGCTTTATCTGAAGAAGGTGTTGGATCGTAAGGGAGTATTGGCGGAACATATCTCCAGACGGTGTCATTTACACTTCTGATAAGTCCCTTATCAACAGCCAACCCGATGACTGTTGAAAGAAAACTCTTCGTGACACTGTGCGTCATGTCCACTCTGGAAGGTTCGCCCCACTCCGCCACGATATAACCGCCCTTGAGTACGACACCACTTACATCACCGCGCGTTTTAAATGGCCCGATCCCATCGCCAAAAGGTTCTGTCCTGCCAAAGCTCTGATAGTGCGACTGTTCCATGTCACGGGGATTCTTAACCTCATGACTGATTGAGAACGCTATAGCCTCTTGTAGTCTAGCCTGATTCATTCTCGCTTCTGCGGGAGACTTCTTCTTCCAATCCGCATCGGAACCTGGATAATATACCTCAGGCGTCGTTTTAGATTTTTGCTTTTGCGCAAACGTAACGTTCGCGACAATCAATAAGGTGAGAAACAATAAACGTTGTGTCATAGCAACTCTGAACTCTGAACTCTAAACTCTGAACTCTAAACTCTGAACTCTGAACTACTTTACACCCTTCCCATCCTTCACCCACACATCCTTCCCGACCGATACCGTCGCATTCGGGAAAAGCCAAATCGTTACGAAGTCGACATCGACGGCGCCACCAAGCTCCGCGCTGTTACCCAACGAAAGTCTGACGATACCAGAGCCATAGCCGTAATGTAAAATCCGTTGATTATCTTCTGTGATGGCCAGCATAGGATTGAACCCAACACCCAACTCACGCAACAGGTATTTGTCTTTATAAGCTGCGAGCACGTTCTTAACAGCATCTTCACCTTCAGCGGCCTTAATAGCCGAGATCTTTCCTTTCTTAAAAGTCAAGACAAGACCCTTTACTTGTTGATCACCCCATTTACCATCCGGCACAGCAATTGCGCCCTCGACTGTCGCTTCGATGGGAGAAACACGAATTGCACCCGCAGGCAGTTCAACCTCCCGGTCGATCAGGTTACGCGCGGTTTGCGAACGATCTTTCGAAGCATCGCCATCCTGCTTTGTCACAGGCCGGTCGCCAATTTTGAAAGTCAGGTTTGTTCCAGGTCCTGTCACAGTCACAACATCTTTTCGTAACGCATTTTCAAAATTGTTTTGCATCTCCGATAGTGATTCATAGTCTGTTTCCAGAATAACCCGCTCGTATATCTTTCCAATAGTTTCATCCATCGGAATTGGTTTGCCATTGATATCATTGGCGCCTGCCCAGTGAAAGTGTACCGCTCTTCCTTTTCCGCTGCGCATCACATCCTGCCAGGCAGCATAAGGAGCTTGATTCGGTGTCGGGCCGGGCAGCATGATGCCGAGGTTAAGGGTATCCAGAATCTTGGCAATTTCTTCTCTTGATTTCCCTTTGGTCGCCTGAACCAGTGGAGTATTCCAGTCAGCCGGCCATTGCGCGGTATCAACGTTGATCGTTCCTAAATAGACCGCACCGGCTTTAGCAAATCCATCTTTAAGAAAGACAATCAGCGAATCGAATTCATTGGGTTGGCCAATCATAAACACCTTTTCGCCCGGCTGCGGCTTGGAGCGCTCAATGATCTTATCGGCAAGCGCCTTAAGATTCAATGACGAAGATCTGAGCGGAACTTGTTTGACTGCAGGCTTTTTTTCGCATGAGAAAAGTAGCGAGAGAAAAATCACGGAGAGGAGCGCAAGGTTTTTCACAATCGTGGGCGTTGGTTAGAAATCGAAGATACAATCATTCCCAAAAAATGTATAGCAATTATAGAACCTTCTGGATACTTTTAGTTTGTATCACCAACCCTGTCAGCCTTCACCAATTAAGTGGCTGAAGGTCACAGTTGAACCCGAACAAAATGGAATTCGATCTAAAAAACAAAGTCGCCCTGATTACGGGCGCAAGCAAGGGAATCGGCGAAGCGATTGCGCTGCTTTACGCAGCACGGGGAGCGCGCGTCGTCATCAATTCGCGCAAGCAAGAAGATCTTGATAAAGTGACAAAAGAGATTCAATCAAAAGGTGGCGATGCGATTGGGGTCGCAGCCAACACTGGCGATGCGGCTGGTCTAAAAACGTTGATTGCATCAACAGTAGAAAAGTACGGCGGTATCGATATCCTTGTAAATAATGCAGCAGCCAACCCCGCATTTGGTCCCGTGGTACAAACTGAAGAATGGGCCTATGACAAGATCATGAATGTGAATGTCAAAGCGCCCTTTGAACTCGCAAAGCAGGTCTATCCACTCATGAAACAGCGTGGTGGCGGGTCGGTGATCAACATGAGCTCTATCGCAGGTGATACTCCTGATCCAGGGCTTGGTATTTACTCCGTTTCCAAAGCAGCGCTGAATATGCTTACGCGTGTGATGGCGAAAGAATGGGCACCCGACAATATCAGGGTAAATGCCATTTGCCCCGGACTCATCAAAACAAAATTTTCGCAGGCGTTGTGGCAAGATGAAAACATCCTGAAGAAATTTATGAAAGCCGTGCCAATGGGTCGCATGGGTACCGCCGAAGAGATTGCCGCCTTGGCACTCTTTCTTGCCTCGGATGCGTCGTCATATTGCACCGGTGGAATCTTCTTTGCTGATGGCGGTACAACAATCTAAGTAATTCGTTTTACGGTAAGTAATATCTAACAACATGGAGAAGATTTTCGCGACCGAGACCCTTGAGCAACTGCTTCCAAAGGTCAAAGCGTTTGTTCATGATGAGTTGCTCCCACTGGAAGAAGGTCATCATTCGCGGCCCGTCGCAGAAACGTACAAACTGCTCGACGGCAAACGCGAGAAAGTGAAAGCATTCGGATTGTGGGGTATTCATCTTCCCAAAAATGAAGGAGGCATGGGGCTCACGCTTTGTGAGTTCGCACAAATAAGTGAAGCGTTGGCGCGCACTCCTTTTTATGGTCAGTACACATTCAACTGCCAGGCGCCGGATATTGGTAACATGGAACTGTTAAGCAAGTTTGGAACGGCAGAACAAAAAAAAATATACATGACTCCGTTGCTCGAAGGAAAAGCAAGGAGCTGCTTCGCCATGACTGAGCCTGAGTTTGCGGGATCGAATCCTACCCGACTAGCAACAACGGCCATCAGGAAGGGCGATAAATATGTGATTAATGGCCATAAGTGGTTCACATCCAGCGCTGAAGGGGCTACCTTTGCCATCGCAATGGTTGTTACAAATCCAGAAGCTGCACCGCACAGACGTGCCAGCCTGATCATCGTGCCGACGGACACGAAAGGCTTCAATCATATTCGAAAAATCCCCGTCTTTGGAGAGACCGGCGCGGCCTGGGCCAGTCATTCGGAGATCCGATTTGAGAACTGCGAAGTGCCGGCCTCGAACCTTATCGGTGAAGAAGGATCGGGTTTTAGTCTGGCACAACAACGCCTCGGCCCCGGAAGAATTCACCATTGTATGCGTTGGATTGGCATCGCAGAAAAAGCATTCGATGCAATGTGTCAACGTGCAGCGACGCGTGAGATCGATGAAATTTCAGTATTGGGTGAAAAACAATTCATTCAGGGATTCATCGCCGAAAGTCGGGTTGAGATCGATGCCGCCCGTTTGCTCGTCTTGAGGACAGCCGCCACAATTGACAAATGGGGTTCGGCGGCGGCAAAAGATCAGATCTCGGGCATCAAATTCTTCACAGCCAATATGATGCTTAAGGTTGTGGATCGTGCAATCCAGGTCCATGGCGCCTTAGGTTTAACAGATGGGACAATGCTGGCTACCATTTACCAGCACGAACGTGGAGCACGCATCTGGGACGGCGCAGATGAGGTCCACAAGCAAAGCCTCGCCATGAGTATTCTCAAAGGGTATGGACTTGACATAAGGAAGAAAAGGAACGCGCGATGACCATTGATCAGCCTGTCGACGTTCGCAAGGGCGAAGAACTGGACTTAGCAGCGTTGAATAGTTTCTTGTTGGATAAGACGTCGATAGGTCCTATTCTTACACAAAAGCAATTCCCTGGTGGATATTCCAATCTCACGTACTTATTGACGACAGCAGAAAAGGAGTATATCCTTCGTAGACCTCCGTTTGGCGCTGCCATTAAATCAGCGCACGACATGGGCCGTGAGTATAAAGTTCTTTCCCTAGTTCAAGCGCATTATAATAAGGTCCCGCGACCTATTATTCTATGCGAGGATCTGAATGTGTTGAGTACACCGTTCTATATAATGGAGAGAATTTCCGGTGTGATTCTCAGACCTTCGATGGCGAATGAAGTTGACATTGCGCCAACCCCGATGAAGGAGATTTCTGAGGCATTGATCGATAATCTTGTATTGCTTCATTCCCTGGACATTGTAAACACTGGCCTTAGTCAACTAGGAAAACCCGAGGGCTATATTCAACGCCAGGTCGAAGGCTGGGGAAAACGATATGTAAACGCGCAGACTGACAAGATCGAGTCACTGGAATCAATCATACAATGGCTTTCGTCGCATATACCTGCTGAAACAACTCCCGTGCTTCTGCACAACGACTACAAATACGACAACCTCGTTCTTGACCCAACAGAAATGCGCAAGATCGTAGGTGTTCTCGATTGGGAAATGGCCACCGTAGGCGATCCATGGATGGATGTTGGCGCTTCACTGGCTTACTGGGCAGAGGCGGGGGATGATCCGCTGGCGAAAGTCTTCAACCTTTCCTGGTTGCCGGGCAATCTGACACGTCGCGAGTTTGTCGAACGTTATATGATCAAAAGTGGAAGAACCGCCAACCCGGTCTTTTACTACGTCTTCGGCTTATACAAGAACGCCGTCATTGCGCAACAAATCTACGCGCGTTGGAAGCAAGGTCACTCAAAAGATCCACGTTTTGGCCAATTGATCCATGTGATTCACAACCTGGGCAAAAGGGGCGTTGCAGCCATTGAAAAAGATTCGATTTAGTCTCATCTGTATCTTCCCGATAACATCCGATCGTCTGCGCGGAACTCCGCCAAATAACTTCTATTTTGTATCAGAACATGAGCATAATGAAATACAAACTCACTAGTACCTATCCTTCTAAGAGAGCATTCATAACCGGTGCTGCCTCCGGATTAGGTAAAGCGCTCTGTGCTGAGTTGGCGCAGGACGGTTGGACATTGGGCGTCGCCGACATCAACACCCCGCTTCTGGAAGAGACATCCAAAGAATTTCAGTCGCTGGGCGCCACGGTGATTCCATTCACCCTGGATGTTTCAGACAAGAATGCATATAAACTCGTCGCTGATGAGTTCTTACGCAAAGCTGGCGGCATCGACCTACTGTTCAATAATGCAGGCGTTGGGGATGGTGGAAACTTCGAAGAATATTCACTCGAAAACTGGGAGTGGATGATTCGTGTGAACCAATTAAGCGTCGTATATGGATGTCACTTTTTTATTCCGGCCTTCAAAAAACAGAAATCAGGGCATATCTTAAACACGGCCAGCCTCGCTGCGGTAAGCTGTGCACCTACGATGGGTGCCTACAACATGACAAAAGCTGCGGTAGTCGCGATCAGTGAGACTTTATATGGAGAACTGATGGACCACAACATTCGCGTGTCATGCATACAGCCATCTTACTTCCGGACTAATATTGCGCAAAGCGCCCGGGGCGGTGAGTTTGTAAAGAGAGCAACTGAGTTCTTCATCAAGCATTCGGGCCTGGAAGCGAAGGAAGTCGCCCAGGAAATTCTCCACCGCGCCGGTGAGGGTGAATTGTACGTGATTCTGCCTGCACAGGCAAGAAAACAATGGAGGCTTAAGCGCCTCGCTCCTACCTGGTTTCGTAAAGTTGTGAAAGAAAAGTTTTATGCTGCTTCCGCGAAAGTGAGATGAGTAAAGTGCTCGATATTCCAAACGATCGCGGCGTATTTCAACTCGCAATTACCGTCCAGCCGGGAGACATCGACGAACAGAATCACGTCAACAATGTCGTTTACCTTCGATGGGTGCAGGATGTGGCATATGGACATTGGCAAGCATTAGCTTCTGAAGAATTAAAAGCACAAAATAAGTGGGTCGTACTCAGTCACGAGATTGAATACCACGCGCCGGCATTCTCAGGTGATGAGTTGATAGCAACCACCTGGATTGCCCAGCCTGAAGGCCCCAGGCAAAAGCGATATGTTTCTATTCGAAGAAGAAATGACAATAAGCCCCTTGCGTCAGCGTGCACAGAGTGGTGTTTATTGGACGCAGCCACAGGCAGGCCCAAAAAAGTGACCGAAGAGATTACAAAGACTTTTGGTTTAAAACACTGAGCTTATTCCTTCATTCACCACACGTCTTGAACGCTTCTCATCAATCAAATAAAGGCAAAGCAGCGAGTGGCCGAGTTGGAATGTCAGAAACGCAACGATAGCAAAAAGTAGCATGGCAGACTTATCGTTTAATGATAGCACTAAATTAATACAAGCACCTTATATATCCTAATTATCAGTTAGTTATGGATTTTAGATTAAACTAAAGTATTGATAATGAATCTGGTAGCGGAGCTTCTCAGCGAGAATTCAAAGGCAGTTCACACGCGAATTGTACGCTATATCGGAAAGTCACCACAACGGTATAAAACGCTCATAAATGTGTTCTTGAAAGGACCCTATCGCGTCACACAGCGGGCAGCCGGACCCTTGAATAGCTGTACGGAGTTGCATCCCGAACTCCTCAAACCTCACCTCCGGACTCTTGTCAAATCCCTAGGCATCCCAACGCAGTCCGACTCAATCAAACGTAACGTGCTCAGAATGCTGCAGTTTGTCGACATCCCGGTATCATTCCACGGCGAACTCGCCGACATATGTTTTCGCCTCCTTTCAGACAAGCAGCAGGCTGTTGCCATAAGAGTATTTGCCATGACAGTTCTCTCCAACATTGCCGTAAAGCAACCGGGACTGCTCAGAGAGCTGGAAGCCATCATTCAGGAGCATATGCCTTACGGAACGCCGGGATTTGTGAGTCGCGGGAGTAAAGTCTTAAAGAAACTGCATCTGAGGAGATCTTAGTAACCAGTAACCAGTAACCAGTAACTAGTAACCAGTAACCAGTAACCAGTCCCATTCTCCCTCCTTTCAGTTATTTTCGCGGTGCGAGATATAATGGATCCCAACCCAACACATGTCCAACAAACCTGCAAAAGCTGTGGCAACGTGTTCACGGGATTTTATTGCAACATCTGTGGCGAAAAAGTGCTGCTGCCCTCCGACCGTTCTTTCAAGGCGTTTCTCAATAGCATCTTTCTTGCGTTGACGCTCGCCGACAGTCGCTTTGTCAAAGGATTGTGGCTCATGATCTCGCGGCCGGGATTTCTCTCTAAAGAGTTTGCTGAGGGGAGAAAAGTAAAATACATCAAACCCATTTCTGTTTTCTTTTTATTGAACCTGGTCTATTTCCTGTTCCCGGTGATCCAACTCTTCAATGCATCACTCAGAACCCAAATCAATTCCTTTCAGGGAAGATTTGCAGCTCAGGCCACTGCGGCAAAAATGTCAAAGCTCGGTTTTACGGACATAACCTCCTTTTCAATTCTGTACGACCAGAAAACAGCAGGACTTGCTAAAATGCTTGTGATCGTATTCGTGGTGGTGGCTTCGCTCCCGCTCAACCTGATCTACCGGTCTAAGAATCGCTATTTCACAGACCACGTCGGACTCTCAATGGAACTCGTGTGTCTCAACTTGCTGATCAATGCTTTGCTGCTCACGTTGGTCGTCAACATCTTTCATATCGGAGCCTATGTCGATGAAACAGTTCTAACGATAATCTTTGTTTCAACAAATCTGTATTTCCTTATCCGCTCGGGAAGGATCTTCTATGACGAACGAGGGATTGTGCTGGTGCTAAAATCCATTTTGATGATCGGCTTTTTGAAGGTGGCCCTTGAGGTGTACCGTGCGATTTTGTTCTATGTGACGCTGTGGGCGATGTGAAATTAGTGGGCAGTAAGCAGTAGGCAGTAAGCAGTAAGCAGTAGGCAGTAAGCAGTAGGCAGTAGGCAGGAGAAGTAAGAAGTAAGGGTACGAAGGAGAGTTAGCGAACGGCGCGTAGCAAGTAGTCGATCAGTTCGTCGACTTGCGCGTGGTCATCCTGGGTGGAAAGGTGCTTGTAGGCGATCAGTGACTGCACCGCATCTTCGACTTCCTTGTTCATTGCCTGGGTGAGTCCAAGGTTAAAGTAGCTATTCGGAAATTCCGGCTCGATGCTGATAGACATCTGGTAATGCACCTTTGCCAGGGGCAGGTTCCCAAGCTCTGCATACAGGTTGGCAAGGTTGTAATGCGATTCAAAATGCCGCGGATCCTCCTTCAGACTCAACGTAAAGCAGTCGATAGCCTTGCTGTAGTTCCTCGCGCGCGACTCTATGATTCCCAGGTTGCAATACGCATCTGGCACACTGTCGAATTCGATAATGGCCTTGAGGTATAAATCCTTTGCCCTCTCATCACCGTGCTCGTCGAGCATCAGGGCCTCTTCAAAGGTTGTAAGCTGGTTGAGTTTAACAACTTTACCCCCGGTAAAAAGATTGAGTTGACCGGGCTTTTGAGGCGGTATCGCGCGTTTCTTCCGAACGGGCTTAAACCCGAACTTCTCAGGAGTCTGAATCGGAAACTTTACAACCTTCGCCATTCAGCAAAGATAGCTTAAAAATAGCTTTACAAGGGTCAGAGAGTGTAAAATCGATGTTTTCCGAAAGGAATGAAGTGGCAAATCAACACGAAGAAAGCATCAAGAACGTGAAGAGAATGTGAGGATTATATGACAACATCTCAATTGAAATTCGTGATGGTCGTCAACCGTTGCTTGTTGCCTGTTACCTGTTTCCGGTTGCCCTTTACCGGTGACTGGCGACGGGAGACCGGTAACAATCTCAGCTTGCTTTACGCTTGACAGTCTTCGTCTCTTTTGTTGACTTCTTCGTTTCCTTCACGGCCGCACCTTTGGCTTTCTCCATCGGCTTCTTCGCCTTCTCAATGCTGGCTTTCAAAGCGGTCATGATATCCACAACTGGTGTTTCTTCCTCCTGGACGGTAACGATCTCTTTGCCTTCGATCTTGGCCTGAATCATTGCGCGCAATGCGTCCTGGTAATGATCCTTCATCTCAATGTCTACAAACTGCTTGGTCATAGAATCAACCAACATTTTAGCCATTTTGATCTGTTCCTTGTCAACCTTTACATCCTCAATTAGTTGCGGCACTTCACTTATACTCCTCACTTCATTGGGATAGCGCAGTTTATACAACAATATTCCGTTTTGTTCAGGTGTTAGCAGTACCACCGTCTCACGGTCACGCAGCACTACCCGGCCCACTCCTACCTTTCCTGACTCCTTCAGTGTCTTGGCCAGAAGCTGGTATGTCTTTGCGGCGATGTCTCCATCGGGACCGATAAAGTACGGAGCGTCGAATAACGTCGGGTGTACTTCAGATTCTTTTACAAATCCTTCTATGTCGATCACGCGGGTGCTTTTCAGTTTCACTTTTGAAAAGTCTTCATCATTCACAATAACAAACTGGCCCGGCTCATACTGGTACCCCTTCACAATATCCTCAGTGCGCAGCGTCTGCCCGGTGACTTTATCCTTCTTTTCATAAGCAACCTGGTTGTGGCCCTCTTTGGAAAGCAGGTTGAAACTCAGCGTCTGACCGGAGTCAATCGCATTGTACACTCTGATTGGAATTGTGACTAACGAAAACCTGATATGTCCCTTCCAGATGGCTCTCATAAATATTAGATTAAAAAATTAACATATTAACACTAAAGTATTGATAATGAAGTATTTTTCAAAATTCAACTATACCGGGTGGCTTCGTCCACTTTCAGTTTTGCCCTCATTTCAGCGCTAATTGAATCTGAGTACATTCCATAGGCATCTGTCAGAAGGCCCTTCACTCCTTTGGTTGATGTGATGGCAAAGAGGACGTCATTATCCTCAGGATCACTCATGCCTTCAAACCGATGCACTTCATCGACATGAAATTCCTCGGGACGCAGACGAATATCAAGGCCCGGACACTCAATCCAATCGGGATGCAGATTGAAATCCTGACTATAGCCCTTCTGCTTCAGGGATAACATGGCCTCGGTCAAAGTGCTGTATGATTTCATTGAGGAAAATTAGCGAAAGAATAATAACTAATTTAGAGCGTTCTTGTTCAAATGAAGCTCATTTTCGCCCTTTGCATGGCTTTCACGATAAGTTCCTGCCAGCTGATCCAATCGATCACTGGAAAGGGAGGTCATACGGTCAAAGTGAAAAAGCCTGTCTATCATCATGGCTACTATAAGAACAGCAAATGGCATAAAAAGCTGCAGGTCGGTCGTATTCGCATCCGCTGGTTCGAGAAGCAGGGGGCGAAGACGGTGAGGATGCGTGGGTAAACAGTAGCCCGTCACCAATCGCCAGCAACCAGCAACTACACCAATCCTTTCAAAGCCAGCTCTGCATGTCTTCTCATAAACAGCCTCAATGGGCTAATCTGATTCAGGTGTGCAGTAACAATTGATCCATAGAAGATCGAGTTAAGCAGGTTTGTCAGGTCGCGCGTTGAAGCCACCTTTGTTATCTCCTTCTTGAATATCGCCTCAAGCGAAAACTTCTCAAACATTTGGTCAAGCGACTGTATTTCAATCGCCTGAATGTCCTGAGTGGCAGGATATAGCAGCTTTTTTTCTTCCGCTTTCACTGGAAAGGGCTTCGGCCCTCTCTTGGGGTTTGACAGATAAGTCACTAAACCAAGGATTATACCTGGGTGCATATCCATGTCGTCACTGATCTTATCAAATAGATAATACACTCCCTGCAGACCCTCCCTGGGCTTCTCCTTCAACTCAACAACCCTACGCAGGCACCATATCCTGAAATAGTAGGACAATATATCCTCCTTGGTTGGAAAATATTTGAACAAAGTCACTTTAGATATGCGAACCTTCTCGCATATGTCTTCCACATACAGGTCATCAAAGGGCTTCTTTCCGATTAACTTTAAGGTCTGCTCCAGCACAGCAAGTTTAAGACGTGCTGCTTTCTCTTTTCGAAGGCTCATGATAGTTCTCTAAGCGTTTGAAATAATACATTTAAAGCCAAATAGCCTAGCAATATTCCACGAAGGCGATTTTCCTATCTTTAAGTGACCAAAAATAACGTCATTTTGCACCGTCAACTAAATAGCAAAATCATGCCAACGGTTGACCGATTAAATAAACTGTACTATATGAATAAATCAATTGCTATCCTTTGTCTCATCACGTTACTGGCAGCTTGTACAAAGGAGGTAAAAAAAGAACCTGTCGTTGGACTCATAGCTGACTCCGCAATGGTTGTTTCCGCGCAACCACTCGCTTCACAAGTTGGTGTAGACATAATGAAAAAGGGCGGCAATGCAGTGGATGCCGCCATCGCCGTGCAATTTGCATTGTCAGTCGTCTTCCCGGCGGCAGGCAATATTGGCGGCGGTGGATTTATGGTCATTCGAACGAAGGACGGAGTTACCAACACGCTGGATTTCCGGGAGAAAGCTCCGGCGCTGGCAACCACTAACATGTACCTGGACAAGGAAGGAAACGTGGTTGAGGGTCTTAGCACAGATGGCCACCTTGCGTCTGGTGTGCCTGGTTCTGTCGATGGAATGGTTGAAGCCCATGCCAAATACGGCACACTCCCATGGAAAGAACTCGTCCAACCTGCTATCGACCTTGCATTGAATGGATTCACAATTTCTGAGCGGGAAGCCAACTGGTTGAATGATCTGCAAAACGATCTCATCAAGTATAACACTGTCAAGCCTGCGTTCCTCATCAAAGGGAAATGGAATATGGGCGATTCGATACGATGGACCGACCTGGGTCACACCCTCGAACGCATTCGCGACCAGGGGCGCGCCGGATTCTACGAAGGGAAAACCGCCGACGACATTGCTGCGGAAATGAGCCGCGGGAAAGGACTCATATCAAAAGAGGACTTGAAAAACTACCACTCGGCATGGCGTGATCCTGTCATCGCCAACTATAAGGATTACAAGATCATTTCGATGCCACCTTCATCGAGCGGGGGCGCATGCGTAGTCCAATTGCTAAAATCGGTAGAACCATTTCCCATCAAAGAATGGGGATTTACTTCACCGAAAACCGTGCACCTGATGGTCGAAGCAGAGCGTCGTGTTTTTGCTGACCGATCAAAATATATGGGCGACCCTGACTTCTTTAAAGTTCCAGTCTCAACATTGATAGACAGTGATTATGTCGCCAACAGAATGCTGACATTTAATCCCGACAAGGCTACCCCCAGCGCAGAACTCTCACCCGGAATCATTCCAGGATTCGAATCTACCGAGACAACACATTTCTCGATCGTTGATTCCAAAGGCAACGCCGTGTCAGTGACCACTACACTCAACGGTTGGTTTGGTTCGAATGTAGTGGTCTCCGGTTCTGGATTCTTCCTCAATAATGAAATGGATGACTTCAGTGCAAAGCCGGGAGTTCCCAACATGTTTGGCGTTACGGGTGGAGAAGCAAATAAGATCGAGCCTAATAAGAGAATGCTGAGCGCTATGTCACCTACCATTGTTGAAAAAGGCGGGAAGTTATATATGGTTGTTGGTACGCCTGGCGGCAGCACAATTATCACCTCAGTGTTTCAAGTGATTCTCAACGTCGTTGAGCATGGTATGGGAATGCAAGAAGCCGTTGATGCAAAGCGTTTTCACAGCCAATGGTTACCCGATATTGTTACGCCGGAGAAAGGGCGGTTTTCAAAAGATGACAGCACTGCGCTCGCCGCGTTGGGCCATGTGATCAAGCCGCGCGGGAATTTTGGGCGTGTTGATGCCATTCTAGTGCTGGCGAATGGGAAGCTCGAAGGAGGAGCGGATCGGTTCCGTGGTGACGATACCGCTAAGGGATACTAAGGGTTGGCAGTAGGCAGTAGGCAGTGAACGCGGCAAGTTGACAGTTGACAAGCCCGAGCGCTGCTCGGGCAGTTGACAATATTCTTCCTTAAATCAAATGGACCTTACCATGAATATTGGGAGCATGTTGTCAATTGTCAATTGAAGATTTGTCAACTAGTCTTTAACGATCGTAAATTCCACCCTCCTATTCAATCTCCTCGTCTCTTCCGTCTTGTTGTCTGCAATCGGCTTTGATCCGCCAAATCCTTTTCCGGTGATGCGCTTTCCGTTGATTCCTTTCGATACGAGGTAGGCTTTCACCCGATCAACTCTTTTTTGTGACAGCCTTTGGTTGTGCTCCGGGTTACCGCGGTTGTCAGTATGGCCGCTCAGAGATATTTCCACCTTTGGATTTGTCTTTAAAAACGAAACAACGAGATCTAACTCGTCATTGGATTCGGGAAGCAGGTTATAGGTGCTTTGCTGAAAGAGCACACTCTTCAGGTTAATGGTGGCTCCTATTTCAATGGGTTGCAATTTGAAATTCATTTCAAGTGCCTTCATCTCGTAGGTGCGCACATCAAGCTTCTCAAAGTTGCCGACATAGCCGGCCGCTTCCACCCGAATAGTGTATTCGTTTACGGATGGAAATTTGATAGAATACTTGCCTCCTGGATCTGCCGTCGTGGTATACAGTGAATCCGAATGAAAAGTGATTGTTGCAGTCAGGGGCCTCCCGGTCTTGGCATCAGTGACTTTGCCAAAGGCTCTGAAGATCTTTTCTTCCCCGGTAATTGGCTTGTCCCTTTTTATCTCAACGATCTTCACAATTGTATCGACCCGCATCTGAAAGAGTGAGTCCTGAAGTCCTGCCGGAGGTTTGTAGTATCTTATGTCTCCATATCCGTCACTATTCAGTGTGCTGGTGAACAAGGCGAACTTTTGTTCAGGATAGGTCATATAAAATAATTCCCGGCCTTCAGAGTTTACGTTGGCGCCCATGTTAATGGGATCGCTCCAATTGACCCAGGAGTCGTCCAATCGCTCGGAGAAGTACACGTCATAACCGCCATATCCTTTTCTTCCGTTACTGGCAAAAAAAAGATACTTGCCGTCAGCGCTCAGGCTCGGACTTGCTTCCTGAAGTGCCGAATTAATTTTGGGTCCGAGGTTCCGGGGTTCCGACCATTTCCCTTCATTCAATAGCGATACATAAAGGTCTTCGACACCAAGCGATCCATACGCGTCCGCAGCGTAAACAAATGCTTCAAGGGTCGTCGAAAGGTACCCCCGAGTTGCAGGTGATTTATTTAAGAAATAAGGGATATGAATATTCTCAGGCGATGACCAGCCGTCTGGCGACTTCATTGAAACAGAAATACCTTGCGATGTTACCGGCTTATCACCTTGCCGGTAATGGCTCGACAAAAACATTCGTTGCCCATCCTGCGAGAACCCAACTACTGAGTTGTAGCCTTCGTCATTGATTGTTTTTCCACCGTGAATTGCCAGCGACCACTCCTCTCCCGTCCAGATAGAGTACCAGATGTCACCGGGATCGCGCTTACCAGCGATGTTGTCCGGGTGATTGGCGACAGTCCAATACAATATCTTACCATCCGGACTGATGATCGGCGCTTGCTCGTCGTAAGGCGAGTTTACGTGACTGAAAGACTTCTGCGACATCTGCGCCTGTGCGATACATGAGGTTAGGGTGGATATGAGTGTTAAGAAAATTGATCGGAAAGGATATTTCATTTCAACGGTAATAGAAATTCAGTTATTCGTTATCGGTTATCAGTTATCAGTAGTGGATGTTTCTACTTGCTTACCCAATTGTTTCCTTTTATCGTAAATCGCCAGGGTAGCAATGCATCCTGTCCTGCATAGTCGATCCCGATCCTGGGACTTGCTACCACTGACTGCTTAGGCACTTGAATTCCAGTGTCCTCAATCCAAAGTTGATTCGACCACAGCTCTTTTCCATTCATCTTACGATCAATGCCCAATGCCTTCGTCAGTTTTCCAGGCCCGGAGGTAATCCTCCTGTCCGATTTGGCGTTGGTGCGCTCTTTCATCCAGGGTACCCCTTCTACGGGCTCCAGCGCCCGGATTAAGACCGCTTCCGGTTCATCCGCCTCATTGGTCACCACATTGAAAAGCTCATGGATTCCATAACAAAGATAGACATACGCGTGTCCCCCTTCTCCGAACATGACATCGTTACGGGAAGTGCGACGATAGTCATACGCGTGGCAGCCACGCTCTCTGCTTGAATATGCCTCCGTTTCAACGATTATTCCTGCCGTTGTCCTTCGGCCAATCCGTGTGAACAAAACCTTACCCAACAGGTCCTTGGCAGCCTTTACAACATTGTTTCCAAGATAAAAAGAGGGTTCCAACTTCATATTACTCTACAAAGTTGGTGGGTTTTTGGATAGTGCAAACTAGATTACTTTTGACGCTCTAAATTTAAACAAACGCTAAAGTTACAATTATGAAAAACGTTTTAGTAGTTCTCTTTGTAGTGGCTGGACTGGTGGCAGAAGCCCAGGTCCTTTCACCATCGCCTAGTCCCGCTGCATCGAGTACTCCAGGCCCAAGGCGAAAGGCCGCAAGATCTTTGGAGAGCTTGTTCCTTTCAACCAAATGTGGCGCACTGCTGCAAACAACGGTTCGCGGGTGACTTTCGGCGACGATGTGAAATTCGGAGGCACAGATGTTCCCAAAGGCACATACCTCCTTCTAACGATCCCCGGTGCATCCGAGTGGACAGTGATCCTGTACAAGGATGTAAACATGGGTGGTGATTTGTCGGTGTACGACAAGGCAAAAGACCAGGCTCGCGTTACTGCGAAAGCTGAAAAACTCACTGAGAAAGTTGAGACTTTTACACTCGAAATTTCTGACCTCGCAGAGAACAGCAAGACTGCTAACCTCCAGATCATGTGGGAAAACACTTCCGTAAAAGTTCCCATCACAGTAGACTTTGACGCCAAGGTGATGAAGAGCATCGAGGCTAGCACAAAAGTGAGCCCCAACAACTTGTTCCAGGCTGCGGTGTATTATTTTGAATCAGGCAAGGACATCAAACAAGCATATGAGTGGGTGAGCACTGCAAGCGCAGCAAATCCTGATGCATACTGGATGTCATACCAGAAAGCAAGGATCCAAAAGGCCATGGGCGACAAGAAAGGCGCTAACGAATCAGCTACTGCTTCAAGAGCCGCCGCTGAAAAGCAAAAGAACATGGACTACGTAAAATTGAATGATGATTTGATGAAGTCCCTGAAGTAGACTTATTACATATCTAAGAATTCCATAAATCGTCCCGTCAATCAACCTGGCGGGACGATTTTCTTTTACTACCTAACCGAAGAAACTATTTCAGAACGTCCAAATTATCGGCCAGGGCGCACCAAGGGCTGGACGAGAATAGCCAGTACAATCACCGCAACGCATCCGATAATGTTATACAACAGAAAGGCGACGTCCGTGTAGAAGTACAAATACAAGATGATCAATTCAGCCACGATCGCCGCGACAAATACTGCCGTTGACTTGATGTACGGGATATAAAACGCCGACAGAAAAATTCCGAGGATTGTTCCATAAAACAAGGATCCAACGATATTCACAAACTGGATAAGGTTCTCCGCGACGTTCGCAAGTGATGCAAACAAAATGGCAAACGCTGCCCATCCCACCATCATTACCCGCGACGCTTTAAAATAATGCTCTTCGGATTGACCGGGCCGGACGGAACGCTTGTATATATCTACGGCGGTTGTTGACGCAAGGGCCATGAGCTCGGAAGCCATTGAAGACATCGCTGCGGAAAATACCACAGCGATCAAAAGACCGATCAAACCATGTGGCAAATAAGTCATCACGAAGTTGATGAACACATAATCTTTATCGAGCGTATTCGCTTTGGGCAAGTTTTCCTTGATGACTTTCTTCATGTCTGCCCGAAGATTGTTCTCCTCTGCCTGTAATTGTTTCAGTGAGGCCTTTGACATCTCGATTGCAGTTCGCTGCTCTTCACTGATCGCATTGGCAAGCTCACCGGCCACCCTCTTCTTCTCTGCGAAAATCGAGGCATATGACGTTTCCAATTCCTGCACTTTAACTGAGGCGGGTGTCTGCATGACTTGCTCTTGCAGCGAGCGATTGTGGATAAGCGGAGCCTGATTGAATTGATAAAAGACGAAAATCAAGATCCCGATGTACAGGATAATGAACTGCATCGGAATCTTCAACAATCCATTAAAGATGAGTCCCAGCCTGCTTTCCGCAACTGAACTTCCGGTAAGGTAGCGACCCACTTGAGACTGATCTGCGCCGAAATACGAAAGAAAAAGAAAAAGACCTCCGATCAGGCCTGACCAGATATTGTATCGATCAGATAAATTGAAATCCAGGTTGATCAGATTCATCTTCCCCATTTCACCGGCGAACCGAAAGGTGTCACCAAATGAAATACCATCAGGCAGGCTACTGAAAGCAATCCAACCTGCAACCACCATTCCTGACATGATCACTGCTAGCTGGTACTTCTGCGTGACACTCACAGCCTTTGTCCCACCTGAAACAGTGTAAATGAGCACAAACACGCCAATCAGGATGGTAGTGTAGTTTATGTTCCATCCGAGGATCGTTGACAAGATGAGTGCCGGCGCATACAGCGTTATCCCAACAGACAAGCCGCGGAGCATGAGAAAGTAAAACGCTGCGAGCGAACGAGTCTTCACATCAAAACGCGATTCCAGATATTCATACGCTGTTGACACTTTTAGCTTGTGATACAGCGGCACCGCGGTGATCGATAGAATAATCATTGCAATCGGCAAGCCGAAATAGAATTGGAGGAACCTCATTCCGTCCTCATACGCTTGTCCTGTTGTCGACAAGAACGTGATGGCGCTGGCTTGCGTCGCCATAATCGAAATGCACACCGTCCACCACGGCAAACTTCTGTTTAGCAAGTATCCTTGCGCGCCCGTACCACGCGTCTTCCAGGCGCCATAGGCAACGATGAGCAGGATCGTGCCAAAAAGAACAATCCAATCTGCTGCGATCATGAAAATGAAATAGTGATTATCAGGTAGATGATGAGTTGCGCTACCATCACGCCGGTTACCAGCCAATACCAGGTGCTCCAACTACTGAACAGAGGCGGCTTTGACTCATTCGCATTCATTACTTAGAGGTCTTTACTTTTTGATTTTGCGGCTTAGGCGTTTTTCCCAATGATGCAAGGTTGGCAAAAAGTTTGTAGGCACCGGAAACGCCTTCAGGAAGTTCCCGGAAGAAAGAAAGTCCGGTGTACACGTAATGACCGTTTCCATATTTAGTAACAAGCAGACCGCCGTCCCTTGCTGGCTCGCCCTTATCATTCATCGAAAGGATCGCTTCATAATTGGGGTCCCACTTGTCGGGGAAGTACAAGCCTCGCTCCTGCACCCAGCCATTAAAGTCGTCCGCTGTCAGCTTATTCGGATAATTCATCAATTGGTGTTCCGGCTTGAGTATCCCGACTTCACTGTCTTCTTCTGTGACACGGTCACGGGAAATGTTGATTGGATACGGTGAAAACTTATCAACTTCAAGATCAAAGTTGGTATTGTATTGAACGATCATCGTCCCACCTTCCTTCACGTAGTTTAACAAGTTATCCATATAATGGCGGATCCGCTCATTCGTGTTTAGCGCCCTGACACCTAACACTACGGCATCGACTTTTCTAAGGTTGGCCGGCGTAACTTCATCATCTTTCATTTCCCACACTTCATAGCCCATATTTCTCAGTGCATTGGGGATTTCGTCACCAGCACCTCGAATGTATCCAACAACCTGCCCCTCCTTCTTCAAATTGATGCGCACAACATTGGCTTCTGCCGGCGGCAGTAATGTTTGAAATGGAATGTGTTCATAAGAAATGGTTTGAACCGAATTTCCATAGGCTTTACCATTCAATTCGGCGTGCGCTTGAAGCGAAAAGGTCCCTTCATTTCCGGCTGGATATACAAGAAAATCGACTCTCTTTTCTTCTCCGCGTTTCGAAAGCTCAATTGCTGCTGACGATGGCTCCGATCTCCAGCCTTGTGGCAGGTCAAGTTTTACGTTACCTGAAAGTTTTCCACCCGATGCAGACTTTACCAGCAATCCAACAACTTTGGGATTGGTGTCATGAAACACGTAAACCTTCTGCGACAGGTTGACGAGTACGGGTGGAACAATCTCGAACGGTCGCATTAATTCTCCTCGCACGGGATCCGTCCACTTATAAATCAATGGCGCGGAAAGTTCTATACGCTCGCCGTTTGCTTCAATGGAGTAGTCTACGACAACGGCTGGTCCATTTTCCGGTTTGCCGATGTAGGATGCGTCTGGAACCTTAAACAGGCCTTGTGAGTGATCTACGCGAAGCCAGTATGGATCTGAATAGCCGGCATTGGCAGCGAGCGGTTTGCGTGACTTGAAAGTAAACAGCTTATTGAATTGCAAGTCCGTATTCAGCACAGAGTCCAACGTCAACATACGGCTGGTCATCTTCACAATCTTCACAGGCACAGTAGACCTGTTAACAATCTCAAACGAAGCAACAACTCCTTCCCCTGGCGCGATCCATGGTTGATCCGCCGTCACTTCGAAAAACAATCCTGCGCAATCCTGAATGAGTTGTCGTGCTTCTTCACTCTTTCTGTCCTTCCACACCGATGGACTTAGCATTCCAATTTGCTTTCGTATTTGGATGAGCAATGGAATTGAGGCGTAAGGCTTTTCCGGGTTGAATTCACGGATCACTTTCTCAACGAGCGGCTGAACTTTATCGCCTCCCGGGACGCGCGACCACGTTGTGTTAATACCTTCGAAAAGCTCTTTTTCAGCCTTCTCTCCTTTGACAAACTCAAAAAATTCATTCGAATCCCCCCGGCGGCCGGAAGATCCAAAGCCCTGACTCTTGTGTTGCGAGCGACTCTCTGCTGCGATCTCGGAGTAAGACTTGCCAAGGAGAATGTTGTAAGTACCCATATTCACCGAAACCACACCAGGGGTATTCTCATTAATCTCCTGGTTCCACCACCGCCCCGTATTAGTGTACAATCTCTTTACCTGCCAAGTTCCAAACTCTTTTACCTGGTCCGGCTGGTATTCAGGTTTTCCTGAAAGATCAAATGCCTCTTGTGCAAGTATCGCAGACGCCGTATGATGACCATGGCCAGCGCGGGGATCTGGCGGAAAGCGCGTGAGTATGACATCCGGCTTGAACTGTCGAAAAATTCTGACAACATCAGAAAGGATTTCATCCTTACCCCAGATTGCAAATGTCTCGGTTGCATTTTTTGAGAATCCAAAGTCGTTTGCCCTTGTAAAAAATTGATGGCCGCCGTCAATACGCCTTGCGGAAAGTAATTCCTGTGTACGAATAAGGCCCAACTGGTCGCGGATCTCAGGACCAATCAGATTTTGCCCTCCATCGCCACGAGTCATGGAAAGATAAGCAGCTGCTGCAAGCTTGTCATTCGCCATGAAAGTAATCGCGCGCGTATTCTCATCGTCCGGGTGCGCGGCGACATATAAAACCGATGCGAGGACGTTCAGCTTCTTCAGCTTCAACTGTATTGAAGCCGCATCAGGCTGTCTGTATTGCGCTGAACTATAGTGAACAGATAGACTTAAAAACAAGAATAGGACGAGATTTCGCATAGGTGGATCGATTTACGAATCAAATGCGCGGCAAGTTAGCAGAGTATTGCAAAAGGCATCATGGCACATGTGAATGGTGCCGAACGGGAGCTAGAATTTGCCTCGCTTTTCGCCGTTTACGAGGAACGTCCCATCTTCTGCAATAAATAACTGTACGCGGCTGATGGGTTCTTTGTCGGGAGATAAGAACAAGACATTGTATTCAAATGGAGTAACCCTGTCCTTCATGTCGTCGGTATAACCCATATCCAGTTCGAACTCCTCACCTTCTTTCACTTTTCTCGCGAGCTCGGTTTTCAGCGCGTTGCTTAAGACTTTTACGCGAACCTCCTGGGGTCCCAGCTTGAGCATTTTAAATCTTACTTTCAGATAGGGTAACGGGCCCGAGCCTCCGTCTTTCAAAATCTTATCATTTTGATAGTCGATGTTGAGATTGCTGTTGCCTGATACAGCCGATCGGGTTTTGAACTGATAATCAATCGTGAGCTGAAATTCCTCATTGGGCTTCGATGGCACTTTCACTTCCTGCCAGGGCCCGAAAAGAAAGACTAGGACTAAAGATATCAACATTTGAAACCGTTGTTTATATGATCATCTTCATTATGGCCGTGTGATTGCCACAGCTTTCAGGCTCGTTGTGCTTCCTGGAGTTGAATACTCGCCATCTGAAACATCCATCTTTTTGAAGTCGGCACTTACCTTAAGGTTGGTAAATAAAATATAATAAGGGTAAGTAAGCTTAGCATCATTTGCATTGATCTTTATTGAAGCAATCGCCGGCAGAGCCACACCGGTTATCACGGCGGCAGATTCATAGCTGGTACCATTCAGTTTATATGATTGGTTCTGAATGTCCAGCGAGCCCGCTGAATTCTTTACGAGTTGAAACGAAACAGCCACTTTTCCATCGGACGTCGTGTAGGTCCACGTGCCTTCCGCAGAAGTCGGACCTGAATCACCCTTGCTGCAAGACAGCAAACCCAACATGAGCCACGCCGCACAAATCCAGACTGATTTCATAATAAAGGCTATTTATCCAAAGTTACGAATAATTTGGATCGCGTGGCTTTGGGGGATCTTCACCCGAATTCGTATTGCGGAATCGAGGGACTTCGAAGAATTCAAATAAACTATTCACCCAGGCGAAGGGATTGATATGATTTAAGACTTAAGCCGGGATATAAAAAGGCTCCCGCAGTTTGGAATTTTTTTCACCACAATGTGCACGAAGTACACAAAGTTGCACCATTGGTACCGACATGACATTGTGGCTAACTATCCAGATGCTCAAATCAGTTTGTTCAGGTGCGCATGTTCGATCGCTTCCGATTTTCTATTTACCTGAAGTTTTCCGTAAATATTTCTGATGTGGGACTTTGCTGTTTCTTTTGAAATAAAGAGCTGATCAGAAATCTGGGTATAGGTCTTGCCTTCGGAGATCAGCACAAGAACTTCCTTTTCTCGTTTCGTAAGCGGTGAATGCGGGTTCAGGTGGAAACTCTGAACAACCATCTTTGCAATCTTGCTGCTGATTGGCGCTCCCCCCCGCTTGATTTCCTCGAGGGCGGATATGAGCTCCAGGTAGTTGGAACTCTTGGTAATGTACCCGGACGCGCCAGCGCGCAAAGCATTGAAAACAAGTTCGCTGTCTTCATGAACGGACACAATGATGATTTCGATATGTGGGAACTGATCCTTTATTTTTTGCGTGCCCTCCACCCCACTCATTCCGGGCAGCTTGATATCCATCAATACAATATCAGGCTTCTTTTTGCCAACCTCGGCAATTGCCTCCTCAGCAGTACCGTATGAGCCTACAACAATAAATTTCTCAGAACTATTAACAATGTATACAAAGCTTTCGCGAATTATTTCATCATCATCGACGATAAAGACACGGTTCTTGTTCAATGGGATCATGTTTAGTTTGGTTTATCTAATGAGTTTAAAAAACGACTAATAAACGACGTAAACGCATTCTTTTGTAGTGCGGTTATTTTTTCTCGCGTCCTTATCCGGACAAACTTGTTCAATAACGAGACAAGCATGTGACGTACCCCGACAAACAAATACTTCGTACCCCAGTTTTGGTTACAGGTTTTATCACAGATGTGTAACGGAATGCGTTAATCTTTCCGAAGGATTAACCTTTTTTAACGGGAATTAACTTCAATATTTTTCGAGGAGGTCGATGGTCTGTTCCCCGATGTCGGTTTTTCTCGCGCGGTATTTTATTTGGCGGTTGCCTGCGAGCAGAATAATAAATCCCAATGTTGTACAAGCGGCCATGATCGCGGTCATCGGCACAGCAGACTGAGCGTTAAAAAATCCAACGGCCGCTGCAGCGAGCGAACCAAGTCCCATCTGCAAAGCGCCCATCAGCGCCGAGGCGCTTCCGGCCTCTTTCGTAAACGGTGCCATCGACAAGGCGGCAGAATTGGGAAACGTAAATCCCTGGCAGCCAAGAAAAAGGAAGATCATTGCTACTGTTCCATACATTCCCAGCACGTCCGCGGTTGTTCCCGCAAACAGAATCAGGCCCATTACCACCTGAAATGCGAGGACTGCTCTCATGAGCTGTGCCGTGCTGAATTTTTTTAACAACAACGTATTGAGTTGACTGCTTACGATCAAGCCGGTCGCGATGAGCGAGAATATGCCCCCGTATTGCTGTTCCGTCACGCCGTAGAGTTTCATGAAGACAAAAGGCGAGCCCGCCAGATATGCAAATAACCCAGCAGACGCAACTCCGCCTGCAAGTGCGTTGGTGTAAAATTGTGGTTCTTTCAGCACGAATGTGAAGCTTCTTAGAATGGGCCGTGGCCTGAGAGAAAATGCAGGGTCGGGCTGTCTGCTTTCCGGAAGCCAAAAGATCACGGCAAATAATGTCAACGTCGTCACCACTGCGAGCACTATAAACACGTAATTCCAACCGAATGCTGCGATAACATAGCTTCCGGCAGTCGGCGCCATGATCGGAGACACGCCCAGTATCAATATCAGCAGGGAAAATATTTTAGCGTTTTCCTGAATCGGAAACATGTCCCGAACGATTGCGCGCGGTGCCACCATCCCGACGCAACCACCGAGAGCCTGAAACAACCTAAAGAGAATAAGTCCCTCTATCGATGTTGTAAATGCGCAGCCGATGGATGCAATTATAAATACCGTAAGCCCTACATACAGCACCCGTTTGCGGCCAAAGCGGTCCAGCAGAGGACCACAAACCATTTGACCGAAACACACACCAAAAAAGAAACTCGATAGTGAATAAGAAACAGATTCAACAGTGGTATTTAGGTCAGCGGCGATGGCAGGAAAGCCAGGCAGATACATGTCAATAGCGAATGGCCCTATTGTAGAGAGTGCGCCAAGAATAAGAATGACGGTTGTTCGGTTGAAAGGAGCCAATCGACTTGTTTTTAAAGCTGGCAAAAGTAACGTCTTTCACGTCAGAATTAACACTTCAAGAGTAAAAATATCGGGGTACGTGTAACGCACTCACCGATGGTCATGTCTAAACCACACTTAACCTACCGCTATGACAACATTATTCAGACTTAATCTCTTACTGTTTGTATTTGCTACGTCGTATTGCACATACGGGCAAAAAATTTCTTTAGCCAACGTTGATTCCCTGGCCATGGAAGTAGTGTATGATGAGAGTACACTACATGTCAGCGCAAAGTATTTTTACAATCAGCCCACCAACCGAACAGATTCGGTTTACTTCACACTTAACCCGGGGTTTAAGATCGAAAAGCTCGAAGCCCGCGGCTTGTTGTCGCATAAAATGACGATGAAGAGAGGGCGCCCCTTCCCTTTCATGATTCTCAAATTTGAAAAGCCGCTCGATGGAGCTATCCACGAAGTAAACATCGACTACGTCATTGACCTCGATAAAATAACACAAATCAAATATGGCTGGATTGAGTTAATGGTTGATCAATTCTGGTTTCCCAATGCCACCGATCTTGATAACAAGTTTGTGAGTCATGTTACGGTTAAAGGACTACCTGCCGATTATTTACTTTATTCGTATCAAAGTCATCATGAAAATCCGGATCACACATACGTGATTGAGGAACGAAAACCAACGCCCGAGATCACGTTCCTGGCTGGTAAGAACATGAAGTTGGTACCGATAACAACCGGCAATATCAAGGCCTCCTATTTCACTGCTGCTGAGACCAAAGATTCAATCCTGAACTCGATCAATAAGAAGATGGTCGACATCATTACGTTGTATAACACCACGTTCGGCAAATCAAAACCTGTAAATAAATTTGCGATAGCGTTGCGAACATTTCCCCGAAAACTTTTGAACTCCCAGACCACCCGGGACGGGTTCGTCATCACCGGTATCGAGTACAACAACTACGGCAACTATGCGCATGAATTTGGTCACTTCTGGTGGAGCGACGCCAGTTTCCTCCGCGAACCCTGGCTCAATGAATCGTTTGCCAACTTCAGTATGATGAAGGCGTTGCGAAAGTTCGACCCGGTGCAAGCCGAAAAATCCGCCGCATTGTTTAAGAAGAAAGGTGAGCTGCCCGGCGCCGTGTCGACCGCAGGCGTATTCGACAAGGACGGCTATGATCTGTATTATTCGAAAGGCTGCTATCTGTTAATGGAACTCGAAGAAAAAATCGGTGAGAAGAAAATGGACAAGTTTCTTCAGAAGCGCATTAAGGAAAAGTTGAACACCACGCCTGAGGTACTGCGTGCGTTAGAGTCAGTTACAGATAAGAAAACACGCGATCAATTTGAGGCAAGACTGAAAGGGAATTAATGATCGCTCTCTCATGCGTAGCAGCTGGCTCGGTCTATTGGATAATTTGATGCCAACACTTTGCATCTTGGAACTTTCCCTTATTTTTGCACCTCGCTTTTAGGCCTCCTTAGCTCAGCTGGTAGAGCAACTGACTTGTAATCAGTAGGTCATTGGTTCGATTCCGATAGGGGGCTCTTGAAAGTCAGGCAGTTACAACCGTAACTGCCTTTTTTATTTGCCCTGACTGGCAGCCTTCAGCATTTTGAGCTCGCTCTTGAGTTTTGACACCTCATCGGTCGACGCCTGAATCTGGGCACTAAACTCAGCCTTCATCTTTTCGGCATTCTTGGAGCGACCGAAGAACTCAAGGTTGTTTCTGAGCGTTGCCAGATCATTCTCAGCTTTGGCAATCTTTTTCTTCAATGCCTGTTCTCGTTGATATATCTTATGCCCTGCATCAGGGTCAGATTTCATACTCTCCAACTGGATCTCAAGCACAGCCTTATCCTTGTCCTCAGCGCTCATATTTCCGAGTGAAGCCATCGCACTTTCAATCGCTGCATTGAAACGACCCTTGATCGCATTCACAGCGTTTCTGGGCACAAAGCCAAGCGCTTGGAAAGTCCGTTGCATTTCCTTGATCTCCCCTACCGTCGCCGTCTTGTCGGCTGCCATCTTCTCAAGCGCCTCGCAAATCGCCTGCTTCTTTGCAAGGTTTTCGGTCTGCTCTTTGTCGGCTTCTTCGAACTTCACACGACGGTGATCAAAGAAGAAATCGCATGTAGCCTTGAACTCCTGAAAAATTTTCTCACGCATTTTCTCAGGAACCGGACCGATCTCTTTCCATTTCACTTGCAAAGCTTTCAACTCGTTGGCAGCCTTTTCCCATTCAGTACTTTCCTTCAATGCCAACGCCTGCTGAACGAGTTGCTTCTTCAATTCAAGGTTTTGTCCTCTGGATTCGTCGAGCTTCTTAAAAAATAGACCCTTGGTGTTGAAGAAACTCTTGAATCCGGCCCAGAATCTCTTGTTGATGTCTTTCGCCTTGTTTCTTGGCACGGCGCCAATTGACTCCCACTTCTTCTGCAACGCGATAATCTCGGTGGTCTTTTGGTTCCATTCTTTAATACGATCAGACTGGAATCCGACGAAGGAATTGACTTCAGCTATGATCTGCTCCTTGGCCTGAAGGTTCTTACCTAACTCTTCGTGTAATGTGGTGATGAATTGATCTCGCCGGGCATATACTGCATCAGAAGCAGTCTTAAACCGTTCCCACACTGCTTCCTTTTCTTCACGGGCGACGGGACCAATGTGTTTATATTCTTCGTGCAGTTCATTCAGTTCACGTACGGCCTCTCCGATCTTCTCAACCGATGCAAGCTTTTCGGCGCGCACGCACAATTCGATTTTTGCTTCGAGGTTTTTCTTGCGATCAAGTTCTTTGAGTTCGAAGTAGATATTCCGGTTATCATAAAACCTGTCAAGCAGTGCATGATAGCTCGCCCACTGCGGACGCACCTGTGCTGAAGGCACCGGTCCTATCTGTCTCCATTGCTGCTGAATCTCCTTGAACTTGTCGAAACTATGCTTATTGTCTTCACCATCGACGAGCCCACGCAGCTCTTCGAGCAAAACATTCTTCTTTTTAAAATTTTCGTTCTTCTGCTCTTCCTGGCTGCGAAGATGTTCCGCCTTTCTATCACGAAGCAATTTAAAGTTCGCTTCAAATGCTACGTCAAGGGGATCCTGGCGAAATTCAAAGTCATCAGGCGAACCTCCATCAGATATGAATTTATTGAGCGCGACAGATTTCTCCTTTTCCAGGTTTTCATCATAATGAGCCCTGGCCGCCTTTAGCACCGAATCTATTTTCCGGAAGTCAGACTGCTTTGCAAGCTCTTTCAGCAGATCGACGAAATCTTTCTTAGAAAAATTTGAATAATCCTGATCGGGGATCGTGTCTTCGATGTCATCAGCGCCGGACACAGGCATCGGGTGCCCGTTTACATCATTCTCCGGAACATGCTTCAACTCCACCAAATCTTCTTTCGCATCCATTTCCATCATTTTCGCTTAAAAGTGTTCCAGGTTCTTGATTAAAGGGTAAAATTAGGTTTTATATTTAATTAAGTCGGGGGTCTTTGGGATAATTCGAGTAAACAGAATATCTGCCCCCCATGATCGTGAGTGTTTTTTTCCACATAGCGTCTGGTGCAGTATCAAACACAAGTTCCTCGCTCACCTTATCGCTGACGATCCAGGAATCCTGCTCGAGCTCACCCTCAAGCTGCCCCCCTGTCCATCCGCTATAACCAAGGAAGAACCTGATGTCCTTATGGGGAAGCTGCTTGGTATCCAACAGGAAAAGTACTTTTTCAAAATTCCCTCCCCAATAAATTCCCGGCAGAATCTCAACTGAATCTTCCAGGGAAGGGTGACGGTGGATATAATGCAGCGTGTCCTGCTGAACCGGACCGCCAACCATTGCGGGAAGATTATAATCCTTGATATCGTCCATCACTTCACTGACGTTTGCCAATGAAGGCTTGTTTAATACAAATCCGAATGAACCCTCTTCGTTGTTTTCACAGAGAAGAATAATTGTTCTTTCGAAATTAGGATCTGGCAAATAGGGTTCCGAGATCAGGAGTCTGCCCTTCTCTGGCTTCAATTTATTGCGATACTTAAAAAACTCCATTCTTTGGCATGTCCAATAAACCACCGATTCGTTAGTCCTCCAAATGAAATGGTAAATTTTCACATAATCCGTGGATAGAAGTCACCATCTTTGCGGTAAAACGAAAAAAGCAATGTTATCAATTGAGGATTTACGAAATGAGTATTCAAAGGCGGACCTGGATACTGCACAGGTTGCAGGAAATCCAATCGCGCAATTCGAAAAATGGTTTGCGGAAGCAAGGGATTCAGCCGTGCCAGAACCCAACGCCATGAACCTCGCTACGGTTTCAGAGAGCGGTCGTCCTTCTTCCAGAATCGTGCTCCTCAAGTCTATAGAAAGCGATGGATTCACCTTCTATACTAACTATCAGAGTCAGAAGGGAAAAGATCTTGCTATAAATCCTGCATGCGCATTGAATTTTTTTTGGCCCGAACTTGAAAGGCAGGTTCGCATTGAAGGCGTTGCATCGCCCGTGCCTGAAGACAAATCAACTGCTTATTTTCAAAGTCGCCCAAGAGCAAGCCAGGTCGGCGCCTGGGCCTCACCTCAAAGTCATGTGATCGCAAACAGGGAGATCCTGGAAGAGCGGGCGCGACAGATCGAAAAGAAATACGAAAACCTCAAATCGTTGCCGAAGCCTAAGCAATGGGGTGGATATAAAGTGGAGCCCTATCTCATAGAGTTCTGGCAAGGACGCACGAGCCGCTTACACGACAGGGTTGTTTATACGCGCACGGATAGTGGGTGGAAGATTGGAAGGCTGGCACCGTGAGTGGCAAGTCGTAAGCTGTGAGTCGTAAGCTGTGAGTCGTAAGCTGTGAGCTGTAAGTTGTAATCTGTAATCAGTAATCTGTAATCAGTCTGTAATCAGTAATCTGTCATCGGTAAACAGTCATCGCTGATCTGTGACCCAATTACTTGCGGGGAACTGCCAGAGCCCAAGCGAACGCCAGGGCCTCTATACCAAATCAAACAGCGACTTCACTCCGATCCAACGGGGAGATGTAAATCCTTCAGCATACTTCGCTCCGATAGCATGTCCCAATTCCGTTGCTCGTGATTCCAGGAGATTCATGAATCGCGGGTTGGAAATATAAGTCTCAGGTTCATTACTGGTCGGATCAAAGAACTGAGTCTTAAATGCACGCACGGCCTCCATCTTCTTATCCCACGCGTCAGAAATATCAACAACGAAATCTGGCTCGATAAAAAGGCTTTGTATATAATGATAAACAGCTTTCGGGCGCCACGCCTCTTGCTTAACGCCTTCATACGACGTATCGATCTTAGTGAGTCCTGAAAGAAAGCATGCTTCGAACGCAAGTCCCGATGCACGACCATGATCAGGGTGCCTGTCATAGATTGCATTTGCCAACACGACCTCAGGTTTGTATTTCCGTATCCGCTTAACGACTTCCAGCCGGTGTGCCTGATCGTTCATGAAAAATCCATCAGCTAATCCGATGTTCTCTCTGGCTGAAAGACCAAGAATTCTGGCTGAAGCCGCTGCCTCTTGTTCACGCGTCTGTGGTGTGCCTCGTGTACCAAGTTCACCACGGGTAAAGTCAACAATTCCGACTTTACGGCCGGCGGCTACATGCTGAATGATCGTTCCTCCGCAGCCGAGCTCAGCATCGTCGGGATGAGCAGCTAATACAAGTATGTCGAGTTTCATGAGGGTGCCACTTCTAATTCACGTGCGGCAAGAAACCGTTCTGCGTCGAGGGCACCCATACACCCGGTCCCGGCGGCAGTAACAGCCTGACGGTAAACTCTGTCTGCAGCATCACCGACGGCAAACACGCCTTCGATGTTGGTGTGCGTAGAACCAGGCTTCACTTTGATGTAACCTGTTTCGTCCATATCAAGCTGACCTTTAAAGATGTCGGTATTGGGCTTGTGGCCGATCGCCACAAAAAATCCCTTCACTGCAATTTCCCTTTTCGCCCCGGTCTTGTTATTCACTACACGTACGCCCGACACTTCATGATCGCCAAGAATTTCTTCCGTCTCGGTGTTGTACAATACTTCAATCTTGGGATTCATGAGCACGCGGTCACGCATGATTCGTGATGCGCGCATTTCATCTTTGCGAACGATCAGATAGACCTTTGGGCAAAGTTTTGAAAGATAGGTTGCTTCTTCAGCAGCGGAATCACCTGCGCCTACGACGGCCACATCCATGCCGCGATAAAAAAATCCATCACAAACCGCACATGCAGATACACCCTTGTTTGTGAATTTTTGCTCACTAGGCAAGCCAAGATATTTTGCTGAGGCTCCGGTAGCGACTATGACTGCTTCTGCTTCTATTTCATGCGTATCGTCCACCGTCGCCTGGAACGGCCACCCAAGTAAATTCACTTTCGTGACCAGACCGTGTCTCACACTCGTCGCAAAGCGCTCAGCCTGCGCTTGCAAGTCCATCATCATTTGGGGTCCGTCAATACCCTTCGGATACCCGGGAAAATTTTCCACATCTCCGGTGATCGTCAACTGGCCGCCTGGCTGGCCGCCGGTGTAGAGCACGGGTTTCATTCCGGCGCGCGCCGCATAAATCGCCGCGGTGTATCCGGCAGGGCCAGATCCAATAATTAGCACTTTTACTTTTTCTGCGTTCATATAGCGGTCTATTTACAAAAAAGGGCTGAATCAAAAGACGTCTTTTGAACAACGGTATAGAATTTTAAATTCAAGATGACATAGATAATAAGGGCTGTCTTTTTGATACAGCCCTTAATTTTTTATTCTTTAAAAAATCTTTATCCGAGGTAAGGTTTCAAAGCCTTGCTTCTTGACGTGTGGCGCAGTCTCCTGATCGCCTTCTCTTTGATCTGACGAACACGCTCCCTGGTAAGGTTAAACTTCTCACCGATCTCTTCAAGCGTCATCGCATGCTCGCCATTCAATCCAAAATAGAGAGTAATCACATCGGATTCACGCTGGGTCAATGTCGACAATGCGCGCTGAACTTCCCTTCTGAGAGAGTCGGTCATCAGCCCCTGATCGGGAGTGTCTTCACCGTCATTCTCAAGAACGTCGAGCAAGCTATTTTCTTCTCCCTGCACGAACGGCGCATCCATCGATACGTGACGTCCGCTGATCTTCATTGTGTCAACTACTTCTGCCGTCGTCACTTCAAGAACTTCGGCCAATTCTTCAGGTGAAGGCTCACGCTCATATTTCTGTTCGAGCTCAGAGAACGTCTTCGAAATCTTATTCAACGAACCAACCCTGTTCAGCGGAAGACGAACAATCCGTGACTGTTCCGCCAATGCCTGCAGGATAGATTGACGAATCCACCACACCGCGTACGATATGAACTTGAATCCGCGTGTCTCATCGAAACGCTGTGCAGCTTTAATCAATCCTAAATTCCCTTCATTGATCAAATCGCCAAGTGAAAGGCCCTGATTCTGGTACTGCTTAGCAACAGAAACCACGAAGCGAAGGTTCGCTTTCGTCAGCTTCTCCAGTGCGATCTGATCCCCTTCTTTAATTCGCTTCGCCAACTCGACCTCTTCATCCGGAGTAAGCAAATCGACCTTACCAATTTCCTGCAGATACTTGTCCAGCGACTGGCTTTCGCGGTTGGTGATCTGTTTGCTTATTTTTAGCTGTCTCATGCTCTAAATAAAAACGGAAAGGGATTAAATTAGTTCTAAAAACGTGCTTCTGCAAGCTAGGCCTTGGCCGGTTCTTGTTTCATTGGAGGTTTCGGCAACAACACCTTTCTTGACAATCTGAATTTACCAGTTTTCTTGTCAATCTCTACAAGCTTTACTTTGACTTGTTCACCGACTTCCATAACACCGTCCATTGTTTCCAGTCTCTCCCACTTTATTTCAGAGATGTGAAGCAATCCATCCTTGCCCGGCATGAACTCAACGAACGCGCCAAACGGCATGATTGATTTTACAATACCGTCGTAGACCGTACCAACTTCCGGCTGTGCGACGATTGCGTTGATTCGCTTGAGCGCGCCTTCCATGGCAGTCTGGTTCGTAGCAAAAATGCTGACGATGCCGCGCTTGTCTTTCTCTTCGATCACAACGGTAGCGCCAGTCGTATTCTGAATATCCTGGATGATCTTTCCACCAGGCCCGATCACCGCGCCGATCAATTCTTTCTCGATGAACATTGTATGAGCACGCGGTGCATGCGGCTTGAGGTCAGGGCGTGGCGCCTGGATGGTCTTCTTCATTTCATTGAGAATATGAAGCCTTCCTTCCTTTGCCTGCATCAGCGCTTCTTTCAGCACATCATATGTAAGCCCTTCGACCTTCAAATCCATTTGACAACCTGTAATTCCTTTCTCAGTGCCTGTTACCTTGAAGTCCATGTCACCAAGATGATCCTCATCTCCGAGGATATCCGACAGAATTGCATACCGACCCTTGTCCGAGATCATTCCCATTGCAATGCCTGACACCGGTGCTTTGATTGCAACACCTGCGTCCATCAACGCGAGCGAGCCCGCACAAACCGTTGCCATTGAAGATGAACCATTGGATTCCAGGATATCAGATACAACCCTGATTGTGTAAGGGTTACTGTCTTCTGCCGGCAATACTTGTTTCAGTGATCTGAAAGCAAGGTTTCCGTGACCAATCTCTCTCCTTCCGGGGCCGCGATTTGGTTTTATCTCGCCGGTTGAGAATGATGGGAAGTTATAATGCAGAATAAATTTATTCGATCCTGAAAACATTGCACCATCAATCATTTGCTCGTCGAGCTTGGTGCCAAGTGTAACGGTGCTGAGTGACTGCGTTTCACCGCGCGTGAACAGCGCTGAACCGTGAGCCGAAGGCAGATAATCTACCTCAGACCAAATGCTACGAATCTCCGTTGTTTTCCGACCATCCAATCTTACTTTCTCGTTGAGCACGAGGTCGCGGGATGCTTTCTTCTGGATATCGTGATAATACTTTTTAACAAGACCCGGATCGATAGTGGAATCCTCAGGCAGCGATTCAAGGTATTCCTCCAGCGGTTGGCTGAATAACTCAGAGCGCTTGTGCTTATCCGCAGTCTGCAGCTTCGCGATTGCATAGACCTTGTCGTAGAACTTTGCGAACAGCTCTTCTTTCAAAGCTGCATCGTTAGTCTCGTGACTGTATGTTCTTTTCTCAGTCTTGTTTGTTTCTTTAGTAAGCTCGATCTGAAGATGACACTGCTGCTTGATAGCTTCGTGTGCGATGCGCAATCCTTCGAGCATGACATCCTCGCCTACTTCTTTAGCTTCACCCTCAACCATCAGGATGTTATCGAGTGATGCTGCCACGATCAAGTCGAGGTCTGCTTTTTCTTTCTGAGCAAGCGTTGGGTTGACAACAAACTGACCATCGATGCGGGCAACGCGTACTTCCGAAATCGGCCCCTGGAAAGGGATGTCCGAAACAGAAAGAGCGGCTGATGCCGCGAACGCCGCGAGTGCATCGGGCAGGGCATCTTCAGAACCAGAAATCAGTGTAATTGCAACTTGGGTCTCTGCATGATAATCATCTGGGAACAAGGGACGTATTGCTCGATCCACCAGGCGACTGATTAACACTTCGTAATCAGATAGCTTGCCTTCTCTTCTCAAAAATCCTCCAGGGATTTTTCCCATCGCCGCGAATTTCTCTTGATAGTCTACTGACAGGGGAAGAAAATCGGCGCCTTCTTTACCTTCTTTGTTGGATACAACGGTTGCCAGCAGCATGGTATCTCCCATGCGCAACACCACGGCGCCATCTGCCTGGCGCGCAAGCTTACCTGTCTCAATCGTAATCACACGGCCGTCGGGCAATGAGCACGATTTTGTAATCGGATTTGGTTTCATAAAATTTTGGATACAAAAGCGAAAAGGGAACCTTGTTACAGGTTCCCTATTCGCGTGTTAAGATTCTTATTTACGGAGTTCAAGTTCAGCCAAGATTGACCTGTAGCGATCAATGTTGGTCTTCTGGAGGTAGCTGAGAAGTTTTTTACGCTGACCAACCAGATTGAGAAGACCTTGCTGTGTGGAGAAGTCCTTTTTGTGACCCTTCAAATGCTCCGTCAAAGAGTTGATTCTGTGTGTGAAAAGGGCAATCTGTGATTCGGGGGATCCTGTGTCTGTTTTTGATTTTTTCGCCCCGTGCTTGCTGAATAGTTCCTGCTTTTTTGCTGAAGTGAGGTTCATCGCTTAAAATTTTGCTGCTTTTGTGTCTTTCCTATTTTTTTAATCGCGCAAAAGTAAGGGAATTGTTCAAATCTGCCAAATTTGGCAGGAAGTTAAAGGTTAATCGTTAATAGTTATCTGGGGTCGCTCCAGCACGATTTGCCCCCTTTTCTATTAACTATTCTCTGTTAACTATTCTCTATTAACCATTCTCATTTAACTATTCGCCGCGGTAGCGGAGACCTGCTTTGTCCCGAAACGCCGTTTCAGCTTGTCCCAGAGCACACTGTAGAAGTCTGATTCGAAGAATCGCGCATCGAGGCGGGCCTGGCGGAGGAACAGCAGACCTACTAAGGCCAGCAGAACGTCAGCGGCCCAGATTCCAACGGGAACACTTATTTTCATCTGACCCGCCCATTTCTCACCGGTGCTGGTTATCAAATAAAACAAAATGAAGAAAAAGATGGACGCGATGACGGGAACACCAAGGCCTCCTTTTTTAATAATGGCCCCTAGCGGTGCGCCGATGAGAAACATGACAATACAGGCGATGGAGTTAGAAAAGATCTTATGCCATTGGATCTGAAAGACCATGTATTCGGAGATATTATTATTACGGTTAGCATTCATGTTGAGCAATTGCGCTTTCATGCTCCGGGCCTGGTTGAGGGCTGCGCTGACTTCGTCGAGGGTCCACTTGCGGGATTTGAAAAGGCTATCAGAATAGTGCGTATTTTTTTTGCTGATCTGTTCGCGCGGCGTAATCTTAAAAGGCAACACGTTCATGTGGACTGATCCAGGGTCAGTGATGGCCCGCAGTGAATCTTTGCGTCGTTTGACACGGGCAACATCGGGTGGCAGTTTTGCCGAATCAGTTTTGTCGGCGAAAGTGAACAATGTAGTTTTCGTCTGATACACCTGGAGGCGCGAACTATTGATCTCATTCCGCATGGAATCCATGTCTTTGTCCAATTCCAATACGTTGCGCATGATGCGATTTCCCTGAAACCATTTCTTGTCGGTACGCGCCATCCCAAAAGAGGATAAGTCCAATACAATCTCAGACTTACCGAATTTTGTTTTTGAAATAGTCTCTGGCGCGGGGCCGCTTGCCGCGTTCGTCACGGTTTGCTCCCCGTTCCCTTCACTAAAATCATAGCCATTGAACAGCTCTAATTTCAAATATTGATCATGAAGGAAAGTGAACATCCTTCCTGAATCCGCCACTGTCACCTTCTTGTTTCCTGTTGCGCCGCGGTGGTCATATATAATGACATCTTTTAACGTCTTTCCATCCGGGTACTTCTTACCGACCTTAATGCTGATGTCCGGTATGCCGGAATAAAATGCACCCTCCTGCAGGTCGAGGGCAGGTTTCTTTTGCTTGATGTCATACATCAGACTGTATGCTTCAAGGGCGGCGTGAGGCACGAGTGTGTTGTTCGCATAAAATGCCACGCCAGTGAGAAAGACGACAAAGCCGAAGATTGGCACGAGCGCCCGAGTCAAAGAGATTCCAAGACTTTTTATCGCTGTGATCTCGAAATGCTCGCTAAGATTTCCAAACGTAATGAGCGACGACAGCAGTACCGCAAGGGGCAATGCAAGTGGCGTCATGAAAATCGCAAAGTAAAAAAGCAGCGCGCCCACGACATCCCAGCCGAGGTCTTTGCCGATGATATCGTCGAAGTACTTCAGCATGTGCTGAAGTAGGAGAATAAAGACAACCACCAGGAACGTCAGGACGAACGGTCCGATAAATGAACCCAGGATCAATTTGTCAATTTTCTTCATTCCGGCCTGTTGCGTCAAAAATAAGGCCAATTTAGGGAAAGCAATTCGTGCGGCGGTCGCTTTCATGGCGCCGAAGCGACCCTCCAGGAAAAAACAAAGACCCTGAGCTGCAATGCGTCAGGGTCTGCTTTGGTTGTAGCGAGGAGCAGACTTGAACTGCCGACCTTCGGGTTATGAATCCGATGCTCTAACCAGCTGAGCTACCTCGCCATAAAGGGCTGCAAATTTATAAACTTTTGGGAATTGGCCTAGATATCTCGCCCCTTCGGTGCCTATCCAATAATCAATTTCCGCGTCGCGTCAGGCTTCGCCATGACGCTCGATTTATTGCGCCCCTTCGGGGCTTAGGGGGATGTATTCCTTTGTCAACGGGACGTCAGAAAAGAAATCTGTGCGCAATATCTATCATGTTTATATTTCAATCCATGTAGTATTTCAATCCTCAGTTCCTTACCTTCATTTCAATTCAAGGGGATGGAAGCCAGGATGGTTAAAAAGCAACTTTTCACTGCTGATTACGAGTTTCATGCATCAGTGAAGATGTTATATCCTTACATACAGACAGCCAGCGGGTTATCCGAATGGTTCGCGGATGATGTTCGCATCAGTCCCGAGAAAGTGTTCACGTTTGTATGGGATAACGAAGAGCATAAGGCGATCATGATTTCCCACCGCACAAACCATTTCGTTCGCTTTGAATACCTGCCAGAGTCCAACGAAGACAAAAAAGATCCTTCCTATTTCGAGCTCGGCCTTGAGGTCAATGAGCTCACTCAAATGACATTCCTTAAGATATACGACTACTCAGATTTCGACGACATGAGCGAACTACAGGATTTGTGGGACGGACTGATCGAGAACCTGAAGAAAGTTGTGGGAGGCTGAGCGGTTGCCAGTTGCCGGTCGCCTGTTTCCAGTTGCGGCACATTCATAAGCAGCCAGTTAAGGACTTTCTTTGCATCGTCGTATTTTTGATTTCACAAATACGTTTTACCGATGCTTCCAAATACCAATCCAGTAGAAACACTTGCGTGGCAAAAGCTGACAGCGCACTACCTCGAAATGCAGGCAACGCACATGCGTCAACTGTTTGATTCTGACCCCGAAAGATTCAATAAGCTGCATCTCCAGTTTGAGGATATTCTGACAGATTTTTCAAAGAACATTGTCACTGATTACACGCTTTCATTGCTACAGGAGCTTGCCCAGGAGTGCGGCGTATCAGAGGCGATCGACGCGATGTTCAGCGGGCAAATGATCAACCAGACGGAAGGGCGGCCGGTGCTGCATGTTGCGCTTAGAAACAGGAGCAACAGACCGATCACCGTATTGCGTGAAGATGTGATGCCGGAAGTCAATCGTGTGCTTGATCAAATGAAATCTTTTTCGGAGCGCCTGCTTTCCGGTGCATGGAAAGGATATTCCGGAAAGGCGATAACCGACATTGTTAACATCGGTATCGGTGGGTCCGACCTGGGGCCGCTGATGGTCACTGAAGCGCTTAAGCCTTACCATAAAAACATAACGCCTCATTTCGTTTCCAACATCGACGGAACACACCTGGTCGAGACTTTGAAAGGGCTTAATGCAGAAACGACGCTTTTCATCATAGCGTCCAAAACATTCACAACACAAGAGACGATGACCAACGCAGAGTCTGCGAAGAAATGGTTCCTCGAAAAGTCAGGATCGCAGGGTGACGTTGCGAAGCATTTCGTTGCTGTTTCTACCAATGAGAAGTCGGTTAAAGAATTTGGCATCGCACCCGAGAACATGTTTGTGTTCTGGGATTGGGTTGGCGGCCGCTATTCATTATGGTCGTCTATCGGCTTATCGATCATTTGTACGATTGGATTCGAGAACTTCGTTCAACTTCTCGAAGGTGCACACGCGATGGACAATCACTTCAGGGAAACGCCTCTCGATAAGAACATACCGGTCATTCTCGCGCTGCTCGGCGTGTGGTACACTAACTTCTTTGACGCACAAAGCGAGGTGATCCTCCCCTACGATCAATATCTCCACCGGTTCCCCGCCTACTTTCAACAAGGAAATATGGAGAGTAACGGGAAGTCGGTAGATCGCGACGGACAGCCGGTGTTGTATCAAACCGGTCCCGTCATCTGGGGCGAGCCGGGTACCAACGGGCAGCACGCATTTTATCAGTTGATTCACCAAGGCACCAAAGTAATTCCTTGTGATTTCATTGCGCCTGCGATAAGTCAAAATCCATTGGGTGATCATCATACAATTCTCCTTTCAAACTTCTTTGCGCAGACGGAAGCGTTGATGATGGGAAAGACAGAAGACGAAGTACGGTCTGAGCTTATTAAACAAGGGATGAGTGAAGATGCCATCGCTGCTGTGTTGCCATATCGCGTCTTCTCCGGCAACAGGCCCAGCAATTCTTTTTTATTTAAGAAGCTGACACCTCGAACGCTCGGAAGTCTGATCGCTATGTATGAACACAAAATTTTTGTTCAGGGAGTGATCTGGAACATCTTCAGCTTCGACCAATGGGGCGTTGAGCTGGGCAAAGTGCTGGCGAAGAAGATACTTCCTGAACTCAGTGCTGTCGGCGAAGTCACCTCACACGATTCATCGACAAATGGCCTAATTGGCTATTTCAAACGATTGAAAAGTTAAACCTTGAAAAACGTCCATTCTCGCGTAATTTCGGGGCTATTTTGGCTCAAATGAACGCGAAAATTTCGAAGATCGGCGTGTTTACTTCGGGTGGCGATGCACCCGGAATGAACGCCGCCATCCGGGCTGTAGTACGCGCCAGCATCTACTATCAAAAAGAAGTTTCAGGAATTATTCATGGATATGAAGGGATGATCGATGAGGAGATTGTCAAGTTGGGCGCACGCTCTGTTGGCAACATCCTTCAACGTGGTGGCACCATTTTGAAATCCGCCCGCAGCGAAAATTTCCGCTCCCCTGAAGGCAGGAAAAAAGCGTTCGATAACCTGAAGAAAAATGGAATCGATGCGCTCGTTGCCATCGGTGGAGACGGTACCTTCACAGGACTTCATATTTTTCAAAAAGAGTACGGCATACCGTGCGTGTGCATACCGGGCACGATAGACAACGACATCGCCGGAACAGATTATACGATCGGCTATGATACTGCGACGAATACAGCAGTTGAGGCGATCGATAAAATCCGTGACACAGCCTTATCACACAACCGCCTTTTCTTTATTGAAGTGATGGGCCGTCATTCAGGATATATTGCATTGAACAGCGGGATCGCCGGTGGAGCCGTAGCGATCATCCTCCCTGAAGAAGAAACTTCATTCGATGAACTTTACGGAAGATTAGAACAAAGCGGAAAGACGAGCAAGAAGTCGAGCCTTGTTGTAGTGGCTGAAGGTTCTAAAATTGGAGACGCGAACGAGCTTGCCAGGAAAGTAGCAGAGCGGTCAAGTTACTTCGATATCAAAGTGACGATCCTCGGACACCTGCAACGTGGCGGTGCGCCTACATATTTTGACAGGGTGCTCGCAAGCAGAATGGGTGTTGCGGCAGTGGAAGGGTTATTGAAGGGAGAGACTGATTCTATGGTGGGTGTTTTCAACAACCAGGTCGTATTCAATAAGTTTGACAGCATCATGAACGGGCGACATCACGAGATAGATCAGGAGTCGTTGAGGCTCGCTAAAATATTATCTATATAAAGATGAAGGAGCTAACAGTAGGCATCGACATCGGTGGGACGAACACAAAGTTTGGCGTTGTGGATCGCGAGGGGAAAGTGTACCACCAGGGTAACATCGTTACCACGGATTACGAGGAGTTCCAGGATTTCTTCGACGCCATGGCAGATGCGTTGCGAGAAGCAATCCACTTCCTTCCAAATGATACCAAAATTGTTGGCATCGGAATCGGTGCAGCCAACGGAAACTATTACAAAGGGACGATCGAACGCGCTACCAACCTTAAGTGGAAGGGTGTACTACCCCTTGCCAAGATGTTCCGCGACGAGTTCGGTGTTCCATGCATTCTCACCAATGATGCCAATGCGGCGGCCGTAGGCGAAATGATCTATGGCAATGCCAAGGGCATGAAGGATTTTGTCGTTATCACATTGGGGACTGGCCTGGGAAGTGGATTTGTATGTGGTGGTATATTATTAAATGGTCATCATGGAATCGCGGGTGAACTCGGGCACACATCTGTTAATCCGGCAGGACGATACTGCAATTGCGGAAAACGCGGATGTCTTGAAACGTACGTTTCGGCAACGGGAATTAAACGGACGGTGTACAAACTCCTTGCAGACCATCTTGAGCCCAGCGAACTGCGCGGCATCAGTTTCGAAGACCTGAACACTAAAATGATTTCAGAAGCTGCCAACCGCGGCGATATCGTTGCTAAAGAAGCCTTTGAATATACAGGAAGAATTCTTGGTATGAAGCTCGCGGATACGGTGGTTCACACCGATCCGCAGGCCGTGTTTCTCTTCGGCGGGCTCGCACAAGCGGGACCCCTTATATTCGAACCAACTTTACATCACATGGAACAAAACCTCATGCCGTTGTTCCGCGGTAAAGTGAAAATTCTTCCATCCGCAATGCAAAATCAGGCGGCGCCTATTCTTGGAGCCAGTAGTTTGGTTTGGGACTATCTGGAGAAGACGAAGGAGGCGATGGCGTGAGTCGTAGTCGGTGATCGGTGATCTGTAATCAGTGATCTGTAATCGGTGATCAGTAATCAGTGTCCTGTGTCCTGTCCGAGAGCGGTAAGTTGTTGTAAAGCGTAAGGTGAAGATCGCAAGTCGTATGCGATAGCGATTCGGAAATCATAAACCATCCCTGTAATTCACAAGTCGTAACTCATAGGTAGCCGGCCAGATCAAAGCTGACTGAATGATCTTATGTGTAACAATCCGCCTAAGATATCGTCTTGTCGCTATGACTCAAAAAAACCGCCTCTCCGTATCGATCGCAGCGATCGTAGCTTACTGGATCTTTGCAGCATTTATTGCAACTCACGAAACATTCCCTCCTGCGGATGATCTCCGCGCGATTGTAACCAGCATTCTCGTTACAAAGTTTGTCACACTCGGCGTGATCCTGCTTCTCATGTTGTTCGAACAGGAATCGTTTACAAGAATCGGATTCGATGCGTCCGACGTTCTTAAGAAAGTTTTCACAGGAATGATGTTCGGTACGTTGATCTGGATCATCGTACACATTGTGGTAAACCCGACGCTCAAAGCAATGCTCCCAGCCAATGCCGCGCAAAGCGTAAACATGGCGGCATATTTCCGGGAGCCTTTTGCACTCTTGGTCTGGATCCCGCTGGTGATCTTCGCAGGTGGATTCGTCGAAGAACTTCAACGGATCTTCATTCTCACACGATTTGAAAAGTGGCTAAAGGCTCCCGGACTGATCTTGTCGCTGATCATCGGCACGATCGTATTCGGATTAGGTCACTTATATCAAGGTCCGAACGGCGCAATATCGGCAGGTGTATCAGGACTGCTCTTCGCATTTGTCTACCTGCGGAAACGGTCGGCATGGGAGGCGATCGCCGCACATGGATTTTATGATGTGATTGGCGTGGTGGTTGGGTTTGCAGTAAGCCGTGGGTGATCAGACGAGTCGTATCCATCAAAATCCGTACGAATTGGGGGACGAATGGACTCGTTATTATCAGGTCCTTTGCCTGAAATTCTTAAAGATGAAAAAATCAGCGACCATTATTATTCTATTAACTGTAATCTCACAGTTGGTTTCTGCGCAGACTGACGAGGAGGCAATCAAAAACGTAATCAACAACGCCTACATCGGCGGCATTCACAACGGCGGACCTATAGATGATATCCGCAAAGGCTTCCATCCTTCTTTTGTGATGATGGTGCTTGATAACAATGAAGTGAAAAGTGTCCCCATCGAACAATGGATTGGCAACATTGAGAAATCAAGAGCCGCGAACAAACCTGCCGGTGAAAAGGCCGTCGCAAAATACAATATTGTAAACGTTGCGGGATCTTCGGCCAGCGTCGTCCTGGACTTATCGCGGGGCAACAAGCGGATCTTCACAGACAACTTATTGCTGTACAAGTTCAACGAGGGATGGAGGATTGTGAGTAAGAATTTTTATCGATACCCGTGAGTGGCGTGGGAATCGGTAATCGGTAATCAGTGATCGGTAATCTGTAATCAGTGATCGGTAAGTTGTAAGTCGCTTGCCCCGATGGAGCGGAGCGCAATCGGGGTGAGCCGTAAGTCGTGAGCAGTGAGCGGTAGGCAGTAAGTTGTAAGCTGCCTGCGCCAATGAAGCAGAGCGTAATCGGAGTAAGCAGTAAGCTGTAACCTAAATCGTAAATCGTACATCCTAAATCGTAAATCCAAATCGTCAGATCCAGCCGTTGGCGATGGCGGTTTTCACGAGTTCGATGCTGTTTTTGGCATTGGATTTTTGCAGCATGTTCCGGCGATGGGTTTTTACCGTTTCGACGCTGAGGAACAACATATCGCCGATTATTTTCTCTGAATGTCCCTGAGCAGTGAGACGAAGAACTTCCAGTTCGCGCGGGGAAAGCGGCATATCTTCCGGGTGCATGGTACCCTCGAGCAACGTGACAAATCGACCGTCACGCATGATTTCATAGGAATAGTTCATCCCCTCGGTGTTCTTATATGCCGTGATATCGGTGGTGGCGAAAAGTAAAATGTAGGGATCTCCTTTCGGGCTAATGGATAGCGCATGGACGTTTTGTAATATCTGCTTATAGGTGCCGTCCTTGCATTTGAACCGGCAATCGAAGGCAAACCGTGCGCTAAGCCTTTCCTCCATGTTGAGCTTTCTGTACGTGTTCTTCACCTTCAGCACAACACGCGCGAATTTCAACATGTCCATGGGATGCACACGGCGATACGTCAACCATAGCCCACCGTTCATGATCTCCTCTTTTGTATAACCCGTCAGCTCGTAATTGCTTTCGCTCACATACAAATACCGCAGTTTCGCGTTGTCGAGTATCCTCACGGATTGCTTCGCAAAGACCTGGATTTTATTAAGAATGGGATTATCGAGATAGTCATTGAGCGCCTTCTCGAGCATAGCGTTATCCTCATCGCTGCGGGTGAGGTTCATCACTTGCTCATAGACTTGTGGCTTAATATCCAAAGGCGTCGGGTCGTGCGTCGAAGTTAAACTTTACCTGAAAAACCTGCAAAATCCTTCATTTTCGAAGAATTTACCTATTTCTACCGCATTGTGAGCCCAGACAAATGACCATCCCGGTCAATGCAGATTACCTACAAAGGAGTATTTCACTCCGACGTGAACGCACGGACATTTGACTCATCAAAGACAAACAAATGTTCAACTAAAACACTTTAACAAATGAAAACACTCATCCAGTACACCGCAATCCTTTTGCTCTTGTCTGTCATCCTGACAAAAGCACAAAACCCCGTTCCGGCATCTGTGTCAGATGCATTCACCAGGGAGTTCAACTCGGCATCGAATGTTCAATGGACAACATCCAAAAACATCTATCAGAGCCGGTTTGAACAAAGTGGTGAAAAGTTCATCGCCTACTTCAGCAATGAAGGCTCACTCCTGGTCACCGCTCGCAGAATTCAATTCAATCAGGCACCCACACTGGTGAAGAAGTCTGTCGCGGCGCTTCAGGATCAGTATGACGCTAATGTCCCCGTGGAGATGTATGAGGTAAACGAAGCCAACGACACACAATACTTTGTGAATGTCACTGGCAAAAGACAGTTCGTGTCAGCATTCGCGAGTGTGAATGGAAACTGCAAAGTCGTTAAGAAAGCGAACAAGCCTTTGTCCGCAGACCAATCAGATATCCTCGCACAGATGCGTTAAGACAGGCCGACTGGGTTTACAGCCACTTTAGCGAAAACTAGGTGGACTAGTTGGATATCGAAGACCGCAAGGGGTGCAAACCTTGCGGCTTCGTATTTTGTTTTTGTTTTGAACACAATAGGCACATAGAGACATAATCAGGGAATTATTCCGCAGAAGGACAGCTATTCAATAACTATCGGTTCTAAATGGTGACGCGGGCAAGCCCTCCTTATTATATAGGTTAGCGCCTTCGGGATTATCTGCCCATGCGTAGCGCACGGCTTTTGGGTTAGAAATCTTATCGCTCCAGACAACGACGGTGTTCTTTTTAATTTCCGCAGTAGCCCACACGAATTTCTTATCCTCACCCGCGATAGCAAATTGTTTTAGTGTGCCACCTTTCGCCATAAGACCGCTTCCCACATTTGTAAAAGTAATAGTGATTTTGTTGCCGGAGACTTTCATTGACTGATACATCGGTCCAGCGTAGACAACGTTGTTATCATTGTATGCAACTTTTTCTGCTGCAAGCGCAAGGCGATATCCAACATCTTTTTTATTCAATGGATGAATGTCGTTCCACTCACCAAGGTCGATGGCCACGGCCATGCCGGTGTTGGCAACGGACAACGAAGCTGTTTGCGTCTCACGGAACCTTGCCCAGTTACCATCGGATGGCTCAGGTTGCGATTCAGTAAAGTTGGGTAACTGCACAAACAGAAATGGAAAGTCGCCCTGGTGCCATTGTTCGCGCCAATTTTTTATCAGTGCAGGAAATAACGTGCGGTGTTGTTCCGAACGACTCACGTTCGCCTCTCCCTGATACCACAGTGCACCTTTGATCGTATAGTTTTGCAAGGGCACGATCATTCCATTATACAACCCTGTTGCCTTCCATTGAATGAAGGATGATCCCACGAGGCTCTCCATCTTGCAGCCGATCTTGTATTTCCATCGTCCCGATATATCCACGGTCTCGTTGCCCAAGACAATCGCATATTTCTTCTCCGGGACAAATCCGCCGCGTCCAGAAGGACACACGACCCGAACAGTAATCGAATTCTTGCCTTGCATCAGAAGATCCGCAGGAATATCATACATCCGAGGGATGTATTGCGACGGCCTGGTGCCGACAAATCTTCCATTGATGAAAACGGAGTCTGCCTCTACAATATTTCCAAAATCCAGTTTGGCAGCTTTCGATGCAAATGATGACGGAAGTTCAAACTCTTTTCTGAACCACACTACACCATTCATGGCACCAATTGGTGTGTTCGTCCAAAAAGCAGGAAGATTGACTTCCTCCCACCCATTTGCGTTATAGCTCACTTTGCTATAAGGACCCGCTGGATCAGAATAACCGGCATCTGTTTCCTTCGCGCGCTTATGCCATTCAGAGATACATTTCCTGTCTTCAGTTTCGGTCTGAATGATAACAGTCGTGTCCTTATACTTCAGCGCATCTTCGTAGAGCGTAGGAAAAGGTTTCAATGCTTCATCGCTCATCCATGATTCCGCCCTTGACCCTCCCAGCGTTGCGTTGATCAATCCGATAGGAACTTTGTATTTCTCATAGATAGTCCTTGCGAAATAATACCCGGCGGCAGTGAAGCGGAGCACACTTTCAGGGTCGGCGCTCACCCATGCTCCTGCTGAAACATCATCGAGGGATTTTGAAAACATGTGCTTGCGAGGAACGGTGAAGTGCCTGATGAATTTGTTTTCTGATGTGGCGATGTCGTCTGCGTACTTGCTTTTGATGCTCATCATCATCATTTCCATATTCGACTGGCCGGAGCAAATCCATACATCGCCGACAAGGATATCTTGTAAAACAATTTCGTTGTTACCCTTGATCTTCATTTCAAACGGACCGCCTGCTTTCAGTTGGCGAAGCTGAATTTTCCACTTTCCTTTTTCATCGGCCGTAGTTTCATACGACGAACCGACAAAAGACACCGTGACCTTCTCTCCCGGGCTTGCCCAGCCCCATACGTTCGTGTTGGCATCGCGTTGCAGGACCATTCCATTGCTGACGAGCCTGGGTAGTCGGACCTGACAAAGGGCCAATGTTGGGAGAAGAAGAATTAAGAGCGAGAAAGAGCGGGTAAATGATTTAGACATGCGCGTTGATTTTGGGCGATGTAAGTTAATCGTTCGTGGTTAATAGTGAATGGTTAATCGTTAATAGATAATAGGAGTCGCGGCCTCAAAGCAGGATCCCTCCAAGAGTGAAACTCAAGGCCGGGTTGCATTTTCATTCAGCAAGCAAATAAATTCCTATTTTTAGGCCACCTACCACCTATCGAGCGCTAATGTTCTTAAACAAAGTAAGAAACAGGGAGTCCGGCATACTCCTGTATGGCATCAGCCCACCCAAGACAATCAGCACACCAGAAAAAATCCAGCAGATTGCCGACAAAGGCCTGGGCATTCTTCGCAAACTTGAGATCGACGCGCTGGTCGTGTATGACCTGCAGGATGAAGCGGAAAGAACAAATGAAGAGCGACCGTTCCCCTTTGTGAGTTGCATCGATCCTTATATCTACGCCAGTCAGTATTTGCAAGAACTCAATTTACCGAAGATCATTTACAGGCCTGCGGGAAAATTCACAGCGGGAGAACTGACTGAATGGCTTCATAATCTAAAGCTGCAGCAGCTTTATCCCGTCTTTGTGGGACTTCCCTCACCAGATTCTATTCCAAAAACATCGTTGACCGACGCCTATAAGATCTGGCGTGATAATCATCAGGACCACTCAGTTATCGGAGCGGTTACGATTCCCGAACGTCACAACATCCTGAAAGACGAAGACACGCGCATGCTAGACAAGATGAATTGCGGTGTTTCGTATTTCATCTCACAGTGCGTCTTCAATGTTGACCACACGAAGCGCGTGCTTGACGATCTATCGGCGGCGTGCGGACGGGAAAAGCGAGAACTCCCTGTTGTGATCTTCACACTGACGCTGTGCGGAAGCATAAAGACCCTGGCTTTCCTTGAGTGGCTTGGCATTGACATTCCGGACGATGTTAAAGCGGAACTCAAGGCTTCGGCAAATCCTCTGGCGTTGTCAGTGGAGATTGCTACGCGCATAGCCAGAGACCTCACAGCTTATTGTGTTAAGCATTCGATGCCATTTGGATTCAACGTGGAGAGCGTTTCTGCAAGACAGGCAGAAATTGATGCATCGCTTCAGTTGTTGGAGACGGTGAGGGGGATTTGTAGAGAGAGTTTAAGATCATCAGCTAGTCAGGCGGGCGTTCGTTCAAACGCGCAAGCATGAATTTCCAGATCCAGTAACAGCAAAGCGCAGACCCAGCTATGTAAAGGTTACCCTTTCATTTTTTCAGGATCTTGACGACTGTCAAAAATATCAGTTACCACAATTACATCGTTTTCAATTCTGTAGACGATCTTGTAATTCCCCTCCACTATCCGACGGTGTGATTGACCCAGGTGTTCCAGGTACTCCTCTAGTTGGCCCAGGTAAGGATTTTCAATGAGTTTGTCCGCTTTTTCCAGAATTTTATCTCGAATCTCATTCACTTTAGCCACAGTTACTTCGGGCGGGAAAAAATCCAGGCATTCCTGTAAGCTTGTGATCGCCTGCTGCGTATAAACTAACTTCATCTTCGCGCTGTGCGCTTTGCCACTTCATCCCGCGAAAAGAGACGACCTGCCTTGATATCCTTTTCCGACTTCAATGCCCTCGCCGTTAATTTCTCCTTCAACGAAACATTCAGTCCCGTCTTTAACAAGATCGTGTGAATAGCTTCAAGCACCCGGACATCCTTTTCTTGCTCGATCATTTTTTTAAGTTCCGTCCTGATTTCTAGTGTGCTCATGTTTGCTGAGTTTAACCTAACAAAACTAAGCATTTTGTAACCGGAAAGTGGAGTAATTTCATCGGAATCATATAGGTGACCGTTGCTAAAAGGATTAACTAAAACCTGCATTGCGCCCGGCCCGGCGAAAACATTCACACGCCTCAAAGGAGTGAGCGCAACAAAATAACAATCAAGGAGATCATGAAATTTGCTTTTCTCAAACATGGTGAAAATGTCGCAAGAGAATTCGAATAAATCTCTAAGGAAGTCTCAAGGAAAACATGACGAGTTTTATGAGGGATTCGGAGCTTCCAATTACGGAAAATTGAATTGGGCTCTTCGACCTAAGTTCACATCGGCACCATGATGGCGTGCGAGTGCGAGTAACCCCGATGGATATCGGGGTCGGGAGGCCAAGTCATAACCTCAATTTCAGGCACGCGTGCTAAATGCGGAATTAGCTTCGATGACGGTCATTACCGTTATCAGTTAATAGTTAATAGGCTAGCAGGTGAATGCAGCCTTACTCTCTGAACGACCTTTACTGATAAGCGAACATTCGTTGCGACTTCTGAGTGGTGCCTTTGTAGCTGGTCGTGACCAGGCTCGGGAAACCCGCTGCGGTGTATGTGTAAGTATGTAATACCGGGATGGAAACCGGAAACGCGCAATTAATATAGTTTACATCCTCGGTCACCTTGTTGTTGGCTGAGAGGTTGTTGAGGAGATAATCAACATACCCAAGTTTACTCAGAGGATTGGGATGTTGATCGTAGGTATATGAACCGCTGTTACACAACTCCGAGCCCTTAGTCGTTTTGTCTACAACGATATTCGAACTTAAACGGAAAGAATATTCAAAACCCTGCCCGTTTGAATATGCGTACACCACTTTTACCGAATCATTTTTCGTGTTGTAAATAAAGCTGGCAGTAGAAGTGAGTTGGGTATTCTTGTTGTCCTCGCTGATCATTGATACGCGCGAGTCGGCGCCATAAGAATAAGTGTATGTATCCGAAGGCACCGCTTCCCCCACCAGCGTACCCTCGATTCGCTGCAAGAGTTTGCCCTGATAGATGAACTTAAAAAACTGCTGGTCTTCCAACGAGAAAGTTTTTGAGTTGTATCCAGACACCGTAGATCTGGTCACCTTTCCGTCGGCATCATATTCGAACCTCACCTGGCTTGAGATCTGAAACTTCCCGTCAGCGGTCTGAAAGGCATCGGTATAACTGTCCAGCTTTGGATCAGCCGTTGGCATGTTATTATTGTCTTTATCACAGCCAGAAATAAATATTCCAATCAAGATGAATCCAATTAACGTTCCCCTCATAGTCGTAAATGATTTAAACGTGATTTAACTGAAAAACCCGGAAGAATGTTTCGTTTTAGGAAATCATTACACGAAACGATTGAAATTCATCCAGGATGTAGTAGGGTTAAAAGTTAATAGTTAATAGGGCGGCCGCCATGAGACATGGCGCCGGGCTGTTCGCTTCAAGTCCTCGCTGCGCTGAGGGCTTTCCGCTTTCATCCCTGCCGCGGGTAACTGCTTCGATTGAAGTACATGGAATTAATTTCTTCGATCTAAGTTCGCACGGGCACGCGTCGGTCCCGATAGCTATCGGGACGTCGCGCCATAACCGCAACTGAACACGCGCGCTATATGGGGGCACAACCCAAGAACACGCGCGCTATATGGTGCGATATGGGGATATTTCGTATCTTTACAACGTGGAGATACTACTAAGCATTTTCTTCAATCTCGTCAGCTCAACCATCTATGACGCTGGTAAGTACCTCCTTGCCTTAAAAAAAAATCCTTTCCGTTTTGCTTAAGGGGTTTTCGATTACAGCACTCGCAATAAATCCTTTCTTAAGTTAGAATTCTGATAAGAAAATCCCTCTTAAGCTAGGTCGACCGTGATTTCTTCTTAAGCACATGCTTAGGCATTTTTTTCACCGGACAGTATTTGACCAATATCGGCCATAACCGAGGTGGCTTGTCATCAAACACCACGCGTGAATATTTAACCCTTTCTCGCTTTATGTATGTCATAAACTTCGGCCTGCCTGCCGTAGCATGAGCGAAGGCAGGGCTTTCCGTTTCCATCCCTGCCGCGGGGGGCTCCCTTTCTACAACTCTGGACGTTCATGCACTTAGTCTTCCCCAGAAATAAATTCTCAAACACGCTTCCAGCATCTCAACACTCTTTGAGTAACAGATTGTCTTTCTACCAAGTCTTTTCAGATGAGTTCTGAGATTCAAGTTGAATCGTTCTATATGCTGGGTATGAAATGATCCTGCACGATGGATATGATCAGGGACCAGACCTTTGTATACATTTAGTTTATCTGTACAAATCCTTTTGGCTTTCTAAACGATCAATATAGCGCGCGTGTTCCGACTATGGCGCGACGTCTCCGACGCGTGCCCCCAGCAAACGAGGAAGCGAAGCAGTGATTCCATCTACCTGATTTTCGAAGCACTCAGAACTGCAATCAACAAACAATCAAGTCCTAATAAAATCAATCTCCAAATAACCTTTCGCATTCGTCGCATAATCGCGAGCCGAACTATAAAGATAATGTTC
>JBGALO010000024.1:0-17606 GCA_044223825.1 Cyclobacteriaceae bacterium | reverse complement strand
CAACATCATATTCAATTTCCCAAATCGGTTTACATCGTTCCTGATCAGGTAAAGGATCAGGATTTTCCATTTCCCTCCAATCACTTCCATGGTCGCTGTCACAGGACAGTTCACCAAGTCCATCATTTTTACAGCCATTTTGCGTTTATAAATATTTGATTATCAGCTATAGTCTAAAATAAATGACTATATCAGAATATTATACCTAACAGTAAAAGTAAGACTTATGCGTTGAAGATGCAACGCAAGATCATCGTGACATACGCGATGAGCTCTGTACCAACCAAAACAAAAACATCATGAAGAATTATGTCATTACAGGATCCATTGGTCACATCAGCAAACCCATTATTGAATCCCTTGCTAAAGCAGGAAAGAATGTAACAGTCATTACCAGCAACCAGGAAAAAGTAAAGCAAATCGAGCAACTCGGCGCGAAGGCATTAGTCGGCTCTGTGCAAGACGCCTCGTTCGTTAAGAAATCTTTCGCCGGGGCAGACGTGGTTTACACCATGATCCCTCCTATTTGGCAAACCGAAAATTGGCGGGCATCCCAACAGAAAGTCGCGGACCACTACATAGATGCGATCAAAGCCAACAACATAAAATACATCGTGAACCTTAGCAGCCTCGGAGCGCATCTAAAGGAAGGTAACGGCCCTGTAGCTGCCTTACACTATTTCGAACAAGCGCTAAATAAAATACAAGGTTTGAATGTACGGCATCTGCGCCCTGCATTCTTCTACTATAATTTCTTAAGCCAGATTGGACTCATCAAGCACGCCGGTATCATGGGTGCGAATTATGGGGGCGGTGATCAGAAGCTTGCACTTGTGCATACCCGAGACATTGCCGCTGTGGCGCAAGATGAATTGCTCAACCTGAAATTCAGTGGAAATTCTGTGAAGCACATCGTCAGCGATGAGCGCACCGGCACCGACGTCGCAAAAATCCTTGGCAGTGCCATCGGTAAAGATTTGCCCTGGGTCACGTTCACTGATGAAGAGCAACTGAAAGGAATGCTGGACGGCGGTGTCCCTGCAACACACGCTGCACTGTATGTTGAAATGGGCGCAGCATTCCGGTCCGGCAAGATGCAGGAACTGCTCTCACACGATAAAGTAGTTGGCCCCACAAAACTTGAGGCGTTTAAAAAGGAATTCAGTGACGCATTCAATCAATAAACCTTTAAAAAGCTTTAGGCGACCCATTTTTAGGCCGGATATTGCTATCCGGTTTTTTATTTTCATCATTCCGGTGAAACCATGTAGGTAGTACACGGGAATAAATTCACAAACATAATGCGCAGTCCGTATTTTCATTTTGTATTTTGATCCGTCTAAAGGATCGGCGTTTTACAAATTTGATTTAATGATTGTTCCCGGGGATGCAATAAAACGCCCAGTCAGAACATGATGCACACCCGAAAAAAAATAAGAAGTGGGTCAGATCAGGAAAGATAGTCCAGAATCTCGCGCAGGCAGCACCGATCTGAAAGCTGCCTACTTCTCGCGGCTCGATAGTTTCAGGGCTATCGCCGTGATCATGGTGATGCTTTCCCACGCTGGTTTTTATCCGTTTCATGCTGGATGGATTGGCGTTCCAATGTTTTTTGTGTTGTCTGGTTTCCTGATTACTCGGATACTAATCAACAACAGGAAGGGCACTCACTACTTCCGTGCCTTCTATTCACGACGAGCACTGAGAATATTTCCAATCTATTACCTGGTATTGTTATTTTGTCTTGCATGGGGTCTGGCGACAAAAGCCAGCGTATCGCAATTTGGATACTATTTCTTTTACCTCCAGAGCTTCTCAATCTCAAATAACCTGCAACCCTATTTTTGCAACACACTCATGGGCCACACCTGGTCCCTTTCGGTAGAAGAAATATTCTATCTTTTTTGGCCCGCTGTTATTTTCATGATTAGCAAAAGGAACGTCGTAAGAGTATGTGTGCTGTCAAGTATTTTCTCTCTTGGTTATAAGTTCGTTCAAGTATACACCGGGACAGAGGAGCTCGCGTTCTTTTCCCTCTTCGGAAACCTTGATGCTTTAATGGCCGGGTCCCTTTTGTGTCTCTACGTTGGCAACCTGACGAATCTCGAGTTTACCAGGATGCACAGAGTATTTCTACTATTGCTATTGGCCGTCGCACTTTTTTTTATGGTATTGCAGTATGTCCAACTTGACAGAAGTTCTTTGTTCCTCGGGCGAGTATTTCTTTCAATGTCGGTTATTTGGCTATCATTTTTCGTGATTCTCTTCCTTATAACACCCCAAAGTCATAGTTCCCTTCTCAACAGTATTTTTGACAGCCGCATCTTAATATACGTAGGTAAAATAAGCTATGGTCTTTATTTATACCATTTTGTCGTATACATGTTCATCGCGTCTTTTTTTTACCACTACGATATCGACCTGGATCCAATCGTGATCTTCCTGATCAAGGTCTCCGTGACTTTTGTCGTTGCTTCTGCTTCCTGGCTTTTTATCGAGAAACCAATCCTCAGTTGGAAGAACGTAATCAAATACTAGCTTCCGTCAATTTTCTCTGCATCGGCCGGAACACTCGTTAGGTTTCCATCCTTCACAAAATTCCAAAAACAATATTCGTCAACGCTTTCATTTCGTATTTTGATCTTCCTAATCAGGTAAAAATGAAGTACGTCCCCACTTTTTTGATTGTATTGATCTTAATTGGCGCCTGCAGCAATGAACGCCGGTCCCTTCAACACAAAACCTGGAAACAATACGGAGGTAGCCCCGACCAATCGAAATATTTTGTTGGCAATTCAATCACAAAAGAAAATGTAAGCGCGCTGAAAGTTGCCTGGGTGTACCCCAGCGCCGACAGCATGACCTACCTTTCGGGCCCGATCGTCACAGACACCATAATGTATGTGATGGCAAAAAATAATTCGCTCGTCGCCGTACATGCAATCACAGGCAAAGAGCTTTGGATCCACGCTAACCTTCAGGGACTCAATCGGCGGGGCGTTACTTATTGGGAAAGCAAGGATGGAAAAGACAAACGCATCCTTTTTACGCTTGGAAATTTCCTGCAGGCGATCGATGCATTAACGGGAAAATCAATCACGAATTTTGGCACCAATGGCTACGTAGATTTGCGGGAAGGCCTTGACCGCCCTGCTACGTCCATACGTCGGGTTCAGTCGATGATGCCGGGATTTGTGTTCGAGGATCTCATCATCATGGGATCGGCCCCGGGAGAAAATTATTTTTCTGCGCCCGGATATGTGCGCGCCTACAATGTCGTCACCGGAAAACTTCAATGGACATTCCACACGATACCACAGCCGGGAGAATTCGGATATGACACCTGGCCGAAAGACGCGTACAAATATGTCGGCGCTGTGAACGTCTGGAGCGAAATCACCATCGATGAAAAAAGAGGAATTGCCTTTTTGCCAGTCGGTTCTCCCACCTATGATTATTATGGTGCCGATCGCGAAGGCGCCAACCTTTTCGGCAACAGCCTTGTCGCACTCGATGCACGTACCGGCAAACGTCTGTGGCATTATCAAACTGTCCATCACGACCTTTGGGATTATGATCTTGCATCTGCACCGCAGTTGGTGACAGTGACCCGCAACGGCAAGAAAGTCGATGCCGTAGCGGTGGCGACTAAACACGGTTTCATGTTTGTGTTCAATCGTGAAACCGGCGAGCCGGTCTGGCCTATCGAAGAAAAACCCTTTCCCGCCAGCACGATGCCGGGAGAAAAATCCTGGCCGACGCAACCGATTCCGAGTCTGCCTTCTTTCACGCGACATGAAGTCACCAAAGAAACGCTCAACCCTTACTTCACCGACGAAGTAAAGCAGCTGTGGATCAGGCGACTTGATTCGGCAAAATCCGGACTTTATGTTCCTCCCTCTGATCAATATGCAACTGTGATGATGCCGGGGGCACTTGGCGGTGCGAACTTCGGAAATACGGCGGCCGACACTGAAAAAGGAATGATGTATGTTCAGACCGAAGAATATGCTTCCATCTATAAATTGAAAAAGGTCATCCCACCAGGATCAACATTATCAAAAGATGAGATCAAACAAGTCAAAGCACTTTACGCAAGCACGTGCCAGGCGTGCCATGGGGCTGATATGAAAGGTGGCGCTGGTCCTTCCCTCGTAAATGCCGGGCAGCGCATGTTCTATTTTGAGTTCAAGGATGTGATCGCCAACGGCAAAGGTCCGATGCCAGGATTTGTTCACATCGACGAACAAACTGTTGCGGCGTTGTTCCGCTACCTGGGTGGAACGCCATCACGATTTATGCCAAGGAAAAATAGTCCCAATAGAAAACCCGCGGGCCCTGTTGTCGCATCGGGTGGTGTGCCCATTGCGCCCGATAAAAAGAAAGAATCTGGTTTGACGGACTACCCTGAGGGCGTTGAACATCCTGCCGATCGGTACACCACCGACTACGGTCTCGAATGGCCAAATCTTTCATTGACGCCATGGTCATCGATCGTTGCGTACGACTTGAATGAAGGCATTATTAAATGGAGAAAGCCAATCGGTGAAGATGCACTCGCCATGTCAAAAGGAGATAAGGATTCAGGCGCAGGCAGTGGCACACTTCGAAAAGGAATGATCGTCACCTCAACAGGCGTTGTGTTCGCAACGGCAAAGGGCGGTAAGCTCTATGCTTTTGATTCCGGGAACGGAAACTTATTATGGGAAACGACATTGACTTACGAGACCAATGGACAGCCCGCCATGTTTGAAGTTGATGGAAAGCAATACCTTCTGATCAATGCCACCGGTGATTTCAGTGAAGACTCGATCGATCACTCGAAAGAACCGGGCGCAATGCAGCGAGGATATGTAGTGTATTCCCTTGATGATGTCAAAAAGTAGACCGTCGCGATTGCCGATAACTCTTACTATAATAAAATAAAACATATGGCCAGATACTTATTGCTACTGATCGCTGTGGCAACCCTTTCAGCAAAAGGACAAACCACTCGCGAGCGCATTATCCACAACGATCCATCAAAATATCGCGTGCTTTCTGCCGTGCATGCAGGCGCTGGTCAGATGGGATTTACACAGCTCATCGGTCGTGATGAACTGGCTACAAACTTCCTCTATCTCCATTCAGGCACGATCAACGCGAAAGGCGGTATCGGCCACCACTTTCATCACAGCATTGAAGAGATGTATGTGCTCCTCAGCGGTGAAGCGCAATTCACTGTCAACGGACGTACCTCCGTTTTGAAGGCGCCCGTTGTCGTGCCGTGCAAGCTTGGCGATGCACATGCCATTTATAATCATACTGGCGAACCATTGAAATGGCTCAACTTCGCGGTGTCGCGGACCAAAGGACAGGGTGACGCTTTCGACCTCGGAGACAGTCGCGTCGGCGCCAGCCTCGATAAGGTTCCGGTGTTTGTATCCAGCGAATTGAAAAAAGAAAAGTTGTCGGCTGAAAAACACAGTTACGCCGCCAACGGAATATTATATCGTCGTGCATTAGGCCCGGAAATCTTCAGTACCAACTGGAACTACGTGGATCACATGATTATTCCGGCGGGCAAAACGACCGGTGAGCATGCGATGACCAGTGGTGAAGAAGTGTATTACATCATTAAAGGATCCGGCAAGTTTGCCGCAAACGGCTCTTCGAAAGCTATTGGAAAGGATGACGCATTCTCCGGCCTTCTTGGGGAGACTGTTGAGATTACTAATGATGGTCAGGAGGATCTTGAAGTCCTTGTCATTGGCATCGCATCCAATAAATATGGTGAATCGTCCATGAAGAAAGCGATGGTGCTGCAGATGGACTTTGTCGTTCCGCGCGAAAATGCCGAAGCTTTCGAGAAAATGTATCATTCCATTTATGTGCCTGCGATGATCGTACAACAAGGATACCTCGGCTCCACGTTGCTGCGTCTTTTTCCCGACGATGTTGCGAAGACGATCCAGGCAGAGGCAACAACTTTTAACTATTCCATCCAGATCTCATTTGACACAGAGGAAAATCGCCGGAAGTGGGTAGCCAGTGATCAACACCAGATCGCCTGGCCGGCGGCGTCGAAGTTGGCAAAGGAGTATAAGTGGAGGGGGTATGATGTGCAGGGATGGGATAAAAGGTAAGCGGTAAGCAGTAACCAGTAAGCAGTAACCAGTAAGCAGTAACCAGTAAGCGGTAAGCAGTAGGCAGTAGGCAGTAAGCGGTAAGCAGTGGGCAGTGGGCAGTACTGCAGGGTTTCCGGAATAGGTACAGTGAAAAGACTTGATGAAAATTCAAAATTCAAGAACGATGAATGCGACCAACAGAAGATCATGGTTAAAAAAAATTACTGCCGGCATGGCGGGAATGCTTGTAGCCGAGCAGGCGGTGATCGCAAAGGAAAATTCAAGCACGCCTTTCAATGAAAGCCTCGCGCTTGTCGGGCCAAATGATCCCATGAAAATCACGAAGCTGGAGATCATACCGGTTCACTCTTGTCGAACGATTTTTGTGAAGATGCATACCGACGCAGGCATTATCGGCATTGGTGAAGGAACGGTCGAGGGAAGGATTGCCACGACGATGGCTGCTATCCAGGAGCTTGAAAAATATTTGGTCGGAAAGGATCCGCGGCTCGTCGCGCATCATTGGCAGGCAATGTATCGTCATGCATTTTATCGCGGAGGCATCATACTCACGAGCGCGCTGTCGGCAGTGGACATTGCAATGTGGGATATTAAAGGCAAAGGGCTTGGCGTTCCCGTGTACGATCTACTTGGCGGGATGACGCGTAACAGAATCCGTTGTTATGGACAAGCTCAAACGCCTGAGGGTGCCAAACAAGTTTTGGCTGAGGGCTATCAATCGATGAAAGTCGGGGTGACTTCAGCGCGGGGTCGCAACTCACGATATGTCGAGAATCCTGATTTCATACAGGCCGTCGTTGAAAACATCAAAGCAATTCGCGATGTGATCGGTCCGAAAGTTGACATGGGTATAGAGCTGCATGGTGATCATCAGCCACAGACGTCGATGCTGCTCATCAAGGCGCTTGAACCGTTTCAGCCGTGGTTCTTCGAGGAGCCCATTCAATTTCAGAATCTTCCACTCATGGCGGACATGGCAAAGAAGACGCACATTCCTTTCGCTACGGGCGAGCGCATGGTGACCAAATGGCAATTCCGTGAACTACTTTCCCTCGGTGCGGCTTCGCTATTACAGCCTGATGTCACGCACTGCGGTGGTATCACGGAACTGAAAGCGATCGCGACGTTGGCGGAAGCCTACTATGCAGGCATGCTTCCTCATGCGAAGGAAGGTATTGTCGGGGCCGTTGCATCCATGCACGTCGCTGCATCCATTCCAAATCTTGTAGCACACGAATTGCCAAGTCTGCAGGCAGTGCCCAAGGAGAACAAAGTTGAGCGGAGCTACCTGGGAAAAAGCTATATCACAAAACCACTTGTGATGACGCAAGGTGATATCTATGTAAAAGAAAATTTCAGCGGACCCGGCCTTGGGATTCAGCTCGATGAGCACTTAGTGGACAACGAACGAGGCATACCTGAATGGGAATTCCCGGAGATGTGGGATGAAGACGGGGCGGTACACGACCACTGAAGACAGTGAAACAGAAAAATGTAAAATACCAAATGTAAAATGTAAAAGGGCGGTTAAATCACCACGCAGACCAAAACGAAAGAGCAAGCTTACATTTTTCACAGCACCCTTGAACCTTAAACCTTGAACCTAATGGGGCTCTTATTAAAGTCAGGGACTCTCAACCCGATTCCGTCGCCTTCGCAAAGCCTTCGGCAGCGCGACGCGCGAAACGCTCCATCGGTGAAAGCCCTAAACTCTGAACTCTGAACCCCAAAACTCTGAACTTGTTAAGCCCCGAACCGCGCCCTCGCCGCTTTCTCCAGCTCTTCCTTTACGGACGGATGTGCGATGCTGATAAGTAACTGGGCGCGCTGCTCCATGTTTTTACCATAAAGATTCACTACTCCGAATTCAGTTGCAACCCAATGAACATGCCCACGCGTAGTCACCACGCCCGCTCCTTCTTTTAATACTGGAACAATGCGGGATACTCCTTTTTTGGTCATGGATGGCAACGCGATGATGGGCTTCCCTCCTTTTGACAACGCTGAACCGCGCATGAAATCCATCTGTCCGCCGATGCCTGAATATTGATACGTCCCCATCGAGTCGGCGCAAACCTGGCCTGTAAGATCGATCTCTATCGCGCTGTTGATGGAAACCGCCTTGGGATTGCGGCGGATAACCGAACTATCATTCACCCAACCTATCGAGCGACAACTGATAAAGGGGTTATTGTCAACGAAGTCATACAGCTTGCGCGTTCCGAGAACAAAACCTGTTACGATCTTCCCGGGTGCCACCGCTTTGTGCTCATTGGTGATGACTCCTTTTTCAACAAGTGGAACGACACCGTCAGAGAACATTTCTGAATGAACGCCCAATCCTTTAAGATGACCAAGCTGACTCAACACCGAATCAGGAATACCGCCAATTCCCATTTGCAGGGTTGATCCATCTTCGATCAATGCGGCAACCTGGCTACCAATCTTCTGTGTTACCTGATCAGATTTATCTGAATAATTTACTTCCGGCAACTCGCGCTCCTCATACACCATTGCCGTGAACTTCGACACGTGGACAATACCATCGCCGAGCACGCGCGGCATGCGGGGATTGACCTGCGCGATAATTACCGGCGCCGTTCGGACAGCTGACAGCGCAGCATCGACCGAAGTGCCGAGTGTACAATAACCGTGTTGGTCCGGCGGCGACACCTGAACGATGGCTACATCCAACGGAAGAATCCGGTCTTCAAACAACCTGGGAATCTCACTTAAGAAAATCGGGACATAGTCTCCATACTGACTGTTTACCCATTTCCTCACGTTCGCCGAAACAAAAAGGGAATTCAGGTAAAAGCTTTTATGAACGGCTGGATTGTCCCATTCAATTTCACCGAATGTTGAGATGGCTACCAGTTCCACATCATGAATTTCTCCGGCGCGTTTCAGCAATGTGTTTACCAGATTTACCGGCGTGGCAGCACTGCCATGGATGAAAACGCGATTACCACTTTTTACAAGTTTTACGGCTTCCTCAGCGGATTGATAGGCTAGGTTCATGTGGTGAAGATACACGGTTTGATATATCCTTTATGCATGAAAGTTTCTATCGCCGAAGATTGTACCGACCAACAAGCTTATAAAACCCGTGATGTTGACGATCTGCCTGTATTGAAAAATTACAAACCACTGATTACGGATTTCCTTCCAGTTTTCGGGAAAATTTCCAGGAGCCCAGCTGTTGATTATCTCGTTAAGCGGAACGTTTCCTTTTAACGTTAATATGGCATCCACAACCAAAGCAATAAACGCGACCGCCGAGGTGATGAATTGCAAACTGCGTGGAGAGCGCGCATGTATCGCAGCGTGCCCGAAGCTCAACAGCAAGGCAGCATACATCACGTATTTGAACACCGACATCATGTTCGCATCTATCAGTTGACGCACTTCCGTGTAACTGCTTCCGCCAAGCGCCATTTGCGTATTCTTCAGCGAGAGCATGTACATAAAAGACTGACTCACAACAACGGAATAAACAACGATGGTGAGAATAAGAATTATTTTGTTCATAGAATGGATGTTTGATATCAAATAGAATTTGGAGCACTTTTAATCTTGACTAACCGGCTACCCAGGATAATCATCCAGATCAGCCACAGTGTGCTGCCAAGAAATCCGGCAAGGTCCCACACAGGAAAATCAGGCATCACGGTTGCAAACAATTCGCCTTGGGCAATAAAGTAGATAACAGCGCTGATCAATCCAAGGACATTCACCCATGTCGGCATGAGTTTAATCCGGATGAAAGTGATTGTCATCAAAACGGTCCAGGCAACTGTGAACAATTGACCGAGGTGTTCACCCAGGATTACGCCGGCAAACTGGTGGATAAGATTGAAAGCGATAATGGCAGATGCCCGGGTCGCTTCGTCATTTGCGTTGACGAATGTGTCCGCCAGCACAGGCACAACAAACGTCCAGCGGAGAAGCCCAACCATTTGAACGACCAGGCTGATCACGCCAATGGTCGTCGCGACACGAACGATGCGCGCCCTGTCTTCGAGTTGCTGACCGAGCATAACATATGCAGGGATCAACGGTACGCCTGTGATCGCAAACGCAAACCACGTCCAGATCAGTGAAGGGCCACCCTCATGGAAGCGAGTGAGAATCGTCGCGGTGTCAAAGCGAAGTATGTTCGGATAGTCAAAAATCATTGTCAGTGTTGTGTATGGTACCAGCAGTGCGATTGAACTGACAATCAAAAGGAATCCAATTATTTTATATGGATGTATTGTTTTCATGATACAATGAGTTTTGAAAATGAAATCTTACTATTTGAAAAAGAAAGAGTAGCTGATACCGGGCGCGGGGTTGAACTTGACGCTTTCTCCTGCTCCTGCGACCGCGATAACGCCGATTCGAAAATTGAGGCCTTTTAATACCATCCAGCGAAATCCTGCCTCAAGTCCGAGTGCATTTTTTCCGTCGTAATCACGACTGAATCCCCGCAAGTAATCTGCCCCGGCATAGAAGGACGAAGGGTTTTCCTTTTTACCTACCGGCAGAAACCAAACCGTAGCTCCGGCCTTGAAGAAATCTGTATTTTCTCCCGCCTTAAATGCCGTCGGATAGTATCCTGCATGAACGGAAACACTCTTCAATCTGAATTCAGCTCCAATAGACGGATTCCTGAACCCGTTGATACTGAATTCCTTGTTGGAAAACCGGCTTTGCGCGCTAATGCTGCCGGCAATAGCCATAATGAAAATGGTTGTGGTGAGTTTTTGCATGTCTTTTTTGTTTTTGTTTGACGATGCAAAGCTGGCTCAGCCAGAACCGGAACCACCGGACAAATGTCCAAAAGCGATATGGACTTAGATTGCCGCGCGAATGCGGCTCAGGTGACGTGGGGTGACGCCAAGAATCGATGCAAGATGTTGGAGTGGGATCATCTGAAGCAGGTGCGGCTCCTTTCTCAACAATTTCGCATACCGTTGATCCGCAGTCAGGACAATCAAATCATGCCTGCTTTCGTCAATGCCCACGATAGAGTGCTCGAGCAATGCCACATAGAAATCTTTGAATGCAGGTAGTTCGTCGACCAACTTCCGAAGATTGGGCTTATTAATCATGAAAATTGCGCCATCAGTCAAGGCACGCACGTTCTCCAGCGAAGGTTTCTCGCCGACAAAACTCATCACAGAGGCAAACCAAGTATTGGGCACGTTGACATAATGCGTGATTTCATTTCCGTCTTTGTTCACGAAATATTGAAACATGCCGCTCTCCACGAATCCAATGTGCCGGCTGACCTTGCCCTCAGTAACCACCAGATCGTTTTTCGAAAATCGCTGGAACTCAAAAGCACCGACCACTTTATCGAGGTCATTGCCTTGAAAACCGATTTGGCCAAAGTATTGAAGCAGACGTTCCATACCTTAAATATGGATTTTCAATCCTGATTTCCAATAACGGTATTCAGGTTTCAGCCCACGCTTTGCCAGGAAAAGGTAACTTTATTGCGGAACTTTGTGAACCTCGTGTACTTCGTGGTGAAAAAGACTATTCACTCTTTCATTTATACATATGCTCACCAATGCCCCGCCAGGGTTCGAGAAAAGAGGGTGACAACACTGAAAACTCCTAACAAGCTTCACGGATTCTTGGTCTGACTTATTGGACGGGTTAATGCATATGAAGGGTGACCCGAATTGAGGCCAAGAATTATTAACCACAAGGTTCACAATGTACACAAGGTGACACTATGTGATACTTCGTGATCCTGGTGCACTTTGTGGCAAAAAAAACCCCTACTCACTCTTCAAATTATCCACCGGCTTAACCAGCGCCGCGCGAAGGGTTTGAGAAACGACAGTGACAGCACTGAAAACTCCTAACAAGCTTCACGGATTCTTGGTCTGATTTATAGGACGGGTTCATGCATAAGAAGAGTGACCGAATTGAGGCCAAAATTATTAACCACAAAGTGCACTAAGTACACAAGGTGACACTATTTGTGATACTTCGTGATCCTGGTGCACTTTGTGGCAAAAAAAAATCCCCTACTCACTCTTCAAATTATCCACCGGCTTCACCAGCGTCGCGCGAAGGGTTTGTGATCCCACTGTGATTGCACCGAAAAACATGAGCAGTAACACACTCACTCCGATGACGCCGAAACTGACGGTCGTATGATAGGCAATTAACTCAAGCCAGAGGTTGTTGACAAACCATGTCAATGGCACACCAATCAGTACGCTGATTCCCAACATCGCCATGAATCCTTTCGATAGCAGGATGACCAAGGCGCGTCCACTCGACCCCAGTATCTTGCGAATGGATATCTCCCTTAGGCGCGTCTCGGTTGCATACGTAGCCATGCCAAGCAAGCCAAGACATGAAATCAGGATTGCGAGGAACGACACGAATGCCAGCACTTTCGTCAAATCTCCAAACACGATGTTATAGAACTGGTTGATCTCCGATTCAACGGCTTTGTAGTCAATCTTCAAACCAGGATTGACCACTGACCAAGCTTTTTCGATTGACTGGCTTGCATTTTCATAGGAGCCGACGTAGGCAACTTGCACGACGGAAAACGAAACCGGCTTATAGAGCAACATTACCGGCGTAATCTCCCGCGTAAGATCTCGGTGGTTATAATTACTTACTACGCCTAGAATAATTCTCGTTGTGGTGTCACGCGGAAATACAATCGTCTCACCAATGGCATCCTGCGGGCGTTTGAAATTCGCCTTCGTCGCAGCCATTTCATTCAACACAACAAAATTGCCATTGGAGGTTCCATTTTCTGCCTTAAAAAATTCTCCTGCAAGAAGTTTCAACTGCATGTTTTTGGCATAGTCTTCATCTACGTGGAAGATCCCGGCATTAACTGAAGTAGGGTCTTCCATCCTTCTCTTGAACGAACCTCCCCACGACGTGCCGGCTGCAGGAACATGAGATGCGGCAGATACAGAAGTGATGTTGCTGTATTTCTGCAACTCAGTCTTCAGATTTTCATACGACGTATTGTTCAGCTTGACGACCACATTGTTCTTGACATTGAAACCATGGTCATGACTGGTGAACAACTGCAGTTGATTATAAATGACGATCACCGTGGCGATAAAAAACAATGACAGCGTGAACTGCGATACCAGCAAGGCTTTGCGCATACCCATCCGCGAAAAAAGCTTGATGTTGTTAAGGCTCTTCAACACTTTTACCGGTTGAAATCCGGATAATACCACTGCCGGAAAAAATCCAGCCATGATACCAACGGCCACAGCGAACACGGCGAAGATCGCGTACACCGTTGTTCCATTGTAAAGGTCCCACCGGAAAAGCTGTGCAAGATTCAATTGCAGGATCATCGGTTTCAAAAAAATCAACAGCACCACTGCCATCGCCAGCGCAACACCGGCCATGAGGACTGACTCGGTGATGAATTGAGAAAATATCTGCCACCGACCCGCCCCGGCAACCTTGCGCACACCAATCTCACGCGCACGTGTCAGGGATCGGGCGATGGACAGATTAGTAAAATTGAAACATGACGTGAGCAGAATAACCAATGACAATCCGCCCAAAAAATAAACGAACTCCCAGGGTAGCTGAGGTCCGATGGAATTGTTCATAATGTTGCCGGGTGTGATTCGTGTAAGCGGCTGCAAACCGAACTTCATTTTGTTCTCGCCCGGCTTGGATGGCACGACGTACTGATTATAAATTTTATCGAGAGCTGGCTGAATATCTTCTTCTGTTTTGCCGTCTTCCAATCGGATATAGGTCCAGCTCTGCCAGAACACATGCCAGTCCTCAAAACTCTTGTCCAACTTACCTGACTGTTCCAGGCTCTGCGCAGAGGCCATGCTGGCGAGTCCTTCGAAAACAATGTGAGACTTGTCATGGGTTTCTTTCAATACACCCGTGACCGTATAAAGTCCCTGCTCTCCTACTTTTATGGTTTTACCAATGGGGTTCTCATGACCAAAAAGTTTGTCGGCAGCTTTTCGCGTCAACACTACAGTAAATGGATTCTTCAAAGCAGTAGCGGCATCGCCCGACTCAAGCTCATATTGAAAGAAATTCAAAGCATTGGGGTCCGCGAAAAATCCGGCCAGCGGAATGTTGACATCCTGGTTCTCGACCTGCATCCAGCCATTCCCAAAGCCCCTTCGCAATCTTACAGCTTCCGCAACGCCAGTATGATTTGCTATCAGCTCTGGCGCCAACGGCATGCAGTTAGCAGCATTCCATTGGTTGTCCGTCACATTGCCCTTGTCATCGACATCGATCGACATTACACGATAGATGTTTGACGCGTTTGTGTTATAGCGATCGTAGCTTACCTGATCTGCGACCAGCATGATCATGGCCATACAGATTGACATGGCCATGGCGAGACCGAAAATATTGATGAAAGAGAAAAACCGATGGCGTTTCAGGTTGCGGAGTGCGGTGAGCAAGTAGTTAGTCAGCATAGTTAGGTTTTTGCGTTAGACACCAACCTGGTTGGCGATGTTGCAAGCACGCAAAAATCTATCCACCCGTATTTTGCGGGAATTTTGAGGTGGTCAGATCAAAAAGTGAACAGAATTGAACAGTGCGGACGAGCAATTCGTCTTTGAACTATTTCCTTTTACCAAAGAAAAGAGACGTTCCGTTACCGACGTCGTCATAAGTAACTACGTCCATGTTGCTATGGAATTCAAAGAAACTCAGGAGTCCAAAATCACCGGAACACATCGCCGTGTGTGCTAATAGAATTCCAGCGATTGTGATGGTCCAGGTGTCATCGACAATAACAAGAGCAATCAATAGGCACAGTGTTATTACAACAAACGGCGCTAACGCAATTACCCGGAACTCTTTCTCATTGGCAACAAATTTGTCGGCAAGTGCCATAAAGTAAAATTTTCTAAGGTTGGCCGCATAGGAAGTTTTCTCTGCGCCTTGCGATCTATATGCCAGCACATGAATGTATTCATGCACCGGTACCAACGCGAACGCTATCGCTAATCCATTGCATAAGTGGGTGAAGCGGTCGCCTACGTGATAGGCTGGTGAGTTGAATCCTTCGAAGAACAGGTATCCTGTAACAGCAAAAATAATGACGTTGATGAGATAGTATGCTAACGAAAATTTTGTTCGTTTCCGGATGTACTTCCTTATGAAAGGAACGAGTTCCTTATGGGAAAGGCGGTGGAGTTCAAAATATCCGTTTTGTTCTAATTCTGAATATCCGACATTCATTGAACCACTTGACAAGAATTTCTCTCTTATTAACCGGTTCGCTGATTGAATGTTTTCTTTATCTGCCAACGACTCGAAGGCGCGAAGTTTGCCATCTGTATACCCCCCTGCGTTGCTTCGCGACTTTGCGCCTTAGCGCCTTAGCGGCAACAATATCAAGCCTCCTGTCCAAAAGTCAGTAGGTTCTTGTCGGAGTCGAGCAGAGCAAATTCCTTTGGCCCCAGTATTCAAATATGTTACGATTACACCGATACAGCCCAATCGATCGACTGATCGAAATGATGTAAGTAGGCGTCCGCAAATACTACTACTTGACGAGCCCAATGCCGACAATTTTTCTTAGGTCCAGTTAATCGCATACTTATTCTATCCAAAACTCTCCAACTGAATACGTTCTCGCTTGTCCTCTGATGATCACTCGGTCTCCTTTGTCTTCACAATACCAACTTTCCTAATCGCTCAGAGACCTGCTGAGCGTATAGTTGCTTTTTGTTAAGTCGTTTTGCCCAAAATGGAATTAAAGAACAATGTGCTGAGCCAGTAACAGGATCCTCCATTATTGAGGCCTGGGGAGTGAAAAATCTTGAAACAAAATCACAGTTGTCTCCAATTGCTGTCACAATAACTCCGCCCGGATCAAGATTGATCAGGTCGAATGATTGTCTGTTAATCTTTATACTCCTGATTTCCGTCTCATTATCATACACCAAAACATAGTCTCTCGACTTCAAAACTTCCTTCGGTTGGATATTTAAAGAATTTGAAATTATCGGTGGTAATATGTCGATCGTGGGCATTCGCGATGGAAAGTCCATTCTATACCGTCCCTGTTCAACGTCAACATGCAAGTCTCCACTCAAAGTCTCAAACAAAAAAGAATGCTGTTCATGATCAAGAATTGTCGCGAGGCTGTGCGCAGTCGCAAGCGTAGCATGGCCACACAAATCCATTTCTATTTCGGGTGTGAACCAACGCAAATGTATTTTTTCTCCTTTGTCTACAAAAAATGCAGTTTCTGCAACTGCGTTCTCCTTCGCAATTTTCAGCAAGATTTCATCTGGCAACCATTTGTTCAGGGGCACCACGCAAGCAGGATTTCCCTCAGCATCAACCGTCAATTTGTTTGTTCTTTTATTTCTTTTGGTCTTACGTCAAAAAAAAGACTCCCAATTATTAGTCCGATAGAATAAAAGATTGATGCTTTAAATATCAATGTCCCTTTAATTAATGAGAATGTCACAACTACTCCAAGGACACCAAGCGCAATCAAAACTGTCTTAATCGTTAAATTTGATTTGTCAGTTTTAATCATTGCATTGTATGTCAATGCATACAGAATAAATGTCGGAAGTGAAAAGAGAAGTCCAAATGATACAAATAAAAAGTATACTCCAACTGCGTCATTCATCAATTTTGAATTGTCTAAGGTGTCATAGATAATCATTATTGTCGGCCCAATGATTAATGATGTCAGCCAATGCTTAATTGGGTATCCTAATTTCACTTATCTCCTTTGTTGTTAGTCCAAGTTGTCCAGTCCCATTGCTGCCAACGTGAGTGCGTACGCAGTGGCTGCTTTAGGAGGGCTTGAAAATGGAGCGCAGCGAAATGTCAAGCCCGACCTGTACGTCACTGTCCCACGACACGGAACGTTTTTTGAAGATTAAAACTACAAATTTACACTGAACCCCGCCATTGATTATGCACAGTGTTGGCATTAGTGCGCATTCGGTCACACTTCTAATTTATTTTGTTCTCAGCCGAGTATCTTTCAACGCACAATGCGCATCCGTAAGCAACATTAAAGTCCTTTATTGCTTTTTCAATATTATCATTGTCATCTGTTAATTTCATTTTTTCACTCATCCTTTTGTCGTCATAGCATTGAAGGCAAAATGGAATGTCAATTGTGAATGGTCCGGCTTGTGTTTCAATTTCTCCGGTCTGTCCCCCAGGCAATGCTCTCACTCGTACCGAAAAGCATTTTTCATTTTCCCCTTTCTCTATTTTGTCCAGTACGTGCTTGCATGCCGGTCTTATGCCGACCAAGTCCCCGTGAATGTAACAAGATGTCACTCCCATAATTTTGTTTTCAACTGGCGCAGCGCATTACTGCCAACGTTTGTGTATGAAACGTGGCTGGGCTTTCGAAGTGCTATCCTGTCCCACGTGACTAAACGTATTTTGAAAAACTAAACTACAAATTTACACTGAACCCCAGCCGTGTTTTATACACTTTGTTGTAGCTCGTGCCGC